>NZ_JANPGP010000025.1:0-3614 GCF_031424035.1 Novosphingobium sp.
TGGCCTGAGGCCCCCGCCTGCGCGGGGGCTCGGGTCAGATTTTCATCGGCTGGCGCTTCCAGTACGTCAGCGAGCGCCACAGCCATTCCATCGGGCCAAAGCGGAAGCGCGCCAGCCACAGCGGACTCCAGATCAGTTGCACCGCCCAGATGGCGAAGACGATGTAGTATAGCTCGTGCCGGTCAAAGTGGCTGAACAGGCCGAAGCCGAAGCCGTAGAACAACGCGGTGCAGATCAGCGTCTGGGAAATGTAGTTGCTCAGCGCCATCTGCCCCACGGCCGCCAGCGCGCGTTGCAAGCCTTTGAACAGACCCATCCGGATTACCAGCAAGGCCAGCCCGAGATGGCCGATGACCATGGCCAGGCGGCTGATCTGGTACGTCTCCCCGGCCCTGGCATAGGCCAGCGTGGCGAACTGGCCATCAAGGTAGATGCTCAGTTCATAAAGCCCCAGCGGAATGCCGATGCCGTATCCGACAATCATCATTCCGGCATAGCTTCGCACCGGCAGGCCGCCGCCCAGCACGCCCCACTTCAGCAGCGCCATGCCGATCAACATGAACGGCACCATGTCAAACGCCAGCCATTCAGGCATCGAGGTCCACTGGAATTCATAGCTCAGATTGAACTGGCCCTTCACCGCGCTCCACCAGGAACCCGAATGCCAGCCGGTCTGTTCGGCCTTTTCTTCATCGGTCGGCCAATGATTGGACTCGGCCTTTTTCCATGTCTCGATCGCGGCTTCCTGATCCTTGTTCAGGGCCACGCCCGATGCCTTGACCTGTTGCGCGGCAACGGCGGCATCATGGTTTTCGATAGTCTGTGACAGCTTGAGATTGCCGAGCAGCGCCGCACCGACCAGCAGTACAGCGCCGATGATCGCCAGCTTGCGCGCTGGCAGCTTGCGGAACGAAAACAGCACCAGCCCGCAGATGGCATAGTTGAACAGGATCTCACCGTACCACAGCAGCAGCGCCCAATGGACGATGCCGAACAGCATCATCCACAACATGCGGCGGAAGTGAACTTCGGCTGCCATGGCGCCATCGCCGGCCTTTTCCATGCGCTCGGTCAGCAGGACAATTCCAGCGCCGAACAGCAGCGAAAAGATGCCGCGCATCGTGCCTTCGAAACCGACGTTGATGATCTCGAAGGCCAGCAGGTCCTTGCCGGTGGCACCGCCATCGACCATTGGATTGCCATAGGCCTGGATGATCTGGCCAAAAGCGGTGATGTTCATCATTAGGATGCCCAGCAGCGAAATGCCGCGCAGGACATCAAGCGACTGGACGCGGGCGGCCTTGGCCACCGGCGAAACGATATCTGCAGACATAGGTCCATTTCCCCCCGAGGCGAGTGCCTTGCGTGCGGACCCTGGTCGCTGATGGCCTGCCCCATGTGGCCGGGCGATGGAGGGGAGGCTAACCTTGCGCGCCGGCCTTGGCAAGCACCGCTCTGGCGATAGCCCTTACGATTGACCGCGCCCGGGCAATCGCGGACAACCCGCCCCCAAGGAAGGCCGCAGCCGACCGGTTGGGAGAACTTCGGCACATGGCCTATCTGAGCGAACTTCGCGATAACTGGCGTCCGCTGCTTGCGGCCACTGTCGGGCTCGGCTCGGGCATGTCGCTCGCCGGCACGGTGATCAGCACGATGGCCCCATCGCTGATAACGGCCAACAACTGGACGCCTTCGTCCTTCGCCTATGTCGGATCGCTCGGCCTGTTTTCCTCGCTGGCGCTGCCCTTTGTCGGGCGTCTGGCTGACGTGCTCGGCGTGCGAATGACGGCACTGATCGGCATGTTGGCCATGCCGTTGATCTATCTCGGCCTCAGCCTGATGAACGGATCGATCGAGGTCTATTCGATGCTGTTCGTCGCCCAGGGGGTGCTGGGCATGACCACGACGGCCACCGTCTACAGCCGGCTGGCCGTGCAGTACGTGAAGAAATCGCGTGGTCTGGCGCTTGCCATTGTCGCTTCGGGGCCGGCGTTGTTCGGCATTCCGGTGGGCATCATGCTCAACTGGATCGTCGAGACGCTGGGCTGGCGCAGCGGCTATCAGGCGCTGGCAGTCTTCGCCATTGTCATGGCCGTCGTCACCTTCTTGCTCATCCCGCCGGGCGCGAAAACTCACGGCGTGCTGAAGACCAAGCGCAAGGCGCGCGAGGACTATCCGATGATTTTCCGCAATCCGGCGTTCTGGATGCTCGGCGGATCGATGATGCTGTGCAACCTGCCGCAGACGATCCCGCAGGCGCAGCTCAAGAACCTGATCCTTGAGAATGGCATGACCGGAATGATGATGGGTCAGGCGACCGTGGCGATGATGCTCGGCCAGCTTTCGGGCCGCCTCCTCGCCGGCCTCGCGATCGACAAGATGAACCCCTACCGCGTCGCCTTCCTGACCATGGCATTGCCGAGCATCGGGCTGTTCTTCCTTTCCAGCAGCCTTGACGCCCATGCGCTCGTCCTGCTGTCGGTCTATTGCATCGGTTTCACCTTCGGCGCGGAAGGCGATGTCGTCGCCTACCTCGTGGCGAAGCGCTTCGGCATTGATGTCTATTCGTCGGTCATGGGCCTGATCACCGCGATCACATCCGTCTCGACTTCGCTGGGAGCAATCCTGCTCGGCTACACGCTGGGCACAACGGGGAACTTCAACGTGTTCCTGGTGGTCACCGGTGTGTCGGTGGTGCTGGGTGCGGTGATGCTTCTGCTGCTCGGCCGCAATGAGAAGCGGGACGAAGCCGCGCACCCCGTACCGGCTTAAGGATCAGCCCTTCCACTCGCGGCGTTCTTCCGCCGCGCGCAGGACTTCATAGGCCAGTTGCAGCGCCTGGAACGCCTTGGCGGCGTCCTCGTCGCCGGGGCGCACGTCAGGGTGAACGAGCTTGGCCTTGGCGCGCCAGGCTTTCTTGACCGCGTCGAAATCGGCATCGCTTTCAAGCCCGAGCACGTCGAGCGCGCGCATTTCGTCGCGGCTGCGGCTGCCGTCGCCTGATCCGCCCCAGCCATAGTGCGCGGCTTCCTGATAGCCGGAATTGTCGCGCGTTTCGCTCGCCTCGCGCTCGGCCGCCTCTTCCTTGTCAAGGCCCTCGAAGTAGTCCCAGCCGGAATTGTATTCGGCCGCGTGGCGCTGGCAGAAATACCAGCGGTCCGGGTTGTTGGGGCTCTTGGGCGCGGGGCAATCGCCCTTGTCATTGCAGCCGGCGCGGTCGCACAGGCGCACGGTTACCGCGTCACGCGCGGCGCCGTATCCGCCCCAGCGCGGGAAACCCCAGTTATCGGATCTGCGTGATCGGCTCATCATCCAGCCTTAGTCGCGCGGGCAAGGGTTGGGCAAGGTCTTGAAACGGCAACCTGCCGTTCATATTTGCCGCCTATATTGCATTGCAACATCTACCTGCCTTAGTTATAGTAACCGAGGTCAGTAATTCGGATCGATGAATATGAGCAAGAAACTCGCCCTTTCCTCCGCGCTTTCGGTCATGCTGATGGCCGGTTTTGCGATGTTCGGCGGCGCTTCGATCGGTATCGACAGCCAGACTGCGGAAGCATCGCTGCTGCCCGCACGCGTCGAACTGCCTGCCATGCCGGCTCTGCCCAGCCTGC
>NZ_JANPGP010000026.1:0-58487 GCF_031424035.1 Novosphingobium sp.
GCTTGCCCTAATCGGCATTCCGGTTAAGGGAAAGATATCGATGCGGGTGGTCCTCGGAATTGAATCGTCCTGTGACGAAACGGCGGCCGCGCTGGTGCGCGAGGACCGGACCGTGCTTGCCCAGCGCATTGCCTCGCAGGATGAAGAGCATCGCCCCTATGGCGGGGTCGTCCCCGAAATCGCTTCCCGCGCCCATGCCGAGCGGCTCGCCCCGCTGATAGCTGCGACCCTTGCCGATGCCAGAATGACGCTGGCCGATGTCGATGCCGTGGCCGCAACTGCTGGCCCCGGGCTGATCGGTGGCGTCATGGTCGGGCTGGTGAGCGCCAAGGCGCTGGCCATGGCCGCCGAAAAGCCGCTGATCGCGGTAAACCACCTTGAAGGCCACGCCCTCAGCCCGCGGCTGGCGGATGCCTCGCTGGCCTATCCTTACTTGCTGCTGCTGGTGTCCGGCGGCCATTGCCAGGTGCTCGAAGTGCAGGGACTTGGCCGTTACTGCCGCCTCGCCACGACCATCGATGATGCGCTGGGCGAGGCGTTTGACAAGACGGCCAAGATCCTCGGGCTCGGCTATCCGGGCGGCCCGGCGGTCGAAAGGCTGGCGCGCGAGGGCGATGCGAAAAAGGTCCGCCTGCCGCGCCCCTTGCTGGGCAGCGATGAACCGCATTTCTCCTTCGCCGGACTGAAAAGCGCGGTGATGCGGGCGAAGCAGAATCAAGCTGATTATTCCGACGCCGACATTGCCGCTTCGTTCCAAGAAGCCGCGCTCGATTGCGTCATTGACCGCACGCGGCGCGCCATGGCTGCGGCGGGGGACATGACCGCGCTGGTCGTGGCGGGCGGGGTTGCGGCCAATCAGGCGATCCGTGCCGGGCTGCAACAGCTCGCCGCCGAACACGGCCTGCCTTTCGTCGCGCCGCCGCTGGCGCTGTGTACCGACAATGCGGCGATGATCGGCTGGGCCGGAATGGAGCGATTGATGAGCCACGATTTCGCCCCCGATCCGCTCGATATTGCCGCGCGTCCCCGCTGGCCGCTCGATCCCGATGCCGCGCCGGTGCGCGGGGCAGGGGTGAAGGCATGACCATCGGTGTGATCGGCGCAGGCGCCTGGGGCACAGCGCTCGCGCAAGTCCTGGCGAGCGACGGAACCCCCGTGCTGCTCTGGGCGCGTGAGGCGGAGCTGGTCGAGGAGATCAATACGGCGCGAACCAACAGCCTGTTTCTGCCGAGCGCCAGATTGGCGGATAATGTCACGGCAACGAACCAGATTGGCGATATTGCCGATCTACAGACAGTCCTCGCGGTCGTCCCGGCGCAGCATCTCGCACGCGTTCTCTCCGATCTGCCCGACCGCAAGCGGGACCTTCTGCTCTGCTCGAAAGGCATCGAGGCTGGCACAGGGATGCTCACCGGCGAGATCGCCGCGAAAGCCGCGCCGTCTGCGGAGATCGCCGTGCTGTCCGGGCCGACTTTCGCGCATGAAGTCGCCGCCGGCCTGCCCACTGCGGTCACGCTCGCCTGCGCTGGTGGACAGGCGCAGTGGGACCGGCTCGCTCCGGTGATTTCGCGGCCAACTTTGCGACCCTACTATTCGGACGACCTGATCGGCGCGGAGATCGGCGGCGCGGTAAAGAACGTGCTCGCGATTGCTTGCGGCGTGGTCGATGGGCTGGAGCTGGGCCAGAACGCCCGCGCCGCGCTCATCGCACGCGGCTATGCCGAAATGCTGCGCTTCGGCCTCGCGCGCGGCGGCCGGGCCGATACGCTTGCCGGCCTCTGCGGGCTTGGCGATCTCGTGCTCACTTGCTCATCCACATCGAGCCGCAACTTCTCGCTCGGCAAGGCGCTGGGTATGGGGCTGTCCTCGGCCGAGGCGCTGGCGGGCAAGAATTCGGTGGCCGAAGGCGCGCACACCGCGCCGGTGCTGGCGGACATTGCCACCCGCGAAGGCGTCGACATGCCGATCGTTCAGACGGTTGCCGCGCTGCTTTCGGGTGAAATCAGTGCTCGTGAGGCCGTTGCCCGCCTGCTCGCCCGCCCGCTCCGTGCAGAGGCAGGCCGCCCCCAATGATCGCAGCCGCGCAGTGACCGAAGCCGAACACCAGAAGGATATCGCCGCACTGGCGAAGGGCGGGCGTACCAATGTGCTCGGCTTTGTGCTGCGGCTGCTCGGCACCGCGCCTTTCCTGTTCATCGCCGGGCGGCTTTACGGGGTCGAGGCGCTGGGGCGCTATGCCTCGGCCATCGTCGCGGTGGAACTGGTGGCGCAGGTCTGCGCGCTCGGCCAGCGGCGCGGTCTTGCGCAGCGGCTGGCGGAAGAGCCCGGTCACCCGGCCAGCATTGTCGCGGACGGGCTGGTGCTGACGACCCTGCTGTCGGTCGCCGCCGGACTGCTGCTCTTCGCCTTTCCGCTGCCGATGTTCCCGGCCGGGCAGTATACTGCGTGGGACCGGTTGCTGCCGCTGGCGATCCTGCCCAATGCCCTGACCGAGATCACACTGGCCGCGCTCGCCTACCGCTATGACGTGGCGACGACCGTGCGCGCGCGATCGCTGGTCGAGCCCTGGGTGCTGACGATCGGCGCCAGCGCGCTGCTGGTTTTCCTTCCGGAAAGCGGGCTGACGCTGGCCTATCTTTTGGCGAAGTGCGCAGCCTTTGCCGTAACGCTGGTGCCGCTTTTCCGTTCATACGGACTGCCGCAACAGTGGAATCCGCACCCTCTGCGCCTGTGGAAGACGGCGCTGGCCTCCACCCCGCTCGCCGTGGCGGATCTGGTCGAATGGGGCACGCGGCGGCTCGACATCGCCATTCTGGGCGCCTTTGCCTCGCCAGTGGCGGTCGGGGTCTATTACGCGGCGCAGCAGATCGCTTCGCTGCCGCAGAAGTTCAAGACCAGTTTCGAGCCGATCCTTGGCCCGGTCATAACCCGTTCGATCAAGGACAAGGACTATGCCGGGATCGCCCGGCAGGTCTGTCAGGTGGGTTTCTGGATCACCGCCGCGCAGCTGGGCGTGGCGCTGGCGCTGGGCATTCCCGGCGCCGGCGTGATGGGCCTGATCGGGCCGGAATTCGTCGGCGGCAACGGCGCGCTCAACCTGTTGCTGCTGGCAGAGGTTGTGGCCGCCACGGCTGTTGTGAGCGAGGCGGCGCTGATCTACCTCGCACGGATGCGCAACCTCGTAATCTCGGTGGGCACCATCGTGCTGCAAGTGGGGTTCACGGTGGGCGGCATCCTGCTGGTCAAGCATCTCGGCTTCAATGACAAATATGCCGCCGCCGCTGCTGCCGGCGGGCTGATGCTGGCGCTGGCCTTCACCTCGATCGCCAAGTCGCTGGTACTGGGCCGCATCCTGGGCCAGCCGGTCAACAACTGGCGCTGGTCGCTGGTCGTCGCCGCGATCCCGGCAATGGCAGTCGGTGCGGCGGCGACGCGGTTCCTGCCCGAATGGGCGGAGCTGCTGATCGGCATTCCGATGATTCTGGGGGTCTATGGCTGGGTGATCTGGCACAAGGGTTTCGGCCCCGAGGACCGGGTGCTGTTCCGCAAAAACGTTGGCGGTTGAAACACTTGCTAGCGTCTGGCTGGCGGCCTTTTGATGTTCAGAAAGCGTTCACGCGCTGAGTCGCTCCTTTACAGCGGGTTGTGAAGGAAGGGGACTTTGCCATGCGTAATCTAGCATCGCTTGCCACGACATGTGCTCTTGCCGGGATGCTTGTCGGCGTGCTTTCAGGCTGCGCGGCGGACTCGGTTGCCGTTCGCGGCAATTCTGCAGAGCAGGCGCCACCGCCACCAGCACCACCTCCTCCCCCTCCCCCACCACCGCCGCCTGTGCCGTCAGCTGTGGGCGCGCAGGACGCATTCAATATGTATAAGCCATCGGCAAAGATGGCGCGGCCTGATGCGCGCTACGGCTACGTGCCGCCGGTGATGGTCGCCAGCGATCCAGGCCGCGAAAAGTACGATGGCAAGGACATCAGCCCGATCAAGCACACGCGGACCGATCCGGTTTCCACCTTTTCGGTCGATGTCGATACCGGCGCCTATGCCAACACGCGCCGTTTCCTCTCCGCCGGACAGACGCCGCCCAAGGACGCCGTGCGGACCGAGGAGCTGATCAATTATTTCCGCTATGATTACCCGCTGCCGGCCAGCAAGGCCGCGCCCTTTTCGGTGACGACCGATGCCATGGTCACGCCGTGGAACCCGGATACGCGGCTGCTGCGCATCGGCCTGCGCGGCTATGACCTGCCGCGCGCCAGCCGTCCGGCGGCCAATCTGGTGTTCCTCGTCGATGTCTCGGGATCAATGAATTCGCCCGACAAGCTGCCGCTGGTGAAGACCGCGCTCGCCGGCCTGTCGCGCGAATTGCGCCCGCAGGACAAGGTCTCGATCGTGGTCTATGCGGGCGCGGCGGGCCTTGTGCTCGAACCGACCAACGATGATGCCAAGATCCGCGCCGCGCTCGATCGGCTGAGCGCCGGGGGATCGACAGCGGGCGGGGCGGGGCTGAAGCTGGCCTACCAGATCGCCCGCGACAACTTCATCGCCGGCGGCGTCAACCGCATCCTGCTCGCCACCGATGGCGATTTCAATGTGGGCGTGTCTGATACCAGGACGCTGATCGACATGGTCGAGAAGGAGCGCGATTCCGGCATTACGCTGACCACACTGGGCTTCGGCACGGGCAATTACAACGAAGGCCTGATGGAGCGGGTGGCCGATCACGGCAACGGCAACTACGCCTATATCGATAGCGCGCTTGAGGCGAAAAAGGTCTTGGGCGAGGAGATGGGATCGACCCTCTTCACCATCGCCAAGGACGTGAAGATCCAGGTTGAATTCAACCCGGCGCAGATCAGCCAGTACTGGCTGGTCGGCTATGAAAATCGCGCGCTGCGCGAAGAGGATTTCAACAACGACAAGGTCGACGCTGGCGATATTGGCTCAGGCCATCAGGTCACGGCGATCTATGAAGTGGTCCCCGCCGGCTTCAAGGGCTGGACCGACGCGCGCCGTTATGACGCGCTGCCCGATGACAAGCCGCCGGCAATGGTGGCGCGCTCGGGCGAAATGGCCTTCGTCAAGCTGCGCTACAAGCTGCCCGATGGCACGACATCGCGGCTGATCGAACAGCCGGTGCCGGCGATGGCGATGTGGAACCGGCGCGCGCCTTCGCCCGATTTCCGCTTTGCCGCAGCCGTCGCCGCCTTTGGCCAGAAGCTGCGCGGCGATCCGCTGCTCGCCGGATTTTCCATGGGGCAGGTGAGTGAACTTGCGGGCAGTCCGACCGATTTCTATCGGCAGGAATTCATCAAGCTGGTCGGCATCGCGGACGGACTAAGCGGCTCTCGTTAGACTTTCAACTCGCGCGCGATTGTCCTAGTCATTGGCCATGAACCCGAAGGGATTTTTGCCATGATGGAAACAATTCAAGCGAACTGGCTGGTGCTGGGCGTGGTCGCGCTCGCCGTGCTGCTGGTCGCATGGTGGCTGCTGGCGCGCGGCAGCAAGCCGGCCAAGCGCGAATACAAGCCCGATGTGCTCGATGAAGGCGCCGCGCCGGCGCGGCGCAACCAGGCGCTGATCGATGCGGCTCCGGCTGCGGCGATTCCTCAGGTGATCCCGTCGCCGGCAGGCGGAGTGCTCGGCGGCGTTGCTGAAGTCGTGGCCGTGGCCGCGCAGGATCAGGTTGAGGAAGTGCAGGCCGCGACCCAGCCGGAGATCGAACCGGCCTCGCCCGTGTCCCCGCCAATTACCGAACCCACGCCCGAAGTTGAGCCAGCGCCCGCGCCGGCACCGGAGATCACACCCGCCCCCGAACCTGACTATGAACCCGTCGCCCCGCCGCCGCCCGCTGCTCCGCCGCCGATGGCGGCAGCGGCGCCCGCGGGCGATGACCTTGCGCGGATCAAGGGGCTGGGGCCGAAACTTCAGGCCCTGCTGCCGACGCTCGGCATCACGACTTTCGCGCAGATCGCGGCGATGACCGAGGCCGATCTTGCCGTGCTCGACAGCAAGCTCGGGCCGTTCGCCGGGCGTCCGGCCAAGGACAACTGGGTGGAGCAGGCGAAATACCTCGCCGCCGGTGATGTCTCGGCCTTCGAATCGCAGTTCGGCAGGCTTTCGGCCTAGCCACAGATTTCAAAGGCTCAGCCTTCGTCCGCCGGTTCGGCAGACTCGCTGGCCGCAGCGCTCGGTGCCGCCTTGGGTGGAGTCAGGCCGGCGCGGCAATCGGTGAGCACGGCTCCCGGAATGCCGGTCCCGCCCCAGCGCAGGGTGCCGCCGCCGGGCAGCGTTGCAGCAACGCCGTAAGACCCGCGAATGGCTTCGATGCGCTCATCAAAGGCGCTGACCGTGCCCTGCCATTCGCCCGGATCGCCGGACTTCACGACATCGACCTTGACCCGCGCGACGTGTCCGTTGCCCTCCAGCGCGAACAGCGCCTTGGCGCCTTCGTCGGCGCGCGTGGTGCGGGTGAAACGAAGCGCAGCATCCAGCGTGCCGCGCCTCTCGCAGGCCAAGGTCAGCAGCGGCGCCTGCCCGGGCACGCCGAAGGCCGCCGCGCCATTGCCGAGCGCCGTCCACACCGTACCCTCGGGCTGCTTGGGCGGCTCGCGCAAGGGGGCCGGCTGCGATGGCAGGACCAGCCGCTTCGCTTGTTCGGGTGTTTCGGCATCCTCGCCCCGCGAACAGGCGGCGAGCGTCAGGATCAGGATAAGCGGCAGGCGGGACATCAACATCGTGCGCGGCTCATCCCGCATGGCGCGCGGCGTTGCAACGGCATTGCGGCACTTTGCCACAAGTCCGTGTCAAGAAGTGTAAATTCGGCCCGATGTCTGCCATTCGATGCCGCGCCGCCGGTCGCGCTCGCAGGCCTCGGCTACGGCGCGTTCAGCGCAGCCGCTGGCGATCGACTGGCGCACCAGTCCGCGTCCGGCGAGAAGGTCGAAGAACGGCGGGTTGCCCGGAAGGAAGGCAAAGCGTTCGGAGGCATGCTGGCGCAGCGCGCATACGAGTGCCACTCCGGTATCGAACGCGCGGTAGCGACGTTCATCGGTGACTGTCAGTCGCACGCCGCCACATGATAGGCCTGCGTGCTTTGAACTTGCAGGCGTAAACCGCGCGGGTGCAAACCTGACGCCCCACAATTTCTGCCGCCCCAGCGCCTTGGCCAGCGCTCTGGTTAGTGCCGGGCCATCGATCCACGGCGCGCCGATCAGTTCGAAGGGAGCATCCGTGCCGCGCCCTTCGGACACATTGGTGCCCTCCACCAGCACGCTCGCCGCGTAGGCAAGGATCGCCGCCGGGCTGCGCAGGTTGGGCGATGGCGGGGTAAAGGGCAGCCCGCCGGGGCCGAACACTTCGGTTCCCATGCCCCGTGTCCAGCCATCCATCGGGGAAACCGCAATGTTCCATCCAAAGCCGCCGAGCGTGAGATAGCGCGTGATCTCGCCGAGCGTCAGACCGTGGCGATAGAGCGTCGGCAGCGCGGTAACGGGCGTCTTGCCGAGCCACTGATCCTCCAGCGCGGTGCCCTCGATCACCAGCCCGCCCAGTGGATTGGGCCGGTCGAGCAGCAGCACCGGCAGCTTGACCGCGGCCGCCACCTCCATCGCCTTGAGCGCGGTGCCGGCGTAGGTGTAGCAGCGCAGGCCAACGTCCTGCAGATCGATCACCAACAGGTCGAGCCCCGCCAGTTGCGCCGGTTCGGGCGCGGGCCGTGCGCCATAGAGGCTGTAGATTGGCACGCCCGTCTTGCCATCCCGCGCATCGCCGACATGTTCACCGGCTGCCGCCGTTCCGGCCAGCCCGTGTTCGGGCGCGAACAAGGCGGTGAGGTTCACCCTCGGCAGCGCCGCCAGCGCATCCACCCCGCGCTGTCCATTCGCACTAAGCGCGGCATCGTGCGTGAGCAGTCCGATGCGTTTGGCCATGAGCGGAGTGGGATCGGCGAGCACCCGGTCCAGCCCGGTCCGCACCTTCACCGTGGTTCGCGGCGCGGCGGGCAGGCGCGCGGCGAGCGTCAAGGCCCCGCCTGCCGCCAATGCAGCGCGGCGGGAAAGGATCACCGTCCCCACTTCTTCTGGCTCTTGCCGTAACGGGTCTTGCGCGTCCCTGGCTTGCCTTCATTGCTGCGCCCCACAATCGGCGCCTTGCGCTCGCCATCGGGAATGCCGAGCTCGGTCGATTCCAGCCGGCGGATTTCGTCGCGCAAGCGGCCGGCTTCTTCGAACTCGAGGTCCGCCGCGGCAGCGCGCATGCGCTTTTCGAGGTCCTCGATATAGCCGCGCAGGTTGTGGCCGACGAGGTTGTTGATCCCGTCATCCTCGATATCCACCAGCACGCCGTCGCGGCTTGCGGTGTCGGCGACGATGTTGTGGATGTCGCGCTTGATGCTTTCGGGCGTGATGCCGTGTTCAATGTTGTAGGCGTGCTGCTTTTCGCGGCGGCGGTCGGTTTCCGCCATCGCGCGTTCCATCGAGCCGGTGATGCGGTCGGCGTAGAGGATCACCCGCCCATCGACATTGCGCGCGGCGCGGCCGATGGTCTGGATCAGGCTGGTCTCGGAGCGCAGGAAGCCCTCCTTGTCGGCATCGAGGATCGCCACCAGCCCGCATTCGGGAATGTCGAGCCCTTCGCGCAGCAGGTTGATGCCGACCAGCACGTCATAGACGCCCAGCCGCAGGTCGCGGATCAGTTCGATGCGTTCCAGCGTCTCGACGTCGGAGTGCATGTAACGCACGCGCAGCCCCGCCTCGTGCATGAATTCGGTAAGGTCCTCGGCCATGCGCTTGGTCAGCGTGGTGACGAGCGTGCGATAGCCGGCCTGCGCCACCTTGCGGCATTCCTCGATGCAGTCCTGCACCTGATCCTCGACCGGGCGGATGAACACCGGCGGGTCAATCAGGCCGGTCGGGCGGATCACCTGTTCGGCAAAGACACCGCCCGATTGCTCCATTTCCCACGAGCCCGGCGTGGCGGAGACGGCCACGGTCTGCGGCCGCATCGCGTCCCATTCGTTGAAGCGCAGCGGGCGGTTGTCGATGCAGCTGGGCAGGCGAAAGCCATATTCGGCCAGCGTGATCTTGCGCCGGTGGTCGCCCTTGGACATCGCGCCGATCTGCGGCACGGTCTGGTGGCTTTCGTCGACGAACAGCAGCGCATTGTCGGGCAGATATTCGAACAGCGTCGGCGGCGGTTCGCCCGGCAGGCGGCCGGTGAGGAAGCGGCTGTAATTCTCGATCCCGGCGCAGGATCCGGTGGCTGCGATCATCTCCAGATCGAAATTGGTCCGCTGTTCCAGCCGTTGGTGTTCGAGTAGCTTGCCCTCGGCTTCCAGCTCCTTGAGCCGTTCCTCCAGCTCGAAACGGATGGCCGAGGCGGCCTGCTTCATCGTCGGGCCGGGCGTGACATAGTGCGAATTGGCGTAGATCCGCACCGTGTTCAGGGTCGCGCCCTTCTTGCCGGTCAGCGGGTCGAACTCGGCTATCTCCTCGATGTCGTCACCGAAGAAGCTGATCCGCCAGGCGATATCCTCAAGGTGGCTGGGGAAGACTTCGAGGTTGTCGCCGCGCACGCGGAAATTGCCGCGGGCAAAGGCGGTGTCATTGCGCTTGTATTGCATCGCGACCAGCTTGCGGATGAGTTCGCGCTGATCCTCGGTCCCGCCCTTTTTCAGGTCAAAGATCATCGCCGAATAGGTTTCGACCGAGCCGATGCCGTAAATGCAGCTGACCGAGGCGACGATGATCACGTCATCGCGTTCCAGCAGCGCACGGGTGGCCGAATGGCGCATCCGGTCAATCGCCTCGTTCACCGAGCTTTCCTTCTCGATGTAGGTGTCCGACCGGGCGACATAGGCCTCGGGCTGGTAATAGTCGTAATAGGAGACGAAATATTCGACCGCGTTGTCCGGGAAAAAGCTCTTCATCTCGCCATAAAGCTGCGCGGCAAGGATCTTGTTGGGCGCCAGGATCAGCGCCGGACGCTGCGTCGCCTCAATGACCTGCGCCATGGTGAAGGTCTTGCCAGAGCCGGTAACGCCCAGCAGCACCTGCGTCGCCTCGCCATCGGTAATGCCTTCGACAAGCGTGGCAATCGCGGTCGGCTGATCGCCCGCCGGCTGGTATTCCGAGACGATGCGGAACGGCCGCCCGCCCTCCGCCTTTTCCGGACGCGCGGGCTTGTGCGGCACAAAGGAGCCGGACGTGTCAGGCTCTTCCAGCCCACGGCGGATGACGATTTCGGCCATGTTGGGGATATGGAGGTTTGCGGTTTGTTCTGCAATGGGATTAGTTCGAAGCTCGTTTCCACCATCAAGTCCTAGGCGCACGTGTGTTCCCGAGCTAGCCAAGAACTGGAAGGGCCATTGTCATCATTTTCGCTGCATTAGCTGGCGGAATTGCCCTTAGGAGCGACTACAAATCGAATGACAGTCCCGTCTAAATAACGTGCCCTAAATCGGAATTGCGTATTTTGCTGAATGCCGAAAATATCTCGGTAGCTCGTCATTCCAAATGCGACAAAATGTGCCTTTCCGGCAACGTATGCATCCCATAGCCGTGCGTCCAAGACTCTGGGCATTTCATTTTGCCCGCCGAATCCATGCCCTGGTCCAATCGGGGATTCGGAAAGCTCATCCGGAAATTTTGGCACGAGGAAAGACTCGTCAACGTCCGATGGGTAAAGATCAACTTGGACGTAGGACATTACATTATATGCTGGCGTTTGCCCGGCATTGGAGAGGCTTAATTGCACCTTGCCAATCTTGCCCACTTCGAAGCCAGAATGCTGAATCTCTGTCGGCAACACATAAGCTCGAAGTTGGCGCCTAGCGGTGTCACGTGCGATGCGATTGGACTGCATCGTAAGTCCGAGTGCTATAACTATTCCAATCGAACCGACTAGGGCTACACCAAGCGACCAGAATGCCCAGTCTGCTGCATCTCTAGCAGCAGCTGCGGCCTGCCATTGCGCGCAAAGATCGGACTGATAGTTTATTTCGTCTCTTGCACATGGCGCCTGATACTCCTTCGCTTGGTCAATTCTGGTTTGTTCATCCAAAATGTCAGTCGAATACGTTGGCGCTTCCGCGGAGGCGCTGGCCTGTTTTGCATTGTTGGCATAAATGTTTGACGGAGCAACAGCTAAGATGAGTCCAATTAGAAAGATGACGAGATAATAGCGTCTTATCATCATATCAAAAATTCCGCTGAGAATGTGCTGCGCCTGAACTTGTTCCCGATAATCGGCTCAAAGTCCATCTGGCCTCTCACACCCAAACCCCTGTCCTACATCCCCCAAACCTGCCAAACTCCGCGCCATGACCTCGCCCCCAAGGCCGGCGCCTCCAGCCCGGACGCGATCCGCTCTGATCTTCGCGAAAGCCGCGCCCCCAGCGCGGCTTTCGTGTATCCGGGCTTCGCTCCGTCGCGCGCGTGCGAGGGCTTTCGGGTGTGTTTCATCAACTTGCATGGCACGCAACTGCGGTGGCGGCGTCTCGACTATGCGCGGGCAGCGCCTAGCGGCTGACGAAGGCGCGGGCGCGCAGTTCCAGTTCAGCGGCGAGTTTCAGGTGGGCTTGCGGATTGGGCGGGGGATCGCGCAGATCGTAGTCGCAGCGGCCGGCCACGAAGTCGCCCTCGTCGCAGTGGTGCATCAGGCCGAGCTGGTCGCGCACGCGGCGTCCGGCGCTCCCCGGCACCAGCAGCAACACGGGCGTGCCGATGGCAAGGCAGGGCATGGCGGCGTGGATGCGCGTGGTGACGACGCAGGCCGCGCCAGCATAGCGCTCGAGCAGGCCCTGCGCGGCGGCCATTTGCGCGTCGACGGACAGGCCTTCGCCCCCTTCGTGAGTCACCGCCTCGACCGGGTGAGGGCTGGCGCGGCGCAAGGCTTCAAGCGCTCTGGCGGGCAGATCGCAGGCAACGATGCGGCCATGCGCGGGCGCGCCTTCGGGGCGAGGCAGGGTGAGCGTCAGGCAGCCCGAATGCCACGCCGGGATGCCGCGCGCTTCGAGTTGCTCGGCGGTGAACAGGTCGCGCGCGCCGATGGGCCCCCACTGGCGCAGCCAGTCCGCGCCGGCGCCCGTCATCATCCGTTCGAGCGGCGACTTTGCCCAGCGGCGCAGGCGGCTGCGGCCGGGCTCGACGAAGTGCATCGCCAGCGGCAGCGGCTCGATCAAGGGGTGCGGCGGCCAGTAATTGGCATCGTGCATGAACCAGCCGTTGAGGATCACGCGCAGGCGTTCATGCCCGCCCGGCGGCGGCTGCGAAATCCGCTCGCGTTCAACCAGCGCATCGACGCGCGGCAGGAAGCGGCGGGCGGCGAGCGACTGCATCGGATCACCCAGATTGGCGATGCCGGGATAGGACAGCAGGCCAAATGCAGGCGCGCTCATGCGCCCTCGGCCTGCAGGCGCGCCATGAAGCTGCCGGGGGCGGCGGCCTCGGCTTTGCGGGGGGCGATCATATGATTGTACAGGTGAATCGCGCGGGTCTGCGGCGTGATCCATTCCTCCAGCGAGCGCGCGGGATCGAAGATCCAGGCTCCTTCCGCATAGTCAAACGGGTAGAAGGTGGCACGGGGCTGCGCTTCGCCGATCACGCCGTGCTTGCGGGCGAGCCCCGTCAGCGCGATCGGACCGGCGACGCCCCATGGCAGGTCGCCCAGTGTCACGCCGCCGGCCAACACCGCCTTGGCATGACTGCGCAGCCGGTCCTGCCAGCGCAGCCAGCGGGGCACATATGGCCGCTCGAACAGGCTGAGCACTTCGGCCACAATCAGGCTGTCCTCCGGCAATTGCAGCACGCCGGCCCCCAGCCAATCCGGTTCGTTCCAGCCGAACACGTGGGCACCGTGCGGATAATCGAGCGGGGCGAGCAGGTAGGTATCGGCATCGAGCCACAGGCCGAGGCCCCGGCGCTGCAATTCGAAGCGGAAATGGTCGGAAAACAGCGCCACGCTGCCGCTCTTGTGGCGGACGATCGCCGATCGCGGCAGGATTTCGGTGGCGTCGCGCTGCTCTATGCCTTCGGGAACCCCCGCGACCTCGTCATAAGTGTAGAGCACCAGGTGATGCCCCTGGGCCATGACCGAGCGCATGCACGCGCGTTCGAGCGCGGACAGGCCCGGGCCGATCCACAGCATCGCGCACGTCGGCAAAGGGTCCCGGCTCGGCATCGTCCCCGCATCTACACATCCCGCCCCAATCGCGAAAGCGGGTCCAGAGCCAATAGGTAGAAGTAACTAGACAGAGCGACGCTCTGCCAGCATCAGGGGCGCTGTCCCGATTGCGACCCGAGGCGATGATGCTGAAATTTTCTGGCGTGCGGCCCACTGCGGCCCCGTTTCCTCATTGCGTGATTGATAGCGTTCTGCCGGCGGAGACCTATGCCCGGCTGGAGGCGAGCTATCCGCCATGTCCGCCGGCCAGCGGCCCGACCGGGCACACCATCCACCGCGGCGATCCCGGCTTTGACGCGGTGATGGCGGCCAGCCCCGATTGGCAAGCACTGTTCGACGAATGCAACAGCCCCGGATTTATCGCGCAGATTGCCGACCTGTTCGCGGATGAGATCGACCAGTCCTGCACGGCGGCGCGGGAGAGCCTGCGCCATGTCGATGCCATCGAGGACCGGCGCGAAAAGGAAATGACGGCGATCCCGGCCAAAGGCTTCGCGCCTGAGGACCTCTTCGTGCGGTTCGATTTCATGCAGGGCAAGGATGCCTATGCCCGCAGTGCGCACCTTGACCATCGCCGCCGCCTGGCGACGATGCTGATCTATTTCGAGGAGCCGGGGCCGGACAGCTATTCGGGAGGCGATCTTGTCCTGCACGATAAGGACGGCACCCCGGTGGCCCGCGTCACGCCGCGGCCCAACCGGGCGGTGCTGTTCCCTTGCTCGGAACGTTCGTGGCATTCGGTCGAGGCGGTGACCGGTTGCAAGCGCCCGCGCAACATGATCCAGGTCTCGGTATCAAGCCGCCATGTGATCTGGCCGGGCGGGGTGGAAGAAGCCGCGCCTTCGCCGGTACAGCGGCTGCGCGGCCTGGCCGGACGGCTGGTGCGCAGCCTGAAAGCAGCCTGACGAAACCGGTTCTGGCAATTCGCTCAACCACATAGTAGCCTTGCCCGACACGATGATGGGGGCAGACATGGTGCGGCGATTCTTGGCGGCGGTGGCATTGGCGGCCATGGCAACGACGACTATGCCAACTTCGGCGCAGGCCGCGTGGCAGGAAGCGCAAAGCGACCACTTCGTCATTTACGGCAATACAAGCGAATCCAACCTGCGCCGCTTTTCAGAACAGCTTGAACGCTATCATTCGGCCATGGCGCTGGTTACCGGTGTGCAGGTGTCGCTGCCCAGTCCGTCGAACCGGGTGACGGTATTCATTGTCGGCAACGAAGATGCCGTGCGCAAACTTTACGGCGGTGGCAGCAAGTTCGTTTCCGGTTTCTACAAGGCGCGGGCGGGCGGCTCGCTTGCCGTGGTCCCTTCGGTCGAAAGCGCGCAGAGCGGCGGTGATCCGAATTTTTCGATGATCGTGCTGCTGCACGAATATGCTCACCACTTCCTGATTTCGAGCAGCGGCGTTGCAGCTCCGCGCTGGTCATCGGAAGGCGCGGCGGAATTCTTTGCCTCGGCAGCGTTCGGCGGTGACGGTTCGGTATCGCTGGGCCGCGCGGCGCAACACCGTGGTTATGAACTGATGCAGGCGCGCGATGTGACGGTGACCGATCTGCTCGATCCCGACCATTATGAAAAGCGCCGGGGCAAGAGCAAGGAATACGATGCATTCTATGGTCGCGCGTGGCTGCTTTATCACTACCTGACCTTTGCTGAAAAGCGGAAGGGCCAGCTTACCGCCTATCACAAGGCGGTCGCTGCTGGGAAAAGCTCGCCCGAGGCAGGCGTCGCGGCCTTTGGCGATCTCACCGTGCTCGACAAGGAAATCGACGCTTACCTGCGCAAGAACAAGTTCACTTACCTCAAGCTGGCTCCTGCAATGCTGAGCGCGCCCAAGGTCACCCTGCGCCCGTTGCGGCCGGGCGAAGTGGCGGCGCTGCCGGTCCGCGTGCGCTCGCAAGTCGGGGTCGATGGCGATTCGGCGCCACTGGTGCTCAAGGACGCCCGGGCCATCGCCGCGCGTTTCCCGGATGAAGCTGCGGTGGAGGCGGCGCTGGCCGAAGCAGAGTTCGACGCCGGCAACGATGCCGAGGCGATGGCTGCTGCCGATGTGGCGATCAAGGCGGATCCCGGACAGGCCAATGCCTATCTGCAGAAGGGCTATGCCCAGATGCGAATGGCTGAACGGTCGGGCGATAGTGCGGGCTTCCGAAAGGCGCGCGAAACTTTCCTTGCGCTCAATGCGATCGAGAATGACCACCCGCTGCCGCTGCTCAATTTCTACCTGAGTTTTGTCAAACAGGGCCGCAAGCCTACCGTGAACGCGGTCGAGGCACTGCAGCGCGCCACCGTGGTTGCGCCGTTCGATTTCGGCCTCCGGATGACCTTGGCGATGCAGCTTGTCCGCGACGGTCGGCGCGACGAGGCGCTGCTCCATCTGGGCCCGATCGCCAACAACCCACACGGCGGCTCGCTCGCCGAAGCCGCCCGGCGCCAGATCGAACGGCTGAAAGCGAGCGCTGGATATCGGGGCGAAGACAGCGCCGACACAGCGGGGACGACGGGCAAGGAAGGCCCATCCAGGGTGGGTCGCCCGGACATCCACCCTTAAGCCGCCGCCGCTTCCGCCGTCCTGCTTGGCGTGGATGGAGTGGAGAACGGTCGTGGCACATAACCTTGCCTACCTGCGGCGCAGCCGGCGGATTGACGTTGCCATGCCGGCGCGGTTGCGACTGCCTGGCGGACCGGGTGAACCGGTTCTGGTGACCGATCTCAGCGAACATGGCTGCCGGCTCGAATGCTGGGGAATGCAAGTGTCCTGCGGCGACAGCGTGATCCTGCGGCCGCAAGGTCTGGAATCGGTTTGCGGAACTATCCGCTGGATCAAGGGGCCGAAGATCGGCGTGGCATTTTCCCGACCACTTTACGGCCCGGTGGTCGAACATCTTGCTCACCAGCACCGCCCGGTCTGCGACGATCTGCGCATGGTCGCCTGAAGGAAACATCGCTTTCGTTCATTGCATGTTCGTCTTGCGCTCGCCATATCGGAACCATGAACGCATTGACCCGATTGCGAGACGAGGCATTTTCGCGCAGCGTCGAGTTTCGCCGCCGCGCCGCGCTTGCCCGCGAACCCGGCCCTGAAGGCGTCCATGGCCCGGCCCGCCACTTGCTGTGGGGAGAGGCCGCATCGATCGCGCTGGCCACACGCCCCCTCGCCAAATCGCCGCCGGCCCTGCGCCCGCAGCCCGTGGTTGTGCTGCCCGGTTTTGGATCGCATACCCTGCGGATGCGCCGTCTGTCGCGCGCCCTGAAAGATGCGGGCCACCGCCCGCATGACTGGGGGCAGGGCTTCAACCTTGGCCCGACCGAAGCCAACTTCGCCGCGCTGGTCGCCCGGATCGAGGACCTTGCCGCCAGCGAAGCCGCGCCAGTCGCGCTGGTCGGCTGGAGCCTTGGCGGTCTGTTCGCGCGCGAAGCGGCCAAGATCGTACCGCAATCGGTCAGCTGCGTGATCACCATGGGCACGCCGTTCTCGGGCGATCGCCGCGCCAACAATGCCTGGCGCGCTTACCAGATGATCACCGGCCACCGCGTCGATGAAGCACCGATCGGGCACAATGTGTCCGAAAAGCCGCCGGTGCCGACCATCGCCTTGTGGAGCCCGCGCGACGGCGTCGTAAGCCCGCGCGCCTCCTGCGGCCGCCCCGGTGAACGCGACCGCGCCGTGGCACTGCGCTGCGCCCACATGGGCTTCGCGCTCGATCCCGAGGCGATTGCCGAAGTCCTGCGCCAGCTCGATTGGGCGGATTAGGCTTGGCGATCCGCAGGGGGCAAGTTCCGGAAAAATCGCTGCTCGCGGCTTATGGCCGGGCGGGCAATTATACCGATTGCTTCATCGCCGAAGTGCCGGGTCAGGTGGCCTTTTCCCGCTTTGTCGAGGCGTTCTATTCCAGCGCCTGCTTCCGGCCCGAGCGGTTCCTGCTGATGGCGCTTCTTGGCAAGCGATCGAGCGCGCAGGACATCCGCGCGCTTGCAGCAGGGCAAACCGACCATTTCGCTGCGTGGACTGTCGAGGCGCGCACCACCAACGAAGTTCTGCTCTGCGATTTCCAACAGGCTACGCGTTCGTGGCTGATGGCCGAGCCATTGGAGCACGGTGGCACCCGGCTGTGGTTCGGGTCCGCCGTGGTGTTGACCGGACAGACCGGAGCCCGCCGGACGATGGGGCAAATGACTTTCGCCGCGCTGGGCTGGTTCCACCGCATCTATTCGCGCGCGCTGCTTTGGGCCGCAATCCGGGGACTATAGCGCGGAAAATTCCGCGCGAAATTGTCGCTCTGGCCCCACCAACCGTTTTCCTACATGGTCCGCATCTGCCACAGTGGCGCCCATGACATTACGCCAAAGGCTGGTGCCGCGAGCCCGGCCGCGATCCGTTTCGCTTTTCCCGAAAGCCGCGCCCAGTGCGCGGCTTTCGTGCCTCCGGATCTCGCTCATGCGCGCGTAAACAAGCTGCGCTTCGCATGTACTTCATCAACTTGCGCGGATTGCAACTGTGGTTGGAGGGCTAGCGGCAGAAGCTCCGCGCGCTGACCTCGACGTGGAAATGGTCGCTGTGCGCCGCGTTGTAGGCCGGGCCGAGTACGGTGCCAAATCGCTTGCAGGCGCTGGCGTGGATCACTTGCAGGAACTGGCGTTCTTGCGCGGTACCGCCGCTCCATTGGCCGGTCACCGAAATGCGCCGGCCATCGGCAAGGACGAAGGCGGACACGTCGATGGCATTGGCCGTGGCATGGGCGGACAGCTTGTCGCGCCCGGCAATGGTGCGGCAGGAATAGCTGCCCATCGTCTCGATCCGGGCGAGCGGGGAACCGAGGATTTGCCGCGCCGCGCGATCCACACCGAATCGCGCCCAGTTGGCGAAGGTCTGTGCCAGCGGGCAGGTGACGGCGCCCAGATTGGTCACACCGAAGCGGGAATCGTCGCTGCTCAGGCCGGAAAGCCGGACCGAACTCACCGCCGAACAGCCCGCGCCGTAATACTGGTCGGGCAGCGGAGTGAAGCTCGCTTTCGCAAGGCCGAGTCCGTTGTAGCACTGCTGTGCTTCGGGGCTGGGGGTGAAGACCTGAGTCGAACGCTGGACCGTCTGTTTCTGCGGTGCGCGGCCGCCGGGGATCATGCCTCCGCAGGCGCTGAGCAGGGCCACTATCGGCAGCAGGATGACTATCCGGCGCATTGGGCAAAATTACGCGGAAAATGGTTAACGCCGAGTTTCCGTGCTGCGACGCGGATCGAGCCGGGGGATAATGCGCTTGACTCGTTGCAGCGCAGCACTAGGAGCGGCGCCGGGCCACGCGGTCCCAACGCCGCGCGTGCTCTCTGTAAGGAGAGACTACATGACTGATACCAAGCCGGCGCTTCCGGAGCGTCCCTACTTCTCTTCCGGTCCCTGCGCCAAGCCGCCGGGCTATTCCCCCGAAAAACTCGCCACGACAAGCCTTGGCCGCTCGCATCGCGCCAAGATCGGCAAGACGCGTCTGCAGTACTGCATCGACCTGATGCGCGAAGTGCTCCAGCTGCCCGACACGCACCGCATCGGCATCGTGCCCGGTTCGGATACCGGCGCTTTCGAAATGGCGATGTGGACCATGCTCGGTGCGCGCGGCGTGACGACGATGGCCTGGGAAAGCTTCGGCGAAGGCTGGGTGACCGACGCGGCCAAGCAACTCAAGCTCGATCCCACGGTGATCCGCGCTGACTATGGCCAGCTCCCCGATCTTTCGCAGGTGAACTTCGCCGACGACGTGCTGTTCACCTGGAACGGCACCACATCCGGCGTGCGCGTGCCGAATGCCGACTGGATCCCTGCGGACCGCGAGGGCCTGACCTTTGCCGACGCGACCAGCGCAGTTTTTGCCTATGACATCGATTGGTCGAAGATCGATGTCGCCACGTTCAGCTGGCAGAAGGTTCTGGGCGGCGAGGGCGGCCACGGCGTGCTGATCCTCGGCCCCCGCGCGGTCGAACGGCTCGAGAGCTATACTCCCGCATGGCCGCTGCCCAAGGTTTTCCGCCTTGTCTCCAAGGGCCAGCTCGCTGAGGGCGTGTTCAAGGGTGAAACGATCAACACGCCGTCGATGCTGGCGGTTGAAGACGCGATCTTTGCGCTTGAATGGGCCAAGGGTCTTGCCAATGGACAAAGCGCTCTGAAGGGCCTGCAGGCGCGGTCGGATGCCAATGCCGCCGCGCTCGACGCCATCGTCCAGTCGCGGCCTTGGCTCAGCCACCTGTGTGCTGACGAAGCGATCCGCTCGAAGACCTCGGTCTGCCTGTCGGTCGAAGGCGCGGATGCGGACTTCATCAAGGCCTTTGCCGGCGCGCTCGAGAAGGAAGGCGCGGCATTCGACATAGCCGGATACCGCGATGCCCCCGCCGGCCTGCGCATCTGGTGCGGCGCGACGGTGGACACCGCCGATATCGAAGCACTCGGGCCGTGGCTCGACTGGGCTTACGCCTCGCTCAAGAACTAGTTCGTGAGTCCCCGCGAAGGCGGGGACCTCATGCCTCCTGATCCGCTCTGCAATTGCACGAGGCCCCCGCCTGCGCGGGGGCTCACAAGGATAAGAAAATGACCAAGCCCCGCGTACTCATTTCCGACAAGATGGACCCCAACGCCGCGAAGATCTTTGCCGAACGCGGCTGCGACGTGGACGTCATCACTGGCGAAACTCCCGAACAACTGATCGCTCGCATCGGCGAATACGATGGCCTCGCCATCCGCTCATCGACCCGCGTGACCAAGGAAATCCTTGACGCCGCGCCGAACCTCAAGGTCATCGGCCGCGCCGGCATCGGTGTCGACAATGTCGATATCCCGGCCGCTTCGGCGCAGGGCGTCGTGGTGATGAACACGCCGTTCGGCAACTCGATTACGACCGCCGAACATGCCATCGCCATGATTTTCGCGCTGGCCCGCCAGATCCCCGAAGCCAATGCCCAGACCCAGGCGGGCTTGTGGCCGAAGAACGGCTTCATGGGCGTCGAAGTCACCGGCAAGACGCTAGGTCTGATCGGCGCGGGCAACATTGGTTCGATCGTCGCTGCCCGCGCACTCGGCCTCAAGATGAAGGTTGTCGCCTTCGATCCCTTCCTCACCGAGGAACGCGGGATCGAAATGGGCGTGGAGAAGGCCGATCTCGATACCCTGCTGGCCAAGGCCGACTTCATCACGCTGCACACGCCGCTGACCGACCAGACGCGCAATATCCAGAGCCGCGAAAACCTCGCCAAGACCAAGAAGGGCGTACGCATCGTCAATTGCGCACGCGGCGGCCTGATCGACGAAGCGGCACTGAAGGACGCGCTCGACAGCGGGCAGGTAGCCGGGGCTGCGCTTGACGTGTTCCAGACCGAACCGGCCAAGGAATCGCCGCTGTTCGGCACTCCGAACTTCATCTGCACCCCGCACCTTGGTGCATCGACCACGGAGGCGCAGGTCAATGTTGCGCTGCAGGTGGCCGAGCAGATGGCCGACTATCTCGTCAATGGCGGCGTCACCAACGCGCTCAACATGCCCAGCCTTTCCGCCGAGGAAGCGCCGAAGCTCAAGCCCTACATGGCGCTTGCCGAAAACCTCGGCAGCCTGATGGGCCAGCTCACCACCGGCACGATCCCGCGCATCTCGATCCACACCGAAGGCGCTGCGGCTGAACTGAACGCCAAGCCGATCGTCGCTGCAGTCCTTGCCGGTTTCCTGCGTACCCAGTCGGACACGGTGAACATGGTCAACGCGCCGTTCCTCGCCAAGGAACGCGGCATCGAGGTCCGTGAGGTCAAGACCGAGAAGGCCGGCGATTACCACACGCTGGTCCGCGTCTCGGTGAAGACCGATGCGGGTGAACGCTCGGTCGCCGGCACACTTTTCGGCAACGCCAGCCCGCGCCTCGTCGAGATCTTTGGCATCGGCATCGAAGCCGACCTTGCCGGTCACATGATGTACATCGTGAATGAAGATGCTCCCGGGTTCATCGGCCGCATCGGGACGCTACTTGGCGAGAACGGCATCAATATTGGCACCTTCCACCTCGGCCGGCGCGAAACGGGCGGGGAGGCGATCCTGCTGCTGTCGCTCGACTCTGCACTGCCCGCCGATGTGCTTGAAAAGGCCAAGGCCTTGCCGGGCGTGAAGCGCGCCATGCGTCTGGCGTTCTGATGCTCTCGACGTCCCGGCTTTCGCCGGGACGTCGAATTGACTAAGGCCCGGCCATGGACACTGATCGCGACCTGCTTCCCGAAGGTCTTGAAGACCGCCTGCCCGCCAGCGCAGCCTGCGCCGCGCGGCTGACCCGTAGCGTTCTCGACGTGCTGGACACCCACGGTTACGACCGCGTCCAGCCACCGAGCATCGAGTTCGAGAAGTCGATGGCCAGCCGCATGGCCGGCGTCCAGCCGCGCCGCATGTTCCGCTTCGTCGATCCCGCGAGCCTGCGCACACTGGCGCTGCGCTCGGACATTACCGTGCAGGTCGGGCGCATGGCGGCGACGGGGCTTGCTGGCGCCGCACGGCCGCTGCGGCTATGCTATCAGGGGCATGTCCTGACCATCAAGGGTGACGGGCTGAACCCGGCGCGCGAGCGGTTGCAGATCGGGGCCGAACTGATCGGGTCGGACAGTGTCGCTGCTGCTGGCGAGATTGTCGCCGTTGCCATCGCGGCGTTGCAGGCCGCCGGGGCGACCGGGATTTCGGTCGACTTCACGCTTCCGGATCTCGTCGATACCCTTGCCGCGAAAGCAATCCCGCTTGCCGCCGACAAGATTGAAGCCGTGCGTCGTGAACTGGATGCCAAGGACGCCGGCGCGCTCGTCGCTGCCGGCGGCGAGGCCTACCTGCCGCTGCTCACCGCGATCGGCCCGTTTGACAGCGCGATCGAGCGGCTGGCCGCGATCGACGCCGGTGGCGCGCTCTCATCCCGCATCGCCGCACTGCGCGAAATCGCCGCGCGGGTTGGCCCGATGGCTCGGCTGACGCTCGATCCCAGCGAGCGCCACGGCTTCGAATACCAGTCGTGGTTCGGCTTCACGCTCTATGCCGAAGGGCTGTCGGGCGCGATAGGCCGGGGCGGCACTTATGCCATCCTTGGCGCGGCTGGCGCGCCAAGCGAGCCGGCGATCGGCTTCTCGCTTTACCCGGATGAACTGATCGACACGCTGACCGACACCGGCGCGGCGCGCGACACGCTGTTCCTGCCGCTCGGCCACGATGCGGCTGCGGCTGGCAAGCTCCGCGAAGCCGGCTGGCGCACGGTCGCGGCGCTTTGCGCGGACTGCGATGCCAAGGCGCTGGGCTGCACCCACCAGCTCGACGGGACGGACGCGGTCGCACTTTAACGATGCTCGTCGCATCGCGCTTGCAGCCAAACGCCTCCCCGCGCATTAGGCTGGAATGACAGCACCCGTCCGGCTCGCCATCGAAACCGAGCTCGATTACACTTTCGAAGCGCGAACCGCCGTCCTCCTCCAGATCGAGGCGGCGATGATCCCTGAGCAGCGCGTCGATGGCGCGCATATCGCGATCAGCCCGGTCCAGCATTTCGCGCGCATTCCCGGGCACGACGACATCGGCGACCGCATCTGGCTCGATGTCGAGGACCGGCTGACCGTGTCCTATCGTTCGGAAGTTACCGTGCAGCGGCTGGTTACCGACCTGTCCGGACTGGCCGCCACGCCAACTCACCTGTTGCCGGCCGAGACAGTCGATTACCTCATGCCATCGCGCTATTGCCAGGCCGACCATTTCGAGCACATCGTCGAAAGCGAATTCGCCGGGCTGGCAGGCGGGGCGGCGGTGGAGGCGATGCGCGACTGGATCGCCACCCACTTTTCCTATGTTCCCGGCGTCAGCACATCGAACACCGGGGCGCTCGAAAGCTATGTCCTGCGCCAAGGCGTGTGCCGCGACTATGCGCACATGCTGATCACGCTCGCCCGCGCCGCCGGCGTGCCTGCACGCTTCGTCAGCGGCTATGCCCCCGGCGTGACCCCACCCGATTTCCACGCCGTCGCCGAGGTATTCCTCGATGGAGCATGGTACATGGCCGACGCCACCGGCATGGCGACCGGGGCTGACATGGCCAAGATCGGCGTTGGCCGCGATGCCGCCGACACCTCCTTCCTGACGCATTACGCGGCCTGTGCGCTCAATCGGCAGGAAGTGATCGTCACACGCATCTAACCCCCGAACAGGTCCTTCAGCCAAGCATCGACCACGCCGGTCGCGGCATAGGTCGGATCGCCCAGCCGGCGGTTGATCTCGGCATGGCCCTGCAGTCCCGTGCCGGGAAACTCATTGCGCTGAACCCTTGTGCCGCCGTTCCTCAGCGCCGCTTCGAGCACCTTGTTCTGCGACACCCCATCCTCGCGCTGGACGTGGAGCAGCAGAAAGGCGGGGACGTTCGGTGCCACCGCATGGTGCGTCGGCGAAAGTGCCTTCTGCCGCTCGGGATCGGTGCCGAAGGCCTGCTCGTAAGTCGCCTTCATCATCCGGCCCGCCTGTGCGAGCTGGGCGGAGACTTCATAGGCGGCACCATCGTTGGGGATGACCCCGTCGATATCGGCAAAGGATAGCCCAGCTTTCTTCAGATACGACTCATCCGTGCCAACCAGCGCCACCAGATGTGCGCCGGCGCTGTGCCCGGTCAGGACAATGCGCGAGGTATCGATGCCGAGCTTCTTGGCATCGCCAATCAGCGCCTTGACCGCGCGGGCGACGTCCTCCGCCTGATCCTCGACCCGCGCGGCCGGCACCAGCCGGTAATCGATCGAGGCATAGGCATAGCCAAGGCCGGTGAAATGCGCCGGGGCATAGCGGCTGGCGGCATTGTCCTTGCTCCCGCGCTTCCATCCGCCGCCATGGACAAAGATCACCAGCGGCACCGAATGATCGTTGATATGGCTCTTGGGAAACCACAGGTCGCCGGTCTGCAGGGGATCGGAGCCGTAAGTGAAGGTCTTGTCCGGAGCCAGCTTGGGCACCTGCGCATCGCTAGTGTGCATGCGTTCGGCCATCCGCGCCTTTATCCGCTCGCGCAGCCGGTCGCCGGGTGCGGCCCCGGCGATCGATGGGGCCAGCGATGTGGCGAGCAGGGCGCAAGCACTAAGGGCAAGGAACAGCTTGTTTCGCATGGGCATTCTCCGTTCGGCGCGCAGGGTAATGTGCCTGCCAAGATTAGCCAGTCGTGAATTGTCGCGAGGTGTGATCATGACCCGCAGCCCAGTTGCGCGCAATGCAAGTTGATGAAACACTTCCGAAAGCGGTTCCCTGAATATTCCCAAGGACATGCCCCAGACACACAAAAGCCGCGCTGGCGGCGCGGCTTTGGAAAAGCGGGGATGGGTGCGGCGGCGCTCAGGGGGAGCGCCTTGTGGCTGGGTCATGGCGGGGAGTTTGGCACATCGGGGGCGTGTAGGAAAATGGTTTGATCCGCGCGCGCCGGGGACACGCACATCACGTTCCGACTGGCTGGCGGATGGAGACTATTTCTCCCCCATCCACCGGTTCCACACCCGGTGAAACCGCGCTACCGAAAGCTCCTCGCGCACCAGTGACAGGTGCGTCAGCCCTTCATTCCGCAGGCCTGCCTGCTGGCGCGGCATCTGGTCATAGTCTTGCTGCAGCGCGAGGAAATAGGGGAAGGTGCCGCGTTCGGTGACCGTTACTGGCTGGACGCGGTATTGGCTGCGCAGGGCCTCGGGCAGCCACATGTAGGCGGTAACATGCCAGACGCACTTGCCCGGATCGCCCGACGGATGCGGCCAGGCCATGATCGTCGTCGCCTCACCGGCGCGGATGGTCATGAAGAAGTTTGGGAACAGGAACCAACCCTGATTGTCGCTCATCTGGTCATCGACAAGGGTTGAAGCGTCGAGGCCTTTGGCGGTCAGCGTCTGGCGGGTCGCCTGTTGCAGGATGGTGCGCACGGTCTCGCCGTCACTCAGCACCAGCGCGCCATCGCCATCGCGCCGCGCGGCGATCATGGATTCAAACAGTGGCAGGACTTCCGCCACCGTGGGGAAGGTGGAGGGCAGATCGCGGATCGCCTGGACCTGTTCTTCAAGGCTGGCATTGGCCGCGTCCTTGACCTCGAACGGCGATACCGCACAGCCGTGATCGCCGAACATGCCGTGGCGCGAATTGCCCGCCTGCAGGTCGATCACCTTGAGCAGTTCGGGATGGACGCCGATGATGTGATAGCCTTCGCTGAAGGCGTCGATGACGACCTTCCAGTTGCAATCCAGCTCCTCGCGCACGTCGAGGCCGACGGGGGTCATTTCGCCCAGCTTGTAGGCATCCAGCCGCTCGGTAACTTCGGCGGTCAGGTACTCGGCCAGCGGCGCGGCCCCGGCATCTGGATTGAAGAAGATGAAGCCGAAGGCGGTGTCGACCGGCACTTCAATCAGGCCGTGTTCCGCCTTGTCGATCGGCCCCACTAGATCGGGGCGCGCGACGGCGAACAGCGACCCGTCAAGGTCATAGGTCCACAAGTGATAGGGGCAGGTGAACTTTGGCGTGTGGCCCTTGGCCGCGTCGCACAGGATGTTGCCGCGGTGGCGGCAGGCGTTGACGAAGCCGCGCAGCTTGCCATCCTTGCCGCGCACGATGACGAACGACTGGTCGAGCACTTCGTGCCGTTTCCAGTCGCCGGGGTTGGGCAGTTCGTCTGCCCGGCCGGCGATCTGCCAGCACTTCATCCAGATCGCCTCGCGCTCGCGCTGTGCGATTTCGGGGCTGACATAACGATCGGTCGGGATTGCCCAGGGGAACTGGGCAAGGTCGATTTCGGACACTGGGGTGAGGGTGGTGATGGCGGTCATTGGCGAACTCTCCCGTTTATGGGCGAAGGCTATCGTGACTCGCGCCGGGGTGCAAGATAAAGAAACGGTGGCGTTCCATTAATCGCTATGCCTCTGTCACCCAGCGCATCGCCGTGCGGCCTTGACTCCCCCTCCGCCTTGGGCCAGAGGCGCCACCGTTTGCGAAGACCTTCACCGGTCCGCACTGGTCCGTCCCCCGCGCCGAGTCCTGTCGAAGGGCGCTTGTGGATTTCTCTGGCAGGTGAGGGACTGTAACCATGGCCAACGTCACCGTCATCGGCGCCCAGTGGGGCGATGAAGGCAAGGGCAAGATTGTCGACTGGCTGGCCAGCCGGGCCGACGCCGTGGTGCGCTTTCAGGGCGGGCACAATGCGGGGCACACGCTGGTCGTCGGCGATCAGGTCTACAAGCTCAGCCTTTTGCCATCGGGCATCGTCACCGGCACGCTGTCGATCATCGGCAACGGCGTGGTGCTCGATCCGTGGCACCTGCGGGACGAGATCGCGAAGCTCGAAGGGCAGGGCGTGGTGATCAACACCAGCAACTTCGCCATTGCCGATAACTGCCCGCTGATCCTGCCGATTCACCGCGACCTTGATGGCCTGCGCGAAACCGCTGCGGGATCGGGCAAGATCGGCACCACTGGACGCGGCATTGGCCCGGCCTATGAAGACAAGGTCGGCCGCCGGGCGATCCGCGTGTGCGATCTCGCGCATCTTGACGATCTGGAATCGCAGTTTGACCGACTTTGCGCGCACCACGATGCGCTGCGCGCCGGGTTCGGCCAGCCGCCGGTCGACCGGGCAAAGCTGATCGCTGATCTCAAGGAAATTGCCCCGTCCGTGCTGCAGTTCGCCGAACCGGTGTGGAAGCGGCTGAACACGGTGAAAAAGGCCGGCGCGCGCATCCTGTTCGAAGGCGCGCAGGGCGTGCTGCTCGATGTCGATCACGGCACCTATCCGTTTGTCACCTCGTCAAACACGGTGAGCGGCACGGCGGCATCGGGCTCGGGCCTAGGCCCCAGCGCCACCGGCTTCGTGCTCGGCATCGTCAAGGCCTATACCACGCGCGTTGGCGCCGGGCCGTTCCCGACCGAGCTGGAAGACGCCGTTGGCCAGCGGCTGGGTGAGCGCGGCCATGAATTCGGCACGGTCACCGGGCGCAAGCGTCGTTGTGGCTGGTTCGATGCCGTGCTGGTGCGCCAGTCCTGCGCGATCTCGGGCGTCACCGGCATCGCGCTGACCAAGGTTGACGTGCTGGACGGGATGGAGACGGTGAAGATCTGCACCGGTTATCGCCTGAATGGAAAGGTGCTCGACTACTTCCCCAGCCACGCCGCCGATCAGGCCAATGTCGAGCCGATCTACGAGGAAATGGACGGCTGGAGCGGCACCACGGCCGGCGCGCGGTCATGGGCCGACCTGCCGGCGCAGGCGGTGAAGTACATCCAGCGCGTGCAGGAACTGATCGAAACGCCGGTGGCGCTGGTCAGCACTTCGCCGCAGCGTGAGGACACGATCCTGGTCCGCGATCCGTTTGCGGATTGAGATCAGAGCAAGAACATTCTTGACACGGCCTGCGTTTGTTCTACTCCTGTTCATATCGAGCAGGAGTCGGAACCATGTCGCAGGCCCCCTTCGCGCATAGTGCGCCAGCCCATCTTGAGCAGGCCTTTGCCGCCAATGATGCCGGCGCGGCGCTGAGCCTCGCGGTCTTTGCTGATCGGCCGCATGTGCTCGCACAATTGCGCGAAGATGCGGTCAACGCCGGCTATCATGTCACCTCGGCGCAAGGCATTGCGGCACTGGTGGGCGGTGACGCGCATCCGCTGGGCGAAGTGATTGTCTTCGATTGCCCTGTCGCCGATGCCCAGACGCTGGCCGTCCTCGCCCGGCTCGACATGCGGGTTCACCAGTCCGGCGCCCAACTGATTGTTTCGACATCGATGGAGGCGCTGGACTCCGTGTTCGGCTGTATCGACCAGTCCGGCGCGCAATTGCTGGTGGATGCGGGGCGGACCGATTTCGTCATTGCGCTTGGCCGGGTTCGGGCGCTTTCGCCGAGCCACGGCGTGCGCGAACTTGCCGAGGCGGACCGTTTCGCGCTGATGCGGCTGACCCAGCAGGTGGAGGCCATCGCCCAGCGGCTCGAAGGGCTCCAACAGGGCGGAGATTCTGCGCTGCGCTCGCCGGCTCTTGCCTGGGCCGGATCTTCGGAAAGCGAGACGGCGCTGCTTCGCTCTGCCCGGCCGGCGCTTCCTCATGCGCCGATGGTCCGCTCGATCCTGCGCCAGCGGCAACAGCGTGCGCGCTATTTCGGGGCCGACCTGTTTTCCGATCCGGCCTGGGACATGCTGCTCGATCTCACCGCCGCGCGCGGCGAAAACAAGCGCGTGTCGGTGACCTCGCTGTGCATCGCGGCCTGCGTGCCGCCGTCCACCGCGCTGCGCTGGATCAGCCAGATGATCACCTGCGGACTCTTCGTGCGGGTCGAGGACGTGAGCGACCGCCGCCGCGCCTTCATCGAACTGACCGAAGCCGCCGCCGACGCCATGGCGCGCTTCTTTACCGCGATTGACGATGGGCCCGCCCGACCGATCTGATTGCACCTTTTTTCCAGCTGCCCGCCGTCTCCCACCCCTCACTCCGGGGGACGGCATCGGGGGAGGAACGTCCCCCTCCTGCGCCAGCCCCGCAGGCCTGTTCCTCCCCCTTTTTCTTGCCTGACATGCAGAACGCGGCTTAGGTCCTCGCCATGGCAACCCCCTCCGCTCTCTTCGTCTGTTTGGGCAACATCTGCCGCTCGCCGCTGGCCGAAGCCGCCTTGCGCAAAGCAGCACGGGAGGCCGGGCTGGATATCGAGATCGACTCCGCCGGAACCGGCAACTGGCACTCGGGCGAGCCGCCAGACAGCCGGGCCATCGCCACCGCCGCGCGGCACGGTGAGGACATCACCGGATACCGCGCCCGCCAGGTCCGCCCCGCCGACTTCACGCGCTTCACCAAGATCATCGCTGCCGACCACCAGAACCTTGCACACCTGCAAGCGATGCAGCCGGCCAATGCGACCGCGGAACTGGCGCTGGTGCTCGATCTCGTCGCAGGGCGTGAGGGGCAGTCACTGACCGATCCCTATTTCGGCGATGCTGCCGGATTCGAGGAGACATGGTCTGATGTCCTTGCCGCTGCCCGCGCTCTGGTAGACCAAATCGCCAATCAGCGCTGACCAACCAGCACTCAGGCCCAAAGCAGGATTGCGGTTCCGGTGATCCACGAAGCCCACATCGCCCCCGCCAGTGCTGCCATCAGCAGGTTGTCACGCCGTACCGCCTGCCCGCGCTGCAATTCCTGCAAAGCGCGCTCAAAAGTCTCACGCGCTTGCGCCATCTCATAGGCGCTCACCGCGTGTCCCTGCTGCACGCGCTCCATCACGCGGCGGGCGCGTTCAAGGGCAAGCGGGAGCGGTTCATGGTCCATCGCGGCCCTCTCTAACCAAAATTTGTGCAGATGCCCCAGAAAAGCGCACTACAGCACAAACCAATCGTGTGTTTTCAATAGATCGCGGACAAAAGGCGGGGAAAGCGAGCCGCCCAACTGCCCGGCCAGCGCAAACAGCCCTACGCCCTCAGCCCTTTTTCCGCACTACGCACCGGAAACCAATGGGGTTCGTGGCGGAGTCGATCATTTCGGTATGCCGCGCGACGGGGCGATAGCGCTGGCAATAGTTTTCCGCGCAGAGGTGCGATCCGCCCTTGAGCACCATGCGGCCGATCCTGACCTGCGGCCGATCCTGACCTGCGGCTGGGCCGGATCAAAGCTGGCAGGCAATTTGCCGCCTCTGGGTTTGTCGAGCGTGCAGCAGGCATCGCCGCGCATCTTGGCCAGGGTCTGCGGGCGCTCGCTCCGCCAATCGGCGGTCCATTCCCAGGTATCGGCGATCATGTCGAACAGCCCATAGCCGTTCAGCGGGAAGCTGCGAACTGGCGAGGTGCGCTCCCAACCGTCAGGTCTGGTGTTGGAAAACGGGAACGGCCCCTGCCAGTAATTGGCCATCATCTGTCTGCCGGGGGCCAGTTCGTCGCCCCAGGCATAGTCGCTGCCTTCCAGCCCGCCGCGCGCCACATATTCGAACTCCGCCTCGGTGGGCAGGGCCTTGGCCGCCCAATCGGCATAGGCCTCGGCATCGCTCCATGCGACCAGCACGACCGGATGGTCCTTGGGGTCAGGCGCTGTTTCGGCCAGCGTATTTGAAGACCGCTTCTGCCTCTCTTAACCCGGTTGACGCGCCGCCAAAAACCTCTCAATAGCGCGGCTTACCGGTGCATGGGCGCTTAGCTCAGTTGGTAGAGCATCTCGTTTACACCGAGAGGGTCGGCGGTTCGAGCCCGTCAGCGCCCACCATGCACCGGCCTCATACCGTGTAGTTGAGGCCCAGCCGCCCGCCATCGCAATAGATTGTCTGGCCGGTGATGTAGCTCGATTGCTCACCGGCGAGGAATACCGCGACATCGGCGACCTCTTCGGGCTCGCCAGCGCGGCCGAGGGGCGTGCGGCTCATCACGCGCTTCACCGCGGCTTCGTCGTTAAGGAACGCCTTGCCCATTTCGGTGAGGATCGTGCCCGGCCCGATCGCATTGACGCGGATACCACGCGGGGCGAGGCTGAGCGAGGTGACCGTGGTCAGCTGGCTGATGCCGCCCTTGGAAATCACGTAGGGAATTTGCGTCGGAATCGCGAGCACGGCATTGACCGAGCTCATGTTGATCACCGATCCCCCGCGCTCCATCAGCCGCGCCGCGGCTTGCGTGGCGAAGACCATCGACTTGAGGTTAATGCCCATGACGCGGTCATAGGCTTCCTCGGTCAGGTCATCGAGCTCAGCGGCGTGAGTGACACCTGCATTGTTGACCAGAATGTCGAGCGCGCCCCATTCGTCTTTGGCACGGTCGAAGAGCCGGCCGATTTCGCTGACGCTTGAAACATCGCAAGTGAAGGCGATCTGGTTGATTTCTTCAGCGAGCTTTTCCACGCCCGGGCCGTCGATGTCGGCCAGGATCACCTTCGCACCCTCAGCCGCAAAGCGCCGGGCGATGGCCGCGCCAATGCCACTCGCCGCGCCGGTGACGACCGCTCGCTTGCCCGCCAACACACCCATCAGTCGCGCGCCAGCAGCAGCGCGGCGGCGAGCGGACCGCCGCCCGATGTCGCCACGGCCACCTTCGGATCACCGGGGATCTGGCGTGCGCCGGCATCCCCGCGCAATTGCAGCGCCGCTTCATAGGCAAAGCCGAAACCGTGGAGCCGTCCTGCGCCCAGCTGTCCGCCGGCAGTATTGAGTGGCAGTTCGCCGTCGCGCGCGATCCGCGTGCCGCCGTCGATGAATTCATGCCCCGCGCCAATGTCGCAGAACCCCAGCGCTTCCAGCCAAGAAATCGGGAAGAAGGCGAAGCCATCGTAAAACTGGACGGTGCCAACGTCCCTGGGCTTGTAGTCGGTCTGCGCCCACAGGTCGGGACCGGTGGCGTAGCTTGCCATGTAGTCCGGCTGGTCCCACGAATAGCGGTGCACCGATCCCGCGCTGGCGGCGACGCGGATCGGGGTGGTCTTGACCTCGTCGAGCGCATCGCCGGCCGAGAGGATCAGCACGGTCGAGGCATCGCTGAACCGGTCGCAATCATAGAGGCAGAACGGCGTCGTGATCAGCCGCGCCTCCATATACTCGTCAAGCGTCAGCGGCTTCTTGGTGATCGCCCGCGCATTCGGATTGTCCAGTGCGTTGCGGTTGGCGTTGAGCGCGATCTGCGCGAGCTGCTCGCGGGTCATGCCGTTGCGCTTCATCTGGCGCATGGCATAGTGCGCCACCCAGCAGGCCGCCGAAATCGCGAAGTATGGCGCGGTCCATTGCGAGCTGCCTTCGACGAATTCGCGGCGGACTGGCGGGAATTCCTCTGGCCGCGACATGGCGGCGGCTTCATAGACCGTGCGGAAGCAGATCACGTGGCGCGCGTGGCCATTGCGGATGGCGTCGGCGGCTTCGGCAATGGCGGAAAGCTGGGCGGGAATCTCGCCGCCGCCCATGTGCCAGCGCGCCTTGATGCCGCAGGTTTCGATCACTTCATCGACGCCGATCGGCGAAAAGCCGAGGAAGCCGGCCATGCGCCCCGGATAGGTAGCAACCCCGTCGATCTGGTCAAAGGTCAGTCCGGCATCGGCCATGGCTGCCTTGATTGCATCCATCGTGATGCCCATTGGCGAACGGGCCAGCCGCACGCCGACTTCGCTCTGGCCAATGCCGGTGATGTAGGCTTCGTGCTTCAGCGCCATGGCTCAGGCCTCCTTCTCGAAAAGGGGGAACCAGATGCCGTCCTGTTCCTCGAATGTGACACGGACGCGGTCGTCAAAGTCGACCTCGTCGACCGGCGAGCCGACCACATTGGTCGTCAGGACCACGCCCGGCGCGCCATCCAGCTTCACGCGGGCGATGACGAAGGGCACCGGCAGGCCGGGCATCCACGGCTGGTGATTGACCGTCAGCGTATCGATCACGCCGGTGCCGGGAACGGCCTGCGGCGACACATTCTCGCTCTGGCAGTGCCGGCAGAATTCGCGCGGCGGATGCGTCCATTCCCCGCAATCACCGCAATGCGCGATGTAGAGTTTGCCCTCTGCGCCGCCGGTCCAGAACGGGCGGTTGATCGCATCGAGGCGCGGGCGCGGGCGTTTTGGAGCGGGCGGTGCGGCCTTGGTTTCGGTCATTGTGAATCCTGCAAATTAGAGCTTCGATCCGCTCATGAAGGCGGGGTCGATCGCACCGGTGAAGACGCCGGTAGCAAAGCCTTGGTCGGTGTAAAGGAATGTGCCGGTGATGGCAGCGTTCAATGGACTGCCCAGCAACACGAGCGGCCAGGCCTGATCCTCTGCCGTCGCCATGCGCCCGAGCGAGGGGTAGGGCCACTTGTCAAGGAAGCCGTCGGGCAGTGCGGTCTCCTGCACGTCCATGAAGGCGGTGCGGGTGGGGCAGGGTCCGATGCAGTTCAGCCGGATGCGGCGTTCCAGCCCGAGCTTCACCGCCGCATTTGCGGTCCACACGACCAGCATTTCCTTTGACGTGGTGTACCCGTCGCGCAGGCGGTTTTCAGGATCGGCCTCGACCCATGCGATTGCCTCGTCCGGATCGGAAATGGCGAGCATTTGCATGGACTGGCCGAGGTTCTTCATCCAGCCCATCGCCGCGTCCGACGATATCAGCGCGATGCTGGCACCGTCTGCCAGCGCGGGCTCCAGGCTTTCGACAAACAGCCGGGTGCCGACATAGTTGACCCGCATGCAATAGAGCGGCCCCTTCACCATCGGCGGCAGGCCGGCGCAGGGGAACAGGAAGTGGATCGGGGCGAGGGCCTTTAGCTGTTCGGCGGCGGCACGCACGGCATCGAAATCGGACAGGTCGAGCGGGGTATAGCTTTCGCAAGGTACTTTGGGCTCGGCAATGTCGACGATGTGCACCTTCGCGCCAAGTTCGCCGAGGATGCGCGCGACCTGCTCGCCCATGCCCGATGCGCCGCCGGTGACGACGCAGGTCTTGCCGCGATAGCCCAAGCCATCAAGTTGGAGTCCGTCGAGTTGCATGCTCACTTGCCTTGTTCCTGCTTGTCGTAATCCTCGAACCCCAGCAGCATCGCCCGCTTGGCCGTCGCCGCCTTGGGGAAGCCGCAATAGGGAAATGCGGTGTAGAATATTTCCTCGATCTCGGTGCGGGTCAGGCCGTTCCGCAGGCCCATCCGCGTGTGATAACGGATCTCGTCCGCGGCGCCTTGGGCGATCAGCATGCCGAGCACGGTGCAGGACCGCATCTTGCGCGCCAGACCCTCTCGCGCCCAGACCGAACCGAAGGTCCATTCCATCGTCCAGCGCGATTGTTCCGAGCCGAAGGCGGTGCCTTCCTCATAAATGCGGCGGGTGCCTTCGGCCATTTCCTCGCCGTAGATCTCGGCGAACAGGGCGAGGCCCCTTGCTTCGGCGTCGCTCATGGCTTGCATCCCTTCAGCACAACACGTGCACCTTCGTTTCGTTGTTGGCGCCGCGCAGCAGGTCCATTGTTTGCGGCAGGGCGATCAGCGGCACTTCGCTGGTGATGATGGTCTTGGGGTCAACGTGGCCCTTGTCCATCTCGCGGGCGATGTGGAGGAATTCGTCCATGCCGTAGCCGACGAGGAACTGCATGGTGACGCATTTGTAGGCGGCCAGCGCGGGCATGAAGGGATCGGGTTTCGTGCAGAATCCGAGGCTGACAACCTTGCCGTAGGTCTTGGCGTGCTGGATCGACTTGGACAGCATCCCCTCCGCGCCGACGCATTCGAAGACGATATCTGCCGGGCCGCCAAGCGCTTCGATGGTCTCCCCGACCTCGTTCGCGCCGAAGGGGACGAAGGCGTCCGCTCCCATGGCAAGGCACATGTCGCGGCGGCGTTCGGATCGGGAGAGGGCAACGATCTTCGATGCGCCCATGCGCCTCGCCCAGTAGATTGCGTAAAGCGCTACAGTCCCGCCGCCGAGCACGACCACCCGGTCGCCTGCGCGGATGACTGACTGGCGCAGGCCGTAGAGGCTCACCGCGAGCGGTTCGATCAGCGCGCCGTCAGCCAGCGACAACACGTCAGGCAGCGGCACGGCGAGGTTCGCGGCGAAGCGGACATATTCGGCAAAACCCTGCGCGGCGCTCGGCGCTTCGCGGCACATGACGTGGTTATGGCCGGCGCAGCCGGCGCAATGCCCGCAGGCACCAGAGGGATTTACCGCCAGTTTCTGCCCCAGCCGCAATCCTTCGACCCCTTTGCCCAGCGCAACAATTTCGCCGGCATATTCGTGGCCGAACTGGCCCTGCCCGAAGTCGAATAGCTCGCCCTTGGTCATCGACAAGTCGGTGCCGCACAGACCGCAGCGATGGACGCGGATGACCACCTCGCCCGCGCCGGGGACGGGATCGGGCAGGTCCTCGATGGTGATTGGCCCGCCCTTGCCGGCATAGATCGCAGCCTTCATGCGCGCTTCTCCAGCAGGTCGAAGCGTTCGACGTAATCGCCAAATACCTCGCGAACGAGGCCGGCGGACAGGCCGAAGTCTTCCAGCGAATAGCGGTGCGGGCCATGCGCCAGTTCGGGCTTTTCCTCGATCCGCACGGCCATTCCGGCGCGGACTTCATCGCCAAGGGTGAGCCCGGCAAAGGCGTAGATCTGCTCGACCGTGCCGATCGGATTGCGGTGGAAATCGCTGTGGATCACGTCGAGCACTTGTCCGGCATGCGCCTGCCGCACCGGCTCCGCACGCCGGATGGCGCGCGCCCATTTCTCGGTCTCGGCAAGGCCCATCTGCCATGCACGTTCCTCGATCCGGCCTTCCTCGAACAGCGCATGGTTGCCGATCAGCAGCGCGCAGAGCGAGGGGATCGCCTTGGCCGGATCGCGGTGCGTCTGGATGACTTTCGCGTCGGGGAACTGCGCAAACAGCGCATCGAGGTTTTCGATATGGCCGGGGTTCTTGAGCAGCCAGCGTTTGCCATTACCTTCGGAATCAACTTCGTTGCTGCCGACCAGCCGCAGCACGCGCTCGAAATGGGCGTAGCAATGCGCCTCGCTTTGCTCACGCCGCCACAGGTCATAGCTTTGCGCCGACCAGCCGCAGGTGAACAGGTTGGAGACGAAACCCTGCCGCAGGATCAGGCAGCACTCATCGACTTCCTCGGCGGCCATGGCATGGGCCGCGAGTGCGGCGGGCTTTTCGCGGTGGCGGGCTTCCAGTTCGGCGACCGAGCGCTGGAAGCGGGGATTGGCCTCCCACGTATCGAGCGGTGGGCGCGGCTGGGGGGCGCCGGTGATCCAGGTCTGCAGGCCTTGGAACTGCGGATCGACCGCGAGCAGCTTGTGCAGCGCGGTCGTCCCGGTGCGCGGCACGCCGGTGATGATGATCGGCGCGGTGATGGCGTGGGCGTCCCAACCGGGCGTCTGCGCCATGGCGCGCACCGCATGACCGCGCGCGGCGAGGACCGAGGCGAGCCCCATCCAGCCGCGCCGCCGTCCCTCCTCGCTCCAGCGCGGATCGTAGTCCATCGAATGGAGCAATACCTCCAGCCCGCGCCGGTAATCGCCCGCGCCGAAATCAGCCCAGCCCTCGATCAGCGTTGCCGCCGCTTCGTGCAATTGCGCCTCGCTGCCAGCAAAGCGCGGGGGAGGGGAATGCGGATCAGTCATCGGTGTCGATCATACCCTTGATCTGCGGCCCGCCGCCGACGATCAGCGTTTCGCCGGTGATGTAGCTGGCGCTGGAGGACGCCATGAACAGCACCGCCTGCGCGACTTCCTCGGGCTCGCCGGGGCGGCGCAGGGGGAACGCAGCGCAGGCCTTTGTGGCGTCAAATCCGGCCTTGGCCCAGTTGGCCTTGGCGAGCGGCGTGGCGATCATCCCGGCGGCGACTGCATTCACCCTGATGCCCTTCGGACCCCACTCGGCAGCGGCGACGCGAGTCAGCATCTGCAACCCAGCCTTGGCCGCCGAATAGGCCCCGCAGCCCATCGTTCCGTTGTTTCCGGCGAGCGAGGAGATGTTGACCACGGCGGCGTGGCCCGTCTCTGCCGCCGCTGCCTTGAGGTGCGGGTAAGCTGCCTGCGAACAGAAGAACGCGCTGTCGAGATTAAGCGACAGGTCCTGCCGCCATGTCTCAAGGCTGGCATTGCGGAGCGCCGCATGACGCGCGCCGCCAGCGTTGTTGATCAGCACGTCGAGCCGCCCGAAATGGCCGGCGACGGCTGCGATCAGGGATTGGCACTGTTCGATGTCGCGCACGTCGGCGGCGTGATAGAATACCTCCGCGCCGGTTGCCTCGCGCAACGTCGCTGCGGCTGCTTCGAGCCGGTCGATCTTGCGCCCGGCGATGGCCAACTTTGCGCCTGCGCGGGCAAATTCGGTGGCGGTCGCGAGGCCAATGCCTGAACCGCCGCCCGTAACCAGCACGACCTTGCCGGTGAAATCGAATGTCGCGGCCATTGTCCTAGTTCCTTGCCACGGAGTTGAAGAAATCGATCCCTGCCGGTTCGGGCATGATGTATTCGAGGTAATGCCCCAGTTCGGGCACGTCGACGAAGCAGCTGGTGATGAAGCCGGCGTTCACGCTTTTGTGCGGCATGGTGAAGCCGGCGCGCGCGGTTTCGGCCTCCAGCGCCTGCCATTCGGCCTCGTCAGCGATCAGGTAGCCGAGGTGGTGATGCTTCATCGCGAACCCGTCACCCGCCGGCAACCGGTCCATGATGATGCCAGAGCCGGGGCCGGTCGCCGTGATCAGCTCGTACATCATGGTGCCCACCCACGCGAGCAACACCTGCGTTTCACCGCCTTGCGGGTTGGGTCCGCCGATAGGTGTCCAGTCGCGGACTCCCAGCCGCTCCGCCATCAGCGCACGAGCCTGATCCAGATCATTCGTCGCCCATGCCATCTGGAAGTGCTCGGCGCGCAGCAGTCCGTTTCCGGCGCCGAAGGCAGAGCCCGGGCGATGCAGCAGTGGCGGCCTATCAGGCATGGCTCTCCCTTTCAGTTGCCCTTATTGGATCATGACGCTCTGCCAGATGGCAACCGGCAAAGCAGAAATTGCGACAGGGCTGTCGCATGGCATCGCCCCGGCGTGTGCAGCCCGCCTTGCCTTGCCACGACGGCGGGGAAATAACGCGAAGGCCTCAGAACGGCGGGAGAGACCATTGGCCGCACGCGACATCCTTGACCTCAGCGGACGCGCCGCCCTCGTCACCGGCAGCGGGCAGGGCGCGGGCCGCGGCATTGCGCTGGCGCTCGCCGATCATGGCGCAGCCGTGGCGGTGAATGACTTCGTGCTGGACCGTGCCGAGGCCGTGGCTGAAGAAATCCGCTCCGCCGGGGGCAAGGCAGTCGCTGTTCAGGCAGACGTTTCCGACTATGCCTCGGTCAAAGCGGCGTTTGACAAGGCCAGCGCCGAACTTGGCACGATCACCCTGCTGGTCAACAACGCAGGCATGGCCGGGCCGAGCGACAAGATGGGCCGCTCGCCCGAATTCTGGCAGGCCGATCCCGCCGAATGGCTGCGCTTTTTCGGCACCAATCTCTACGGCGTGATGAACTGCTGCCATGTTGCGCTGCCAGCAATGGTCGAGGCGGGCAAAGGCGGGCGTATCGTCACCATTGTCTCCGATTCCGGGCGGCTCGGCGAACAGCGACTGGCTGCCTATGCCGCTGCCAAGGCCGGAGCCGCTGGGTTCGTGCGCTCGATCGCTAAGGAAACGGGGCGCTATGGCATCACCAGCAATGCGGTTTCACTCTCCACGCTGACCCCGCCGATGGGCGAGGAACAGCTCGCCGAATTTCTCGAGACGCCGATGTCGAAGGCGCAGCTCTCGCAATATGTCATCCGCCGTTACGGCACCGCTGACGATGTCGCGGCCATGGTGCTGTTTCTCTGTTCCGATGCCGCCAGCTGGATCACCGGCCAGACCTATCCGGTCAACGGCGGCTACTCTTTCACGATCTAGGAAATGCCCATGGAAGTCGAAACGATCATCGCCAATGCCCGCGCCGCCACCGGCCTTGAGGACCTGGGCGATCCCTCGCAACTTGAAGGCCTGCCAGTGCTGGTCAAGGCCTCGAACGAGGAGGCGCGGCTTTCCGAACGCGGTGCGGCGATGTGGGAGCAATCGATCACCAGCTACCTGTCCAACCGCATGAAGGTGGTGGACTATGCCAAGCAGCACCCTGAACTGCTCGAAGTGTCGATCGACAAGCCGACTTTCGTTTTCGGCCTGCCGCGCACCGGCACGACGATGACGATCAACCTGCTTTCCGCCGATCCGGCGCGGCGCTGCTATCGCCGGTTCGAAGCGCTCGATGCGATGCCGCCCGCGGCTCCCGACTACAAGTCCGATCCGCGCTATCTTGCCGAACTGGCCAAGGGCGAGATGGCGATGAAGTACATGCCGCAGATCGCCGCGATCCACTGGGAGGACGCCGATTCACCCAGCGAGGACCAGTATGCGATGGCGCAGTCGTTCTGCTCGCAGATCTATGATTCGCAGGTCAACATCCCGAGCTACCGCGAATGGTTCTTCGGTGCAGATTATGTGCCGGCCTTCCGCTTCCAGAAGCAGATCCTGCAGCTTTTGCAGCAGAACGTGGGCGGCAAGTGGACGCTCAAGAACCCGTGGCACCCGCTCTTCCTCGATGCGCTGACCACCGTCTATCCCGACGCCGAACTGGTGATGACGCACCGTGATCCGGTCGAGGTGGTCGGCTCGGCCTGCTCACTGCTGAAGGCGGTGCGGCCGATCTATACCGAGGACATGAAGCTGGGCGAGATTGCAGAGTGCCTGCTGCAGACTTTCGATCACATGATCGCCCGCCAGAACGCCTTCCGCGACAAGCACGGCGAGCAGGCCATATTCGACATCCAGTACGCCGCCCAGATCGCCGACCCGCTTGGCACGATGCGTGCGCTATATGACCGGTTCGGGACGGAGTTCACCGCTGATGCGCAGGCCGGGATGCAGGCGATGATGGATTACAATCCGCAGAACAAGCACGGCAAGCACAGCTACACGCTTGAGGAATTCGGGCTTTCGGCCAAGTGGGTACGCGATCATTTCAAGGACTATACCGACCGCTTTTCCATCCCCGTGAAGGACGTCTGACCATGGATCTTTCCAGCGCCAATCACGCCTTCATCACCGGTGGAGCCAGCGGCATTGGGCTGGGTATTGCCGATGTGCTGGTGAAGCGCGGCGTGCGCGTGACCATTGCCGACATCAACGCCGACGCGCTGGCCGAAGTGCTGGCGACGCGCGGCAATTCCCTGCGCGGCGTGCTGCTCGACGTGCGCGACCGGGATCAGTGGCAGGCGGCCAAGGCGAAGGCCGAGGAAGTGTTTGGGCCGGTCGACCTGCTGGTGAACAATGCCGGGATTGCGCCAGATGGTATGGAACTCGCCGATTCAGTGCCTGAAAGCTTCGAGCGGATTTTCGGCATCAACTTCTACGGCGTCTACAACGGGATCGTCACGTTCGGCGCGGGGATCCGTGCGCTGGGGCACGGCCACATCCTCAACGTCGCCTCAATGGCTGGCCTGTCGAGCGAGCGGGCGACGACCGGGGCCTATTCGGCGAGCAAATATGCCGTCGTTTCGCTGAGCGAGACGCTGCGGGTTGAAATGGCGCCGCACGGCGTCGGGGTGTCGCTCATGTGCCCGGGCCTGGTGATGACCAACCTGCCGGAGAACACCGCAAAAATCGGCGGTAATCTGCGCCCCGGCGGCAAGATGCCCGGCGGGCTCGATGCCGGGGTTGCGGGCGAAATGGCCGTGCGCGGGATCGAGCGGGGGCAGTTCTATATCCTGACCTCATTCGACCGCGACGAACCGATCCGCCGCCGCTTCGAGGAGCAGCTCGCCGCCTTTGCCGCTGGACCCGATCCCGACCTTGCGGGGTAAATCCGGAGCCTAACACCGCCCAGCCGATTTTCCCGCGGGTTCTGCGTGGTGCCCGCCCTTGCCGGTTGCGCCGGGAAATCCGCGCTATACAACCGGTCAGCAAGGCATAAGCCACACCTCCGGGAGAATTTCAGATGGCCGAAATCAGGCAGGTTCTGTTGAAGATCACCGAACCGGACCGCATTCCATCCCAGCGGTACTACGACGAGGATTTCTACAAGGCCGAGGTCGAGCACCTCTGGCCGCACGTCTGGCAGATGGCCTGCCGGCTTGAGCTGATTCCCGAAGTGGGCGACTGGATCGAATATTCGAACCTCGGCAAGTCGGTCATCGTCGTGCGCACCAAGGACGGGGTGAAGGCCTATCACAACGCCTGCCGCCACCGCGGCGTCCCGCTCAACGATGGCCAGACCCACGGCAACTGCAAGGGCAAGGGCTTCATCTGCCCGTTTCACGGCTGGCGCTGGAACATGGAGGGTGAGAACACCTTCGTCTATGGCCGCCACCTGTTCGAGGAACGCCAGCTGGATCAGGCCGATCTGGCGCTGAAGCCCTGCCGGGTTGAACTGGCGGGCGGCTGCGCCTTCATCAACCACGATGACGATGCCCCTTCGCTGTCCGAGAGCCTTGGCCCGGTGATGAAGGCGCTCGATGCCCACGGGATGCAGAACCTGCGCTCCGAATGGTGGTACGGCACGGTGCTGCCGGCCAACTGGAAGGTCGCGATGGAGGCCTTCATGGAAGGCTACCACGTGATGCGCACGCACCCCCAGCTGCAGCGCACCGCGCCCGCGCTCTACAATTCGATGTACGGTTTCGACACCGGGGGTATTGGCCTGCCGATCAACCCGGACATGAGCGTGCGTGACAATATCGTCAGCCAGATGGAACACCTCGAACTGCTCAGCGAAGGCATGGCCGGCATGGTCGACAAGCGCGAGATCGAGATTGCCCGGCCGTTGGTTGATGCCCCCTTTCCCGAAGATCCCGCGCAGGCGGTGATGATGTTCTTCGGCATGATCAACGATCAGGTCCACAAACAGCTGAGCGCCAAGGGCGTGCCGGTCCCCGATCTCAACGCCGCGGCGGTGAACGATCCGGTCAACGCGGTGGAATTCCTGTTCCCGCACTACTTCCTGCTGCCGATGTTCTCGGCCATGTCGTCCTATCGCATCCGTCCGCTGGGACCGGAATCCTGCCTGTTCGAGCTGTGGGCGCTGGCTCCCTTCGCACCGGGTGAGGAACCGGCGGTGCCGCAGGAAATGACCATGCTGCCTTACGACAGCCAGGAATTCCCGCCGATCCCGCGGCAGGACTATTCGAACATCCCGATCCAGCAGCTCGGCATGCATGCCAGCGGCTTTGATTTCATGCGGCTGAGCTATGACAAGGAAGGCCTGATCAGCAATTACCAGCGGATCATCGATGGCTATCTGGCGGGGGCCGACCCGCACAAGCTGGCGGCGGCGATCACGACGCTGAAGGGCAATTTCGACGGCAAGTTCTTCGACTACGACTTCTGATCGAACTTCGGGCGCCGGCTGCTCAGGTCAGCAGCTTGCGCCCGGTTTTCTCGACCGCGCCCTGAACCAGCGGTTCGATGAAGGACAGCGCCGGAGGCAGATCGATATGGCAGACCACCTGCGCATCCTCGATATCGATTTTTGCGCCGACCTGCTGGCCCATCGCCGTGATGACGAGGTCCATGTGATCCTCGCTCGGCCATGACGGCTCGACTTGCGCCATGCCGCCGGGGATGAAGCCAGCGAGTTCACCAACGCGGGCGTGCATCCGTCGGCGGACTTCCTCGCGGCCAAGGCCATGCGGAATGGCAACGCGCATTAGGGCCTCGGCAGAGCGGGGGTATCCTCGCCCTCGACTCCCGCGCCATATTTGTAATCGAGGTAGCGCGTCTTGATCGCCAGGTCGTCAAGCGCACCACTGGCCAGCTGGCGAGTGACGGAGTCAATCTCGCCGCTGATCAGGCCGAGGCTCTCGGCAAGCTGCTTGTCCGGGCTGGAGCCGGCGCGGTCTTCCTGCCGCAACTGCGCCGGAATCTTGCGATAATCCTGCACAACGCCGGGCAAATGTTCGCCCACCAGCTTGCGCACCTGAACCGCCGCCGGATGGGTCTGGTCGATTTCCTGCAATTGCTTGCCCAGCGCATCAAGCTGCAGTCCGATGGTATCGACCAGCTGCACGGCAGGCGCGGGCAAGGCGGGGCGCTGCGCCTCAAGCCAGAGTTCGGTGCGGCCGACAAGCGCCTTAACGTCGCCCTTGTTGAGATCGCCCAGCGTCGGCACCTTCATCTTCGGATAACGCGCGAACACGCCAAAGGCGACGAAGCTGGCGATGATTGTCAGGATGATGCCGGTCCAGCCGATGCCGTCGATCACGAGCCCGGCGACAATCGCGGCGAACCATACGGCGAGCACGGCCATGCCCATGCGGCCCAGCTTGCGCAGCAGATGCTGGCGCTTCAGCGCGGCCGATTGCCGGCCGATTGAGCCAGCGCGGCGTCCACCCGCGCGCTGGTGGTCGAGCGACTGGCGGGCGCCGGCAAGGATGCGGTCCGATTCCTGCGATGGGCTGGCCAAGTTCTCAGCCCTCCAGGCTCAGCACGCTGGGGCCTTCGACGGACTTCGATGCCTGCGCGGCGCCTTCGGCCCGGGCGATGTAGCCCTTCGACTTCTCGACTTCGGCGGTCAGCGTGGTGACGGTCTGCTTCATCGATTCCAGCGCCTTCACCTTGAAGGTATCGATGTTGTCCATCGTTTCATAGATGTTCTGGAAGGCACGCTGCAGCGTTTCCATCGGGATGGTCGAGCTGGCGGCCTGTTCGTGGATCTTGGCGGTCTGCTCTTTCAGCAGGGTGCCGGTTGAATCGATGATGTTGGCGGTGGTCTCGTTCAGCGCGGTGATCTGCTGCAGGACGAGGCGCTGGTTGGTCATCGCCTGTGCGACCGTAACCGCGGTGCGCAGCGCGCCGACAGTGGTGGTGCTGGCGCGGTCGACGCCCTTGACCAGTTCCACGTTGTTCTTCTTGACGAGATCAAGCGCGAGGTAGCCCTGCACGGTCACCGCCATCTGGGTCAGCAGGTCCTGCGTGCGCTGGCGAGTGTAGAACAGCGCCGATTCGCGGACCGCCTTGGCCTTGGCCGGATCGGTATGGTCGAGATCGTTCGCGGCCTCTTCCAGCTTGCTGTCGAGCGTTCGGGCGATGAGGATCATCTGTTCCAGATTGCCCATCGCCTCCCACAGCTTGTGTCGCTCCACGTCGATCGCGGCATTGTCCATCAGCAGTTCGTCCTTGCCCGACGAAAGGTGGCCCAGCACCGACTGGATGTGCGTCTGCGCCGACTGGTACGAATTGAAGTAGCGCTTCATCGAATTGCCGAAGGGAATGATGCCAAGGATCTTGCGGCCCGTGGACAGCTTGCCGTTCTTGCCTGGGTCGAGTTCCTCCACCGTCTTGCGCAGTTCGGCAAGGTTCGCGCCGACGCCCGAATCCTTGTCCATCGCGCGGACCGGACGATCAAGAAAACGGTTCGCCATGCCGGCGGCGGCGGCGATTTCCTTGCGGCCCATGGAGGTCAGCTGGTCGATACGCTTGCCGAATTCCGGGCTGTTGGCGTCCTGCGCGATCAGGTCGGCAACGAACGTCTCGGCCTTTTCCTCAAGCGCGGACTTCTTTTCGGCGGTTACCGGGACCAAGCCCGCCGCCTTTTCCGGCGCGACCACGGGGACGGGATCGGGCGGGGTCAGCTCGAGGACCGGTTCGGCAGTGGCAGTCGGCTTGGTGGCCATGTCAGTCGGAATCCCTTGCAAGGTTTGCGATGCCAACATGGGTCGATCATCGCGGCAGTTCAAGCTGTATTATGCAAACAAGACACGCAGCGCAAGCGGATCGCCGGAAACTCCGCCCGCTTGCCTTGGCGGCACAGTCGGTTAGCATTGGCGCAATGCGCTGGTATTACATTCTCCCGATCTCGCTTCTGGCCGCCCCGTTGCAGGCCGCCCCGCCCACGATCGACGCGTTTTCGGCGGACGCTTCGGCGCGGCTTGAGCAAGCCCTGCCGGGCCGCGAAGTGCGGCGCGATACGGTCGATCCGCTCAAGCTTGTGGTTTTGAAAAAGGGCAAGGAGAGCGAGTTCACGATCTTCTTCGACCGCATCTGGCGTTTTTGTCAGCAGGCAAGCGAGGAAGACTGCACCGCCGCCCGCGCCGATTTCATCGCCAAGACCCTTGCCCCGCGTGACAAGCCGACGGCGCGTTCGCTGCGCTATGTCGTGCGCGGTAAGGATTATGTCGCGGCGATCGCGGAGGTGGGGCGGAAGCGGAAGGGCGAAAAGCTGGCCTTTGTCCGCCCGATTGGCGGTGACCTGTTCAAGGTGCTGGTGGCGGATTCGAAGGATTCGGTATCGATGGTCGGCAGCGCCACGCTCAAGGAACTTGGCCTCAGCGAGGAAGACGCCTGGCTCATCGCCGAGCCGCAGACCCGCAGCCTGCTGCCGAAGGTGCCTGATTCCGCCGCCGTCGCCAAGCAGTGGACCGGCTTTCAGGGGCCTCAGTACATGGGCTCGATGCTGGGCCTGACCGAAGACTGGGCGTGGTTGGCCGAGAAGGCGGGGCCGAACCTGTTCGTCACCGCGGCGACGGACCAGCTGGTGATTGTCGGGCTATCGCCGCCGGGACCGGACTTCGAAAAGCTGGTCAAGGCGGTGCAGGAAGATTGCAATGCGGCGGAGCGCTGCATTTCACCGCACGTCTACCGGTTTCGCGACGGCAAGTGGATCGTCGCAGACCAGGGGGCGTCGCTCTAGGCCAAGCTGGCCCTAACTTCCGAACCAGCGCTCCAGCCGGCTGCGCGGGCGCGGCGGCGGGCTCGCCCCGGCAACCTTGAGCAGGTAATTTGCCAGCACAGTCGCCTGCTGCGCGGTCATCACGACATGGCTGGTCTCGACACGGCTGGCGCCCTCCATCGTCTGCAGGTGCAGGATCAGCCGGTCGTCGAAGGCCGCATGCTTCCAGCCGACGAGGACATCGTACCTGTCGCGGTCGATCGATCTTGTGCCTGTTCCGGCCATTTCCCTCTCCCTCGCACAAAGATTACACCTGCAAAGCATCGCCGCCAAGATGCCGCCCCGCTTTATCACGCGCCATTCCTGCCCTAGCGTCGAGTCCAAAGGGAGACGATGAAGCATGGCAACCGGGGCACTCAGTGCGCGCGAGGAATGGTCGAAGGGCTGGAGCGTGGTCTTCGCCGCGTCGGTCGGCTTTTCGCTGTTCTCGGTCATGCTGTCAGCGGCGGGCATCTTCATGCAGCCGCTGGGCCAGGAATTCGGCTGGAGCCGAACCACGCTGTCCGCCGGACTTGCCGTGGCAACCTTTGTCACCGCAATATTGTCGCCGTTTTTCGGTATCCTGATCGACAAATACGGATCGCGCCGGCTGGCCTTGCCGGGGATCGTGCTGACGACGCTGGGCATGGCGAGTTTCGGGCTGATGTCGGGATCGACCGAGATGTGGATCGGGCTGTGGATCGTGTTCGGCATGATCCTTGTCACGGTGAAAAGCACGGTCTGGTCAGCCGCTGTCGCGCACCGCTTTACTCATTCGCGGGGTCTGGCGCTGGGGCTGGTGATCGCCGGAACCGCGGTTTCGCAAGGGGTCGTGCCCATGCTGGGCAACTGGCTGATCGAAAATTACGGCTGGCGTCAGGCCTATGTCTGGCTGGCCTTCGGCTGGGGTTCGATGACCTTTGTCATCTGCTATTTCCTGTTCAAGGACGGCTACGCCAAACCCGGCTCGCAGACGGCTGACGAGATGCGCGAAACCGCCGAGATCAAGGCGGCGGTGCCCGGCCTGACCGTGAAGCAGGCATTTCGCAGCCCGGCGCTGTGGATGATCCTGATTTCGTCGTTCATTGTCATGGCGGTCACGCAGGGCTTCTCCGTCCACCTGTTCCCGATCCTGACCGAAAGCGGCATTTCGCGCGGACATGCGGCGCAGTTGATGATCGTGTCCGCAGTGGCGGCGGTGATCGGCAAGCTGGCGACCGGCTGGATGCTCGACCGGTTCCGCCCGAACTGGGTTGGCGGCCTGACCTTGGCCGCCTGCGCGCTAGCCTTCGCGCCGCTGATGGAAGGTGCGCGTTCGATGCCGCTGGTGATCTTCGCGCTGGTCGTGAACGGTTACGCTATCGGCACCAAGACCAACATCACGCTGTTCTTCGCCGCCGAATATGGCGGGATGCGCAACTTCGGCAAGATCTATGGCACGATCTCGGCGATCATCACCTTTGCCACCGCGCTGGGGCCGCTGATTGCCGGACGGCTTTATGACACCTCGGGCAGCTACGACAGCTTCCTGATGCTCGGCGTGATCGGCTGCGTCATCGGCGGGCTGATGCTCATCGTCCTGCCAAGCGCGCCGCGCTGGAAGGCGCAGGAAGACGCGTTGGCCGAAGAATTCGCCTGAACGTTCAGGCGCTGGCGCTGATCAGGCAGATCAGGCCGCCTGCAGCAGCTTGAACGGCTCGATCTCACCCGACAGGTAAAGCTTCTTCGCCTTGGCCCGGCTGAGCTTGCCCGAACTGGTGCGCGGCAGGGTGCGCGGCGGGACCAGTTCGACCACGCAGTTCATGCCGGTGATCGAACGCACCTTGTCGCGGATCGTGGTGTGCAGGCGCACGCGCTCTTCGGGGTCGGACACGCGGCAATGGACCAGCACGGCAGGCACTTCCTCGCCGTTTTCGCTCTCAACCGAGAAGGCAGCAATGTCGCCGTGGTTGAACCCGGGCAGCTGTTCCACCGCCCATTCGATATCCTGCGGCCAGTGGTTCTTGCCGTTGATGATGATCATGTCCTTCGCCCGGCCGACGATGAACAGGTAGCCATCGACCATATAGCCCATGTCACCGGTATCGAGCCAGCCATCAACGAGGCATTCCGCCGTTGCTTCGGGATCGCGGAAGTACGAATGCATCACCGATGGGCCCCGGCACCACACCTTGCCGATGTGATGGTCGGCCAGCGCCTGGCCCTTTTCGCCCCGAATTTCGAGGTCCATGTCCTTCACGGCCTTGCCGCAATTGACAATGGCGCGGTAGCGGGCCGGGCGCGACAGATCGCGCTTGCAGCCAGACAGGCGCTCTTCCTCGACCAGTTCGACGCGAATTCCCTCGCCCGGCGGCATGATGGTGACGGCCAGAGTCGCTTCGGCGAGGCCGTAGCTCGGCAGAAAAGCGCTGGCCTTGAACCCGGCATCGGCGAAGGCATTGACGAAGCTCTGCATCACGTCAGGCCGGATCATGTCGGCGCCATTGCCGGCGATGCGCCAGCGCGACAGGTCGAAGCGTTCGGCCACATGGGTCTGGCTGGAGATGCGGCGGGCGCAGATGTCGTAGCCGAATGTGGGTGAATAAGAGCAAGAATTGCCCGGATTGCGGCTGATCATATCCAGCCAGGCCAGCGGGCGGCGGGCGAAGTCCTCGGTCTTGAGGTAATCGACCGAAATCTGGTTGGCGATCATCGACAGGAAGCAGCCGACCAGGCCCATGTCGTGATACCACGGCAGCCACGAAATGCAGCGGTCATCCGGCCCCAGCTTCATGCCGTGGCTATGGCCGCCAAGATTGTTGAGCAGGGCTTCGTGCGTTACCGCAACGCCGTGCGGAAAGCGGGTCGATCCGCTGGAATACTGCAGGTAGCAGATGTCGTCCGGCCTGCTTTCGGGCAAAACGCAATCGGGCGCTTCGGTCAGCGCGAAGTCTTCCCACGATTGCCCTTCGCAGCCTTGCCGCGCCGCCGCCGCGCCGGTCATCTCGCCAATCTCGGCGGGATAGAACAGCACCTTGGGGTCCGAGCTTTGCAGCTGGACGACAAGCTGTTCGATGTAATTTTCCTTGCCGCCAAAGCTGGTTGGCAGCGGCAGCGGCACCGGCCAGGCACCAGCATAGACCGCGCCGCAGAACAGGGCGGCGAATTCGGGACCGGTTTCAGCGATCAGGGCGATCCGGTCACCGGGGACAATGCCCTTGGCGATCAGGCGGCGCGCGGCGACCAACGCATCTTCGCGCAGTTCCGAGAAAGGATAGACGCGGGCAAGATTTCCACGGGCATCGTGGAAATTCATCCCCTTTTTGCCACGTGCGGCATAGTCGATGGCCTCGCCGAAAGTATGAAAATCGGCCAAGCGCTGCGGCTGATCATCGTTGTTCGGCGTCGGCACCAGCAAGGTGTCCGTCATTCGTGCGTACCCGTTTTCTGTTGCGTACCAAGGCAATAGTCCGGACCGCCTATAGGCGTGCCGCATGAACCGCGCATTGCCATGTCCCCCTGAGCTGTATGCGGGCTTCCCCAATCGGTAAGCTTTGTGGCACGATTATGGCGAAATGAGGCAAAGTCCCCGCCAGAAACGCCCGCCACCACCGCTCGACGGCGCGCGACTCGATGAATTTGCGCTGTCCTATGTCGCCCGTTTCGCTACGTCTGCGGCCAAGTTGGAGGCCTATCTGCGGCGCAAATTGCGCGAACGCGGCTGGGAGGGGGAAGGGCCCCCACCGATCGATAGCGTGGTTAACCGCATGGTCGAGTTCGGCTATGTCGACGATGCCGACTATGCCCGCGCCAAGAGCGGCAGCCTGATGCGGCGCGGCTATGGCACGCGGCGGGTCGATCAGGCGCTGAACGCCGCCGGCATCGCCGCTGATCTGCGTGACGAGGTCCGCGCCGGCAAGGCGGAACAACGCCGCGCCGCGCTCGCCTTGCTCAAACGCCGCAAGTTCGGTCCGTTCGGGGACGGGGCGCAGGACCGCGCCGTCCGCGAAAAGCAGCTCTCGGCCATGCTGCGCGCTGGCCACCCCCTCGACATGGCGCGCGAATTGGTCAATGCCGCCTCCATCGATGCCGCCGAGCGCTGGGCCGGCGAGGAAGAGGATTATTGATGCGCTTTTCCGCTCTCGCCACCGTTCTGGCCGTAACGCTCGCCGCTTGTTCCTCGGGCAAGAGCGAAGGCGCGCAAAGCGCTCAAACTAGCGCTCCCGCTGCCGGCACGCGCCATCCCACCTCGGGCCTCGCCGTGGTCTCGCTTACCGTTACCTCGGCGAAGGCGAAGCACGCCTTCAAGGTCGAAGTTGCCGGCACCACCGAGGAGCAGGCGAAGGGACTGATGTTCCGCACGGCAATGGGCGCCGACGAAGGCATGATCTTCCCGATGAACCCGCCGAAAATGGCCTCGTTCTGGATGCGCAACACGGTGATCCCGCTTGATCTGATCTTTGTCGGGACTGACCACAAGATTCTCAACATCGCGGCGCAGGCCGTGCCTTATGACGAGACGCCGCTCTATTCGAATGGCCGGGTGATTGCCGTGCTGGAACTGAACGGGGGCCGCGCCGCGCAGCTGGGCATTGCGCCCGGCGACAAGGTTGAGTGGTGAGGTTCGCTTCCCAGCCTCTTGCCGCCCCGGCGCCTTGGCGCTAACGCGCGGCTCATGGGAATCCTCGGCAAGATCTTCACCTGGTGGGATGGCGCGACCATCGGCACCCTGTTCAATTCCGCGACAACCGGCGTCCACGTCGGCACGGACGGGCAGGGCAACCGCTATTTCCGCGCGAAAAAGCGCAACCCCGCGGGCCATCCCTTTGCCGGGATGGAGCGCCGCTGGGTGCTGTACAACGGCGCCAACGATGCCAGCCGCGTCCCGTCCGAATGGCACGGCTGGCTGCACAATTCGTATGACGCCGTGCCCGAAAGCCACTTGCCACCGCCGCGTATCTGGGAGGTGGATTACACCCCCAATGCCACCGGTACCGCCGCAGCCTACAAGCCAGCCGGCGCGCTGGACAAGGGCGGCAAGCGCGCGGCTGCAACGGGTGATTACGAAGCCTGGTCGCCGGAGGGCGACGGTCTAGTAGCATCGCCTGACGCGTGAATCTGCGCTTCGGCCTGCTATGCGGCGCATTGCTCGCCTTGGTCGGTTGCAGCAGTGAGCCGACTGAGGACACGGAAGCGCGCGCCACTGAAGTGCCCAAGGACCTCGCCGGCCCGGTTACCATCGCCTCGGGAATGGCCGAAAGTGAATTCGGCACCCCGGTGAAGGACCGCGTGGCGACGATCGGCCTGCTCAACAAGCGCAACAACCTGCAGCAGGACATCGTCCTGAAAAGCGGCGAATCGAAGCGCTTCGGCAATGTCTTCGTCAAGCTCGGCACTTGCGAGCGCACTGCGCCGTGGGAGCGCCCGAAGGAAACCGGGGCTTTCGTGCAGGTCTATGTCGAGGAACGCGAGACTGCCGACAAGCCGCTGGCCTGGCGCAAGGTGTTTTCCGGCTGGCTGTTCAAGAATTCGCCGTCGCTCAACGTGGTCGAACACCCGGTCTATGATGTCTGGGTCAAGGACTGCGCGATGAAGTTCCCGGGTGAGGAAGAGGACGCCTCCGCCTCGGCCAGCAGCGCGCCGAAGCCTTCGGGCAGCGCCAGTGCCTCCCCATCACCCGCCGCCAAACCGTCGCCCAAGGCCTCGCCTTCTCCAGAATAAGTCTGGGCTGCCTTGAGCAGCTTCAGATAGCGCGCTTGCGTGATCTCAACCGCGCCCATCGTGGCCAGATGCGGCGTCATGAACTGGCAATCAAGCAGCGTCACGCCAGAGCGCCGCAGCGCCGCCACCAGCCAGGCCAGCGCCACTTTCGAGGCATCAGGCATCCGGCTGAACATCGATTCGCCGCAGAACACCCGGTCGAACCCCACGCCATAAAGCCCGCCGACCAGCCGCCCGTCCTGCCAGCACTCGACCGAATGGGCGCGGCCCAGCTCATGCAGGCGCTTATAGCTCGCCTCGATCCGCGCGCTGATCCAGGTCTCGCCACTGTCCCGGCGCGGCCCGGCGCAGGCCTGCATTACCTCGGCAAAGGCGCGGTTGCAGGTCACCTCAAACGTACCCCGCCGCACCACTTTGCCTAGGCTGCGCGACAAGTGAAATCCATCCAGCGGCAGAATCGCCCGCCGCCGCGGCTCGACCCAGAACACCTCGGCATCCTCACGGCTGTCCGCCATCGGAAATATCCCGCTGCGATAGGCGAGCATCAGGAGCTCAGGCTCGATCATACCGGCGGGGGCGTGCATGGCGAGGAAGGTAGCATGGCAGCGGAGAATGTGCCATTGGAACACCGACTTGCCTCAATAGATTGAGGAATTGCCATGATCCCTTTGACTCCAACCAGTGCAGAAGCCTACGCGAAAAGGTTCACGCCGTTGGAGCGAAAAGTAATTTTGCTCTGCTCAAAAGAAAGGTCTTGGGGATACAAAAGATTGTCTGAAATGACAGGTGCAACCTATCGCGAAATTCAGAAGATTGGTCGCGATTTTCAGGTAAGAAGTTTGGCATATGTGTCACCTGTAAGACACGCTGATGAGTTCGCGGGCTCGACCATATTTTTGAATGAGCGTGGTCTGCTTGTGAAGGAGGCTGTATCAAAATTGAAAGAGAGTTGAGATGATTCAAGGAGCGCAAATCGGCGTCAGAGCGGCAGGAGCGATACGGCTACGGTGACTGCTGGCTTAGCCTGAATATCAGCCGCAAGGCTCCCCTAGTCATTCTTGACTTCAGAGCAAAACTTAGCTAAGCAATCTAGCTAAGGAACCCGGCATGACCCAATTCACTGTCCACGACGCCAAGACCAATCTCTCCCGCCTGATCGCGCAGGCGCTGGCGGGCGGCGAAGTTGTCATCGCGCGGGGCAAGGTTCCGGCCGTCCGTCTGGTGCCGGTTTCGCCGCCGGGCAAGCGCAAGTTCGGCGCGCTCAAGGGCAAGATTGCCATCGATGCGCGCTTTCATGAGCCGTTGCCCGATGACGAGGCCGAAAGCTGGGATCTCGCTTGAACCTGTTGCTCGATACCCATGCGCTGATCTGGTGGCTGGCGGGGGACAAGGCGCTCTCAATCAAGGCGCGAGAGGCAATTGGCGATGAAGCTAACGCGATTTTCGTCAGCGCCGCATCGGCGATGGAGGTCGCGACCAAGTTCCGTATCGGCAAGCTGCCTGACGCGGAATTGCTGGCGCGCGAGTTCGAGGCGATCCTTGCCGATCAAGGCTTCGTCGAACTGCCGATCGCGGTCCGGCACGCGCGCATGGCCGGAGAAATGAACATCGCCCACAAGGACCCGTTCGACCGCATGTTGATCGCACAGGCGCAGGCAGAGGACATGGCGCTTGTTTCTAACGAGGCACTGTTCGATGGCTTTGCTGTGAAGCGGTTCAGGTAGGTTTCCCCAGCACATCCTCCCCAAACGCCTTGCCAACCCCGCGCGCCCGCTCTAAGGGCCGCTTCGCCTGCAGGAGTGTAGCTCAGTTGGTAGAGCATCGGTCTCCAAAACCGAGGGCCGTGGGTTCGAGTCCCCCCACTCCTGCCATTTTCCGTCGTTCGCGATGGAACCGGAAATGCGCCGCCGCCCGTGCGGCGGTGCGCCGCCAGTGACTACCCCGCGAGGATCGATGGCGTCTGCCTTCCCCAAGTATAGACCTTCCCAGCCGCCGCCACGTGATGCGTGGTACTGGGCGGCGGTGCTGCTTGCTTTCGTTGCGACGCTGCCGCCGTTGCTGACTCTCTATCCGATGATGACCGACTATCCGGCGCATCTGGCGCGCTGGCATGTCATGCTGGAACGCGGCACCAATCCGGTGCTCGATGGCTATTACGGCTTCCGCTGGGCCTGGTCGGGCAATCTGGGCGCGGACCTGCTGATCTTCCCGCTGGCGGCTCTGTTCGGGCTGGAAACCGGGGGCAAGATCATCCTTGTCATGATCCCGCTGCTCACCGGACTTGGCCTGATCTCGGTCGAGCGCGCGCTGCGTGGGCGGGTGGGAATCGGTACGCTGTTGGCGATGGGCACGATCTGGTCGCCCGCGCTGCTGATGGGCTTCATGAACTTCACACTCAGCCTCGCGCTGGTGCTGTTCGCCTTTGCCTTCTGGGTGCGGAGCGAAGGCAAGAAGTGGCGCGGTGCAGCGTTCGTGCCGATCGGGCTGATCATCTGGCTGTGCCACCAGTCGGGCTGGGGCGTGCTGGGGGTGATGGTTTTCGCCTATGAATGCCACCGCCTGCACGTGGCCGGGCATAGCCGTTTCGAATCGATCTGGCGTGCGGTGCTGGCTACGGTGCCGCTGTGGCTGCCGATCGTGCCGACGATCCTTGCCGGCCAGCAGGCGCCGGCATCGTTCAGTTATGGCCGCCGCGCGCTGCTGTCGAAATGGATTTTCTGGAAGACCGCGCTGCGCGACCAGCGTGGCTATCTTGATGTTGCCACGGTCTGCCTGTTCGTCGCTCTGCCGGTGCTGGCGCTGTTCACGAAGAAGCTCGACGGACGGCTGGCTTGGTCGGCGCTGCTGATAGCGATGCTGGCGCTGGTGGTCCCAAGGCATCTGGGGGGCGGGGATTACGCCGATTACCGGTTGGTGGCTGTAGCGATCATGCTGGGGCTGCTCTCGATCGACTTTCGCCCGCCCGCTTTCTCGATGGCGCTGGCCGCCGGGCCGTTCCTCATCCGCATCGCGGTGACGACGCTGGCGTGGAAGAGTCATTCGCTGGCCACGGCGGAGATGGTCAAGGCGCTCGACCTCGTCCCGCGCGGCGCGCGCGTGGCCTATGCGTTCGAGGAAGTGTCGGGGCTCTGGCCGATCCCGCCCAACGGCCACATCGGCTCCTATGCCACGGTACGGCGAGATGCGCTGACCAATTGCAACTTCGCCATTCCCGGCGTGCACATGCTGCAGGTGAAGGCGCCGGGCTGGAGCTATGCCGACCCATCGCAGCGTTATCTTTTGCGCAAGCAACAGCGCGTGGACCTGAAGAATTTCGCTCCGGCTTACAAGGCCGACTTCCTCTGGTACTATGGTGCAAGGCCGCCGGTCGGCATGCCTGAGGGGGCGCAGGTCATCTTCCGCACGCAGAATACGTTCCTCGCCCGGATGCACCATCCCGAGCCGGTGCTGCCCGAGCCTGAGGCCCCGCCTGTGCCAGCGGTCAAGGCAGCGAAATGATTGCAGCGCGGCGAGCGTGGCTGGCAATTGCTGCGTTTTCCCTGCTCGCCGCGCTGCCGGCATTGCTGGCAACATGGCCGCAGATGGCGGACTATCCGGCGCATCTGGCGCGCTGGCACGTGATGCTGAACCTTGACGCCAGCGCCGACCTGCAGCGGCATTACGGCTTCACGTGGCAATGGATTCCCAACCTTGGTGCAGACCTGTTGGTCTGGCCGCTGGCGAAACTGCTGGGGCTGGAAGCCGCGGGGCGAGTGATTGCCGTGCTGGTACCGGCGCTGCTCGCGGCATCGTTGCTGACGGTCGACCGCGTGCTGCACAAGCGTATCGGCATAGGCGGATTGCTGGCGCTGGTGACGGTGTGGTCGCCATCGGTGCTGATGGGCTTCGTCAACTGGGGGCTGGGGCTGGCGCTGGCCTTTTTCGCCTTTGCCGGCTGGGTGGCGTGGGAGGGCAAGCGCTGGCGTCCGCACGCCTTCATGCTGATCGCGCCGCTGGTCTGGCTCTGCCATCTCTCCGCATGGGGCGTGCTGGGCGTGCTGGTCTTCGGGCATGAGTGGCAACGACGCGGTTTCCTCGCCGCGATCCCGCGCACATGGCCGCTGTGGCCGCCGGCCCTGCTGACTCTGCTGGCCGGTTCGGGCAAGGGCGGCACGTCGTGGGGCGATGGCGTGCTGGTCGACAAGGTGTCGAACTGGATCATGGCCCTGCGCGATCAGTCGGCCCAGCTTGACCTGCTTACCGTTGTGCTGCTGGTCGGCGTGGCGGCAATCGCGTGGCGGCAGGGCCGCGTGGATGGCCGGATTGGGCGCGCGGCGCTGATCTTCGTGGCGCTCAGCTTCATCATGCCGCGTCATCTGGGCGGGGGAGACTTCGCCGATTACCGCCTCGTGCCGGTTGCGCTGGCCTGCGCCGTGCTCGCCGCGCGGTGGAACGTGCCGCGCTGGGTGCTGGCGGCCGCGGCGGTGCCCTTCGTGCTGCGGTTAGCCTTGACGACCACCGCGTGGCTCGCCGGATCGGCGCAGACCGCGCAGATGATGGCGGCGGTGGATCAGCTGCCGCGCGGGGTCGTGATTGCCGGCGCGAAGGCTGAGGATCCCTTCGCCTGGAATCAAGGCGGATCGAGCCATGTCTTCGCGCTCGCCACGGTGCGGCGCGATGCGGTCACCAATTCGGATTTCGCGGTGCCGGGGGTCCATGCCCTGACGCGCATCGACGGTGGGCCGGTCGATCCCTCGCAGCGGGTGCTGATTGCGACCGGCGAATCGCCCGACCTGTCCACCTTTGCGCCTGCCAAGGGAGCCGATTACCTGTGGTTCGTCGGTGCCACCGCGCCTTCCGCACTGCCGCCGGGCGCACAAGTGGTAGCCAGCGGCGCAGGTTGGCGCATCGCCCGTCTTGCAAAAGTTCCGCCCAGTCGCTAACTGGCCTTCACTTTCCGACATCGGAAGACAATAAGCCCCTCCCGGCACCTCAGCCGGGGCGGCGATGTCCCCTTGGCGGAAGGCGCGAGTTTTAAACGTTTGCAGCAAAGGCATCCGAGCAATGGCCAAGACTAGCCCCGGTGAATTCGTCCGCCAGGTCCAGACCGAAGCCCGCAAGGTCGTTTGGCCGAGCCGGCAGGAAACCGTGACCACGGCGATTTTCGTCGCGATCATGATGACCCTGCTGGCCGTGTTCTTCCTGGGGGTCGATACGATCTTCGGCAAGATTGTCGCCTGGCTGCTGACGCTGGTCTGAGAGAGTAAATAGCAATGGCCCGCTGGTACATCATCCACGCCTATTCCGGTTTCGAAGGCAAGGTGCGCGATTCGATCCTCTCCGAGGCCCAACGCATGGGCCTCGAAGCTCTGGTCGAGGCCGTCGAGGTTCCGATCGAGACCATTACCGAGGTCAAGCGCGGCAAGAAGGTCCAGACCGAACGCAAGGTGATGCCGGGCTACGTCCTCGCCAAGCTGGCGATGACTGACGATGTCTACCACCTGATCAAGAACACCGCGAAGGTCACCGGTTTCCTTGGTCACTCGGGCAAGCCGCAGCCGATCTCGGATCGTGAAGCCGCCCGCTACTTCGGTGCGCGCGAAGCCGCTGCCGCCGAGCCGCGCCGCGAAATCAGCGTTGATTACGAAATCGGCGATTCGGTGAAGGTGCTCGACGGTCCCTTCGCTTCGTTCAACGGCGTCGTGGAAGAACTCGACTTCGACAAGAACCGCGTCAAGGTTTCGGTCTCGATCTTCGGCCGTGCAACGCCGGTCGAACTCGACTTCGAACAGGTCGAACTGGTCAAGTAAGCCGGCTCGGTCGGGTTCCAGCCCGGCCAGCATATCTTAACCAGTCGCGGGCTATGCCCCACACCGAAAGGTGGGGGCAGGCCGTGTCAAACAGCACAGCATCGCCGGCAGGTGAATCCGTCGTCCGTCTCGGGCGGCTCGATGGCCTGCGAGGGATTGCCGCCTGCGTCGTCGCCTTTGGCTATCACGCCGGGTTCCTGTTCGAACCTTCCGCCGTCGCTGGTTTCGGCCCGGTGGCGGACTGGACGCTCGCCTGGGGCTGGACCTGCGTCGACCTGTTCTTCGTCATTTCCGGCTACATCTTCGCCCATGTCTACCTGCGCCCCGGCGCGCTGAGCGATGGCCGCGCGCTGGGTGAATTCGCAATTGCCCGCATTGCCCGGCTCTATCCGCTGCACCTGCTGGCGCTGGTCATCGTGGCCGTGGCCTTCTGGGGCCGGCCCGAGAACAGCGCCTCCGCCTTCGCACTCCACCTCGTGATGATGCAGGCCTTTGCCGAGCCGGTCGCGCATACCTTCGTCGGGCCAAGCTGGTCGCTGTCGATTGAAGTGCTGTGCTACGTGGTCTTTGCGGTGGCCGCCGTGTTCTGGCGCGGGGCTATGCGGCCATTGGCGTGGGCGCTGATGCTGGGCGGCGCGGTCTGGCTCACCCTGCTGGGACCGACGGGCGGGCCGTGGGCGGGTGACATCTTTGCCCGCGGCTTCTTCGGCTTTTTCATGGGGCAATTGCTGTGGCACGGGCGCGGCGAGCTGGCGAAGCTCTCAACCCCGCTGTTGCTGGTGATGCTCAGTGCGGGGCTGGTGCTTCATGCCGGGGACCTCAGCCCGCTGCTGCCGCTGGGCCTGCTCACCTGGCCGGCTGCGCTGGGGCTGGCGCTGCGCTGGCCGGTGATGGAAAGCCGCGCGATGCTGTGGCTGGGGGATCGCTCTTATGCGATCTACCTCGTTCATATGCCGCTGGTCGAATGGGCGGGCGATCACTACGGCAAGCTGGCCGTGGGTCCGGGCACGGCGCTGCTGGTCTTTGCCGGGTTTGTGGTGACCGTGTTGGTGCTATCCGACCTGTCGCTCCGCTTCGTTGAGCGACCAGCCCGCCGCGCGATCCGCGCATGGACTTCGGGGCCGCGCCCGGCAAAGTCCCCCGCCGCCGCTTGAGGCGCGCGCAATTCCGCGCTTTCCTTTTATCGCCGCTTCGGTTAGGGGCGCGCCTTCGCTTGCGGCTTGCCGTAGGTGATTCCGTGCGGGAGGCGATCTTCGGACCGCTGCTTGACCGCTCAATCTGAGGTGCCGGCTGGAACAATGCCGCGTGCCAAAAGGACGAAAGGAGGCCCCTCGTGGCCAAGAAAATTGAAGGCTATATCAAGTTGCAGGTGCCCGCGGGCAAGGCAACTCCATCCCCGCCGATCGGCCCTGCGCTGGGTCAGCGCGGCGTGAACATCATGGAATTCTGCAATGCTTTCAATGCCGCCACGCAGGACCTTGAAACCGCCATGCCGATCCCGACGATCATCACCGTCTATGCCGACCGTTCGTTCACTTTCGTGACGAAGACGCCGCCGGCATCGTTCCTGATCAAGAAGGCCGCAAACCTGAAGTCGGGTTCGAAGGAGCCGGGCAAGATCTCGGCCGGAACCATCGCGCGTTCGGCTCTCGCCGAAA
>NZ_JANPGP010000027.1:0-203668 GCF_031424035.1 Novosphingobium sp.
TTGGCACCTCGATGTCGGCTCATCACATCCTGGGGCTGGAGCAGGTCCCAAGGGTTTGGCTGTTCGCCAATTAAAGTGGTACGTGAGCTGGGTTCAGAACGTCGCGAGACAGTTTGGTCCCTATCTGCCGTGGGCGTCGAAGTTTGAGAGGAGTTGTCCCTAGTACGAGAGGACCGGGATGAACATGCCTCTGGTGTACCTGTCGTTCCGCCAGGAGCGCAGCAGGGTAGCTATGCATGGACGGGATAACCGCTGAAAGCATCTAAGCGGGAAGCCTCCCTCAAGATAAGGTATCTTCGAGTCGTGATAGACCATCACGTTGATAGGCTGGATGTGGAAGTACGGTAACGTATGGAGCTAACCAGTCCTAATAACTCTGATCATGCTTGATGAATCCCACCATCAATGACAGCCTTGTGCTGCCAGCGATTGTTGGACGAAATCACAGCCAGAGACGCCTCAAACTGCTAAAAGAACAGCAGAACGAAGTGCATCGATTAAAAACCGTTTCCGCCTGCTTTATTGCTTGGTGACCATAGCGTCTGTGCCCCACCCGATCCCATCTCGAACTCGGCCGTGAAACCAGACTGCGCCGATGGTACTGTGGCTCAAGCCCCGGAAGAGTAGGTCGTCGCCAGGCATTACAGCCGGCGGAAACGGAAAACCCATTCACTTGTCAGGACCTTTAAGGTCCGCACTTTAAGGGCCGAGAGGCCCTTTTTGTGTTTTCGGAGACTTGTTTTCCGACAAATTGGCCCTAATTGGCCCCTTGGTGACGCGGGGTGGAGCAGCCCGGTAGCTCGTCAGGCTCATAACCTGAAGGTCGTAGGTTCAAATCCTACCCCCGCAACCATCGACACTTGCGAATTGCCCGCCACCTCGGCGGGCTTTTTGCGTTTTAGCGATAAGTTCAGGATTCCTGCGAGTTCACCACGGACATCGATCTGGAGTTCGCCATCTTGCGGCGTCAGAATAACCTGGCTGATGAGGCTGCGCAGGACCTCGGTTACTTCCGTCTGCGGCTGTTTCGGCTCGGACTTGAGAGCGGCATAAAGCTCCCGGACGCGTTCGCGATAGAAAGTTGCCATTTCCGGATGTAGCAGCGGTTCTGGTTCCTTCGCAGTCTCGAGAAATTTCTTCAGTTCCTTCTGGCGCTTTTCAAGCATCAACATCTTCTCGTTGAGGCGGTCCGCCTGGCCACCATCGAGAATGAGATCGACGAGCTTGTCGAGGTCCCGATCAATTTTCCTGATTTCAGTTTCGGCAGCGGTGATCGCCGCGCGCCCTTCCATCCTTGCCCGGTTCATTTCCCTGGTGAACTCATCGCAGAACTCGGCGAACAGGGCTGGATCCATCAGATGATGCCGGAGCGCGTTCAGGACGCGCTCCTCGAGCCGATCGCGACGGATGTTCGTGCGGTTATCGCAGGTACCTTTGTTGCGAGCTGTAGAGCAACCGAGAAGGTCGCCCGACACCATTGAATAGCCGCCACCGCAGCAACCACACTTGGTCAATCCGGAAAGAAGGTATTTGGGTCGGTGGTATTTGCTGAGCGGATTTGTTGGACAATCTTCTTCCCGCGAATGTTCTGCTTTGATCGAAAGCTGGCGCGCCTTGACCTCTTCCCACAACGCATCCTCAACAATACGCAGCTCCGGAACCTCCTGCGTAATCCACTCGGATTCTGGGTTGAGCCGTGCCTGGCGTTTGCCGGTGTCAGGGTCCTTCACGAACCGTTGCCGGTTCCACACCAGTCGCCCGACATACATCTCGTTGTTGAGGATACCGGTTCCGCGCTTTGGATTGCCGTTGATCGTTGAAAAACCCCATTCACCACCTGTGGGAGCCCGGATGCCGTCCCGGTTCAGTTCGGTGGCGATCCGCTTTGCGGACTTGCCTGAAGCGTAGTCTCTGAAGATCCGGCGTACGACGGCCGAGGTTGCTTCGTTGATTGCGCGATCCCCACGGATCGGTTCGCCATTGCCGTCGAACTGCTTGACGACGTCATATCCATAGCTGTTGCCGCCGCCCGACTTTCCGGCTTCGACACGGCCCCTGAGACCCCTTCGGGTCTTGTCGGCAAGATCCTTGAGGAACAGCGCGTTCATCGTTCCTTTGAGGCCGACATGAAGATGTGATACCTCGCCTTCAGACAGGGTGATGATCTTCACCCCGGCGTATCCCATTCGCTTGAACAGGCCCGCAATGTCTTCCTGATCGCGAGACAGGCGGTCCATTGCCTCCGAGAGGACAAGGTCGAAGCGCCCGGCGAGTGCGTCGGCCATGAGCGCCTGGATGCCAGGCCGCAACAAGGATGCTCCCGAGATCGCATGGTCGGAGTATTCCTCGACGATTACCCAGCCTTGCTTGCCGGCATGCTCGCGGCAGATACGCAATTGGTCGGCGATCGAAGCATCGCGCTGGTTGTCGCTTGAATAGCGGGCGTAAAGCGCGACTTTCATCAGTGTGCCTCCGAATACTCTGCTCAGGGAGGACCTGACCGGTGCTCCCGTTCCATGGCGGCAATATAATCTCGCGCCGCTTGCCGTGCCAAGAGCTGTACGAGCGAGATGAGCCTGGGATCGGCATTCGTGGCTTGGCGCGCAAGCACGAGCTCTGGGCTGCCCATGGCGTCGAGGGCAGGGATTGTGGGCTTTCCCGATCGGTTTGAAGCCGGCTTCATGGTCGTGAGAATTGTCACCAATATGGAGCGAATCAACGATCAGTCCTGCTTGTCGAGCCTTGGCTGACAATCGGAAAGGAACGGCGGGCCGCCGCTTTCGGGACTGAGCGGTCTCACTTGAGCGCCGGATCGTCGTCAACTTTGCTATTTTGTAAACTTCACGCTACATAAATGCCAATTAAAGACTTACCAAGTTAGCAAATGCCGACACCGCATCATCCCCCGGCCGCCGTCAGGCGAGTCCTGCGCAAACTTGGCGCGGACATTCACGATGCCCGCCGCCGCCGCCGCTTGCCCATGGCTGTGGTTGCCGAGCGTGCCTTTACATCGCGTTCGACACTTCAACGGATCGAGCGAGGCGACACCGCTGTCGGTATTGGCATCTACGCAGCAGTCCTGCACGCGCTTGGCCTGCTAGGCGAGCTCGGCGACATCGCTGACATCGGCAGGGACCTTGTCGGACAATCGCTTGCCCGCGCAGAGCTACCCAAGCGCACCCGCACCGGCCGCTCATCCGGCAAGATTGCCGATGGCTGATATCGAAGTCCACGCCAGCCTCGAAAGGAACAATCACTTCGTCGGTTTCGCGAGAGGGTCGGAAACCGTAGTGTTCGAATATGCTGTCGAATGGCTTCGGAGCCCAACAAGGTTTGCGCTTGAGCCAAAGCTGTCGCGCATCCGCGGCAGCTTTGAACCCCGCGCAAGAATAAGCCGTCTTCGGCTCAATCGGCGCTCAGCCCCGGACACCTGGAGGGCCCCATGGCTTGCGGTAACGACTATGCGATAGCCCATATTGGAAGACAGACGCCATCTCCTGGCGGATCTGTCAGGCAGGCACCTTACTGAAAGGCTTCCAGCTTCACGCAGCCCTTCGGCATCCTTTCCGCAGCAATATCTGCTTCGGTCTGCTGCAAAGCCATCGCCTTCAGCCCTAGCCGTGCGAACATGGCTGCATCATTATCATCCCCGGCGTTGGGCGCTGTGAGCAGTTTGTCGCCGGTGAAGATCGAATTTGCGCCCGCAAGGAAGCACATCGCCTGCGTCATCTCGCTCATCGACTCGCGCCCGGCCGAGAGGCGCACCATCGATTCCGGCATGGTGATCCGCGCCACAGCGACCGTGCGGACGAATTCCATGTCGTCGATCTTCGCCAGCGGCGGATCGGCGAGCATGTCGCCCAATACCGTGCCCTTGACCGGCACCAGCGCATTGACCGGGACCGATTGCGGATGCTGTGGCAGCGTGGCCAGGGTGTGGATGAAGCCCACCCGGTCCTCACGCGTCTCACCCATGCCGACGATGCCGCCCGAGCAGACGTTGATCCCCGCGCGGCGCACTTCGCCCAGCGTATCAAGCCGGTCTCCCATTGTCCGCGTTGTAATTACCTCGCCGTAGCGTTCGGGCGAGGTATCGATGTTGTGGTTGTAGTAATCGAGCCCGGCCTCTGCGAGCAAATCGGCCTGGTGCGGCTCAAGCATGCCGAGTGTCATGCAGGTTTCAAGGCCCATGGCACGCACGCCCTTCACCATCTCGACGATGGCGGGCAAATCGCGGTCCTTGGGGTTGCGCCAGGCGGCACCCATGCAGAACCGGGTCGAGCCATGGTCCTTCGCTCGCGCCGCAGATTGCAGAACTTCGGAAACGCCCAGCAACTTGGTCGCCTTTACGCCGCTGTTCGCAGAAACCGACTGTGAACAATAACCGCAATCTTCCGGGCAGCCGCCCGTCTTGATCGAGAGCAGCGTGGACAGCTGGACCTCAGCTGGATCGAACGACCGGCGATGGATCTCGGCGGCACGGAAGACCAACTCGGTGAACGGCAGGTCGAACAGCGCCGCGATCTCCTCGCGCGTCCAGTCGGTGCGGGGTTCTGTCATGCCTGTTTCCTCGCGAGATAAACGCCAAGTGCCATTACAGCGATCCCTGTGGCGCGCCGCAGGTCCATTGCCGATCTGACGGCTCCCCACAAGCCGAAGTGGTCGATAGCCGCTGCCGCGACGATCTGTCCCAGCAGGACGAAAAACACGGCATTGCCGATGCCGATCCGGGGCCCGGCCCAGGTTACTGCCAATGCATAGAAGAGCATGAAGACCGCAGCGAAATAGATGTACGGCCGGTCGAATGTGAAGGCCGATGCCGGCGGTATTCCACTTGCCAGGACGATCATTCCGCTGATGACGAAACCCACGCCGAACAGGACAAATGTCGCACCAGCCGGGCTCCCCAGCTGGTTGCCCAGCGCGCCATTCCACGTGGCGAGGATCGGAATACCGATACCCGAAAGAAACATGATGAGGGCAATCGTCCAGGACGAATTCTGTATGCTCATGTCGAAAGCCTCCTGTTCCGGGGGTCGGCCTCACCTGCGATCAAAGATATTCCAGGCCTGAAGCCAGCAAGCGTAACCGTGCAGGCATTGCGGTTATAATGCTTTCGTGGATCCCTGTTTCAAAATCGTCTGGCATTCTTGCCAGGGCCAGATCTGGTGCTTTCGCTGCTGTCTCGATGATTTCTTCGATGGCGTTACGAATGATGGTCGATCCCAGTCCTGCTTCTTTGGCCGTTTCAACGAAATGCCGCCCGACGATCTCGATGATGCGGTAGTGACGATTTTTCCCTGCGGACATCGCCAGTTTGTATTTGTTATGAGGTATCTGCCTTTTGTCGAAGACCAATTGCGCAGAAAGCACATCGTAGAACGGCGTCAGCCCATATCGTCCTTCCGGTTTGAGGAAGACACTGAAGTTTTTCGCATGGCCATCAGTTGCCCCCACAAGCCAGAACAGGATCTGGCTTTTGAAGAATGCAGCCTGGTCCTTGAGCGGCTCGTCGGATCTCTGCAGCAAGGTCAGGATATCAACTGCACTTGGTCCGTGGTGGCTCTGGTATTTTTGCGCAGAGGGCAGCCCGAGGGCTTGGCAGCAATCCTCCTGGGGCAAACGCAGAATCTGCCCGGCGTTCCGCCATCGCCGGTCAAATCGCTCGACCACGAGGACTCTGCGCTGTCCGAATGTCACGATTTCTGTTTTCGCCACATCAAGGCCGAAGGCCTCCATCAGCTTCAGGCAGTAGTGTTCGTTGTCGACACTGTCTGCCATGTTGATCGGTCCGAAGGCTGTCGGAATTTCACCCAGCTGCGGTTTGAGCAGGTGGGTGGTCGGCGTGCTGCCACTGGGGCGCATCCATTGCCCGTTGTGCCATAGCAGCGCGGTTTTCGCCTGGGCGCCGGCAATGGAAATGCGGAACTCTTGCTCTTTGTCGACGCCAAGGGGGGCAACTTCAAGGGCGGCAAGCGTCCTTTCTATTTCCTCATCGCTAATCGTTACTCCCGAGACATAGGGTTCGCCGCCCTCGTCCTGTCCTTCGGGAAGGAACTGCATGGCACCGACGCAATCCCGGCCAATTGCTTCCAGGAGACTGTAGTAGTCTGATCCTTGCGCGCCCATTCGTTCTGCTACGCGCTTTCGTACCGCTGGATTGTCGGGCAAAAGATTGTCGAACACGGCTACGACGGGTTCTCCACTGTATGCGGTTTCGCGCATCGGCAGGGACAGTGAGATCGCAAATGCATTCGGCCATTCCAGCCACGGTTCGTCATATTGGAAGTTGACCGCGCCGGTGGCTTCCTTGTTCAGGCGGCCAACCAGTCGATTGTTGATCAGGACCTTGAGCGGTGCATGTGACTTGCGGCGCCCCATCAGAATATGTCTTCAATTTCTTTGGACGTTCGACCCGAGCGCTTGTCGACAACGAGCTCGAGATCAAGTGCAGCGAACAGGGCGTAGATTGAGGACAGCTTTGTCCCCTCTTGACCGGTTTCGATCCTGGAGATCAATTCCTGACGAAGCCCTGCCAGATTGGCAAGGTCCGTTTGGGTCAGGCCCCGTTGCTTTCGGGCTCTTTGTATGATGTTGCCCACCTGCCGAGGGGAGCGTGCAATTTGTGCCATGAAAATCTCCTGCCCCGCGTTATGCCAGAAAGCGCATAAAATTGCAATATGCGATTTAGAGCATAAATTAGGCTTATGCGAAAATAGACATAAAGAATGTTTATGTGATTTATCGCATAGAGATGATTTCTCAATGAGGCGGCCAACGGTGCACAGCGCAGACAGGATCAAATCTGCGACAGAACTTGCGTCAGGGAAAAGGCTTCCCCTGAGCCGGACCCGCTTCGCTGTCTCCGGCTACCCCATCTGCGGGGACACCCCCGCAACGCCCCGGAAAACGGAGCGGGGCTGTTGATGCGCTCTGTCCCGCCGAGCCTTCGGACCGGCTCCTGAGGGCGCAGCATTTGATGAGAATGCCCCGCACGCACTCTGAATCGGCGGCCATGGTTACACGCGCAGGCGTGGAAAGGCGACAGGCCCCGCCTTTCTGCCTGCACCAATAATGCGAGCAATTGCCGCCTCCTTTCAGGGTGCGCTTTCCTTGTTTGTGCAATCTCGCTGGTCGCTCGCGCAACGATCAGCATGCGCAGGTTAGAGTAAGAGGATGGCGGCTCCGCCGTGACGGAATGAAGTCTGGAGAGAGGCTCCGGCTGCCCGTCATGGAGGTCTTCCCATGAATATGCAGGTTTCAGGTTCCAGCCGCGATGCCAGCGGCGGCTACAAGGTCGATGTCTCCCGCGGGACCCGCGTCGGCCGGGTTTCGTCAGAGTGGTTTTCCCGGCCCGACGATCAGCGCTTTCTCTCGCTCGGCGATCTGGCTAGGTCTGTGCGCGGCCGTTTCGAGCGCAGCCGGACCCGCGTTGTCGAGAGCGCACTCATCCATGTCGAGGCGAGCCGGGGCGATCCCGAGCGCCTCGCGCTTATCCTGCCCGGCGCCGATGCGCCGGTCACCCCGACCCATTGGAGCTTCGGCCAGCTGGCAAGCCAGGTCGGGGCACCGGCGGCCTATCTGCGTCAGCTTCCGGCACCCTTGGCGGCGATCAACCTGCAATACGGACTGACCTCACACCGCGCCGAGCAGATCAAGACGCTCGAGACCGATGATCCCGTTTCCGGGGGCCGTCTGGATCTGCGCGCCGTGACCGGTCCCGACTATGGCCGGATCTATGACCATGAACTCGTCGAAGCCGTGCAGAAGATCGCAGGCAATGGCGCCGGCGACACACGGTGGAAGGTGCCCGGCGTGCTCGACTGGTCGACCGGCGTCTATAACCCTCGCGTCGATATCACCCGCGACACGACCACACTCTATGCGTCGGACCGCGACGTGTTCCTGTTTCTGGTCGACGATCTCAATCCGATCGAAGCCGGGCGTCTGCCCGACGGATCGCCCGATCTCTACTTCCGCGGCTTTTACAGCTGGAACTCCGAAGTCGGGGCAAAGACGCTGGGCATGGCGAGCTTTTACCTGCGCGCGGTGTGCCAGAACCGGAACCTGTGGGGCGTCGAGCACTTCGAGGAAATCAGCATCCGCCACAGCAAATATGCCGCGAACCGTTTCGCCCACGAAGCAGCGCCGGCCCTGGAGGGCTTCGCGAACTCGTCGCCCCAGCCATTCATGAACGGCATCAAGGCTGCGCGGGAGCGCATCGTTGCCCGAACCGACGAGGATCGCAGCGACTTCCTGCGGAACCGCGGCTTCTCCAGGGCTGAGACCGGCAAGATCATCGAAACGGTGCTGGCCGAGGAGGGGCGCCCGCCGGAATCGGTCTTCGATTTCGTGCAGGGCATCACTGCCTTGGCGCGGGGTAAAGCCCACCAGGATGACCGCCTCGCTATGGAGGGCAAGGCAAAGAAGCTGCTCGACCGGGTCCATTGATCTTGGCCGGATCGGCAAGTTTCTCCCGCGCGGCGCTGCCTTCTCCAGAGTGAGAGGGCGGCGCTTCGCTTCGTGACGGGTCTGTGCCGAGAGAGAGGCTCTCGGCGCCCGTCATGGAGAAACCCCATGAACAAGAAGTCATCCGGGACAATGCCCAAGCTCGTGCTCAGTTCCTCGCGCGACATTCCCTTTTCCCAGCTGGTGCTGAGCCAGAAGAACGTCCGGCGCGTGAAGGCGGGCCTCTCGATCGAGGATCTGGCCGAGGACATCTACCATCGGACCCTGCTCCAAAGCATCAACGTCCGCGCCGAGCTTGACGCCAATGGCAAGGAAACCGGCATGTTCGAAGTGCCCGCTGGCGGCCGCCGCTTTCGCGCACTCGAACTGCTGGTGAAGACCAAGCGGATGGCCAAGGATCAGCCGGTCCCTTGCGTGGTTCGTGAAGCCGGCATCGCCGAGGAGGATTCACTCGCCGAGAACGTCATGCGCGTCGCCCTGCATCCACTCGACCAGTTCCGCGCTTTCAGCGCGCTGATCGAGGCCGGACTGTCCGAAGAGGACATCGCGGCGCGCTTCTTCGTCTCGGTCTCAACCGTACGGCAGCGGCTACGGCTTGCCTCTGTCGCACCCAGCCTGCTCGAGGTCTACGGCGAGGACGGCATGTCGCTCGAACAGCTCATGGCATTTTCGGTGACCGATAACCATGCACGGCAGGAACAGGTCTGGGAGCAGGTCGGCGAGGCAAGCCACGCTCCAGCCTACCACATCCGCCGCCTGCTGACCGAGGATGCCATTGCCTCCAATGACCGGCGCGTCCGGTTCATTGGTCTCGAAGCCTACACCGAAGCTGGCGGCTATGTGATGCGCGACCTGTTCTCAACACAGGAGGATGGCTGGCTACAGGACACAGTTCTGGTCGAGCAACTGGTCTGCCAGAAGCTCTCGGAAATTGCACAGGAGGTCGGCGCCGAAGGTTGGAAATGGGTCGAGGCCGCTATCGACCTGCCGTTCGGCTGTGAGCGCGGCAAACGCCGGATCACTGGCACAACTGTCCCGCTGACCGATGAGGAACTGGCGCGGCGCGGTGCCCTGGTCGACGAGTATGATCGGATTGGCGAAGAATACACGGATGGCTCGGATATTCCCGATGAGGTCGATGCCCGCTTGAGCGAAATCGACGCGGAACTGACCGCATTGAACTGCCGCCCTACGGTCTTTGATCCCCAGGAGCAGGCACAAGCAGGGGTGTTCGTCTCGCTCTCACACGACGGGCGGCCGCGTATCGACCGCGGCTATGTCCGGCCCGAAGACGAACCCGTGCAAGATGCCGACGACTTGCCATCCAGTCCGGATGCCAGCAAAGGCATGTTAAGACCTGCGGTTTCGGTCGGCGGGCAGGTGCAGGATGGGCACGTGCCAGACGACGATGACGATACCATCCGGCCGCTTCCCGACCGGCTCGTCTCCGAACTGACGGCGGTGCGCACGGTGGCGCTGCGTGATGCGCTCGCGGGCGACCCGCAATCGGCCTTCATCGCGCTGCTCCACGCGCTGTGCCTGTCGGTGTTCCGCACCCACGGGGATCATGGCTGCGTTCAGATCGGTGTGACCCAGGCCTGGCTTGGCAATGTCGCCCCGAACTTAAGAGAGACCCCCTGGAGCCTGGCGATCCAGGAACGTCACGATCAGTGGTCGGAGCGCTTGCCTGTCGAGCCGGCTGCTCTGTGGCAGGCTCTGGTCGAACTGGCGCACGAAGAGCAAATGGCACTTCTCGCGCACTGCGTCTCACTCGGGGTCAATGCGCTGTTCGAACCGGTCAAGGGTTATGGTGGCCAGATCTCGGCGCACGGCATCGCGCAGCGGATTACCGCTGCCGATGCACTCGCAGTCGTGGTCGGACTCGACATGGCCGAAGCCGGCTGGACGCCGACAGTGGACAATTACCTTGGCCGCGTGACCAAGCCCCGGATCATTGAGGCCGTGCGTGAAGCCAAGGGCGAGGCCACCGCCGTTCTGATCGAGCATCTGAAGAAAGGCGACATGGCGCGCGAGGCCGAACGCCTGCTCGAAGGCACCGGCTGGCTGCCTGAACCGCTGCGGCTGCCGGTCAGCGAAACGGACGCCGAAGATATGGCAGACCTGCCTGATTTCCTCACAGGCGACAGCGATCCCGAACAAGCGGAGGTCGACGAGGCCTACGCGGTCGCTGCCGAATGAACCGGCCGCGCGGGGCGATTCAAGTCGTCCCGCGCCTCTTTCCCGACATTTGAAGGAGCCCGTTCATGGCAATCCCTGACTATGCCCGCGCCAATTTCGATACGCTGATGAAGGCGGCGAAGGCCGGCGATCTTGCGCTGATGGAATGCACCGAAGTCGAGAGCGGTGAGATCCGCTATGTCCTTTGCGCCGTTGCCCGCGACGCTGGCGACTATGTGATGACGCCATTCGGCCACCTCGCGCCTGGCAATCCCTACGAGGCCTACATTCCGCCGGCTTGAGCTGCGGACGCCTCGCACCCTCCCATCCGAAGGATCAAGACATGACAAACCCGCTTTTGGCGGGCGCCGACGCGCGCCTGCTTTCCGCAGCTTGCCCTGAGCAGACTGCTCGTCTCATTATCGAAGCCGCCCGGGATCTACTCGGCCATCTCGTTGCCGGTCGCAGGATCGACGCGTCCACTATCCGGACCGCGATGCAATCCGCTTTTGGCGCCAGTGATGCGAGCGGCGCCTGGGACTGGAGGGCTGCCTACGAAGCGGTCGAGATCGCGCAAGTGCTGTTCATGCGCCGCTATGGCCCGGCCATTCATGCCAAGACCGCCGACCCATTCGAAAGGCTGAGGCTCGTCGAACGCATTGCCCGGCTCGCACCGACCCAGACCCGGCGCAGCGAGGAGATGCTCAGCTTTCAGCAATTCTCGACGCCGCTGGGGCTCGCATGGGCGGCTGGATTTGCGGCGGATTTCAGCCCGGACGAGCTGGTGCTCGAACCCTCGGCAGGCACGGGGTTGCTGGCAATCCAGGCCGAGATGGCCGACTGCAGGCTGGTCCTGAACGAAGTCGCCGAGGTGCGGGCGGCGCTGCTTGGCAGACTGTTCGATTGCCAGTCTGTGTCGATGCACGATGGCGCACAGATCCATGACCGGCTCGGCGCAGGTCTGGTGCCGAGTTGCATCGTCATGAACCCGCCATTCTCGGCTGCACTCCATGTCGAGGCCCGTGTGGCCGACGCAGGTTTCCGCCATCTGTCATCGGCGGTGGCGCGGCTTGGCAGTGGCGGCCGGCTCGTCGCGATCACCGGTGCGAACTGCGCGCCCGATCACAAGGCATGGCGCGATGGTTTTGTCCGGCTGCAGGACAAGGCGCGCGTGGTGTTCACCGCGCCGATCGCTGGCAGCCTGTTTGCACCGCACGGTACCTCAATCGAGACTCGGTTGACTGTCATCGACAAGGTGCCTGCGGATGATCCCGCGCAGTTCCCGGCATCGCCGGGCATGGCTCCCGATCTTGCGACCTTGCTGCGCTGGTTGATCGGCGAGTTGCCGCCGCGCCAACCAATCACGGCAGCAATCCAATCGCTGAGCGCGCCCCGTAAAGCGTCAGCCGCCGGAACGGCAGGGCCGAAGCCGCGCTTGGTTCGAACTCCAGCACCGGAGCCATCCGGGATTCTGCTCGATTACGAGCTGATTGACTGGCAATCGCCGAGCGACGGCAAGTTCTCCGACACGCTCTATGAGCCGTACACGCTGCAATCTATCCGCATCGCCGGTGCCCAGCCGCATCCCACCCGATTGGTGCAGTCGGCGGCGATGTCCTCGGTCGCGCCGCCGCGGCCGAGCTACCGCCCGCATCTGCCTGCGGGTCTGATCGAACAGGGGCGGCTGTCCGATGCCCAGCTCGAATCGGTGATCTATGCGGGCGATGCTCATGCCAATCACCTTGTTGGCAACTGGTCTGTAGACGCGACCTGGGACAAGGTCGAAGCTGCGCCTGATGGCTGCGACAAGGCGGTCCGGTTCCGTAAGGGCTGGTTCCTCGGTGACGGCACGGGCGCGGGCAAGGGGCGCCAAGTTGCAGGCATCTTGCTCGACAATTGGCTCAAGGGCCGCAGGCGCGCGGTCTGGATTTCGAAGTCCGACAAGCTGCTCGAAGATGCCCAGCGGGACTGGAAGGCCTTGGGTCAGGAGCCTCTGCTCGTCACTCCGCTCGCCCGCTTTCGCCAGGGCACGCCGATCCGGCTCGAGCAGGGCATCCTTTTTACAACCTATGCCACGCTACGCTCCGACGCGCGCGAAAACCGGGATTCCCGCGTGCAGCAGATCGTCGATTGGCTGGGAACCGACTTCGACGGGGTCATTGTCTTTGACGAGAGCCATGCCATGCAGAATGCCGGCGGCGGCAAATCAGACCGGGGCGATTCCGCACCCTCGCAGCAGGGGCGGGCCGGGCTGCGGCTGCAACATGCGCTCCCTGACGCCCGCATCCTCTATGTCTCCGCGACCGGGGCAACCACGGTTGAGAACCTCGCCTATGCCCAGCGCCTTGGCCTTTGGGGCGGGGCGGACTTCCCGTTCGACAAGCGCACCGATTTCGTCGCAGCTATCGAAGCGGGCGGGGTCGCTGCTATGGAAGTGCTGGCACGCGACCTGAAGGCGCTCGGCCTCTATGCCGCCCGTTCACTCTCCTATGAAGGCGTCGAATATGAGCTGATCGAGCATCAGCTGACACCGGACCAGATCCGCATCTACGACGCCTATGCCGGGGCCTTTCACGTCATACACAACAACCTCGACGCTGCGCTGGAAGCCGCGAACGTCACCAGCAGCGAGGGCACGCTTAACCGCCAAGCCAAGTCGGCGGCACGTTCAGCTTTTGAAAGTGCCAAGCAGCGCTTCTTCAATCACCTGATCACGGCGATGAAGACGCCGACGCTGATGGCTGCGATCGACCAAGGCCTTGCCGATGGTCATGCATCCGTGGTGCAGATCGTTTCGACCGGAGAAGCGCTGCTGTCGCGCCGCCTTGCCGACATCGATCCGGGCGAATGGAGCGACGTTCAGGTGGATATCACGCCGCGTGAATATGTTCTGGATTACTTGGCTCACAGCTTCCCGACCCAACTCCATGAGAGCTTCACTGACGGCGATGGCAATCTGGCCTCCCGGCCTGCCTATGATGACAACGGCAATGTCGTGCAGTGCCGCGACGCCATCGAACGACGCGATCGGCTGATCGAACAGCTCGCCTCAATGGAACCGGTCCAAGGCGCGCTCGACCAGATCGTCCAGCGGTTCGGAACCGACATGGTGGCCGAGGTCACCGGCCGCTCGCGTCGGATCGTCCGCAAGGTCGATGCGAATGGCGACCGGCTCGCGGTCGAGAACCGGCCTGCCCATGCAAACCTCGCCGAAGCGCAGGCGTTCATGGAAGATCGCAAGCAGATACTCGTCTTTTCCGACGCCGGCGGCACCGGGCGCAGCTACCATGCGGATCTCGGGAGCCGGAACCAGCGGCTGCGGCACCATTACCTGCTCGAAGCGGGCTGGAAGGCAGACACCGCGATCCAGGGGCTGGGCCGGACCAACCGCACCAACCAGGCACAGCCGCCGCTGTTCCGGCCGGTTGCCACCAATGTCCAGGCCGAGAAGCGTTTCCTCTCGACCATCGCCCGGCGGCTAGACACGCTCGGCGCAATCACCCGCGGGCAGCGACAGACCGGGGGACAAGGCTTGTTCCGCCCGGAGGACAATCTCGAAAGCCCCTATGCCCGCGATGCGCTGCGCCAGCTCTATGTGCTGATCTATGCGGAGAAGGTCGAACATTGCTCGCTTGGCACTTTCGAGAGCATGACCGGGCTTTCGCTGACCGACGCCAGCGGCTGCCTGAAAGACGAATTGCCGCCGATCACGACCTTCCTCAACCGCCTGCTGGCACTGACCATCGCGATGCAGAACATACTGTTCACGGTGTTCGAGCAGCTGCTCGGCGCCAAGGTCGAAAGTGCGATCGCGGCGGGCAGCTACGATCTGGGCCTCGAAACGCTGACCGCTGACAGCTTTACCGTCACGGGCAGCGAGACGATCTACGTTCACCCGGCAACAGGTGCCGAAACCCGGTTGCTCACCGTGGCCATGCGCGAGCGAAACCAGCCGGTGACAGTGGAGAAAGCACTTGGCTTGACTTCAGAACCGGGAGCGCGGCTGCTGGTCAACGCCCGCTCGAAGCGCGCAGCGGTCCAGCTTCCTGCTCGCAGCGTCATGCTCGACAACGGCGAGGTCGAACGGCGCATCCGGCTGATCCGGCCAATGGAGCGGCTGAACTTCGCGCTGAACCATCTCGCTGAGACCAGCTGGGAGCAAGTGGACGAGCGGATTTTTGCGCAGGTCTGGCGAGCCGAACTGGCGCAGGTTGATGAGTTCACACAAAGCGAACTGCACATCGTCACCGGCCTGCTGCTGCCGATCTGGAAGCAGCTTCCCGAAGAATCCACCCGCGTTTACCGGCTCCAGACCGACGACGGCACCCGCATTGTCGGGCGCAGGGTCTCTCCGGCCTGGGCCGCGAGCGCGACTGCCAAAACGGACGCGCCGGTGTTGTCGCCACCGCAAGCACTTGCCCTGCTTCGCGAAGGACATGCTGTCCTCGACCTTGCCGATGGACTGCAACTGCGCCGATCTCGCCTGATGCAAGTGAACCGGATCGAGCTCACCGGGTTTGGGCAGGCGGCAGTCGACCGGCTGAAGGCCATGGGGATGTTCTCCGAGATCATCAGCTGGAAACTACGCCTGTTCGTCCCTGACGATGTCGTGCTCGGTTCGGTGGTGATCGAGCGGCTGTTTGAACGGCACCCTTTGACGCGCATCGCCGACCGGAAGGCTGCCTGACATGGGCAGACTATCCAATCGCGCGGCGGAACTGTCGGAGCGGCTTACACAAAACGTGCAGGCCGTTTGCCGTCACTATTTGCCATCCGGTCGGCGAGAGGGACGCTACTGGATGGTTGGAGATGTGGCCGGGGCGCCGGGCCGCAGCCTCTATGTCCGCCTGTTCGAAACTGGACGCGGCGCGATCGGCAACTGGGTCGATGCCGCCACCGGCGAACACGGCGATCTCGTCGATCTCATCCGGCTCAATCAGCGGCATGTGCGGCTGGCCGAAACCATCAATGAGGCCGAACGCTTCCTCAGCCTGCCGCCATCGGCCGCGGACGGCACCAGCACTTCCACAACCTTCGCCAAACCAGCACCGGCAGGGTCTACCAGTGCTGCCAAACGACTGTTCTCCGCATCAAAACCACTCACGGGTTCGCTTGCCGCAAGTTACCTTCGCTCACGCGGCATCAATCGGGCGTTCGACCTGCCAGCCCTGCGCTTTCATCCGCGCTGCTACTATAGGGCCAATGAGGATGATGCTCCCGGAACTCCTGGAGCCTTTCCGGCCATGATCGCAGCGGTGTCTGATGACGACGGTGTGCAGACCGGCACGCATCGTACCTGGCTCGATCCAACGGGCGCCAAGAAAGCCAATGTCGCATCGCCGCGCCGGGCCATGGGCAACATTCTCGGCAACGCAGTCCGGTTAGGTCAGGCGGATGACATCCTGATCGCGGGCGAGGGCATCGAGACCATGCTGTCGTTGCGCGAAGTCCTCCCAACTATGCCGATGGCGGCCGCAACTTCGTCGGCTCATCTCGCTGCCATTCTGTTCCCGCCGAGTCTAAAGCGCCTCTATGTCGCGCGCGATCGGGATGCGGCGGGCGACGCGGCGTTTGGCATCCTGACCAACCGGGCAAAGGCGGCAGGGATCGAACTTGTCTCGCTCATGCCTGACTTCGCCGATTTCAACGACGATCTCCGCCAGCATGGTGCATTGGGGCTGGGTGAACAGGTCCGCCTTCAATTGCATGAGCAGGATCGAACGCGCTTTTCCGCCCAATGAGGACGAGCCGATACGGGGGCGGCGGATCGGGCTGACACGGCGAGTATCATTCAGGGGCGGAGCTCCGGGCTAGCCCTGCCTTCCGGGGAGGCGTCCGGGAGACCGGCTGCCAGGAGGCCGCAATGGCGGTCATGCGGCTATTTTCCGGCGGCGCAGGAGCGCCTTTCCATCGCGAACCAAAATAGCCCAGGACCGCCATCCTCCGCTGCGCTTCAGCCACAAGGGTGCGCCCTCCCGGCAGCCGGTCAGAGGGACGCCCATGAAGGCCGGGCAGGGTGCCCGGTTCAAAGGCCCCCAAGGATACGCGCCATGACCATCATGCCCGACTCTGAACCCGAACACGAAAGCTCGCCCACCGCCCATCTCCTTGATGAAATCGCTCTCTACGGCTATCGACCCTATTCGGATGAAGCCGACACCCGGCCACTCCCCGAAGAGCGCATCGCTTCGGGCGCAGTCGCCGATATGTTCGACGCCCTCATTGCAACGATGATCGACACAAGGCTCGAGCCCGATCTCGAAGACTTGTGCTGGTCGCTCGCCAACCTGTTCCACCGCGCCGAATTTCGCATCCAGCGTGAGCTAGATGACAATGAAGACGCCCAGAAGCGCGGGCAGCGCGAGCAGGATGGCTCCGAGGTCAAGTCGGTTGAGCTCGAGCGGCTCGTTTGTGAAGGCATTGGCCTTATCGAGCGCCGCAATGCCATGGAGTTCATGCGCGAAGCCGCCGCCGACCAGTTCGAGGCGCATTTCCGCAAAGCCTGGACACCGCGCACGGGATCACTGGTCAACCATCGCACCCTGACCGCCGCCATGATTGACAGCCGCGACTTCCTTGCCGCCAAGCGCCGTTCGGAAACTGAGCCTATGCTGCCCGCCGGCACGCGCATCGCGTTCACGTCCGGTCCTGCCTATGAGGATCACAACCGCATCTGGGCCGCGCTCGACAAGGTTCTCGCCAAGTATCCCGACATGGTCCTGTTCCACGGCGGAAACTCGACCGGCGGAGAACATATCGCCTCGCTCTGGGCACGCGCGCGCAAAATCACCCACGTTCCGTTCCGGCCTGACTGGGAGCGGTTTAAGAAGGCAGCACCATTCCGTCGCAACGACCAGATGCTCGAGGTGCTGCCCAAGGCGGTAGTCGCCTGCCCTGGCAATGGCATCAATGCCAATCTGGTCGACAAGGCGCGCAAGATGGGGATTTACGTTTGGCCAATCGAATGACTGGCATATTGGACCTATGCGACAGACCGGAATCGGATGTAAAATTGCGGTTAGCTGCCTTACCTTCAAACGCCTGCTACAATGGCCGCTTCGCGCCTCATGCACGAACCGGCTCTGCGGGTGGGTCGTGGGGGGTAATGGATCGCATTATTCATAGGTTTTGAGTGGGGCAGAGTCGCCTAAGCGCGAGCGCCTCGCGGGCCAATAATGTCGGCAAGTGAATGCTTCGCAAGCTCCGCGCGGAACGCCCTTGATGCACTGTCCAGCACTGCGGGCAAGCCGCAGCCTCGGACAAGGATGCAAGACATGCAGTCGACGAGAGGGCCCGGCGCCTCCATGACATTGATCACGTCCCCCAGGTTTATGTCCTGCGGATCGCGGCCTAGTCTGATCCCGCCCCCCCGGCCACGCACGGCTTCGGTGAATCCAGCATGGGTCAGGTCATTTGCGATTTTCATCAAATGCGTGCGCGAGATCGCTTGCGCCTCGGCGATTTGCCCTATCTTGGCGCGACCGCCTGCAATCCCGGCAAGATGGATGAGCATGCGCAGCGCGTAGTCAGCACGTCGGGTCAACTGCAACATGGATCCTTATTCCCTCTTTGCTGGTGGAACCGCAGCCATGCGGCAGGAGGCATTTTCGCTATTTGATGCAAATCAAATTCATCTTTGTCGCCGCGCGATAACTGGAATTTACCATTCATCTTTGGCAAGGAAAATCCATGTATTGCGTCCAGTGCGAACAATCGAACAAGGGCGGCTGCGCCGTCAAGGTCGGATCCTGTGGCAAGACGGCTGACGTCGCCGATATGCAGGATGTGTTGCTGCGCGTCATGTTGGGCGTTTCAGCCTATGCCAGCCGTGCCGCCAAGGCTGGCACGCGCGATGCCGCAGTCGATGCCTTCACGCCCTATGCCTGGTTTACGACGCTGACCAACGTCAATTTCGATCCGACCCGCTTCACCGCGCTAATTGCCGAGGCACTCGCCATGCGCGCCAAGGCCAAGGCCTTGGCTGAAAGCGCCAGTGCGGACCTCTCCGACCTGCCCGAGCCCGCCACCTGGAACCCCGGCACCAATGCCTCGGAGCTCTCCGCCGCCGCGCCCTTCGCTGCCATCCAGCGCTTTATGGACCGTGACGGTCCGTCGGTCGTCGGCCTGCGCAACCTTGTGCTCTATGGCCTCAAGGGCACGGCTGCCTACAGCGAGCACGCCCGGGTGCTCGGCACCGAGGAAGCCGAGGTCAGCGCCGAATTCCACCGCATCTCCGCCTTCCTGGCCTCCGACCCCACCGACATTGGCGCGCTGGTCGCAGAATCGCTGGCCGTTGGAGCGCTCAACCTCAAGGTGATGGAACTGCTCGATGCCGCCAACACCGGGCGCTTCGGCCATCCCGAGGTCACCCATGTGCGCATGACGCCGAAGGCCGGAAAATGCCTACTCGTTTCGGGCCACGATCTTGGCGATCTCGAGACGATTCTCAAGCAGTCCGCCGGCAAGGGCGTGAACGTCTATACCCACGGCGAACTGCTGCCCGGATGCACCTATCCCACGCTCAGGGCCTACCCGCACCTGATCGGCAATTATGGCGGCGCATGGCAAGACCAACAGAGCGACTTCGACGCTTTTCCCGGCGCTATCGTGATGACCTCCAACTGCCTGATCAACCCCGAGATCAAGGGCTATGCCGACCGCCTGTTTACTGCCGGACCGGTGGGTTGGGAGCATATTCCCCACATCGCCAATCATGATTTCTCACCGGCGATCGATTGCGCGCTGGCCCAGCCGGGCTTTGCCGCTGATGCGCCCGAGGAAACCATCCCCGCAGGCTTTGCGCGCAACACCGTGATGGGCGTGGCCGATACGCTGCTCGGCATGATCGGCAAGGGCGAAGTCAAGAACATGTTCCTGATCGGCGGCTGCGACGGCGCCAGGCCGGGGCGGAACTACTTCCACGATCTCGCCTTGGCCACGCCGAAGGACAGCCTGGTGCTGACGTTGGGCTGCGGCAAGTTCCGCTTCAACCGCGAGGACATGGGAGACATCAATGGCATTCCGCGCGTGCTCGATGTCGGCCAGTGCAACGATGCCTATTCGGCGATCCAGATCGCCACGGCAGTTGCCGGAGCGCTTGGCTGCGGGGTCAACGACTTGCCGCTGCACTATGCGATCAGCTGGTTCGAGCAAAAGGCAACAGCGGTGTTGCTCAGCATGCTGCACCTCGGCATTCGCAAGATCCACCTCGGCCCGACGCTGCCCCAGTTCCTGACACCCGAAGTGCTCGGAGTGCTGGTCGAGAATTTCGACATCCGCCCGACCGGCAATGCGCATGACGATCTCGCCAGGATGCTCGAAGCCGCCTGACGATTCTCAATCCTCTTGCGCATGCCCCATGTTGCGCAAGGCGGCCTGGCCCCCGTTATACGCAACCCTCATTGCGTGTGGCGGGGCCAGCTTTTTTTGAAGTCCATTGCCAACCTGATCAAAGTCGCCGGGCGCGAATTTTCATTTTTTCATGCAAAGGTTGCTATTCAAATTCACCGGAGTCGCTAGCGAACCTGCGGGCCGTGCCTATATTGCTCAGCCATACCAGCAATGAGAACACGGTCTGCTATTTCGGTACCGATATCGACGATGTGTTGACGCTGTCCGAGCGGAACTAAATTTGACTACCTGCCAGTTCCTTGCATCCGCAGGGAGCTGGCAGATTGCCGCGAATGTTTGGCAGCTTCTAACGAATGGATTCAGGTCCGTGAACGACCGAAATGTTGGCGGACTGCGACAAAATGTGCGTTGCGATAGAGGTTAGCTGCGAAGTCGTTGGTTAGCTTACGTGCCTGAGCGGGATCAAACCACCTTGCTCTCAAAGGCCAATCCGTTGGCCGCCTCAAATCCTCCTTCAATCAACCCGTGAAGGGTCCGCTACGCGTGCCGCGTGCGGCCACTGCGGCCTTCTGCCTTCGTGGTGATTGCGGCTTTGTGCCGTCTGTCCGGGGCCTGTCGAGCGGGGATGGTCCCTGCTCCGAGACAGGAGCTCGAACATGTCACTCGACCTAGCACAGCGTCACGCCTGGAGCCTCGCCCGCACATTGATGGTCTGCGTCACCCTGTTCCACGCCGGCAACGGCTACGCCGCCGTTCCCACGTCCGAATTCGATGGCGATGCCGACAGCGTGATCCACGAATATGACCCGTTCAACCCCTGACCGCGACAAATCGCGCGGCGCCGATTGGCTGGATGCCCATCAGGGATTCCAGCCATGGCGCATTTTTGCTATAGAGTTCCTGCACATTGCGCTGCGGTGGTGGTGGAGAGCGCGTCCCTTATCCTTGGTTTCGAGGAGGACGCCATGCTGATCGGCTTTGCCCTGATAATCGTCGCAGTATTCCTGTGCTGCGCGCTTCTTTTCCGCCTTTCGATCTTTGTCTTGCCGCTGTTCGTGGCCTTTCTCGCCGGTTCCACCGCCTACCGAGGTGGCAGCGGCATTGTCGCTGCGCTCGCCGCCGCCGCCATTGCCGCGATCGTTCTGCTCGCAGTCGCGCAACTGGCGCTGGCGTTCGCCAGGTCCGACACGGCCCGGGCAGCAATCGGTATCGCCTTTGCTGCACCGGCAGCCTTTGCGGGGTATCACGCCGTCCACGGCATCGCGGTGGCGACCATGCCGACAAGTGTATGGCAGATCATCGTCTCATGTATCGGCGCTGCATTTGTTGCTGCGGCATCCTGGACACAGTGGAGCCGCGCTCGCTTGTAGCTTCGTTATTTTGTGGGACCCCGCCCGGCAATTACCGGGCAGGGCTGGCACGGTTAGTCCAGCCGTTACGGGGCAGGCGTTGTTATCTGGTGGCAGGCTCCGCCATTCTCGTTTCGGGTGTGGCGGGTCTGGGGCGGTGGCTGGGGCCGAGCGCGATCAGGAATTCACAGCCATTTGAAGGCGGGCCATGCGGGGCCAAAAGCGCGGTTCAAGATCAGATCCGAGCGAAGCGCATTACCATTGCCGATATCTGGAGATGCGATGACGACCTGCAAGCGCACCGTATGACATTACTCTCCTGGTCGGAGCCTGGTCTGGTAAGTCCGGGAAATGCCATGACACCCGGTCAAGTGTGACCCGGGCCCTTTGCCGCCTCTTCAATGGCTCTGGTTGTCAGGGGATGGCTTCGCCGCTTGATCCCTTGCTGCAACGCCGTCTGCGCCGACTTTCTTCCCCTGGGCGTGTTCACCCCATGCTGGCCAAGCCGCATGGGGGCCCCGACCTCGCCCATTCCTCGCGAGACAAGAAAGTCGCCTGGCCGTCGTCCTCCACTCCGTTTCGGTCCTGCGGATGCAGCGGGCGCAAGCCCCTGCCTTCAACCAGCCATCGAGGCCGCGATGGGCGCGGGTTCGACCAACTTGAAGGAATGCATCATGGCCAATATCGGAACTTTCACCAAGACCGGCAACGAATACAAGGGCGAGATCGTCACCATGTCGGTGCAGCAGAAGAACGTCCGCATCGTTCCTGAAAACAGCGACAACGAAAACGCACCGTCGCACCGGGTCTTCGTCGGCCGCGCGGAAATCGGCGCCGCCTGGACCAAGACCTCGAGCGATGGCCGCGAATACCTCTCGGTCAAGCTCGATGATCCCAGCTTCACTGCCCCGATCTTTGCCAACCTCTTCGACGACGAAGACGGTAAGAGCTACAACCTGATCTGGTCACGTGCCCGCCGCACGAACGGCGAATGACCGGATGAGCCAGCCCCGCCCGGCACTGCCGGGCGGGGCTTCTCTTTTGTTACTGACAGAAGGTCTGGTCAGTTGGACCTGCCGATCGTGTTGATCGCGGAGTTGCCGATGGCCTGTGCGGTCGCAGCGTGTCCTGTGATGTTCAAGCGAACCGAACTCGTTGTCATTGTCGCCGCTGCGATGCCGGTATTGGCGGCATAGGCCGAAATCGAACCCGAGTTGACCTGCGAATTCGAAACCAGCGTCGCCGGCATCAAGCCGCCTGCATTGAGCGGCAGGGCCGAGTTTACCGCGCTGTTGCCATAGGCGGCTGCTTCGAGGCGGTGGCCTCCGCCATTGGCTGCGCTGCTCGCCTGATGCCCGTAGAGGGCGGGAAGGTAGTTCGTGCTAGTGGCCGACGTTGTGACCGCACCAGAGTTAGCCTGGCGGTTGCCCAGCACTGCTTGTCCGCTTGCCAGATTGAGAGCAACCTGCGCCATAGGCCCATTCGGAGCATTGAGCGGGGCCGCATCGAGGGACAACAGATTGCTCGCGGTGTTGCCGCGTGCCTCGGCGAGAATGGGGTTACCCGCGATCCTCGCCTGCGCGCCCGGCCCGCTCACACCGGCGCCTGCGAAAATGCCGGTCGCCCGGGCAGTGGTCGATGCACTGCTTTGCTGGTTGTTCTGCAGGCCTGCCGAGGCTTCGGTTCCTGCCGCGCTTGCCAATGACAACGTGTTGAGCACGTCGTTGGCCTTGGCCGATGCCTGCGTGAGGTTTCCTGCAACCGTCAGAGACGAATTGCCCTCGCTCCCGTTTCCGCCGAGGCGGGTTTCAGTGACGGCATCGACCACGACAATGCCGCCGGCAAGCTGCTGGCTGGCAAGAACATGGTCGCCTGACACCTTGCCGGCCATGACGGCGTCAACGCCAAACATGGCCGTGCCGCTCAGCTTGCCGATGCTCGCCGCTTCAATGGCGACGACATTTTCGGCGGCATTGACGCCGCCAGTGGCGAGGTTGGTGTTCTGCGTGACTGCGGCAGTGGATCCCGTCGCATTGGCCGGAATGGCAAGCACGACATGCGAAGAAGCCCAGGCATCGACATTGCCCGCCTGGACATTCGATAGCGCAGAACCCGGGGCAGCTGCGCTCGCCACGCCAATGCGCGCACCGCTGAGTGCAACGCGGTTCGACGCGCCATTGCCAAGCGCCGACACCGAGGAACTGTTGCCGGTGATCTCGAGCGAGGATCGGTCGATCGGGCCGCCCGAATAAATCGCATATTTCGCTTCACCAAAAGCCGTGATGCGGCCGGGTTCTTCGTTGGTACCCAAAGCATGCTGGCTATTGGCAAGCGCGAAGTCGGCCGCAGCGCCGGTTCCGCCTGAAATCGCCCCGGCTTCAGAGCGGCTGTGCCCGCTCGAATTTTTCAGCACCGCAGCTTCCGCCTCAAGCGTGTTGCTCACACGGTTCTGTGCCGCATCGACGGCGACCGCATTCCCCGAGACACGAAACGCCGTTTCGGACGCGCCGGCTGCGGCGAGGAGGGAAACGCCAGGCGCACCGATCGCACTGTCGGTCCCGGCAAAGACTGTTCCGCTGCCGCGCTGCAGGCTGTTGACGTCCGCAGGCGTAGCGATCGTGGTGCCTAGAAGTTTCAGGCCATTGGCCTCCTCGTTTCCAGTCGCGCCGGCAACGATCAGGTTGTTCGTCCCTTCGAGGCGCGAACCCGAAAGCCTGCCCGCTGCGGAAATGTCGACCAAGGCCCCATGGGTCTGCGCAGTAACATTGGTCGCGCTGAGCTGGGAATTCTGGATGCTGAACGGTGCAGTCACCGACATGGCGCCTCCAGCATCGGCGAGCGCCGTGCCGACGGGCGGCAACGGCGGCCAGCCACCTGAGTTTCCGCCGCCGCCCGGCAGAAGAATGCTCGGCACCATCTCGCCGCCCGTTAAGGTGAGATAGTTGCCTTCGGCCAGGTTGGCCGTCGCCGAAGCGAGCATGGTGTTGCCGCGGACCGCAATTGCTACGTTCTTCGCAGTACCCGCTACCGAGACGCGCGGTGCGCCGTCGGTCAGGGCGTCAACAAGACCGGTCGAAGACTGGACGTTGGTGACATTGGCAATTGCGCCCTGCGCATAGGGCGTTGCAGCAAGACCAGTGAGTGAGAGTTCAAGCCCATTGGCGGAGCGATTGCCCCCAGCAACCGACAGGTTGCGATTGCTCCCGATCGTGAGCGCCGAACCTTCGGAGTTTTCGCTCACCTCGAGGTTGTACCCGCCGTAGCTTTTGGCCCCGAGAGATCCCGCAAGCCGCTGATCCGAAAGCACGGCAAAGGTCGCGTTCACCTCTGCACCGCTTCCGGCTCCATTGATGCGCGATGGTGCGTTGCCAGGTTCCGGATGGACCGTCCCTGCAACCGCATCGAGGTCATTCGCCGAGGTGTTGGCGTAGGCTACGGCGCGCTGGACACTTCCCGTAATCGCCAGATCGCTGCCGGTAAGGCTGCGCGCGCCAATTCGCGTCTCTCCCAGCCGTTCGGAACGAACGACGCTGCTGCCACTGACCTGCTGATCGGTGACGATTCCAGCGCCGAACAGGTTTGCGGATTCAAGCGTGATGGCAGTGCCTGCTTCGTTTCCGACAGCCAGTGCTTCCTCGATGCCATCGGACACCGTGATCTTGCTTGAGGTCACACTGCTGGCAATCACCCCAAGCTCAGCGTGGGGCTGCATCGCGGTTTCCCGGCTCCAGACCAGCGTGTCCGTGGCAGATTGACGGGTAGCAGCAAGAACGTTTGCTGAACCGAGTGTTCCCGATGGGCCGCTCGCAAGCGTCGTCGATATGGTGCCGGCAGTCACGCCAGGCTCCGACTGCAGGTTCGACGCGGCCGTATTCGCGCTGGCCAGGGCGCGCAGCGCACTTGCGCTCAGATTGATGGTGGCAAGGTTCACGTCACCGAGGACGTCAGCGTTCGGATCATTCACGCTTGATGTCATCGAGACACCGGCCTGCTTCTGGTCGGAAGACGACACGATGTTTCCATTGGCCAAGAGCGAGGGAGCTATGTTCTGTGCGCTTGCCGGAACAGCACTTGCCATGACGCAGGCCGCAAGCGCGGACCCCAGCAGGTAGCGGCTACGCAGCGTGAAGATATGGGATTGGTACATGATTCAGAACTCCTTGGGTTTTTTTGGGGAGGTTGGGGGGCACACGAATTTATCGGGTCACGTCACTCGCCGGATGGTTTGCGACGCTTGGCAATCTGTGGATCGGAGACCTTGCGAACCTCCAGTGGACTTGAGGTTGACAGCACTTCAGAAATCCACCCGGCCTTGCTCAGGCATTCGCCCGGATCGATCCCGATCGCGGTTCCGGCGAGGCGCAGGACACCCTCCTCGAGCGCCGTGCGAATGCCGAGCTGCAGCGGCTCCTGGCCTTTTGCGCCAAGCCCGATGTCGAAAAGGTCCGAGCCGAAGAAGCGGAAGACGCCAAACCCGGACTCGTAGCCGGTAAACTGCTTGGTCAGGCTGATCGTGCGCACGACAAGCAGCGAGCGGGTGTCGACCAGCCTCAGGTCGACGGCGACAGACTGGGTATAGGTCCGATGCTTTGGCCCCGCAGAGTTGACCCGGGCTTCGACGCCGCCCGAGCGGATGTCGTAATTGACCTCGGTAATGCCGCCGACAATGAAGAAGTCGGACGCCGTGATGCTGCCGCCGTAATAGGGTAGCCACGGCACCGGCGCTTGCGCGCCGGCCCCGCCGAGAACATGCTGCCGCCCGTCACCCAGTTGGCGGCGGTCGGAATAGCCCAGCTCCCGCTCGCCGATGGCGGGATCGAAGCGCTCTGCGATCCGAACCGCACCGCCAAGCTTGCCGAGCGCGGAGGCGACCATGAGCGCGCCGCCTTGCGTGACGGCATTGCCTTCGCCGACGGAAAACTTGCCGGTGAAGTCGCGCACGTCGCCGACGGCGATGACGGGCACCCGCGCGTGACTGCCCGAGGCTCGCTCGGCGAGACATGCGAGAGCAGGGTCCATCGGTGTGCGGTTGTCGCGAACCGGCGGACCAACGAGGATCTTCGCTTCGCCGGTTGCAAGGCGGATACCACCCGGAAGCGAACAACCTGAGACGGCGAGACAGAGCAGCGGCAGGGCCTGAAGGATTGCTTTGTGCTTGCGGCTGCCTGCTGGCTGCGCGGCCATGACGGCCCGCATCAGTTGAGCACTCCGAAGGTGCACGCAGTCGAGCCCGTTACCCCGGCCGACTGCGTCCCGCCGTTGGACTGCGATGAATTGAGGGCCTGGGGCGCGCTGCTGCCAGTGATCGCGGTATGGGTGCCGCCATTGACGCCTGACGTCACCGCGCCGGAATTGCTCTGAGCCGTGCTGCTTCGCCCGGCGTCCTCACCATCGACAGCGGTGTCGCTGGCATTGGCCTGGGAGGTAGCGTTTGCCCCTGCCACTGTCGGAGAATTGGCAAGGGCCGTTTGGCTTCCCGAATTGCCCAGCGCGCTTGCGCTGACACCGCAGTTGAACTGGCGGGCTACATTGGTCGTGAAGGAGGGCGCTGAGTAGCCGCCTGCGCGCTTGCGCTCCATGACTTCGAGCGCCGCGGCCGCATTGGCAAGATCGGCACCGGTGCGGAACTGCCAGGCTCCGTTCTCGCCGAGATTGTTGGCCTGGGCCGGCGCGGCGGAAAGAAGGACTGCGGCGGCGGCAGTCAGGATCTTCGTGTTCATCGAGGCTTGTCCCCTTGAGCCGGCGACGCGCCGGGCTTTCAGGGGACGGATAAGAGACACACCGATTGGGGAGCGGCAACAGGCCTTTGCGCCCAGGAAACTGCGGCGTACCTTGACAGATCATGGCGCAAAATCGGCGGAGACCGATTTCCAGATCAGGGCCCGTTGCTGGAAACGGGATCGGTTTCGGACCGGGCTATCCTGCGATATTCAATTCCATTGAGCCAGGTAGAATCTGCCCCAAAGAGCCTGCCTTCTGCCGCCGGTTGGCGGCAGAAGGCAGGCATTCAGGCGGCTATCAGCCGTTCAGGCGGTCCTTGACGGCCTTGGCAACCGTAAAGCCAAGCTTCTTCGAAGCGGCAATGGTCATCGCCGCGCCGGTTGCAGGATTGCGGCCTTCGCGTTCCGGGCTATCCTTGACCTTGAACTTGCCGAAACCGTTGATCGATACTTCGTCGCCCTTGGCAGCTGCGTCGGTGATCGCGGCGAAGACGCCGTCGACGGCCTTGCGCGCATCAGCCTTCGACAGGCCAGCGGCTTCGGCAACACAGTCGGCAATGTCATTGGTGTTCATGTGATTGGGTTCCTGACTCTTGTGGAGGGCCGGACATAGCCATGTCCTGATCTCCGGTCAGCCGCCATTCGCGCTTCGTCCACAGCAGTCTGAACCTCCCACCATCCGGCCAAAATGGGGGGATGGCCGGAACGCACACCGCATGGGGTGCGACATTTTCATGTCCGCAATTCAGCCGCTCCCTGTCGCCGACAAACTTGCGCGAAACCTGCCGCACGCCGCCTGTCCATTCCGGCAGGTGCGCAGCCGCGATGGAGCACACGCCATGGATGCCAGACCGACCCCAGTCACCGCCCGTTTCTTGCGGACGCCCGATGCTGCCGTGCATCTGGGCCTCTCCGCCCGCACGCTTGAGAAGCACCGCTGCTTCGGTACCGGCCCCGTCTACCGAAAACTGGGTGGGCGGATCGTCTACTCGCTCACCGACCTCGATGCCTGGGCCGAACAGGGCCTGCGCCGTTCGACCAGCGATCCGGGCCAGGGCATCGTCCACCCCGCCAAGCGGCTCGACGGCTATACCCCGCCGGTGCGGCGCTGAGGGCAGACATGCGCCGCTTGCCCTCCTTCCCAGCGCGCCTCACGCAGCTTGACCTGTTCGTGGGCGCGGGATGCAATATCGCCGCCCGCGACGCCCAGGACCTGATGGCCTGGCCGTTCTTCAGCCTTGCCAAGTCGAAGCGGGTGCGCCCGATCGACTTCCGGATGGGCGAGGTTTCGATCCTCGTCGAGGCGACCGCCGAGCATGGCATGGCGACCATCTGGGACGCCGACGTCCTTATCTGGGCTGCAAGCCAGATCGTCGAAGCGCGCGACATGGGCCGCCCGACCTCGCGGCTGATCGCCGCCACGCCTCATGAGATCCTGGCCTTCACGCGGCGCGGCACTGGCAAAGCGAGTTACGAGCGGCTGAAGGCCGGGCTTGACCGGCTGCAGTCGACGACGATTGCAACCTCGATCCGCCAGCTCGCAAGCCGGCGGCGGCACCGCTTCTCGTGGATCAACGAGTGGAAGGAGCGCCTCGACGGTTCCGGCCGGGCGCTGGGGATCGAGATGATCGTGCCGGACTGGTTCTACGAAGGCGTCATCGACCAGGCGCTCGTGCTGACGATCGACCCCGCCTATTTCGCGCTGACCGGCGGGCTCGAGCGCTGGCTCTACCGCCTGGTGCGCAAGCACGGCGGCAAGCAGCACGGGGGCTGGAGCTTCGACTTCCAGCACCTCCACATGAAGTCCGGCGCGCTTTCACCGCCCAAGCGCTTCGCGTTCGAGCTTCGCGACATCGTGCGGCGCCAGGCGCTGCCCGGATACCAGCTCACCATCGAACATGCGCTTGGCCGCGAGCGGCTGAGCTTCGCCGCGCTCCCCGTGGATTCCTTCGACGCAGCAATGCGGCGCGTCGGCCTGCCTGCTGTGGATATGTCATGATTGGACTCGGACTATCAGGAACCGCGCCGCTCGGACTATCAGGAACCGGAAGTTCGGACTATCAGGAACCGAAATGCCACTTAAGTCCATTTAATTTAACGGGAAATCGCGCCCTTAACTTAGCTAACAAAGAATCCTTCGGATTCTTGCTAACGTCAGATCGCCTGTGGACAGACGGCGGTCCGCCGCCGCGCCGGCCTGCCGAAACGAGGGTCAGCGATGACCCCGGGCTGACCCATGTCACGCTCATCTGGCGCGAGAACAGCCACCAGGACTGGCTCAAATTTGGCAGGCCAGTTGTAGCGCGCATCATTAATCGCCGGCAGCGCATCGAGAGCTATGCGGCAGGCCAGGTGTTCGGCCTGGTGCGCTGGGCGTCCAATGATTATGGCACCATCCGTTCGACACTCGACATCGTCCGTGCCGTCAATGTGACTGAACCTTGCATCCCTGTGCCGCAAGTCGATCCCGGCGGCGACCTGCTGCTCAGCGTTCATGGCTGGCCAAAGGTTGCGCAGGTCTTCCGCCTGATCGATGCAATTGAGGCGTCGGGCATCGACCCGTGCGATGTTGCGCCTGATCATTGGCGGCATATCCACAACCGGCTTGCCGGGCGCGAAGTGCCGCGCGACTACAGTCCCGTCCGCCATCGTGCATGGCTCCAGCGCAAGGCGCTGCTCTCATGACGCGGCGGTTCTCCATCCTGGCTGGCGTTGTGGTGGCCGCGACAATCGCGACGCTGACCGTTCCGATCTCGCGTTACGCAGTGTGGAATACGACAGCCTCCGTTCCGACCGGGCTTTATGCCATCCGCGGCAGGGCAAGCCTGCACGTCGGCGAACGCGTTGCGCTTCTGCCTCCGCCAGACCTGCGGCACCTGCTCGCCGAGCGGCGCTATCTTCCGGCGGGCGTTCCGCTGTTGAAACGCATCGCAGCTGTCCAGGGCCAGCGGGTCTGCCGCATTGCAAATGGCATCACCATCGACGGCCAATACGTCGGCGCGGTGCTTGCACGCGACAGTCTCGGCCGCTCGCTTCCGGTCTGGGCGGGCTGCCGTGTGCTGGGCACCGGGGAGCTCTTCGTGATGAACCCGGCAGCACCCGGCAGCTTCGACGGCCGCTATTTCGGCGTGCTGCGTGATGCCGATGTGATCGGCCGCGCGGTGCCGATCTGGACCGATGAAGGGGGCAATGGCGACCATCAGTGGTTCGCCGATCCGCGCGGCTCCGACACTTCCCCAATCAAAACCCAAGGAGACTGAACCCATGCGCATTGGAACGTTTGTTGCTGCAGATGGTGGCTTTGCCGGACACCTGCACACGCTGACGCTCGACATCCATCTCGCCCTCGTTCCGGCAGATTCGCCGGGCGGCGAGAACGCACCGGACTTCCGCATCATCGCCGGCGATGGCGATGTGGCGCGCGAAGTTGGCGCAGGCTGGAAGCATGTAGGAGAGAAGGCAGGTGATTATGTCAGCATTCTCATCGACGATCCGTCGTTCGCGTCGCCGCTGCGGGCTTACCTGTTCAAGGGCGATGCCAATGGACACGTTCTGGTCTGGTCGCGCCCATCGCGCCGCGAAAAGGGCGACTGAGACATGCGCTGGAACTGCTCGCTCCGCATCGCTTGTGCTGCGCTCGCCCTGTGCGGCGCTTTGCCTGCGTCTGCGCAGGACGCTGCCGAACAGGCGCATCAACGCGTCGTCGACATTGCTTCGCACGTCGCCGAGGCTGCGCAGCGCTTCGGCCTGCCCGAGCATTGGATCTACGCAGTGATGCGCACTGAAAGTGCAGGCCGGATCGGCGCGGTCTCGTCCGCAGGAGCGATGGGCCTGATGCAGCTCATGCCCGGAACCTGGGCGCGCCAGCGCACCCGGTTCGGGCTAGGGCCTGACCCGTTCGACCCACGCGATAACATCATGGCGGGGACGTCATACCTTCGTCAAATGTATGACAGCTACGGCGCGCCAGGCTTCCTGGCTGCGTACAACGCGGGGCCGGGCCGGTATGAAGACTGGCGGGACAAAGGCCGTCAGCTTCCCGCTGAAACCCGCGCCTATGTCGCCAAGATTGCACCGATGTTGCAGGCAGGCAGCGCGGCAACGGTCGTTGCCAGCGCATCGCAAATGCAACCAGTTCGCCCATCCTGGACACAGGGCCAGCTTTTCGCCGTGCGCGGAGCTGCAGTGGCGAACGCATCCGGCAGCTTCGCCGCCGCCGCGCCGCCGACCTCCATTCCCGCTTCGTCTGTCCCCTTGAACGGCCTCTTCGCGCCCGTTTCGGGGAGCCGCTCGCAATGATCGATCTTTTGCCCTTCTGGCGCGTGATGGCGCAGTCTGGCGCAGGATTGTGCGGAAGGTCGGCTGCAAGAGGGGAAGGCTCAGGAGGATGGCAAGATAAAAGCAGCGCCGCCGGGTGGGGTGGAGGCTATTGGAATTGCTGGGCTTTCAGCGCCAGCCACCTGTCTGCCCTGCTGGCAGACTTTCCCCAAATCGTCGCTTTTCTGCCATTTTCCGCGCCGTCGCCTTCTCGCCGCCCCCAGGTTCCGTGAGCGACGACGACTTCAAGGTCAGACCGGGACGGGTCAGGGATCGGGGCAGCCGCACGGCCAAGCCTAAGTCTCTTGCCGCGCAAGTCCGCGCCCTGTCCAACAAGGCCGGGCGCGTCGGCATTCCCGGACAAGCTCGCCGCGGAACTGGACACAATGCCCGCGGACGAAGCGCCGCGCTGCGAATCCGGGGTCAGCCTGGCCAGCGCCGCGTGCTAGTCAAGGCACGGGTGGTCCGGCACGTCGGCACCCGCTTTTCAGCTGCACCGCTTTCGCGGCACATCACGTATCTGGGGCGCGAGGGCGTTACCCGGGACGGAAAAGATGCCGAGCTCTTCGGAAACGCGGAGGGTCCACTCGATGGTAAGGCTTTCGCGGAGCGCTGCGCCCATGACCGCCATCACTTCCGTTTCATCGTGTCACCAGAAGATGCGGGCGAGCTCGCCGATGTCCGGGCCTTCACCCGCGAACTGGTGGCCGATATGGAAGCAGATCTCGGCACCCGGCTCGATTGGGTCGCGGTCGACCACTGGAACACCGACAATCCGCACATCCATATCCTGATGCGTGGGCGCGCCGACGACGGCCGCGATCTGGTAATCGACAAGGACTATATCCGGGAGGGCATGCGTGGCCGCGCCGAGGAGCGGGTCACCATGGAACTGGGACCGCGCAGCGAACGCGAGATCGACCGAGCCTTGGCGCGTGAGGTCGAAGCCGACCGCTGGACCAGCCTTGACCGGCGGCTGCAGCGCATGGCCGATGCACTCGGCGGCGTCATTGACCTCCGGCCAGATTCACGAATTCCGCACCCACCAATGGAACGCCACCTGATTGGACGGGCGGGCAAGCTCGAGCGTCTGGGATTGGCGACAGGCATTGCGCCCGGTTGCTGGACACTCAAGTCAGACCTTGAGCCCACACTGCGACAAATCGGTGTTCGCGGCGACGTGATCAAGACCATGCATCGGGCCATGACCCACCGCGGCTATCAAGCGGACACCGGGCGGTTCGCGATGCATGACGGCGCTGCCAGCGAACCCATTATCGGCCGCCTGGTGGAACGCGGCCTGCATGACGAGCTGACCGGCGCGGCCTATGCGGTAGTCGATGGCGCAGACGGGCGCGTCCACCATCTCCGCTTCGCCGATCTTGAGCAGACAGGCGATGCCGCACCTGGCGCAATCGTGAACTTGCGGTCCTGGACCGACCGGCGGGGAAGGCAAGGCCACTCCCTCCTGGTCCAGTCGGACCTGACGCTTGCCCAGCAGGTCACCGCGCGCGGGAGCACTTGGCTCGATCGGCAGCTGATATCTTCTGAGCCGGTCCAGTCCGGAGGCGGGTTCGGGGCGGAGATTGAACGAGCCAAACTCGCCCGGGCCGAGCACCTGGTGACCGAGGGGCTGGCTTCGCGCAGCTCCGGGCGCATCGTCATGGCAAGGGACGTCTTGAACACACTACGCTCGCGGGAATTGGCAGATGCCAGCGCCGCCATCACCGCGCGCACGGGTATGCAGCACCGGCCAAGCGCGGAAGGCGAAACCGTATCGGGCACTTACAGGCAACGCCTGCAACTGGCCTCGGGCCGGTTTGCCATGATCGATGACGGAATGGGATTTGAACTCGTGCCCTGGCGGCCGCAGCTCGACAAACATCTCGGCCAGCATGTGACCGGCACCCTCAAGGCAGGCGGCGGTATCGATTGGACGCTGGGCCGATCGCGGGGGATCGGGATCTAACCTTCAGCCCTCCCGTTCGATCTCGATCGGCCAGTTGAAATCGCTGTGCCGAGTTTGCGGTCGGCGTGTTGCTCCGCGAACATCTCAGCGCCGCGCGTTACGCCAAAATCGTCAGGTAACAGCGGAGTGTATTGTGACGTCACTTCGGCATTTTTGCTCCGTCGATGCTTACCCGTGACGGCAAGCCCGATCGCTATGCAACGGGCAAGTTCTGCGTCGGTGATCCGGATTTTAACAGCTGTCAGATCAACACGAACTGCAGCGTGGCATCGCCATTCAGACAGGCTTGCGCCCGCTGCGCAGCATCAACGGCATTGCGGTAATGGATTGTCCCAAACCGTTCGGCTTCATCGAACGGGACAGTGGTCCAATCATCGCCCAGGTAGACGCTCTCATAGATCGCGCGCGCGGCGTCGCGCAGCGCCACATCGTGCCACATGTTCTTGGTTCCTGTGCTGATGCCGAATCGGCAGGAGTACAGCGATATTCGTTCTGTATATGTTCTTCAAGCCATGGCGCGTTGCAGCACTGCATCCTTGCGAATTTCGCCATCCCATCCGATCGTTCGCCAGGCCGCGACTGCAGGTTGTTGAAGCTTGCCCCGTCATGTGGGCGTCGCAGAGTTGCCTTCCGACACCGGAAGGAGCATTGCCATGTCCGCCGCGAAGATCCTTTGGGGCCAGGTGTTGGCAGTAGCCCTTATCATCCTCGCCGGTGTCTGGACCGCTACGCAATGGACGGCCTCTGCGCTCGGCTTTCAAAGTGAACTCGGAACGCCGTGGTTCTCCCTGCTCGGCCACCGGGTCTATCGGCCCTATGATCTGTTCTGGTGGTGGTTCTCTTACGATGCTTACGCGCCGAATATCTTCGACCAGGCCGGGTTGATCGCCACCTCGGGCGGGTTCGCTGCGATCGTGGTAGCCATTGCCATGTCAGTCTGGCGCGGCAGGGAAAGCCGGAGTTCCAACACCTATGGTTCGGCACATTGGGCCACCCGCAGGGACATTACCAAGGCGGGGCTATTCGCCGAGAAGGGCGTGGTGCTGGGCAAATTCCACAACAATTACCTGCGCCATGATGGTCCCGAACACGTGCTGTGCTTCGCGCCGACCCGATCAGGCAAGGGCGTTGGCCTTGTCATCCCTACACTGCTCACGTGGCCGGGCTCGGCAATCGTCCATGATATCAAGGGTGAAAACTGGGGGCTGACCGCTGGTTTTCGCTCAAGCTTCAGCCGCGTCCTGCTGTTCGACCCGACCAATCTCAAATCTGCCGCCTACAATCCTTTGCTCGAGGTGCGCCGGGGTATCTGGGAGGTGCGCGATGTCCAGAATGTCGCCGATGTCCTGGTCGATCCAGAAGGCAGTCTGGAGAAGCGCAATCACTGGGAGAAAACCAGTCACGCCTTGCTGGTCGGAGCAATCCTCCACGTCCTCTATGCCGAAGCGGACAAGACGCTCGCTGGTGTTGCCGCTTTCCTTTCCGACCCGGGCCGAAACATCGAAACCACCCTGAAGGCAATGATGGCGACACCGCATCTGGGCGATGCGGGCCCGCACCCGGTGGTCGCCAGTGCCGCTCGCGAACTGCTCAACAAGTCCGAGAACGAACGCTCAGGCGTGCTCTCGACCGCGATGTCGTTTCTGGGCCTCTACCGTGACCCCGTGATTGCCCAGGTCACCAGGCACTCCGAATGGCGGATTGCTGATCTGGTCGATGGCAAAAGCCCGGTCACGCTTTACCTTGTGGTGCCGCCATCCGACATCAGTCGCACCAAGCCGCTGATCCGTCTGATCCTTAACCAGATCGGCCGGCGGCTGACCGAGGAACTAGGGGAGGGCAGGGACCGGCATCGGTTGCTGCTGATGCTCGATGAGTTTCCTGCATTAGGCCGCCTCGACTTCTTCGAAAGTGCGCTGGCGTTCATGGCGGGCTATGGGCTCAAGGCCTTCCTGATCGCCCAGTCACTAAACCAGATCGAGCGAGCTTACGGCGCGAACAATTCGATTCTGGACAACTGTCATGTCCGCGTAGCCTTCGCGACCAACGACGAGCGCACTGCCAAGCGCGTATCGGAATCGCTCGGCACCGCGACCGAACAGCGCTCGATGAAGAACTACGCCGGCCACCGACTCTCGCCATGGCTGGGCCATCTCATGATCTCTCGCTCAGAAACCTCAAGGCCGCTGCTGACTCAGGGTGAGATTTTGCAACTGCCCGAGACTGACGAGATCGTGATGTTGTCGGGAGCTCCGCCCGTACGGGCAAAGAAGGCGCGATACTATTCCGATCCCCGCCTGCAAGGCCGCATCCGAAAAACGCCAAATCCTGCATTTGGCCATGCGGGCGCTCTGCCGCCGGACGATTGGAGTCAGCTGCCGATCGCGACACCCGTCCGATCGACCGCCAGCGGTGCTACGGTTGCCGGGGATGAGGCGAACGGCGGCATTCGCAGAGAGCCGGGGTTACCCCTGCATGTTGAAATCGCTCCCGCGCCGAAAGCCCCGATCGGCGAGTTCGATTTCGGCAGCGGAGATGAGACAGACGAAGATGCGGCGCGGTCTGAGCGGCTGCGCGCCCGAATGGTCGCGAACTCCCGCCAAGCAGCGCTCGATCCAGGTGACGGGATTGAGCTGTGAAATCGAAACACACGTTCCGGCTGTCACGGGAGGTCGCGGGCCAGCTGGCGGAATTGGCGATTAGAAGGCGAGTTTCACAGGCTGAGGTCGTCGAAGCTGCGCTTGTGTCATTCTTGTCGCCCGATGATTCCGAGCGCATGGAAGCCGCGCTAAGCCGCCGGATTGACCGGGTGTTCCGCCGCCTGGAGCTACTGGATCAGAATGTCGAGCTTGGGAACGAGGCGCTCGGGCTTTTTGTGCGGTTCTGGCTTACGGCCAATCCGCCACTTCCAGATTCTCGTGGAGCCGCTGCACAATCACAAGGAAAGGAACGCTTCGAAGCCTTTGTTCAAGCACTGGCGCGACGTATGGAGGGCACTGAGCGGATGAGCGGATAGCGCTACGCGAGCAATTTCGCTCACTGATTCCTGAAGCGAATGGCTTTCTTGCTCTCGCCACAAATAGCGCAGGAACCGATTTGGCGCTCGAACCCTTTGACGCCGACCAATTCGTTTGCGAAGCGCTCCGAGGTCTCGATTTCATCCAGTCCGAGGCGCTCAACAATGCAGTGACTGCAAATCGGATCTGGTGCGAGGCGCTCTATTAGCGCCTTCACCCTGTGTTGTGCGGTTTCGACCATGTCAGAGTCTTATCGAACCCACTCAGTCAACGATAGTCGGATTCATGAGTGTGACGATTACACTGAGCGACAGCTTCAGCCTGACTGCTGCCGTTCAGCGCTTCACAGAGTCATCTCAAAAGCTGCCCTTCGTTCACCGGGCGGTGAGAGACCTACTTTCGGAAAAGCCGTTGTTCTCATGCCAAAGTTAATACGTCATCTCTTTTCAAAAGCTGTCTCGAATGATGCAAATCGGGATTTGCTGCTGGTTACGCGATCGTTACGACAGAGCAGCCATTTGGGTACAGCTCGCCAACCTGCACTAGCTGTGGAAGCGGTCTTTCCATAGCTGGCAAAACGACACTTTCGGTCATATGATAGCATGCAAGATTTATTCTGGCGGCGCCCCCTAAACGACAGGGTCCTAAGTCAATAGCCTGCGGGGTCTCGAGAATAGAGCAATGCGTATACTCCACCTTTCGGACATCCACTTCAATGCACCGCAATGCCTCGATCCCGATCACGATCGAGACCGCCCGTACCGTACGCGTCTGGAGCGCGATCTCGTTAAGCGGGTGACGGCCATTGGTCCGATTGACGCGATCATGGTGGGCGGCGACATCGCGTTCAAAGGCGATCCGCGAGAGTACGACGTCGCACGGCAGTGGCTACTTGAACTCGCGAAGAAGTGTCAGTGCGATAGCGGCAGCATCTGGGTTGTCCCAGGGAACCACGACGTGGACCGGAGGTCGTGCGAGGACGCGCCAACAATGAACGCGCATGCCATGATCTTTCGCGCGCCTAACGAGGATGACAGGCTGTGGATGCTTCAAAAGCAGCTAGGACACAATGATACTGGTCAGGCGCTTTTCAAAGGTCACGCGGCCTACAACGAATTTGCCAAGAATATGAACTGTCAAGTCTACCCAGGCCATCTTTACTGGAAGCAGGAACGCGAACTCGGTCCCGGAGTCATGATTCGTATCCATGGCTTGACCTCCACCCTCCTGTCCGGGCGCGATGGCAAGAATGACGTCCGCGGCTCGCTGTACATCAGCCCCCTCCAGACGATCGATCCGGCGCCAAACGTCGTGAACCTGACGATATGCCACCATCCCACCGACTGGCTGCTCGACGGTGACGACGTCGATGACATGCTCAACGCCAGGGCAATGTTTCAGGTGTTCGGCCACAAGCACCGTCAACGCATACTTGAGGGCAAGACCACCGTCCGCTGGGGTGCCGGCTCCGTGAACCCGTCGCACACTGAAAAGCAGTTCGAACCCGGCTACAACATAATCGAGCTCGAGGTCGCAGGCGAAGGACTCACTCGACGGATCGACGTGAGGAGCCACTTGTTCCAGTACCAAGCATGGCCCGAAGGCTTCCAGCCGATCAAGAACGACGATGACGAGGACGTCTTCTGCCACTCGATCGCTTTCCCCACTGAGTTGGAGGAGCCTGTCGGCATGCCGGTTGGCAGGGTCATAGAAGTTGATGTGACCGAGACCATTATGATGGAGGCAACGACCGTGGCCCCAGACACAGATGCGGAGGCTTCGATGGGCGACATGGGGACGCGGCATCTCGTCGACCGCTTCTGGGATCTTGACGCGAGCGATCGTCGGGAGATCGCCCTTGAACTCGAACTGATCAGCGACGAGGAGATCAACTTGCCAGAGCCGCAACGCTACGGCATCGCCCTGATCCGCGCCGCTGAGCGTAATCTCCTCGACCGGCTGGAACAGCTGGTCGCCGGACGCGAATAAGAAGACGGGAGTCGACCTTAAGATGCACGCTGAATTTCCAAAACTGTTCTCCGAGATCTCGACCGACGGCGCGCAGCGGGCTCTGCGCTGGGCCGGGGTTGAGGCATTCACCGGGATCTACACGAAGGCGCGTGAGGAGATGCTCGCGCGCCTCGCCTTCGACACCAAGCCACCGGCAGGCGGTCATCAGCAGGAAGATCTCGCCAATGCGCTGGGCGCCTTCCACGAGGCGTTCTCGGCAGCCGACCCGTCGATCGAGCTGGGCAAGCGGCAGGATCAGATCCTATCGGCTGCTGCACTGATGCATTACTTTGCGACGAGATCGACGGCGGCGATGGTCGTAACCACCACCGCATGCGGAGGGGCACGCAAGGCTCAGTTGCCTATCGACCTCGTGACGGCAGCCGAGAACGCACTCTCCCTCCTTGCAGCCAACCGGCGACGGCGCCCCGACCTCAGCAAGGTCGAAGTCGAAGCTCCCAAGTTCGAATATGAGCTGGACTTCTCCGAGGTTCAGCCGAATTCTCCCACGACCTTTCAGGGCGTTTTCGATCAGATCGCTAGCGCCGTGGACCAGGCGCTCGCCGATCTCGTCGCCAAATTCAACAAGTCCACAGCGCTTCTCGTCGATGCTGGAAAGAAGGCGGACGAGGAACTGGATATGCTTTCCTGGGTGTTCGGGCAGAGGGCCCGGCTGCCGAACAAGGCTTTCGCCGACGTTCCGGCAAATCAGAAGCCGTTAGTGTTCGCGCGGGATCTGGCTTCGCTGACCACGATTTATCCTGGACCTAACTCGGTGCCAGCGCTGTTCTCGCGGGCGGGCGTCAAATCAACAGGCAAGCTAAGCATCGTCGATGCGGTGAACGCGGTGTCAGACGACTGGACGGCGGTGGTTCTCAAGGGCCGTTCGTCGTCACCCGCAACCACGCCTATCCACTTCGCGCTTGCAAAGCGCCAAGAGACCGGCGCGGGAGTTGGGTGGACCGCCGGCTGGAGCGCGATAACGGGCATCGATTCCGGTGCGGTCCTGTCTCCAATTACACTCGCGGAACTTTTCTACCGCGAAATCCTCTGGCTGCGCTGATCCGCAATGGCCGAGACAGAGGTGATCTGCGCGAACCGTGAATGCCGAATCGCCCAAGGCGGAGAGTGCATCGAAGGCCACGACGACCTCGCCAAGTGTCCCCACTACGGCAAGGAGCCGGAGGAACTTGACGAGGAGCAGAATGACGACGGCCGGATCCCGGTTGACACTTTTGACGGCGTGCATCTTCCCGACGCGCTTCCGCTTGAGAGCGGGCGCGCCGATCGCGTGCTCGCGACGCTGCCAGCCCGCGTAATCGGCATGATCGGGGTCCACGATTCGGGCAAGACGAGCGTCATCGCCGGCCTGTTCGACCTCTTTCAGCTGGGCCCGATCTCCGGGGTCTCGTTCGCGGGGTCCTCGACGCTGCACGGTTTCGAGATCATCTGTCACGACGCGAGGGTCGCATCGGAGCGGGACGAGCCGCATTCGGAACGGACCAAGCGGGGTGAGGTCAGGTTCTACCACATCGACGTGCTTCGCGAAGGCGCGCTCCAATCGCTGCTGATCGCAGACCGGTCGGGTGAAGAGTACGAAGAGGTCTCCGACCTAGCCGCGAACGCGACTGCCATGTTCGAACTCCGGCGCGCGGACGTAATCACCGTACTCGTGGATGGTCGGCGACTATCGTCTCCCAGCGATCGAGCGGACGTGATGGGCGCCATACCGCTTATCATCCAAGGCATGGTCGAGAACGGCGCATTTGCTCGCAAGCCTAGTCTCGCGATTATCCTGACCAAGGGCGACGCAGTGCAGGCATCACCCCGGAAGGACCGCGTCGAGCAGGACTTCCGCTCCATTGCCGACGGCATCAAGGACGCCTTTGCCGACCACTTCGGCGATTTCAATTTTTTCGTCACATCGGCCTCGCCCAAGGACACCAACGTCGTGCGTGGGTCCGGATTGGCGGAGATGCTGGACTTCTGGCTGAAGCCAAGCGTCGAACCGCAAGGCGTCCGTCGCCGGTATAGTAGCGGTCGCGTCTTCGACGGCCTCACGCCCGGGGAGGAAGATCTTGGCTGACGCAAAGACGGACCACGTCTCCATCTCGGTCATCGGGTTGCCCGGCTCTGGCAAGACGACCTTCCTCGCTGCCCTCTGGGAGCTCGTGGGCGAGCGGCGCGTAACCAAGGTGCTCACCTTCGACACGATCGGCGAGAACGATCACAGCTACCTTCGAAAAATCGTCGCTGTCTGGCGCAAGGCAACCGAACAGGCCCGCACTCGTCTAACCGGCCTCAGTGCCGTGAAGATGAACCTTAAGGATGCCGAAGGGGGCGTGGTCCAGATCACGATGCCGGATGCTCCCGGCGAGGACTTCCGCGCAATGTGGGAGGATCGCGAACTCGGACGAGTTCTGGGCGAGAGCCTCGCCGACGGGAACATCCTACTTTTCGTGAACGGCAACAAGGTGAAGGCGCCCGCTTGGGTTGCGGAGCGCGCCGCGCAGCGCAAGGCAACGGGCAGACAGAAGGCCGAAACTCTTCCCAAGGGATGGAATCCGAGCCTTGCACCGACCCAGGTGCAGCTGGTGGATCTGCTACAACTGATCTCGCACGCCCCCGTTGGAGCCGCACGCCGGAAGATCGTCGTCATGATCAGCGCGTGGGACAAGGTCGAAGGCGAGAAGCTCGCGCCGGACGCCTTCTTGAAAGAGAAGCTTCCCTTGCTCGCACAATATCTTGAAGCAGGCCGCGACGGCTGGACGAGCCGGGTGTACGGTGTCAGCGCTCAGGGCGGCGAGTATGACGGCAACGACGCAAATTCCGAGCCGGTCGAAGGGAGGGGCCCTCAAAAGGCCGGAAAGGGCCGCGACGCGGATCGACTACGCGAGGTTGGCATACCGGCGGATCGCATCCGCCTCGTTTTCGGTGAGAAGGCATCGAACGACCTAACTGAGCCTCTGCAATGGCTCATGTATTGAGCACTGTTCGCATCAAGGTCGACCAGACGCTTCACGGCTACAGTGATGGCCACCGTCTTGTCGACGGGTCCCTCAAGCTGCCTCAGCCCGACGCGCGCACGATGCTTGTGCTGAGCGACGCCTCCGGCAGCGGCAGCCGGATCCCACCGGACGGCTACCTAACTGGGTATCCGCTCGCGGGGTCGGGCAAGTACGTCCTTGCCAAGACTTGGCCGGCCCCCGAGATGAGCCGGCCAGGCTGCGTGTGGACCCATTCGCTGCTGATCGACTTCGCGGATCTCGCGCGTCTCGGCTCGGCGGACGACCTGCTCAATCGCTTCCGTCGCCCCTCCGGAGCGGATTTATCCGAGTTCGCCGTCCGCCTCGAGTTCGAGACCACGAGGACGCCGCCGCCGGTACCGCCGGCTGACCTGAGGCGGGCCGGACTTTGGGCAAGCGCGCTTTACGGAAAGCCGAAAGAGAGGATCGTCGCAGAACGCGACGGTCCAGCAGACGACGAGCTCGTTTTGGCGATATGGATGCAGCAATGGCCCCGCCTGCGCCGCGCCTTCCGCTTCTGCACATTCTCGGCAGAGGACCGGTCCACGTCGGCCGACATATTCGACCTCCAGCTCATGGACGCCGGAAGATCGAGCCGTTCGCGGATCCCAAGCGGGGTGATCGCTTCGACGGTCGACCACAGCGAGTGGGTTGACACGCTTCTCGATGATCTGGAGCTGCCGAAGCAATCTGGCCTGCGTCAGTTCCTTCGCGACGTGGGCTCGGATATGACCAATGGCCGGGTAGCAATGGTCACGCTGGTAGACCTGTACGCCGCATTGGAGCCGAAGGCCGGTCCATCTAAGCTGACCGACGCCGTTGCCAAGCTTGAGGGCCTCGGACCGGGTCAGGGCCGGATGGGACGAGCCGCAGCTGCGCGCGTGGTCTTCTCTCGACCGGGCCTGGATGACCAGCGGCTTTTCGATTTTGCATTGGGGCAGGTGCGCACCGACCATGACCTGCTCGGGATTGATCCGATCACCGTCGGCAGAGCTTTAGTGCGGTGGAAACCGGAGCTGCTCGCCGAGAGTATCAGCGTTGACGATCCCCTTCTCGAGGCGATCGAAGCTGCATTCTTGGCAGCTAGTCCCGGCGAGTTAGTGGACCTTGTCAAGACGGTTCCCGGGGCCGCCGCGACCTTGCTGCCTCTCCGCCAAGACGTCCTTGAGCAAACATCGTTCTGGCAGATCGCGTCGGTAGATGCGCAGCGGCTGATCACCTCTCTGAATGCAGAGCCGGATCAGGCCGCTCGTATCGTCGGCGCGCTCATGGATGCAGGTCGTGACGACTGCTCTGCGGCCGTGGTCGCGCACTTCGGCATCGCGCCGGTCGTGGCTGCCCTGTCCAGGCTGGACGTCACCGGAATCCGTTCCGGCATGGGGTGGGTACGCGCCATCGCGCGGCAGACCGACGATCTGGCCAAAGGCATGGCCGCCGGTGCCGTGTGGCACAGGCCTCTTCTCTTCGCGCTGGCAGAGGTGCTCGATCCCGATGCGGTGCCAAACAGCGTCGGCACCGATCCGTGGGTCACCGCAGTCGAACGCTCCAGGACATCAGACGATGTGCAAGGCGAGGATCTTCTCGCCGCGTACCTCTTCACTCGGGCCAGAGGATGGCGTTCCCGATCCGAGGGCAGGCTCTTCTTCCTATCCATTCAGCGTCTCCATGAGGCCATGGCCTCCTCTCGTCTCACCGAGGAGGCAAGGCGCGTAGCCAAGCCCAGGCTGCCGCATGGATCAATTTGGAGGGATTGGGACCAGTGCGAGAAGCTCCGACACGCCGTTGTTGACAGCTTCATCGATCGGGATCTCCCACCGCTTGAATTCGGTGCGGTCGTCAACGACGGCAGGCTCTGGGGGCTTCTTGTGGATCTGGCAGCCGACAGCTCCCGCGGCCGCCGCTACCTGGAAAAGGTCCGCAACGCATTACGTGGCGGTGAATCATGGCGGGCGGATCGTGCAATGTTCATTGACCGCAAGCTCAAATAGCGGACAAATGGCACGACAATCAATCTAATCGATATTGATGCCTAATAGATTGAGCAGATATCTCCGATCGCTCGGCAAGAAGCACTGCAAACCGCTACGATGTCCACTACCGGTAAGAGCCGCCGGTCAACTTTCTTTCTATGAAAGACCGGTTTTGGGTAGGCAGCCCCCGTTGGCTAGGAACCACCGAATGGCCGCTATCCCGGTACCACCGCCAGAAGCTGCCGTTCCGGTCAGTCGAACACAGGTGATATATCAGCAATGAGCATCGCCGCTGCTTTCTCACTTTTCGCCACGCTACGCCGCGCCTATTTGATTGTTGCCTTCACCTAATCTGATGCCCTTTTGATCTGCCTCGCGTGCGCAGCCGATGGTCGGTTGCCCCGCTCACACGAGGCAATTCATGAGCGTCATCCCCCTCCAGCCACAGGCTACCTCGCGCGGCGCACGCATGTTGCGCACCGCGCTCGGCCCGGAGATTGCAGCCTGGCTTGAGGACTCCTCGATTATTGAGGTCATGCTCAATCCCGACGGGCGGCTCTGGATTGATAGGCTTGGAGCAGGGATCGCCGATACAGGGAGCGGGATGTCCGCTGCCGATGGCGAGCGGATCATCCGCCTCGTGGCGCACCATGTCGGGGCTGAGGTTCATGTGCGGGCACCCCGGGTCTCTGCCGAATTGCCCGAGACGGGAGAGCGCTTCGAAGGTTTGTTGCCACCGGTGGTGGCAGCTCCCAGCTTTGCCATCCGCAAGCCCGCTATCGCGGTGTTCACGCTCGGTCAGTACGTAGCGACTGGCATCATGGCGCAGTGGCAGGCCAATGCGCTGGCCCGGGCGGTAGCCGCCAGAAGGAACATCCTTGTCGCAGGCGGCACCTCGACCGGCAAAACGACGCTCACGAATGCGCTGCTCGCTGAAGTCGCCAAGACCGATGACCGTGTGGTCCTGATCGAGGACACCCGCGAGCTGCAATGTGCCGCGCCCAATCTTGTGTCGCTGCGAACCAAGGACGGCGTCGCTACCTTGTCTGACCTGGTCCGCTCCGCACTGCGCCTGCGGCCTGACCGTATCCCGATAGGCGAAGTGCGAGGGCCCGAAGCGCTCGACCTGCTGAAGGCTTGGGGCACCGGCCACCCCGGCGGTGTCGGCACGATCCATGCCGGATCGGCACTCGGCACGCTGCGGCGAATGGAGCAGCTGATCCAGGAATGCGTTGTCACTGTTCCGCGCGCCCTGATCGCCGAGACAATTGATGTCGTCGCTGTGCTGGTCCGCGATGGCACCAGACGTCGGCTCGCCGAACTCGCCCAGGTCGCCGGTCTCGATGAGCGCGGTGACTACCGAATTCTTCCCATCACCCCCGAAGCTCAAGGAGGCCTTTCATGATCCGTACTCTTTCCCGTGTCCGCACCCGGATGACATCTGTCGTGCTTGGTGGCTGCGCGATGCTCGCAGCCGCCACCCCGGCACATGCTGCAGGATCGTCGATGCCGTGGGAAGCGCCGCTCCAGTCGATCCTTGAATCCATCCAGGGCCCGGTCGCCAAGATTGTCGCGGTCATCATCATTATCTCGACCGGCTTGGCGCTTGCCTTCGGCGACACGTCCGGCGGTTTCCGCCGGCTTATCCAGATCGTCTTCGGCCTGTCGATCGCCTTTGCCGCCTCGTCCTTCTTCCTGTCGTTCTTCTCGTTCGGCGGCGGAGCCTTGGTGTGATGGGAGGTCTGATGGACGCGCAGGCTCCCGAAGCAGTGCCGGGCTACGCAGTACCTGTCCACCGGGCGCTGACCGAGCACATCCTGCTCGGCGGCGCGCCACGCGGCCTCGCGATTGCGAACGCAACGCTGGCAGGGGCCATCGGCCTTGGCCTGCGCCTCTGGATCGCGGGCCTCGTGATCTTCGCTCTCGGCCACATGGCGTCGGTCTGGGCGGCGCGGCGCGATCCACAATTTGTCGATGTCGCGCGGCGGCACCTGCGCTTTCCCAGCTATCTGAGGGTCTGAACCGATGCTCTCGCTTCGTGAATACCGGAACAAGGCCGACCGCCTCGCCGACTTCCTGCCATGGGCGGCGCTCGTCGGACCCGGCGTGGTCCTCAACAAGGACGGCAGCTTTCAGCGCTCGTCGCGCTTTCGCGGTCCCGATCTCGATAGCGCCACGCCGGCAGAACTGATCGCGACGACTGCGCGGCTCAACAGCGCGCTGCGCCGGCTCGGCTCTGGCTGGGCGATCTTCGTCGAGGCGGTGCGCCGCCCGGCGCAGGATTATCCATCGAGCGATTTTCCCGACCCGGCATCCGCTCTGATCGAGCGTGAACGCGCCGCCCAGTTTGCCGAGGAAGGCGCGCATTTCGAGAGCGGCTATTTTTTGACGCTGCTGTGGATGCCACCGGCCGAAGATGCGGCCCGCGCTGAAAGCTGGCTCTACGAGGGCAAGGCCGAGACAGGCGTCAATCCGCAAGAGCTACTCGAACTGTTCGTCGATCGCACTGACCGGTTGCTACGGCTGGTCGAAGGCTTCGTTCCCGAGGTCGCCTGGCTCGATGACAGCGAAACGCTGACCTATCTGCACAGCTGCATTTCGACCCGCAGCCACCGGGTTCGCGTTCCCGAAACCCCCATGCATCTGGATGCGCTGCTGGCCGACGAACCGCTCACGGGCGGGCTCGAGCCGCGGCTCGGCAAGACGCATCTGCGGACCCTGACGGTGATCGGCTTCCCGAGCGCGACATTCCCGGGGCTGCTCGACGAGCTCAACCGGCTCGCCTTTTCCTACCGCTGGTCGACCCGCGCGATCATGCTCGACAAGACTGATGCGACCAGGCTTACGGCCAAAATCCGGCGGCAGTGGTTCGCCAAGCGCAAGTCGGTCGGCGCGATCCTCAAGGAGGTCATGACAAACGAGGCCTCGGTCCTCGTCGACAGCGACGCTTCGAACAAGGCCGCCGATGCCGACGCCGCGCTCCAGGAATTGGGCGCTGACCATGTTGGTCAGGCCTATGTCACCGCTACCGTTACCGTCTGGGACGAGGATCCCGCGCTGGCAGCGGAAAAGCTGCGGCTGGTCGAGAAGGTCATCCAGGGGCGCGACTTCACGTGCGTGATCGAGGGCATGAATGCGATCGAAGCCTGGCTCGGATCACTTCCCGGTCATGTCTACGCCAGCGTCCGGCAACCGCCGATCTCAACCTTCAACTTGGCGCACATGATCCCCCTATCCGCCGTGTGGGCCGGGCCTGAATGGGACGAGCACTTCCGCGCGCCGCCGCTGTTCTATGCACGGACAGAAGGCTCCACCCCGTTTCGGTTCTCGCTTCATGTCGGCGACGTTGGCCACACCCTGATCGTTGGGCCAACAGGTGCCGGCAAATCGGTGCTGCTCGCGCTGATGGCGCTGCAGTTCCGGCGCTATGAACGTGCGCAGGTCTTCGCGTTTGATTTTGGCGGCTCGATCCGCGCGGCCGCGCTCGCCTGCGGCGGCGACTGGCAGGATCTTGGCACCAGCCTTGCCGATGAGAGTGACGGCGCTGTGCAGTTGCAGCCGCTGGCGCGCATCAATGAAGCTGCCGAGCGCAATTGGGCGGCCGAGTGGCTACAGGCCATTCTCGCTTCTGAAGGTGTCACCGTCGATCCGGTCACCAAGGAGCATCTCTGGTCTGCCCTTACGTCGCTCAGCACCGCACCGGTTGCAGAACGCACGCTGACCGGACTGGCCGTATTGCTGCAATCGCAGTCCCTCAAGCAGGCCTTGGCCCCTTACTGCATCGGCGGGCCGTTCGGACGGCTGCTCGATGCCGAGGTCGAGCATCTGGGCGAAGCCACCTTCCAGGCTTTTGAAACCGAAGGCCTGACCGGATCAGCGGCTGCCCCGGCGGTGCTGTCCTACCTGTTCCACCGCATTGAAGGACGGCTCGACGGCTCGCCGACGATGATCATCATCGACGAGGGCTGGCTGGTGCTCGACAGCCCGGCGTTTGCCGCGCAGCTGCGCGAATGGCTGAAGACGCTGCGCAAGAAGAACGCGAGCGTGGTCTTTGCAACCCAGAGCCTGGCCGACGTCGAGTCGAGCGCAATTGCGCCGGCCATCATCGAAAGCTGCCCGACCCGCATATTTCTGCCCAATGAGCGGGCGGCCGAGCCGCAGATTCTGGCGATCTACCGACGCTTCGGGCTCAACGATCGCCAGATCGAGATCCTCGCCCGGGCGACTCCCAAGCGCGACTATTACTGCCAGTCCGCACGCGGCAACCGGTTGTTCGAACTGGGCCTGGGCGAAGTCGCGCTCGCGTTCACCGCCACTTCGTCGAAGACCGATCAGCTGACGATCGGCGAACTGACGCAGGCGCACGGGGCTGATGACTTTGCGCGCCAATGGCTACGCCATCGCCGCCTCGCCTGGGCCGCCGACATGCTGCCTGCACCGCAATCCGTTCCCCCAGCCCGAAACCCCCGGGTCCCCTCGGGCCAACCCAAGGAGTAGTGCCCATGAAATCGAGTCATAAGAAAAGCACGGGGCTTCGCCATGCACTGGCAGCCGGAGCCGCAATCTTGTCGCTGACTGCCACGGCGTTGGTGCCTGCACCTGCCTATGCCCAGTTCGGCGGCATCGTCTACGATCCCTCGAATTACGCGCAGAACGTGCTCACTGCGGCGCGCACGCTCGAACAGATCAACAACCAGATCCGTTCATTGCAGAACCAGGCGACCTCGCTGATCAACGAAGCGCGCAACCTTGCGAGCTTGCCGGTCACTGTGCTGGCGCCGCTCCAGCAGCAGATCAAGCAGACGCAAGCACTGCTCGGGCAGGCGCAGCGGATGGCGTACAATGTCCAGCAGATCCAGAGCGAGTTCGCGCGCCAGTACAAGTCGATCGACCTGACCGCGCCGCAGCGCGCGATGGTGGAGGGCGCGGAAGGCCGCTGGCAGAACAGTGTCGCCGCATTCGAGGACGCACTCAAGGTCCAGGCTGGCGCAGTGGCCAACATTGAGGGCACGCGCAGCGCGGTGAACGATCTTGTTACCGCGAGCCAGTCAGCCACCGGCGCACTGCAAGCGGCACAAGCCGGCAACCAGCTGCTCGCGGTCCAGGCGCAGCAGCTTGCTGACCTGATTGCCAGCGTCACTGCGCTGGGTCGGGCGCAGACGCTCGATGCCGCAAGCAGTGCTGCGGCCAAGGCCCAGGCGCGTGAGCAACTGCGCCGGTTCCTGACGCCGGGACGCGGCTACATCGGCACGTCTGTCCAGATGTTTCGGAACTGAGGCGGTGGACACCAAGCTCTTCGCGCGGATCGGGGCAGGGGCCTTTGTGGCCATTGCGCTCACCATGACCGCGCTTCAACTGCGCCAAGGGCCCGTCCGCACGGTACCCGAGATCGAATACGTCACCGATGACGAAGGCGATCCGCTGGATGCGATGTTGCGTGATTGTGCGGCGATGGGTGAACAGGCGCTGGAGGTTCCCGCCTGCCTTGCCGCCTGGGCGGAAAAGCGGCGCCGCTTCCTCGGTGACAAGCCCAGGCCTGTCGATCCTGTGGCAGAGGACGGTGCTCCGACCGCGGCGCCCGCCGATCCACAACCAGCAAAGGGCGGGTGACATGGGTGGCACCGGCGTCGTCGACCGTTTCCTCGACATCTTCTCGCGCTACATCGACAGCGGCTTTGGCCTGCTCCAGGGCGAGGTCGCGTTCATCGCGACAACGCTGATCGTCATCGACGTGACCCTTGCGGCCTTGTTCTGGACCTGGGGCGAGCAGGACGATGTGATCGCCCGCCTCGTCAAGAAGACGTTGTTCGTCGGCATTTTTGCTTACATAATCGGCAACTGGAATAACCTTGCCAGCATCGTCTTTGAGAGCTTTGCGGGGCTTGGTCTGAAGGCGAGCGGCACCGGGTTCACGGCGGCTGAGCTGCTGCAGCCCGGCAGGGTGGCGCAGGTTGGTCTCGATGCCGCCCGTCCGCTGCTGGATGCAATCTCGGACCTGATGGGCTTCGTCGGCTTCTTCGAGAATTTCCTCCAGATCGTCATCCTGCTGGTCGCCTGGGCAATCGTCATCATCGCCTTCTTCATCCTGGCGATCCAGCTGTTCATCACCCTGATCGAGTTCAAGCTGACTACGCTCTGCGGCTTCGTTCTGATCCCATTCGGGCTGTTCGGCAAAACCGCCTTCATGGCCGAACGTGTGCTCGGCAATGTCATATCTTCGGGCATCAAGGTGTTGGTGCTCGCGGTGATCGTCGGGATCGGGTCGACCATCTTTACCGAGTTCACCAGCGCGATTTCGGGTGAACCGACGATCGAGGATGCCTTGTCCATCGTGCTCGCGAGCTTGGCCCTGCTCGGGCTTGGCATTTTCGGCCCTGGCATTGCCAATGGCATCGTCTCGGGTGGACCGCAGCTTGGCGCCGGCGCTGCTGCTGGAACGGCACTGCTTGCAGGGGGCGCGGCAGTCGGCACGGTTGCCGGTGCCCGCATGGCAGGCGGCGCCGTCGCCAGTGCCGCGTCCAACGTGGCGCACGGCACCTCGCGCGCGGCCGGCGGGGCGACCATGGCCTATGCGCTTGGCTCGGCCGGTAAATCCGGAGCCGCTGCCGTCGGTTCGGGCATGGCTGCTGTGGGCGATGCCGCAGTTGGCGCTGCAACCTCCCCGCTGCGAAATGCAGGCGATTCCATGCGCCAATCGTTCCGCGACGGCAGCCGCGCCGCGATCACCAACACCGGCGGCACGATCACACCCGGACCCAATACGCCGCCTTCGCCGCCCGCCGATGGCGACCAAGGCCAACCTGCCTGGGCCAAGGCGATGAAGGACCGGCAGACGCTGGCCCACAGCGCCACACTTGCTGCCCACACGCTCAAGGCCGGCGACAGCCACGGCGGCGGCGCTTCCATCGACACTTCGGAAAAGGACTGATAGCCATGTTTCGACGACCCTCGATCCGCTACGGCAAGACACCTGAGCCCGAGACGCCCTACCAGCGCGCCGCGCAGGTCTGGGACGACCGTATCGGCTCCGCCCGCCTGCAGGCGCGCAATTGGCGGCTCGCCTTCTTCGGCGCGCTTGGGCTTTCGAGCTGCCTGGCCGCAGGGATCATCTGGCAGGGTGCGCGCGGCTCTATCGTTCCATGGGTGGTGCAGGTCGACAAACTCGGCGAGGCGCAGGCGATTGCACCTGCCGAAGCGGGTTACAGCCCGAGCGATCCGCAGATTGCGTTCCACCTTGCCCGGTTTATCGAACAGGTCCGCGCCATTCCCGAAGACCCGATCGTGGTCCGGCAGAACTGGCTGCGCGCCTACGATTTCGCCACCGACAAGGGTGCGCTTGCGCTCAATGACTACGCCCGCACCAACGACCCGTTTGCGCGTATCGGCAAGGAGCAGGTCGGGGTGGACGTCACCAGTGTCATCCGCGCGTCCCCTACGAGCTTCCGCGTCGCCTGGGCCGAACGCCGCTACCGCGATGGCAGCCTTGCCGAGACGAGCCGCTGGACCGCGATCCTGACGACCGTCGTCCAGCCCCCACGCACTCCCGATGCCCTGCGCAAGAACCCGCTCGGCATCTTCGTCAATGCCATCAACTGGTCGAAGGAACTCGGATCATGATCAGCAATCTCCTCAGGGCACGACGCTGCGCCATCATTACGATGCTTGCGGCGAGCACAGTTCTTACTTCCCCTACGCAGGCCATGGACCAGCCTGCAGCGCCTGCGATTTCAAGCGAGTCATCGCAGGCGCACCATTCTTCTGGGACTACTGTTGCCGCCCCGGCGGTGCGTAAACCAGCAACACAAATCCAATCTGTTCCGCGGCGCGTCCCTCCCCACGCCGCGGGTCGCTCCCGCCCGTCCCAGAGTCGCCCCACTCTTCGGGACAGGGTGGGAGCGGCGATGGAGGCCGCGCGGGTCCAGCCCGCACGCACCGGGTTCATCAACGCGATCCAGGTCTTTCCCTATACCGAAGGCGCGCTTTACCAGATCTACGCCAAGCCCGGGCAGGTGACCGACATTGCCTTGCAGGAAGGAGAGCAACTTGTCGGCACAGGACCAGTGGCTTCCGGCGATACGGTGCGCTGGATGATTGGCGACACGGTGAGCGGAGTAGGAGCCAATGCGCGGGTCCATATCCTTGTAAAGCCAGTACGGCCGGACATTACGACCAACCTCGTGATCAATACCGACAGGCGCACCTACCATGTTGAACTGCGCGCCAGTCCGTCGGTCTACATGGCCTCGGTTTCCTGGACCTATCCGCAGGATGCGCTGATCGCCTTGCGCCAGACCCGTGCGGCGGCGGAGCGCATGGCACCGGTCGCGGCAGGCATGGACCTCTCGCGGCTCAATTTCCGCTACGCAATCGATGGTGACAAGGCTGAGTGGCGTCCGTTGCGCGCCTTCGATGACGGCATTCGCGTGTTCATCGAGTTTCCCGAAGGCGCCGCACAAGGCGAGCTTCCGCCGTTGTTCGTGATCGGAACTGGCGGTGATGCCGAGCTCGTCAACTACCGGGTCTCGGGTCGCTACATGATCGTCGACCGGCTGTTCACCAAGGCTGAGCTGCGGATTGGCGGGCGCAAGGGTCAGAAGTCCGTCCGTATCACCTCAAACAGGCGGGGGCGGGCATGACTGATCAGGATCTGGCCCCGGCAGGAGGCGAGCCGGTGATGGACGCCGAAGCCGCGGTGAAGCTGCGCGGAGATCCGCCGCGCGTCATGCGCCTGTCTCGCAAGGCCATCGGCATGGCTTCGGCCTGCGGGTTCGCTGTCGTCGGGGGCGCTCTCATCTACGCATTGCAACCGCAGGGGCGCAAAGCGGCGGATGAACTCTACAACACCGATGGTGTAGCCGTAGCGGACAACCTTGCCGGCGCGCCGAAGGACTATGGGTCAGTGCCGAAGCTCGGACCGCCGCTGCCCGGCGATCTCGGCAAGCCAATTCTCGATGCACAACGGCGCGGCGACGTTGCCGCCTTGCCCCCGGTTGGCAACCCTCAGGTTGCAGCCAATCCCGCAGTGAGCGCCGCCAATGCGGCACGCCAGCGCGCCGAGCAGGAGCGAGAATCTGCGCGTGCGAGCCGTCTGTTCTTTGGTGGCGGGACAGCCGGGAGCAGCAGCGCGGGCATGATCGGGAATGTGGCGACCACAGAAGGTCCCGCTGTCCCCGCCGCCGCTTCCCAGAGCGAAGCTGGCAGGAAGCAGGCCTTTCTCGAACGCGTCAGTGACCGCCGGACCGTGTCTGCCGAGCGGTTGAGTGGGCTCGCGTCGCCTGCGATCCTGCAAGCTGGTTCGGTCATACCTGCAGCGCTGATCACCGGCATTCGCTCGGACTTGCCCGGACTGGTGACTGCGCAAGTCACACAGAACGTCTATGACAGTCCGACCGGGCGGATACTGCTGATACCGCAGGGCTCGCGGCTGATTGGCGAATACGATGCCGATGTCTCGTTTGGGCAAAGCAGGGTCCTGCTCGCCTGGAACCGGCTTATCCTGCCTGATGGGCGCTCGATCGTGCTTGAGCGCCAGCCGGGCGTTGACCCGCGCGGCTTTGCCGGCCTGCAGGATGGGACCGATTATCACTGGGGAGGAATGCTCAAGGCAGCCCTGGTATCGACGCTGCTGGGCATCGGTTCTGAGATTGGGTCCGGGAGTGATGGCGAACTGACCCGTGCAATCAGGCGCGGAACGCAGGACAGCGTCAATCGCGCCGGCGAGCAGATCGTGAGCCGTGAACTTAACGTGAGACCCACGCTCACCATCCGGCCCGGCGCGCCGGTTCGTGTCCTCGTGACACGTGATCTGGTGCTGGGAGAAGGGCAGTGACGCGGCTGAAGCTGGCCGATCTGGCCGACGAAAAACCAGTTCGCATTACCGTCGAGATTTCGGCAAAGCTGCACCGCGAACTGGGTGCCTATGCCGCCGTCCTGAATGGCGGTGATGCTAAGGGCGCGCCAGCACCGGAGCGGTTGATCCCGCCGATGATCGAGCGGTTCATGGCTACTGATCGGGAGTTTGCGCGGATACGTAGAGGGACAAAGGTCTGATCTGAAGGTGGTGAAAGTCGAACTCGAATTCGAAATGATTAGAGCTTTGGTTTGTCTAGCTGCTTTCCGAGGAGCGCCAGCCTTTCCGTGCAGATTTCGTGCACGACACGGCCGAGTTCCTCGACCTGTTCGCTGAGCCAAGTAAGTTCTTCCTCGCTGATACGGTAGTGCTTGGAATAGCGCGCCTTGACGTATGCTTCCTTGAGCTTCTCGAACAATGCTCGGTGTTTGCGGGTATCGGCTGGCCAGACATAGGTTAGGCGGGCATCGAGACGCTCGGCCTGTGTTCGCAGGAAGCCAAGATTGTGAACGTGAGGCGTGTAGAAGGTCACAACCAGCAGAACGCAGTGGTAAAGGAACTCAGCAGTCTGGTGCAGATCAAACGCTGCGGGTTTGCAGAACCCTCGCTCAATCCCGAGCCTCGAAAGCTCGAAGCGCTGCATTGCGCTGGGAAACCACTCGTCGAAATACTCCTGTGCCATGGCGAGCGCCTGCTTCGGTGTCTTGGGCTTGGGCGTGTGGAGTTCGATGTCGTCGCTCTGATAGAGCGCCACTCCGTCCTTGGCGACGTCCATGAAGAAGTAACGGCCGTGCGCGAGGCCGTCGTTCACTTCCTGCAAGGTATGGACAATGAAATTGACTGGCGTGCTCAGCGTTCCGGTGATGCCGTATTCGCGCATCAGCCGGTCATCGAGCTTGGCCCAATACTTGACCCGGTCGGTCAGCCGCTTGTCGCTGACGATGATCAGCAAGTCGAAGTCGGACTTGTAGCCCTTGGCGGTATGCGGCTCGTCGATCCATCCACCGCGCGCGTAGGAGCCGTAAAGGATCACCTTGAGTATCCGCCCGGCCTTCTTCCATTCGTGCTTGGCGAGCGCGAAGCTGTCTTCGAATTCCTCGAACAGAATCTGCACCACACGCTCAAGCTCGCGCTGCTTGTTGGCTGGCAGGTGGTCGAGGTCGGTGCGCATGCTGCAAACCTAGCAGGCAAAGACCTGATATGCCCAGCCCTCTCTGGGGAGTTACTGTTGCAATTTCCTCAGGAATGGACCTTTGAGGTTAACACTTACTCAGCGAACGGTCACCCGCACCCGATAGCAACAAATGTCGAAGCAAACATGGCACTAAACCGTCTCTAAATGATGGAGGTGATCTGTGCTCCGCATCTCGGTTGAAATCATCGCTGAAGTTGGGCTTCCCCGACGTCACCTTCTGTCCTCAAATTTAGGAACGAAAAAGTCCAGTAATCTAGTGGTTATGCAAGGCGGACTGCCAGTTCTGCCGCGCGACCGGGTACAGGGTCCTACAGGCGCATCTCGCTGGCACCTAAACGGGCCAATGCGTACGCTGATGCTGAACCCGCTCCGCTAGCTCCGATTTGTGCAGTCCGTTGTCCGGATATGGCGCCGAGCTCCCTTTGCACCAACCAGGAAAAGCCGAGCCAATCGGTGTTTTCGCCATGAATAAATGGGCTTCGCGTCCAGCTTCGCACTGCTCACGATTGTCAGGGAGCCCTTTGCTTCGGCGTTTCTAACTCTCGCATTGAGTGGGCCAACGAGTAGTTGGCATCGAAGCTGAAATTGAATGTACGTCGGTACCGTCAAAAGTTCGCGAGTGGCCTAGGCGTATCCGACCAAGCTCTTGATCTCGAGATATTCATGGAAGCCGAATTCGCCCCATTCGCGGCCGTTTCCGCTTCGCTTGTAGCCGCCAAAGGCGGCGTGGAAGTCGAAACCGCCATTGATGCCGATCCAGCCAGCGCGAAGCCTGCGGCCTACTGACCGGCAGGTTTCGACGTCAAGACCATCAACGTACCCTGCGAGGCCAAAGTTGCTGTCGTTGGCGATTTCGACAGCATGATCGAGGTCATCGTAGGCGATGATGACCAGTACTGGACCGAAAATCTCTTCCCGCGCAATTACGCTATCGTTTGTTGTCAGGAAAACGGTGGGGCGCACGAACCATCCCTTGTCCAGGCCTTCGGGCCGACCGGGACCGCCGGCAATCAGCCTTGCACCTTCGGACATGCCCGTCTCGATATACTGCTGGATGATGTCGTACTGGCCTTTGGAGACTACCGGCCCCATCGCTACGTTGCCCGTCGGATTACCGACGGTCACGGTACTGGCTGCGGCGGAGGCGACTGCGATTGCCTCTTCCAGTCGTGCTGAGGGCACCAGCAAACGCGAGCCAGCGCTGCAGGTCTGACCGGAATTGCCCATCATGGCGGCGGTCGCGGCACCTACCTTTTCGGCCATGCTGGCGTCATCGAGCACGATATAGGCGCTCTTCCCGCCAAGCTCGAGACCGACACGCTTCACTGTTTCGGCGGCGTCTTTCGTAATCTGGACGCCAACGGATTCTGAGCCGGTGAACGAGATCATGTCAACGTCGGGATGGGTGGTGAGTGCGGTGCCGAGCACGCTGCCACTGCCCTGAACCATGTTGAAGACACCGGCCGGAACCCCGGCCGAATGCAGGATCTCGGCAAGAATCTGCACGGAGAACGGAGCGAGCTGAGGCGGCTTGAGGATCATCGTGCAGCCGACGGCAAGCGCGGGAAATATCTTCACGCAGGTCTGGTTCATCGGCCAGTTCCAAGGCGTGATCATGCCGCAGACGCCGATCGGCTCGCGGGAAATCATCGTTGAGCCGCGCTGTTCGTCGAACTGGAATTCGCGCAGCAATTCGATCGCAGTTTGCAAGTGCCCGGCACCAAGCCCGACGTGGAAGCCATGGGCCAGCGACTTGGGCGCTCCCATTTCCTCGGTAATGGCATCCCCCAGCTCACCATGGCGGCGGGTATATTCGGACTGGATCGCCAGCAGGAGATCCAGCCTCTGTTCGCGCGATGATAGTGACCAAGTGGGAAATGCCTTGCGTGCTGCTGCAACGGCCAGATCAATGTCGGCAACCGAACCGAGCGAGATGCGCCCGGCAACGACCTCGGTGGCAGGGTTGATGACGTCTGCCGTTTTCGGGACAATCGGGTCAACCCACTTGCCGTCGATATAGAACTGCAGACAGTCACGCATGATGATCTCCCGGTTTGGTTTTGACGCCTTGCATATAGGACACAAATCACCAATAATGAATAGTGAATCATAAGTCACCAAGGATGGATATGACGTTTTCTGCGGACCTCACAGGCAAATCCATCCTGATTACAGGTGCTTCGAGTGGGCTTGGGGCCTTCTTCGCGCGATCGCTGGCCGAGGCAAAGGCGCAGGTCATTCTGGCGGCGCGGCGGCGTGACAAGCTTGCCGACGTGGCAAAAGCGATCGCCGAGCGCGGCGGCGACGTTCGCATCGTCGAGATGGACGTGACCGACAAAGCCTCGGTCGAACGGGCAATCGCAGAGGCAGGACAGATTGACGTGCTGGTCAACAATTCGGGCGTGACTTTGGCGAAGCCCGTTCTTGACCAGACCGAGGACGATTGGGACCACGTGATCGATACCAATCTTAAAGGGGCATTTCTTGTCTCGACGGCGGTTGCACGGCGCATGCGCGATGATGGCCGCGGCGGCTCGATCATCAATATCGCCTCGATCCTTGGAGAACGTCAGGCAGGACAGGTTGCCGGTTATGCGACCTCCAAGGCCGGATTGATCCAGCTGACCAAGTCGATGGCCCTTGAACTTGCCCGCTTCCGGATCCGGGTCAACGCGCTGGCGCCCGGCTATATCGATACCGATCTCAACCGCTCGTTTCTGGAAACGGATGCCGGCAAGGCCCTGATAAGCCGGGTTCCCCAACGCCGGCTGGGCTCGCCTGAGGAGTTGATTGGCCCGCTGCTGCTGCTGGCATCGGATGCTTCATCCTATATGACCGGCTCGGTCATTGCCGCCGATGGCGGTCACTTGTGCAGCACTTTGTGATGGGAAACGATATGGGTGCACTTGCGGGAAAGGTTGCCGTTATTACCGGCGGCGCGGGCGGCATCGGGCAGGCCATCGCGGGGCGCTATGCTGCTGAAGGCGCTGTGGTCTGTCTCGCCGATGTCAGTGGCGCTGATGCGCAGCAAGCTGCTGCGGACTTGGGTGGTGAGGCTTTCGGGGTCGAACTTGATGTAACCAAGGAGGACTCGATTGCGGCGATGGTCGATCTGGTAATCGAACGAGCAGGCAAGATCGATGTCCTTGTCAATTCGGCTGGCCTTTACGGCCTCCAGCCCTGGTTGAAGATAACCGCCGCAGATTTCGACCGCATTTTTGCCGTCAACGTCAAAGGACTGCTGTTCGTCACCCAAGCGGTGGGGGTCGGCATGGTTGCTCGGGGCAGCGGTTCGATCATCAACATTGCCTCGTCATCGGGGCGGCGCGGCAATCCCAGCAGCGTTGTCTATTCCGCGAGCAAGATGGCGGTCATTAGTTTGACGCAGTCGGCAGCGCTTGGCTTTGCCCCGCATGGCGTGCGGGTAAACGCCTTGGCTCCGGGCGGAGTGGTCACGCCGATGTGGGATAGGGTGAAGCAGCTCTACAGCGATGCTGCGACGGTGCCCGGGGGCGATATCGACACGTCGATGGCCAAGTCTGTTCCCCTTGGCCGTTTGTCGGTCCCGGACGATCACGTTGCGGCTGCTGTCTTCTTTGCCTCGGACGCCAGTGCTTATGTCACCGGGCAAACGCTCAATATCGATGGCGGATTGGCGCTCAACTAAGCGCCGGGACTGCCCACCTGACTAGCGGAGAATATCAATGCCATCTTCCAGTGCGCGGACGACTTATCGTGAAGTCGTCTTGCATCGCCGCCCTGAAGGAGCGCCCGTCTCAGACGACTTTGCGGTGATCGAGAAACCGATCCCCGAATCGGCTGACGGCGAGTTCCTTGTTCGCAATACCTATGTGTCGCTTGATCCAGGGTTGCGCCAGCGCCTCTCGCAAGTCGACAGCTATGTTGCCTTGATCGAGTTGGGCGCCCCACTGACAACCACGACGCTTGGAGAAGTGGTCGCGTCTCGCGTGCCGTGGGTTCCAGTCGGCAGTTACATTGTTGGCTTTCATACCGTTGCGGAGTTCAGCTTGTGCCGGCCAGGACCGTTGACGCGGCTGGTCGATCCGGCGGCAACGTCAAGTCCCAGCCATCACCTCAGCCTGTTGGGGGCGACTGGCCTTACCGCCTATTTCGGCATGCTGGACATTGGCAGGCCCGTGGCAGGCGAGACCGTGCTGGTATCAGCAGCGGCAGGAGCTGTCGGCTCCATCGCTGCGCAGATCGCCAAGATACAGGGATGCAAAGTCATCGGCATAGCGGGCGGGGCCGAAAAGTGCGCGCTGCTGACCCATGAGTTCGGGCTCGATGCGGCGATCGATTATCGCGGCTTGTCGTGCGCCGACCTCACTCGGGCAATCAAGGCGGCAGCACCGGATGGGATCGATGTGTTCTTTGACAATGTCGGCGGCATTCAGCTGGACGCCGCGCTGGATTGCCTGAACCCCGGAGGACGCGTTCCGCTGTGCGGGCTGATTTCACAGTACAACCTGACCGCTCCGCCGCCGCCGTTGACCAACCTGTTCAAGCTGATTGCCAAATCGGCAAGGATCGAGGGCTTTACCGTGCTGACCTATGCTGATCGCTTTCCCGAAGCGCTGGCGGACTTGGCCCGGTGGGAGCGGGAGGGACAGATTCACTTCCGCGAACAGATCGAAGAAGGTATCGAACAGGCTGTACCCGGCTTCCTGAAGCTTTTCGACGGGCGCAACCTTGGCAAGATGATGCTGCGGCTCTGATACCGTCACGACTTCAGCTGATCAGTGCCCTGAGTTGGTCCTTGCGGACTTTTCCGGAGGCCGTACGCGGGAAATCATCGACCACGGCAATGCGTTCCGGACATTTCTGGCGGGCCAGCCCTTGTCCGGTGAGGAAGGTTCCAAGTTCATCAACGCTGGCCGAGCAGCCTTCGCGCAGGATCAGGAAGGCGAACACACCCTCGCCAAGCCGGGGGTGCGGGGCAGAGACGACGGCTGCCTCGATAATTTCCGGGTGGCGGTGCAGCGCATCCTCGATTTCCTTCGGGCTGATGTTCTCGCCGCCACGGATGATGAGATCCTTCTTGCGACCGGTAATGACGAGGCCGCCGTTTTCATCAAACCGCCCGATGTCACCGGTTGTGAAATAGCCGTCGTCGGTGAAGCTCTCCGCTGTCTGTTCAGGATCGCCATAGCCGAGAAACAGGGCAGGCCCCTTGACGATTATCTCTCCCTCGGCGGTGTCCTTGCCATCCTCACCGATCAGCCTGACCTGATAATCGACGACGCGGCCATCGGTATCGCGGGCCATTTCCGGTGGGTCTGTTGGCGTGGCCCCCAAGGTGACGAAAGGTGCTTCCGAACTGCCATAGACCCGGAAGGCGCAAGCGTGGGCAAAGCTGCGATTGGCTTTTTCGATCAATTCGGGAGGGACGGCGGCCCCGCCACAAGCAAACACCCGGAACGATGGCAACCGCGATTCATTGCGCTCAGCCGCATCCACCAATTCCTGCAGGAATGGGGTGGCGGCAACAGTCATGCTGCAATTATACCGGTCGATCAAGGTAACCGCCTGATCGGCGTTCCAGCTCTCCATCAGAACCGTTTGTGTACCTGACTGGAACGGTCGCTCCAGCCCGTTGCTGTAGCCGCTGACATGAGTCACGGGTGAGGGCATCAGCACGACATCATCGCTGCCGATGGCCCAATGCGCGGCGCTGGCATGGACGGCACGGGCCAGGGTGTTGTGGCTGTGCAGGACGGCCTTGGGCGCACCCGTTGTGCCAGAGGTGTACATCACCATCTTCAACCCGTCAGGATCGACATTCGGACAACTCGTGGGACGGCGCTTGCCGGATTCCAGCAGGTCTTCGTAAGCGATAGTGCCTTCGCTAGTGCCCCGCATGGTAATGATATGCCGCAATTCGGGCAAGTCGGCGGCAATGCGCTGCAGCATTGCGGCATAGTCGAAGCCGCGAAAGCTGGTTGGAATGATCATGGCCCGGCTTCGGCAATCACGCAGGATGAACCGGGTCTCGGCATCGCGGTAAATGGGTACGATGGGGTTGATGACAAAACCCATCAGCGCCGCCGCAAGGTTGACGACTCCGGCCTCCGGCCAGTTCGGCACCATCAGGCTGATGCAATCGCCTTGCTGTATGCCAAGTTCCTGCAACGCCGCGCTCAAGTTCTCGGCGTCGCTGAGCACATCGGCGCAGGTTATGGGCCGGTCCCCGCCAATAAATATATCTCGCAAGCTATCGCGTTCTGCCCAGTCGCGCGCATCGTCGGCGAGGGTCCGGTCGAGCCAGACGCCATTTGCGCGATAGACTGCCGCCTCTTCCACTTGCCGGAGCTTCCAGATCATTTCCGCGAATCTCTCTTTATGAGCCTCTCAAAGCGCGTGATCAGAGCGACGAGCGGGCATCCCCGCCATATCGCAACCATTCGCTTCCGGTCGGCAGCACCTGGTCAGAAAGTGCCAGTTTTCCTGCTTTTCCGCAACGCCGCACGCTAATGATATGATCTATGATTCACAAGTCAAAAAAAGACTGGTGCATGGCCATGCATTGCGTTATCCCGGACCAAATCGGCGTGGCGCGGCCCGCTGCCGGCCTTTGTGCCGAATGAGAGGGAGGATCTGTTGCAACTGGAGCGAAGCCAGCTGGTCAAGGCCTACCGCTTGATGCGGACCATCAGGGCCTTCGAAGAGCGCGTGTTCACGGAATTCGAGGCGGGCAACATTCCCGGCTTCGTCCATCTCTATTCCGGCCAGGAGGCTTCAGCAGTCGGTGTCTGCATGAACCTGTCCGATGCCGACAGGATTGGCAGCACCCATCGCGGCCATGGCCATTGCATCGCCAAGGGTGTCGATGTGCGCGGCATGATGCATGAGATTTATGGCCGCCGGGATGGTGTTTGCACCGGCAAAGGCGGCTCGATGCATATTGCAGATTTCGACAAGGGCATGATCGGTGCAAACGCCATTGTCGGCGGCGCGCCGCCATTGGCCGTTGGGGCAGCACTGGCCGCCAAGACCAAGGGCGATGGCTCGGTCGCGGTGTCGTTTACGGGGGATGGCGGCTCAAACCAGGGCACGGTTTTTGAATCGATGAACCTTGCCGTTGTCTTGCAATTGCCGGTCATCTTCATTTTCGAGAACAACGGCTTTGGCGAAGGCACTGGGCATGATTATGCGGTCGGCTCCAAGGATATTGCCGGGCGCGCAGCCGCCTTTGGCATGCCCGCCGTGCGCGTTGACGGGCGCGATTTCTTCGCCGTGAATGAAGCTGTGGCCGAGGCGGTGGAACATGCGCGGGCCGGCAAAGGGCCCTATACCGTCGAAGTTACCTGCAAGCGGTTTGGCGGGCACTTTGCCGGCGACGCCATGCTCTATCGCACCGCCGAAGAACGCGAGCGCACCATTCGCGATGACGATCCGCTGAAAATCTTCCGCGCAAAGGTCGTCGGCGCAGCTTTGCTGACCGCGGAGCAGCTCGACGAGGTCGACAGCGAAGTCGCGGCGCTCATCGATGACTGTGTGCGGACCGCAAGCGAGGCCAGCTTCCCGACGGCAGCCGACCTCGAAAAAGATGTTTACGTGAAGTACTGATACAAGGGTCAGAGCGATGTCTCAAAAATCCATGCGGCAGGCAATCAACGAAGCCCTGCGCCACGAAATGGCCCGTGACGAAACCGTCATCCTGTTGGGCGAGGATGTTGCTGGCGGGGCAGGCTGCGAGGGCGAGGATGATGCCTATGGTGGCGTACTGGGCGTGACCAAGGGTCTGGTCGGCCAGTTCGGCCGCAGCCGGGTGATCGATACTCCGATCAGCGAGGCCGGCTTTGTCGGCATGGCAGCCGGTGCGGCCTTGTCCGGCCTGCGTCCGGTGGTGGACCTGATGTTCGTCGATTTCCTCGGCGTGTGTTTCGATCAGATCTTCAACCAGGCAGCGAAGTTCCGCTATATGTTCGGCGGCAAGGCAGTCACGCCGCTGGTCATCCGGGCGATGATCGGAGGCGGTTTTCGCGCTGCGGGCCAGCATAGCCAAACCTTGCATCCGATGTTCACGATGGTTCCAGGGCTCAAGGTTGTCATGCCCAGCACACCCTATGATGCCAAGGGACTGCTCATCCAGGCCATTCGGGACAACGATCCGGTCATCTTCCTTGAGCACAAGGCCATGTACGATATGGTCGGCGAAGTGCCTGATGAAGCCTATACCATCCCGTTCGGCGAAGCCGCGATTACCCGAGAGGGCAAGGATGTGACTGTCGTGGCGCTTTCGCTGATGGTCGACCGTGCCAATCAGGCGGCCGACCTGCTGCGCAAGGACGGTCTTTCGGTGGAGGTTATCGATCCGCGCACGACCAGCCCACTCGATCTCGATTCCATTCTCGAAAGTGTCGAAAAGACTGGCAGGCTGGTTGTTGTTGACGAAAGTCCGCCGCGCTGTTCGCTGGCGGCCGACATAGCTGCGCAGGTGGCCGAGCACGGTTTCGGAGACCTCAAGGCGCCGATTATCACGGTGACTTGCCCGCACACTCCACCCCCGTTTTCGCCGACGCTTGAAGACATGTACATGCCTTCCGTTGATCGCATCGCCGAAGCCATCAGGAAAGTTGCCCGGAAATGACACTCTATCCCGTTGCAGTCCCGAAGTGGGGTCTGGCCATGGAAGAGGGCACGCTCTCCACATGGCTGGTCAAAGAAGGGGCTATCGTAGCTCAGGGCGATGAGATTGCCGAGATCGAGAGCTCGAAGATCGCCAATGTGTTCGAGGCTCCGGCTGCCGGTGTGCTGCGCCGAATCGTGGCGCAAGAGGGTGATCTGAATCCGGTCGGTGCCCTGCTCGCAGTCATTGCCGATGGCGATGAGGACGATGCCGTGATTGACGCCTTTGTTGCGGAATATCAGGATCGGTTTGCCACCGAAGCCGTCGATCAGGTTTCTGGCCCTGTGCCAGAAGTGGCGGCTGTTCCAGGCGGCAATATCCGGTATCTGAAAGTGGCCGGCGGCGATGCCACACCAGTCGTACTGCTGCATGGATTTGGCGGCGATTATCTGAACTGGATGATGAACCAGGCTGCACTTGCCGAAGGCCGCGATGTCTATGCGGTTGACCTGCCCGGGCATGGCGAATCGTACAAGCAATTGGGCGATGCATCGCTCGATGAACTGGCCCAAAGCATTGCTGCCTGGATGGGACTGCAAGGCCTCGAGAAGGCACATGTCGTGGGCCACTCGATGGGCGCAGGCGTAGCCCTTGCGCTCGCTGCGGTGGAGCCCGAACGCGTGCATTCGATAACCGGGATTTGCGGCGTCGGTTTTGGCGGCACCTTGAATTCGGCCTATGTTGAAGGCTTTACCGATGCGGAAAAGCGCAAGGAACTGAAGGGCGTGGTTGAACTGCTGTTTACCAACGCTGAACTGGTTTCGCGCGAAATGCTCGATGATCTTCTGGCCTACAAGCGGATCGACGGTGTCGACGCTGCCCTTCGCGGTCTGCTGGTGAATGCCCTTTCGGCGGCAAGCGTCGCAGAGGCAGAAGCTCGAAGGCAGGCCGCAGCTGTGCCAGTTCTGGCCATTTACGGCGATAGCGATCAGGTCGTTGCGACGCCGGACGAAGCCGCCCGGCCTTCGGGTGCGGTGTTGATCACCGGAGCAGGTCATATGCCGCAGCTCGAAGCGGCCGACGCCGTCAACGCCGCGATTTCAGCCTTTGTGCGCGCGCATGACTGAGCCCTCGGGTGAAACGGCGCCATGGCCCAGCGCACGGCTGGGATGGATCGCCGTTTTCCTGCTGTCTCTTGCGGGCGTCGCGTCTTACCTTGATCGTGTGGTCATCGGCCTGTTGGTAGAACCAATGAAGGCGGACTTCGGTTTGTCTGACACCGGCTTTGCCATGCTGCAGGGACTGGCCTTCGGATTGTTCTATACCCTCTTTGCCTTTCCGGTTGGCCGCTTGGCCGACTCTTACAGCCGCCGCCGGATCATCATGGCGGGGCTGGGCATATTCAGCCTGTTCTCCATCGCCTCGGGACTGTCGCGCCACTACTGGCAGATCTTTCTGGCGCGCACGGGCGTCGGAATTGGCGAGGCGAGCCTGACCCCGGCCGCCTATTCGATGCTGAGCGACTATTTCCCGCCAACCAAGCTTGGCCGGGCATTGGGCGCATTCACGACAAGCGCCTATCTGGGCATGGGGCTGGCATTCGTTCTGGGTGGTGCCGTCATCGGCTGGTTGTCTGCCCCGGGCGGATTGGATTGGTGGGGCCTTGGCGATCACAAGCCCTGGCAAGTTGCATTCATGATCGTCGGCGCACCCGGCCTGCTCCTGCTCATCCCTTTGCACTTCTTGCTGAAAGAGCCAGCGCGGCGAGGTGTGGTGGGCGCGGCCAAGGCGATTCCCCTTGGGCAGGTGTGCAAGGCGCTGTGGGGACGCAGACGTTTTCTGCTGCCGATGTTTGCCGGTTTTGCGATGGTCACTTTGCCCGGCTATGCCGGCGTTACATGGACTCCGGCAATGTTCATCCGCGTGTTCGGTTGGAGCCCGGCGCAGATTGGCCTGTGGTACGGGGCAATCTACATGGTCTTCGGCATGGGCGGCGTCTATTTTGGCGGCTGGTTCTGTGACCGCATGACTGCACGCGGTGTTCTGGATGCGCCGCTTCGCCTGTCAGCTTACGGCTTCATCGGCTTCGCGATCTTTGGCACGCTCGGACCGCTGATGCCCGATCCGTATATTGCGCTGGCCATGATGGCCGTGGCGCTGTTTTTCGGGACCATTCCCTATCCGCTTGCCGGTGCGGCGATTCAGTTGGTGACACCAAACCAGATGCGCGGGCAAACTTCGGCGGTCTATCTGACAATCATCAATCTGGTCGGGCTGGGCCTAGGTCCGATCCTGGTGGGATTATTCACCGATCACGTGTTTACCGAGCCGTCGGATGTCCGCTATTCGCTCGCGACCCTCAATGCGATAGCTGCCCCGCTGGCGATCGGCCTGCTGCTGTGGGCGGCTGGCCCTTACCGTCGCTTCCGCGCAGAGCTTTCGCAAGGCTGAGAGTCAGTCCATTTTGTCAGCGATGCCCCAAGTGATTGACCGGCGGAGCAGTTCCCGAAACACCGGATAGGCCCAGGCTCCCAGTGTGGGATGGATGAAGAATGCGCCGTCAGGCGAAGGATCGTAGTGTCCGCGGCAATGACCCAGCGAAAGGTAGACGATGCCGCCTGTGCCAACCGCCCGGTGGTACATGACCGGTGCGGTATCGGTGTCCCAATCGGCGTGAGCAAAGGGTGCGCAGCTGCCGGTAAAACGCGTGTGCAGCAGGGTCTGAAATTCCGATCGATGTTCAAACAGGTAAAGCTCGTCGATCACTTCAAACGGAGCGATGCCCCGGGTTAGCGGATGGTCCGGTTCGGTGACCTCCACAGTGAACGCACCGATTGGCGGGTGCGCCAGGAAGCGGCTGCCGATCAGGTCCATATAGCTGTCCGCCCCCGGTTTCGCACCGATCCGCCCGTCGCCCAGAAATTCGAGTACGGCATTGCTGCCATGCAGAGCCAGCCAACGCCCGCCACGTTCCAGAAAGGCGCGCATGGCTTCGGTTTCAGCTTCATTGGGAACAATGTCGCAGGTATAGGTAATCAGCAGGTCGGCGCTGGAAAGTGAGGCCAGATCATCAAAGCCGCTCGCTGTAGTGGTGCGAACATGAGCGGTTTCTGCCAGCAGTTGCAGCAATTGCAGCCGGGCATAGTCGATGTCGTGGAACCGGCCCGCTGCGATCAGGTGCACCTTGCACGCTTTTGTGTTTTTCAAAGCCCCAACCCTCCATCTACCGCCAGCGTTGCGCCGGTGATGAAACTGGCCTCATTGGAAGCAAGAAACAGCACTGCATTGGCCACCTCTTCCGGTTCGGCAATACGGCCCAAAGGATGGGCTGCAATAGTTTTCGCCATCTGGTCGGCCGCATTGCCGCCTCGCGCAGCAAGAACCCTTTTCTGCATCGGCGTCATGATCGAGCCGGGACGCACAATGTTGCAACGGATCGGATAGCCATTGCGCGCGCAGTACAGGGCCATGGACCGCGTCATCTGCTCCATGCCGGCTTTTGCGGCAGAATAGGCCGGCATTTCGACGTGCGCCATTCCTGCCAGGGCCGAACTGATATTGACAATCGAACTCGCCTGCTGCTCCTTCAGGATGGGAAGTGACAGGTTGCATCCCAGGAACACACTGTCGCAATTGGTCTGCAACATTTGCTGCCAATGGCCCAAATCGGCGTGCTCGATATCGCCCTTCACACTGATTGCGGCATTGTTGATGAGCGTGTCGAAATGGCCGAACCGCTGGCAAGTCATTGCAATGACATTTTGCCAGTCAGCTTCAAGCCGGACATCATGACTTATGAAAACGGCCGCATCGCCAATGTCCCTCGCTGTAGCCTGGCCTGCATCGACATTGATATCCGTAAAGACGACGTGCGCACCTTCAGCAACGAAGCGTTCAACGATTGATCTTCCCAGCCCTTCGGCTCCGCCTGTGACGATTGCGATCTTGCTTTCAAGCCTGCCCATGTCATTCGTTCTCCCACATCGATTGCCATACAATTGCGATGGCAGGTTTGCTTCCTGATTCTGAACTACCGCACGCCAGAACTGATTGATGACCCATGAATCGAAATTCATTTTTTTCCATTGACCCTTGCAGGGCTGCCGCAAAGTGACTTGCATGGAAGGATTTAAATTATTGAAAAAGATATATAATAAAGAAGATTTTGTTCCAAGCGAGGCGCAAATCCCGAGCTCCATATGCCGCAGTATCAATCCCACAATGACGCTTGACGTGGCTTGATGCAATAAACTATGACTGATGGATCATAAATCAAAAAATTGATCAGAGGAGAGTGGGATGAATCTACGTCAACATCAGAAAGCTGTCGTTCGGAACGGAAGTCGGTCTTCAACGTTTCTGGGCTCCGGATCTGTCCTTGGCCTGATGGTTGCCGCTGCGGTGCTGCTGCCGGCAGCACCCACGCTGGCTGCGGACAACAATGATCAAGCTGCCGCGAATGAAGCCGATACGACCGATGGCAGCATCATTGTTACAGCACGACGCCGCGACGAGCGCGCACTTGACGTACCGGCGTCCGTGACCGCCATGGGTCCCGAAGCACTGGATCGTTATTCGACCGCTGATCTTTCTGCGCTGGCCGGCCAGGTGCCCCAGGTGAAAATTGATCGCGTCGGCTTTGGCAATGGCGCAATTCTGAACATTCGCGGTGTCGGCTCGTCCGCTGTGGACGCTGCCATCGAACAGGAAGTGACCGTCAACATCGATGGCATGCCGATCAGCCGTGGCCGTGTTGTTACGCAGGCACTGTTTGACCTGAGGACCGTGGAAGTCCTCAAGGGCCCGCAAGCGCTCTTCTTCGGCAAGAATTCGCCGGCCGGTGTGATCACGCTGAATTCGGCGAACCCGGGTTCAAGCCTTGAGGGCTATGTCCGCGCTGGCTATGAATTCGAAGCACAGGAATATGCAATTGAAGGTGCTATCTCGATCCCGTTGAGTGATGCGTTGCGAGTGCGTATTGCGGCGCGGCATAGCGACATGCGCGGTGGTTTCATTACCAACGTATCCGGCCCCATTACTGACCCGACTTACTTGCCCTATCGCTTGGTCCAGGCAGGATTGACGCTTCCGGGCGCGCCCGTGCGCGAACTGCCGGGTACACGTGAGACGGCGCTGCGCTTCACGGCCGTTTACGATCCGGGCTCGAACTTCGATGCAACCCTGAAATTCCTGTACACCAACCACAAGGATGACGGGTACGCTCAGGGCACGGTGATGTTCAATTGCGGTACCTTCACCAAGCCGACAACCCAGGATTTCGGCGATCCCACATTCCGCCATATTACCGATCCTTATGGCGTGTGCGGCGTTACGGCGACGTCTTCCGTCGGCACCGTGCCAGCGGCGATCGCATCGCGCTATGCCGCTTCGAATGGCGGCGTGCCTTATGTTAACGTCAATTCCTACCTTGGCTCGTTGACGATGAATTTGGCACTGACCGACGCAATCAAGCTGACGTCGGTGACTGGATACTACAAGTACCAGGAACGGGGCTGGGGTGCGTTTGACTACACCTCGATGGCCATGGCCAGCGGCAAGAACGATGATGGACAGCGCTCGATCGCGCAGGAGTTCCGCCTGCAGTCGGACTTTGAATCGCCGCTGAACTTTACGGCCGGCGTTTACTACGGCGATGACAAGCGCACTTATACCCAGGTAGGCACGATCGGCTATTTCGGCATTGATCCTTCGACTGGACGCACTGAATCGACGGCATCGGACAGCTCGTTCACCGGAAAGACCGTTTCGGCATTCGGCCAGTTGATCTGGAAGTTGACCCCGCAGGTCGAACTGTCGGGCGGCGCGCGCTACACGCATGAACGCAAGACCGGCAACATGGGCAACGTGTTCCTCAATGCGAACATGCCCGCCAGTTTCGTGTTCCTGCCTGTCGGAACCCGTCTGATTGGCGAATTCACTGAAGAGAATGTCTCGCCGGACGTAACCCTGTCGTGGAAGCCGCAAGATGGCGTTATGATCTTTGCGGCTTACAAGACCGGCTTTAAATCGGGCGGCTTCTCCTCACCCACGCGCTACCCGGGCAATGCCAATCTGGTGAACCAGCGCTTTGGGCAGGAAGAGGTGCACGGGTTTGAAGCTGGCGTGAAGCTGCAAGCGCTTGACCGGCGCCTGACTGCTGAATTTGGCGCCTACTCCTACCTCTATGAAGGCCTGCAGTTGACTGCCTACGACGGCTCGACTTCGTCCTACTTCACCCAGAATGCGGGCTCTGCTCGCGTTAAGGGGGTTGAAGCCACCATGAGCCTGAAGATTACCGACGAACTCACGCTGAGGACGTCGGCAGCCTACAACAGCGCTCGCTACAAGAGCTTCCCAGGTTCGCAATGTTTTGTCGGCCAGACTGTGGCCGAAGGCTGCGTCGCCAGGGTGCAGAGCCTGACCGGCCAGCGCTTGTCGCGCGCGCCCGATTGGACGACGCAGGCTGGCATCTCTTATGAAAAGCCGATTTCGGATACCTGGAAATTTGGTCTGAATGGCGAAGTCCGCACCACTTCGGGTTATTACATTGCCACCAACAACAGCCCGTTCGCCTGGCAAAAGGCCTTCACGCTGGTTGATCTCAGCATGCGCCTGTTCAGCGATGACTGGGATTTCGCGCTGATCGGCAAGAATGTTGGCAACAAGATCTACGGCGTGGTCGGCAATGACAAGCCGCTTGGTCAGCGCGGTATGGTCAATGGCAACATTGGTCGTCCGCGCGAAGTGAGCCTGCAGGTTACGCGCCACTTCTAAGCACAGGTAAAATAGCGGAAATGCCCGGCATCCCAGTGGTGTCGGGTATTTTTGCGTTCAGGCGGAACCTGAATCTTCGCGCGAGCGATGATAGGCTTTTTCCATCTGCTCGGTCATGAAACACTTCACTTGAGCGATGCGGCCCGGCTGGATCCGGCTTGTCATTGCGGCAAAGCCCATGCCTTCAATCAGGAAGCGGGCGACGTCGCGGATGGTTTCGAACGCTTCGCCGGCATTTTCTCGCATTTCATGGGTGAAGACCATGCGGCTGTAGTGTGCGCGGTCCAGTTCGTATTGATCGAGCAAAGGCATCAGCATCTTGCCCAGTGCCTTGTCCGTTCGCGCCGCCATCAGAAGTTCGACAAAGGCGCAAAACAGATCACTTTCCACCTGGTCCCAATAGATGTCGATGAACTGGCTGATCTGGGAAGGGCCTTCCGGCACATTGCGCACCGCCTCCCAATAAAGGCGTGCGCGCTTGTCTAGAAGATAGGTGGCGACGGCTTTCAGCAGCTCGTCGCGGCCGGCGAAATGATAGACCGTTGCCGCGCGTGTCAGGTCAGCGCGAGCGGCCACCTTGGCAACGCTTAGCTGATGGAAACCTTCCTCGACAAGACAGGCGATAGCCGCCTCTAGAATTCGCTCCCGAGTCACGCCGCTCTTGCGAGATTCACCTGCAGCGATGGCTGTAGGGCCATTTCGCTTTTGCACCCTGTCTTGCGTTCTTTTCGACCAATTTGATCTAATATCAGTCATTTAAGCCCAAACATTGGTTGCCTCATCCATCAAAACTACCACATGACAATCATTATACATCACTGTAAAAAACTGATTGCATAATCATTTTCTGAAGCTTAGCATCAGAGCATAACAGTAGGGACTGGGACAGGCCATGGAATTGAACTTGAAGGGCAAGCGGGCCATCGTGACCGGGGCATCGCGCGGGATCGGACGGGCCATTGCGGAACACCTTCTGGTCGAAGGCGTCGATGTCGCCATTTGCGCTCGTGATCAGTGCGCAGTCGATACGGCAGTCGCTGAACTCTCCGGCATGGGCGGCAAGATCATCGGCGGCTCGGCCGATGTCTCCTCTGAAAAATCACTGACCGACTGGATGCAGTCGGCAATCGCCGATCTTGGTGGAATCGACATTTTCATCGCGAATGTCAGCGTCGGCAACGGCCCCGATAAATGGGAAGCGGCCTTTGCTGCCGATGTCATGGGCACGGTGCGTGGTTGCGAGGCCGTGCTGCCACACATGCGCGAGGCCGGGGGCGGCTCAATCATCATGATCAGCACGACCGCCGCATTCGAAGTATGGAACGGCGCCAATGCCTATGCGGCGTTCAAGGCGGGCATGATGAATTATGCCAAACACCTTTCGGACATTGAGGGCAAGAACGGGATCCGCGTGAACACGGTCGCTCCCGGGCCGACCTATTTCGATGGCGGGGCCTGGGAAAACATCAAGTCGGCCAATGGCGAGTTCTTCGACAAGATCGAGGCCTCCATACCGCTCGGCCGCTTTGGTGCACCGGCGGACGTTGCCAATTCAGTGGTTTTCCTGGCGAGCGACGCCGCCAGCTACATCTCTGGCATTACCTTGACTGTCGATGGCGGGCGCACACGCGCCGTCGATTTCTAACGTCCGACGAGAAGAAGGACCAGGTAGATGACCAAGACGCCTCGCTTTCCACCGCTTGAGCCGAAAGACTGGGCGCAAGAAGTTCACACAGCGCTGGAGCGCTGGCAGCCGGCTATGAAATTCCACAAGACCATGGCTCACAATCCGCAAACCTTGCGGGAGTGGATCGGTTTCGGGAACCACATCCTTTTCGACAACCTGCTGTCACAGCGTGAGCGCGAGATCGCGATTCTGCGTCTCGCGGCAAATCGCCAGTGCCAATACGAATGGGGTGCACATTACCGTTTCACGGTTGCTGAAGGCCTGATGACGGTGGGCGATGCCAGAGCGCTGGCCTTTCCGATCAAGGCTGCGGACTGGTCAGCGCACGAGGCCGCCTTGATCAGCGCGGTCGATGATCTGTGCGCATCGGGCGAGATCGCCGATCCGGTCTGGAGCGTGCTCGCCCAAACCTATTCCGCGGCCCATTTCATCGACCTGATCTACCTCGTCGGCGAGTTCATGATGGTCGCGATGTTCATGCAATCGTTCCGCATTGAACTCGAAGACGGGTTCGAACCGATACCGACCGAACAGATCTGATAGCCGGAGGATTTCTCATGACTGGCGAAACCGCAGAGCGTGGAAAGGCCCGCGCCCCGACCCGCAGCGTCCAGGACTATCTTGACCTCGAGCAACGCGAAGTCCCGGCCTATCTCCGCGACAATCCCTATCGCTACCTCGGCTCGCTGGATCTGCCTGTCGAGCGCTGGATCAGCCGCGAATTCCATGATCGCGAATTTGCGGGCATGTGGAACAAGGTCTGGCAGGTCGCTTGTTTCGAGGACGATATCCCAAACACCGGGGATTACCTGACCTACGAGATCGGCAACCAGAACTTCATCGTGGTCAGACAGGCCGACGGCTCGATCAAGGCGCTGTATAACAGCTGCCTGCACCGAGCGACCCAGTTGGCCAGCGGTCAGGGCAATGCGGCGAATTTCCGCTGCCCGTTCCACGGCTGGGTCCATGGCATTTCAGGACGGGTGACTGGAATTCCCTGCGAATGGGATTTCGCTCATCTGGGCGACGCGGGCAAGAACATGCCCGAGGCGAAAGTGGCCAGCCGCCATGGCATGGTTTTCATTACCATGGATCATGACGCACCGTCGCTGGAAGACTATCTTGATGGTCTGGACGCAGCTTTTGAACGCTATCCGCTGTCCGCCCGCTACAAGTCGGCGCACGTCCGGAAGATAGTCCCGGGCAATTGGAAGATCGGTCTGGAGCAGTTCATCGAATCCTATCACCTGCTCGCAACCCATCCCGAAGGCCTGCCCTACATTTCTGATGCCAATGCGCAGTACAACACCTGGGACGAAAACCCCCATCTGACCCGGATGCATTCACTCCACAGCGTGAGCAGTCCCCATGTCGAAGGGCGGTATTCGCAGCAGGAAATAATGGATATCGTCACTGCGATCACCGACAAGTCCAACGGCCAGGATCGTATCGTCGTGCCGGAGGGGCAGACAACCCGCGCCATCCTCGCGCAGGTTCGCAGGGATTCGCTGCGGGAAATCGGCATCGAGACCGAGCATCTCACTGATGCCGAAATGGTCGATACGATCCATTACCACATCTTCCCCAATACGGTTGTCTGGACCGCTTTCGGTGCACCGATCGTCTACCGCTTCAGGCCCAATGGTGACGATCACGAAAGCCACGTGATGGAGGTGATTTTTCTGTCGAATTGCGACCCCCGCCAGCCAAAGCCAGCGCCTGCCCCGGTCACCAGCTTGTCGATCGACCAGAGCTGGACCGAGGCCAAGGAGCTGGGGAAGCTGGGCTGGGTCTTCGATCAGGACGTCAGCAATGCGCATCTTGTGCTTGCAGGGCTCAAGGCGAGCGGAAAGAAGTCCGTGACGCTCGGAAACTATCAAGAGATCCGAATTCGGAAATATCATCAAACAATTGATGCTTACATAAACAAATGAAGTGGATGGGATGATGACTGATCAAGCTGTTCGTTCTTTTGCGGACAAAGGCATTAATGAATGCCCGTTCGATTTTTACAAATGGATGCATGAAAACTCGCCAGTATATTTCGATCCAGGCATCAATGCGTTTATCGTTTCCGATTATGCGCTGATCCAGAAGGTGGCCCTTGATACCGCGACGTTCTCAAACGAAAAGGCTCAGCTGAACCAGTGGAACCTGCGCCCCGGAGGGATGCCGCAGGAAGCGATGGACCTCCTGAACTCTGGCATTCCGCAAGTGCCTCTCCTGGTTACTTCCGACCCGCCAGCCCACCGCCGTTATCGCAGTCTGGTCCAAATGGCTTTCTCCGGCCCCCGCGTATCGCGAATGCGCCCGGTGATCGAACGGATCGCGGACGACCTTATCGATACGTTCATCAAGGACGGTTCGGTCGAACTGGTGTCCCAGTACTCCGTCAAATTGCCGACGTTCTTCATCTCTGACCAATTGGGCGTGCCGCGTGGCGACTTTTTGCAGGTCAAGGCATGGGCGGATGCCGTGGTCGGTCTGCGCGGCCTGATGGGTACGGATGAGCAAATCATCGAATCGTCGCGCCAATTGCTCAATTTCCAGACCTATTTTTCGGATCTGATCGAACGCCGCCGCGCGGCAGGACCGGCGGAAAATGACATGCTCGACGATCTGCTAAACGCGCGGATCGAAGGCGAGCGGCCGCTCAATCACGAAGAGCTCATCTCGACGGTTCAGCAGCTGATCGTTGCCGGCAGCGAAAGCACGACCAGCGGGATCACCTCGGCTGTCTGGATGCTGCTGTCCAATCCTGAGCTTATCGAAGGTGTCACGACGGATGAAAACACCCGGCGCCGGTTCGTCGAGGAGGTCTTGCGTCTTGAAACGCCGGTGCAGGGCAATCTGCGCCGGGCGATGGCCGATGCTGAAATTGGCGGTGTGGCCATTCCCGAAGGTTCGCTCGTGCAAATTCGCGGCGCGGCGGGCAATCGCGATCCCAAGGTCTTCGAATGTCCTGAGCGCCTGCGCATGGAGGATGCCAAGTTGACGCCGCATCTGGCCTTTGGCTGGGGCGCACATGTCTGCATCGGCAATATGCTGGCGCGTGAGGAAATGGCAGTTTCGCTGTGTCACCTGTTGGGCCGCTTGCCTAACCTGCGTTTTTCGCCGGGCAAGAATGACTTCACCCACATCCCCAGCGCATATCTGCGGGTGCTCAAGGCGTTGCATCTGGGATTCGATCCGGTTCCTGGCACCTGATTCATGGGTGCGATGGATCGCTTTTCGTTAGCCGGCAAGGTTGCCGTTGTGACTGGAGGTAGCCGTGGGCTGGGCGCTTTTGCGGCCAGTGTCCTGGCCGAAGCCGGTGCCTCGGTCGCCTTGCTCGGCAGGGACGAAGGCGCTCTTCAAACGGTGGCTGCAGATGTGATCGCTGCGAGCGGATGCCAGGCCGTGTCCTTTGTTGCAGAAGTGACTGATAGTGCCTCTGTCGACTTGGCAGCGCAGCAGGTTCTCAGCGCGTTTGGTCGTGTAGATATACTGGTCAACAATGCCGGCATCGTCACGCATGGTGCCTTCATGGAGACCAGCGATGCCGATTGGGACCGCGTTATTGCAACCAACCTGACCGGTATCCAGCGCGTAACGCGCGCGTTTGCGGTACCGATGATTGCCGCCGGTTATGGCCGGATCGTCAGCATCAGCTCGCTGATCGCCAACCGCGCGGTGGCCAATCGGTCTTCCTATTGCGCTTCGAAGGCCGGGCTTGAGCATCTTGGGCGGGCCTTGGCTGTCGAACTGGGCCCGCACGGTATTACCGTCAACTGCCTGGCCCCTTCGGCGATCAAGACCGACCTCAATCGCGAGGCCATGGAAGTGACCCAGGCCGATGCCTATGCCCGCCTGCTTGAGCGTGTGCCCATAGGCCGCTGGGGCGAGGCAGAGGATCTGGCCGGGACGCTGATTTTTCTTGCCTCAGACGCGTCGGCCTATGTCACCGGTCAATCGATCTACGTCGATGGCGGTCTTTCGATCACATGAGATTTGAGGAAACTATGACCACATTTACGGTAGTTGCGCACGATGGCCTAGAGCAGGTCTTCTCCACTGAAGCCGGTGTCAGCATCATGGAGATCATCCGTGACGGCGGGGTTGAGAATTTCCCAGCAATCTGCGGCGGCTGCTGCTCATGTGCTACCTGCCATGTCTATATCGACCCGGCCTCATTGAAGGGCGCCCCGTCTGTTTCAGAAGACGAAAACGAGCTTCTGGATAGCGCTGAACATCGCCGATCAACCTCAAGGCTTTCTTGCCAGGTCCTGTCCGAGTTCTTGCAGGATGGCGCGCGCGTTGAGCTTCCGCCAGCGGATTGAGAACAAGCAAACGGGCAATGCAGGCGATCGTTTCCAGTCCTGCAGGGTCCTTAGGGAGAAATTGATGGCGCTCACGCACGTCAATACGCCGATCTGCTTGAACGGCCTGGAAATTCGCAACCGGGTTGTGCGCTCGGCCCACGCAACTGGACTCGATCGGGGGACTGGGCAGGTTTCGGATGACCTGATCGCCTACCATGTTGCCCGGGCAAAGGGCGGCGTTGGCCTGACTTTCGTCGAAATCCTCTCTGTGCATCCAAGCACGCCGGGAACGCTGAACATTTGGTTGCCAGGATTTGGCGATGGTTACCGGCGTCTGGTCGATACCGTGAAGCCACACGGCATGCGCCTGATGCAGCAGCTTTGGCATGCCGGGCACAATGCCTTGCCCCTCGATGGCAGCCCTCCATGGTCGGCATCCGATGTTCCGGCGCTGCAGTTCGGCGTTGCGCCGATTGCCATGAACAAGGCGATGATCGACGAGATTGTCGAAGCCTATGCCAATGCCGCGCGACTCTGCGAGGAATGGGGGGCAGATGGCCTCGAGATTCATGGCGCCCATGGCTATTTGCCAGCACAGTTCCTGTCGCTGAACGCCAATCGCCGCGACGACGATTACGGCGGCAGTTTTGAAAACCGCGCCCGGTTCACCCTGGAGGTGATGGCAGCGATCCGCGCATCGGTATCTAGGTCCTTCGTAGTCGGTATCCGGGTTGGCGATGACGCAACGCCCGGCGGCGTGACCGCGCATGATTATTTGCGGCTCGTCCAGATGCTCGAACAGCGAGGCCTCGTTGATTTTGTCGATATCTCGATGGGCAACAAGCAGACCTATCCCAAGATGATTGGCGGAATGCATGAACCGGCCGGTTACGAATTGCCGCTGTCCACGCAGATCTCGCGCCATGTTGCCTCGCCAACCATCGTCATCGGTCGCTTCCGAACGCTGGAAGAGGCAGACCAGGTCATCCGCAGCGGCGATGCCGACATGATCGCGATGACCCGCGCCACAATTGCCGATCCCGAACTGGTGCGCAAATCGCTGGCCGGACATCCGGAGCAGGTTCGTCCCTGCATCGGCTGCAACCAGGGCTGTGTCGGCGGGCTCAAATCAACCGGGCTAATGGGTTGCGCAGTCAACCCTGCCGTCGGCTTTGAGGATCAACTGGCTGAATGCGCGATCAAGCCAGTTGCCGAGCCGCGCAAGGTGCTTGTCATCGGCGGTGGCCCCGCCGGGATGGAGGCCGCGCGCGTGGCCGCTTTGCGCGGACACAACGTGACCCTTTTCGAGGCCGACCGCAAACTTGGCGGAGCGGTCTGGCTGGCGGCGAAGGCGCCAAACCGGGGCGGGATCGCCGACGTCACCATCTGGCTGGAAGAGGAAATCTTCCGCCTTGGGGTCGATGTGCGGATGAACACATTTGTCGACGAAGACGATATAGCGGCAGAAGCGCCCGATCAGGTGATCATTGCCACCGGCTCCCTGCCGCGCGTCGATGGTATGGCGATCAGCAACCCTGGCGAACCTTTGCAGGGCATTGATGATCGCCGCGTCCTGTCCAGCAATGACCTGTTTCTGCAACCCGGGGCAGTTGCCGCGAAGACAGCTGTCGTGGTGGATGATGCCGGTCATTTCGAAGGTCTGGCCGCAGCAGAATATCTGGTTTCCCAAGGTGTCGCGGTAACGCTCGTCGCACGCCACACGGCGGCGGGATATCTGATGGAGCCGGCATTGATGGCCGAGCCTGCTCTCCAGCGCCTGACTGCGAGTGGGCACTTTTCCTATCGGACGCGCAGCCGGGCCATACGGGTCACGCCGCAGGGCGTTGTCATCGGGCCGGTCTTCATGCCTGCCGACTGGGATGGCGCAGAGGAAATTGCGGCGGATTTGATCGTTATGGTTTCGGTCAATCACCCGAACCGGGATCTTTACAATTCACTGCGCGAACGCGGCATCAGCGCCGAGATCGTGGGCGATGCCAATTCGCCCCGGTATCTGGGCCATGCGATCCGCGAAGGGCATCTGGCAGCGCGGCGCGTTGCGTAACAAGACGACAAAGCGGGAGACAGGTTCGATGGGACGCATGGCAGGAAAAACGGCGCTCGTTACCGGCGCTGCTGATGGAATCGGCAAGGCGATCGCGACCCGTTTCATCGAGGAAGGCGCTCGCGTTATTCTGACCGACATTCAGGCGGAAAAGGGAGCAGAATCTGCGCAAGAGCTTGGTGAGGGCGCGCTGTTTCTGGCTCACGATGTTTCGTCGGAAGCATCATGGCATGAGGTGATTGCCAAGGCCGTCGAAGCCTTTGGCGGGTTTGACACGCTGGTGAACAACGCCGGGATTGCTGAAAAAGGGGACATCGAACATGCCCAGTTCGATCATTGGCAGCGGACTTTGCGCATCAATCTCGATAGCGCCTATCTGGGCATGCACTTGTCCTTGCCGATCCTGAAACAGGCGGAGTGGGCTTCGATCGTCAACATTACCTCGGCAGTGTCGGTAAAGGCGCATGTGGAAATGGCAGCCTATTCATCGTCCAAGGCGGGCATGGCGCAATTGACCCGGTCGTCTGCACTGTATCTGGCCCGATCCGGCTACAATATCCGCTGCAACGTCGTGCGCCCCGGCTCGGTAATGACGCCGATGCAGGAACGCGTGCTTGCCGCTCGAGGCGGCGCGGTGAGCGATCAGATGAAGACAACCATCGATGCCCATCCGATGGGGCGGATTGGCCGGCCGCAAGAAATCGCCAATGCCGTGCTGTTCCTGGCATCTGACGAAGCCAGTTTCGTGACCGGGATCGATCTGGCGGTCGATGGCGGATTGACGATGTAACCGGGAGCCGGCGCGTGGTTGATAACCGACAATTGCAGGAGCTGCTCGACAAGCAGGCGATAACTGAAGTGCTCTATCGCTATTGCCGCGGCGTTGATCGCGGTGATGTCGCGTTGCTTGCCTCGGTCTATCACGACGATGGCATCGACGATCATGGTTTCTGGAAGGGGCTGGGCAAGGATTTTGCCGTTTTCATAAACGGCATGCTGCTTGAGAGTGGATCAGGCAACTGCCAGCACATGATCAGCAATGTGTTGATCGAACTGGATGGTGATGTCGCCTTTGTGGAATCCTATTCCGATGCCGTGCGGGATACCGGCACTCACAGGGAAAGTGTGCAAACCCGTTACCTCGACCGGTTTGAACGCCGGCTGGGAGAATGGCGTATCGCGCATCGCCTGGTTGTGCGCGATCTGCATCACATGGAAGAGCGCCGGCCGATCTATTCCGATGAGGAGTGGAACATTCGCAGTCCCGGGCGGCGCGACCGGCTCGATCCCGTCTATCGGCTGCGTTCGCTTGGTCAGGAGATCTGACCGTGACACCACTCCACCCAAAAACGAAGGGAATGCCCATGTTCAAGGACAAGGTCGTGCTCGTGACAGGGGCCGGGTCGGGAATTGGCGCGGTTTTGGCGCAAGCGTTTGGCGCTGCCGGTGCGGTGGTTGCAGTGTGCGATGTTTCGGCAGGGGCGGCGCAAGGCATTGCAGCAGACATCGCGGAGCGCGGAGGCACGGCCGCTCCCTTTGCGTTGGACGTCCGGGATGGAACTGCTGTCGGCGCGATGATTGACGCCTTGGTCAGTACCCATGGCCGCCTCGACGTGGCCGTAAACAATGCCGGGGTCGGTGGCAGCGGAGTGCCGCTGGCGGAAATTGCGGAAGAGGCTTTTGACCGGGTCGTCGGAGTAAACCTCAAAGGCGTCTGGCAATGCATGCGCCATGAAATCACGGCAATGATGCGCTCCGGTGGGGGAGTGATCATCAACAATGCCTCTGCATTGGGCCTGATCGGAAAGGCAAATTCGAGCGACTACGTCGCCACGAAGCACGCCGTGATCGGCCTCACCAAGTCGGCCGCTCTGGAATACTCCGCGCAAGGCATCCGGGTGAATGCCGTTTGCCCCGGTGTGATCGATACGCCGCTGATCCAGTCGCGAGCAGGGCAGCCAGGATTCCTTGATGGGCTGACGGCGCTGCATCCGATTGGGCGGCTGGGGCAGGCTCATGAAGTTGCCGAAGCCATCATGTGGCTTGCTTCGCCGCAAGCCAGCTTTGTGACGGGAATCGCCCTTCCGGTGGATGGTGGCTGGACAGCCGCCTGACCCACACCATGACCATGAAATTCGAGAAGGAAGTGATGATGAAAATATCTGCCAGCCAAAACATTGTTTCGGTCCGCACTTTTGTTGCAGAGTACCGGCGTTGAGCGGGGCAGGAGCAGCCCGCACCGCAGAGATTGCTGCGCGCGTCGAAGCCTTCGTTCGCGATGTGGTCATTCCATACGAAAAGGATCAACGCCGCGATCACCACGGAGGGCCACTGGACGAAATGGTAGTTGAACTGCGCGATAAGGCACGCGCAGCTGGCGTCTTGACCCCTCATATCCTGCCGGACGGAAATCACCTGACGCAGCGGGAAACAGCTGTCGTCTTGCAAAAGTCCGGCTTATCGCCGCTTGGTCCGCTGGCCTGCAACACCATGGCTCCTGATGAGGGCAACATGTATCTGCTGGGCAAGGTGGGCAGCGCGGAGATCAAGGCGCGGTTCCTGGTACCCATGATCGAGGGGCGCGCCCGGTCTGCCTTCTTCATGACCGAACCCGCCGAAGAAGGCGGGGCGGGCTCCGACCCTTCGATGATGCAGACGACCTGCCGCAAGGATGGCAACGATTGGGTGGTAAACGGGCGCAAGGCGTTTATTACTGGAGCTCAGGGCGCCGCCGTTGGCATCGTCATGGCACGTGCGGACGAAGGCGCGTGCATGTTTTTGGTCGATCTGCCAGATCCGGCCATCCGGATTGATCACGTTCCAAACACCATCGACACATCGATGCCGGGTGGTCACGCAACCATCACGATCGACAATTTGCGCGTTCCGGCTGACCAGATGCTTGGCAACGCGGGCGAAGGATTCTCCTACGCGCAGGTAAGGTTGTCTCCGGCCCGCCTGTCTCACTGCATGCGCTGGTACGGAGCGTGTGTGCGAGCTCAGGAAATCGCCACCGACTATGCAAATCGTCGGCAGGCGTTTGGCAAGGTGCTGATCGAGCACGAGGGCGTCGGCTTCATGCTGGCAGAAAACCTCATCGACCTGAAGCAGGCTGAATTGATGATCGACTGGTGCGCTTCGGTGCTGGACACAGGGTCACTGGGCACAGTGGAGAGCTCGATGGCCAAGGTTGCCGTCTCGGAAGCGCTGATGCGAATTGCGGATCGCTGCGTGCAGGTGATGGGCGGCACCGGAGTGACCGACAAGACCGTTGTCGAACAGATCTTCCGCGAAGTGCGTGCTTTTCGGATATATGACGGCCCGACCGAAGTCCACAAGTGGAGTCTCGCCAAGAAGATTAAGCGGGACTGGAAAGCTGCCAAGGCATGAGCACGCAGGATCACGGCGCCAATCTTGGTACATCGGCGGTACGCGAAGGTTTTGCCTTCGATGAAGCAGCCTTGGCGCGTTGGCTGGCAGATAACGTGCCGGACTTTTCCGGGCCATTGTCGGTCACGCAGTTCAAAGGGGGGCAGTCAAATCCGACCTATAAACTGACGACGCCAGGCCGGGCCTACGTCTTGCGGCGCAAGCCTCCGGGCCTACTGCTTCCCGGCGCCCACGCGATAGACCGCGAGGCCAAGGTCCTGTCGGCGCTTGGCAAGGCCGGGTTTCCCGTGGCGCATGTCCACGGGCTTTGCACGGACGATGCGATTATCGGTACCTGGTTCTATGTCATGGAAATGGTCGAGGGCCGGATTTTCTGGGACGCCACCTTTCCTGACGTGTTGCGCGCAGAGCGGCCTGCCTATTTCGATGCGATGAATGCGACCATGGCGCAGTTGCATGCCTTCGACCCGGTGGCGATCGGGCTGGGCGACTATGGCAAGCCAGGCAATTATTTCGCCCGTCAGATCGGACGCTGGTCTCGCCAGTACCTTGACGACACGGACGCCGGACGCGATCCTGACATGGATGCGCTGGTTGCATGGCTGCCTGAGAACATTCCGGCTGGCGACGAAGCGGCTATCGTGCATGGCGATTTTCGTTGCGACAACATGATCTTTCACCCCAGCGAGCCGCGGGTTCTTGCCGTACTGGATTGGGAGCTTTCCACACTTGGCCACCCTCTCGCCGATTTTGCCTATCATGCCATGATGTACAGGATGCCGCCGGCTATTGTTGCGGGACTGCACGGCGCGGACACTGCGGCGCTCAATATCCCGTCTGAAGCCGACTACGTGGCTGCGTACTGTGATCGTTCGGGACGCTCAGGAATGCCGGATTTCGAATTCTACCTCGCGTTCAACCTGTTTCGGCTCGCGGCAATTTTTCATGGCATAAAAGGCAGGGTTGTCCGCGGCACTGCGGCGAGTGCTAATGCACGCGAACGCGCGCAAAGTTTCCCAATTCTGGCGAAAATGGCGCGGCAAAGCATGGAGGCATGCAAGTAGGGCGGCGTTGCTTTTTCGACTACCCAACAGTCCCATGCAACGCTAGCAAGTTTCTTCCGGAAATGCGGCATCGCCGTTCAACCCATTGACGCGTGGTATTCATTTTGACCCAGACAAGCCCGACTCTCAATGGTGGCCTTCCGCGCAAGCGCCCAGTTTCAACACGCCGCGCCCAGAAGAGCGAAGCCACACGGCTGGAAATTCTGGAAGCGGCCGGCAAGATTATCGGCAAATACGGCTATGCTGGCTGCTCGATCGCGCGCGTAACCGCCAAGGCAAAGATTTCGCACGGTGCATTCTATCTCCATTTCTCTTCGCAGAAGGACATGTTCAATCAGGTCCTGCCGACATTGGGCGCAGAGATGCTGAAGATGATTGCCGATGCCATCGTCGACGTCCGCGATATCAGCGAACTTGAGCAACGCGGCCTTGAAGCCAACTTCGCCTACCTGACAAAGCATCCCTACATCTATCGCGTGTTGTCCGAGGCGGAGCTCTTCGCGCCGGAAGCTTTCCACGCCTATCATGACGATCTGGCCCATGGCTATGCCCGCTCGCTGCGTCGCAGCCGGCCGAACGACCTCGGATCGGATGATGAATACGAAACGCTGGCAACCATGCTGATCGGGGCTCGCACCTATCTGCTGATGCGCTATGGCGTGACCAACCACGTGATCAAGCCGCTACCGCCCGGCAAACTTGAGGCCTATCTCAAATTCGTGGCCGACGGCATAAATGGCTACATGGCCTCACGCTGAAGAGGCAATTCACCGCATCCGAATTTCGACCAGTGCCCTGCGAGAGGTCATTGACCAACATCGTTCGAGGAAATAGTGATTGATGATTCATTGATCACAAGGGGCCTGATGTGGACAAGATATTTGCCAGTTCCTCGATCGCCCTTGCCGGCATACTGCGCGATGGCATGACGATTGCCGCAGGAGGATTTGGCCTATGCGGCATTCCTGAAAACCTGATTGCCGCGATCAAGCAGTCGGGGGTCAAGGATTTGACCATCATATCCAACAACGCCGGCGTGGATGACTTCGGGCTTGGGCTGCTCCTGCAATCGCGCCAGGTGAAGAAGATGATCTCTTCCTATGTTGGCGAAAACAAGGAATTCGAGCGCCAGTTTCTGGCGGGCGAGCTTGAAATCGAATTCAACCCGCAAGGGACATTGGCGGAACGGATCCGCGCCGGAGGAGCCGGGATTGCCGGCTTCTATACTCGCACCGGAGTGGGAACTCTGGTTTCCGAGGGCAAGGAGCACAAGGACTTCAGGGGCGAAACGTTTGTCCTCGAGACCGGACTGACTGCCGATCTGTCAATCGTGAAGGCGTGGAAAGCCGATCGATCAGGCAATCTGACCTATCGGCACACCGCGCAGAATTTCAATCCGATGGTGGCCACCTGCGGGCGTGTCTGCGTGGCCGAGGTGGAGGAAATCGTCGATGAAGGAGAGCTTGATCCGCACATGATCCAAACCTGCGGGGTCTATGTCGACCGCATTGTCCTTGGCCAGTTTGAAAAGCGCATAGAGCAACGCACGGTGCGGATGGAGGTGGCATGAAGGGCTGGAACCGCGATCAGATGGCGGCACGGGCTGCACGCGAATTGTGCGACGGTTTTTACGTGAACCTCGGCATCGGAATCCCCACCCTGGTAGCCAATCTTGTGCCGCCAGGGCTCGATGTCACTTTCCAGAGCGAAAACGGCATGATCGGCATCGGGCCATTTCCGCTGGAATCGCAGGTTGATCCTGATTTGATCAATGCCGGCAAGCAGACGGTTACCGCCATTGGGCGCACGGCCTTTGTCTCATCGGCAGAAAGCTTTGCCATGATCCGTGGCGGGCACATGGACCTTTCAATCCTGGGCGCCATGGAAGTGGCTGAATCCGGCGACATCGCCAACTGGATGATCCCTGGAAAAATGGTCAAGGGCATGGGCGGTGCGATGGATCTGGTGGCGGGCTGCCGGCGCATCGTTGTCTTGATGGAGCATGTTGCCCGCGATGGTCAGGCGAAGTTTCGAAAGTCCTGCACCCTGCCACTGACTGGCCGCAACGTTGTCGACATGATCATTACGGACCTGGCCGTATTCTCACGCGCCGATCGCCAAGGCTCGCCCTTCCGCCTCATTGAGGTGGCTGAAGGGGTGAGCCGCGAAGAAATCCGGGCCAAGACGGAGGCAGACTATCTGGAAGACTGATCCGCTGGCCGACAGGCCGGTTTCAGTCTTCAGGCTTGTAGTTGCCAATCACCAATTTGCTCAGATTGCCAGCCTTCAGCACGGTTGCCGGCAGTCCGCGCGGATCAAGAACGCCGCCGAATTCGACCCGGTTGTGCGCGTGGCACAACTGGTGGAATAGAAATGCCTTGTCGATGGCGTCGGTCTGGCCTTGGGAATCGATCGATGCATTGACCGATTCTTTCGCCATCTTGAGCGCGAACGCAGGTTTGGCGGCAATCTTTTCCGCCATGGCCATGGTGAAATCCTCAAGCTCTTCACGCGCGACCACGTGATTGACCATGCCGCTTTCCTTCGCTTCGGCAGCTGTCCAGCTATCGGCGGTGAACAGCATTTCCTTGGCCTTGCGCGCACCCAGTTCCCAGGTGTGAGCGAAGAATTCGACGCCGTTGGCGCCGATGTTGATCACCGGGTCAGAAAAGAACGCATCGGCAGACGCGATAATGATGTCGGACACCCAGGCCAGCATCAGGCCGCCACCGAAACAGGCCCCGCGCACTTCGGCGATCACGGGTTTCGGAATCGACCGCCAACGACGGCACGCATCGAGATAGACCTCGCGTTCCCATGCGTAGTAGCCGGCAACCGTGCCGGTATCGACATCGCCATACACGCCCATGGGCGGATTTGCCGCGACCACGGCATCGTGATCGTGATCCTTGAGGTCATGGCCCGTTGAGAAGTGCTTGCTGTCGCTGCCGATGATGATGACCTTGACGCTGTCATCATGCGCCGCCCGCATCAGCGCGGAATTGAGGTCATAAGTCATCTGGGTGTTCTGCGCGTTACCCTGACCAGGACGGTTCAGCACGATGCGTGCGATGCCTGGTTTTGGCGTCGTATAAAGAACGGTGGCGAGAGCTTCGGTCATGGACTGTCTTTCCGCGGAATATCGATGCACCTCGTCAGCCGGGATGCTAGACCGTCTATAACTGAATTATGATTCGTCAGTCAATTAATGTTCGCGCCTGGCTTGCGGCGGGGGCGATCACAAACCTTCGGAATCCAATTGCGTATTGACTTCTGATTCGCTAATCATATTTTGAATGACGACAGGCAGACTCCAGCTTGCGCACACTCTTGGAGCCGGGAGCGGATGACTTAAGCTATGCAAACCGACTTCCGCGATATCCTGCTTGATCTGCAATGCCGCGCCGACCCAGCGCTTGCCTTGCTGAAAGAGGAAGTGCGAAGTTTCTGCAAGACACGCCTGCCAGAGGATATCCGCAGCAAGGTTCTGCTTGGGGAGCATCTCTCGCGCGAGGATCACCTGCGCTGGCACGGCATTCTGGCCGAAGGCGGTTTGCTGGTGGCTCACTGGCCCGAAGAATGGGGCGGTCGCGGCTGGACGCGGTTGCAGCGCTGGGTTTTCGAGAATGAACTATACCGTGCGGGATCTCCCTGGCTTGTGCCCTTCGGCATCACTTATGTCGCACCGGTCATTTATACCTTCGGCAACGCGGCCCAGAAAGCACGTTGGCTTGGCCCTATAGCCCGCGCCGAAACCTGGTGGGCCCAGGGCTATTCGGAACCAGGCGCCGGATCTGACCTTGCCGCAGTCAGGACAACCGCTGTCCGTGACGGCGCGCACTATGTCGTCAATGGCCAGAAAACCTGGACCACAATGGCGCACTGGGCGAACTGGATGTTTGCCCTGGTGCGAACCGATTCGTCCGTCGCACCGCAGCGGGGTATCTCGTTCCTGCTGATTGACATGGCCAGCCCCGGCGTATCCGTGCGCCCGATCGGCACGATTGACGGCGAGCACCACATCAACGAGATTTTTCTCGAAGATGTCCGTGTACCCACTGAGAACCTGATCGGCGAAGAAGGTGGCGGATGGACCTACGCCAAGTTCCTGCTGGGAAATGAAAGGCTGCTTGCCGCCGAAGTTGGCAGGGCACAGCGCCTCATGGTCCAATTGCAGCATTTCCTGCAAACGCCCTTGCGCGACGGACGTGTTCTTGCGGCCGATCTTGGCTGGAAGCGGCGGTGTGCGGGTCTTGAAGCCAGAATTCTCGGGGTCGAAAGCCTCAGCTATGACCTGCTGGCACAGGCGCAATCCGGGAGGGATCCGGGTGCGCTGGCATCGGTACTCAAAGTCCTTGGGTCTGAGTTGATTCAGTCGATAACTTCGGCACAAGTCGATGCACTGGGCGCTGGAGGATTGGCGCACCATATTCCGGGAAGCAGCCTGCCCGCCGATCGATTGCCGCTGGGCGGTGCAGGAGCGATCGACGGACACCTGCATGATCGCGCAGCCACGATTTATGGCGGAAGCAGCGAGATTCAGCGCAACATCCTAGCCAAAGTCGTACTGGAACTTTGATGGAAGCCAGCGCAATCGATGATGGCATCCTCGCCAGCTTCGCAGATACCGTCCAGCGGTTTGCCGATGAGAGGCTGACGCTAGATCGCTGGCGGGAGCTGTCCGCTAGCGCTGTCGGCTTTTCCCGTGATGACTGGCATGAAATGGCGCTGCTCGGCTGGCACGCCCTGCCGCTGGATCCCGAACACAGCGGCTTCGGCGGAGGCGCGATTGGTGTAGCAATCATCATGGAGGCTGCTGGCCGCGGATTGATGCTGGAACCTTACCTTGCCAGCGTGATCCTGTCAGGAAGCTTGCTCGGTCAATGTGCTGATCCTGCCGCCAAATCGGACATGCTTCCACGGATCGCATCTGGCGAGACAGTCTTCGCGTTGGCTCACTTGGATGGATCATCAGTAGTGATGGCGAAGCTCGATGGTGCCGATTGGCGACTGAGCGGAGAAAAATTGTTCGTTCTTGGCGGAGACGTAGCTCAGCGATTGTTGGTCACTGCCGCAACCCCTGATGGATTGGCGCTGTTCCTTGTGGAAGCGAATGCACAAGGATTTAGCCGAACGCCATTTGCCCTTCTCGATGGGCGCCGGGCAGCGGATCTGCAACTAGACGGCGTAACTGCCAAGCGTCTGCAAATGGCAGACGTTGCTGCGTCGCTTAGCCGAATTGTGTGCCTTGGAACTATCGCCATCTGCTGCGAGGCGCTGGGGGTCATGACTGCGTTGAACCAGACGACATTGGAATATGTGAAGACGCGCAAGCAATTCGGCATGCCCATCGGCAAGTTCCAGGCTCTGCAGCACCGCCTCGTTGACATGCATGTCATTGAACAGGAAGCACGTGCCATCGTTCGTGCCGCGATATCTGCATATGATGGCAACCACAGCGGCACCGAACTGCTCACCTCGGCGGCCAAACTTCGCGTCAACGCCGCCGCCCAATTGGTTAGCGAAGGTGCGGTGCAACTGCATGGCGGGATCGGCGTGACGGATGAACTGATTGTCGGCCACTACTTCAAACGGCTTGCCACCATTCGTTCGATGTTTGGTGACAGCTATCATCATGCGGAGCGGCTTTCAATTTTGGCAGCACTTTAGGATGTGCAAGCATCATAGCTTGTTCAGCGCCGACAGATTTCAAATCTAGCGGACGCCTAAACCGCGACCTTAGTTCGGATTGGCTTTCCTAGCAGCATGCGTGAGGCAGCTGAGGCCACGCGGTCGTGGTCGTTCCGGGCAACTTCGGCAGCTTGCCGGACTGGCCACCGGTCCGCACGCGCGCGTCCTGAACGACTATGGGCAACCAATAACGTCGCTCTTTGCCGCCCACACCGAGACGGCAAGCATGATGGGTGGCCACTATCATGCGGGAGGCATCAACTTAAGGTCCGAAATTGTTCTCGGCTATCTCGCGGCATTAACGGCACTTAAGCTCAGAGTAGTTGAATCTGCGTAGGCAAGGCTTCTTTCCCGTCTTCGATCCAGCACCTGGTCAATTGACGCTAAAAAGCTTGTGTCTCGATTTGATGAACTACGCTCTTGAGGACATCCGAATATTCACCTTGGAAAACTTTATCGAGCACGTCGCCCCTTTGTGAAGGCACAGACAATAGCAACCAATCGAAGATAGAAGTGTAAAATCGAACCTGGCAGGCTTTCCCGAACCGCGTCGAATCGGCAGTTATTGCGTTGCGTCTGCTCGCGGACGCATGACCGGGATCCAGTGCGCATGTCCAGGCAACAAGCTAAAGGCACCGGTGCGCGTCCCAACACGTGCCTTCCAACTCCCGGTCATTTTACGCCTCCTATGGCATGTCTGATTATAATATAATTATAAAATGGTCGGTCCGAGCTCAGCGCGCCACCTTTGGACTGCGACTGATTGAGTCGCTTCGAAGTGTGAAGGAACTGAACCATGAAGGAACGTGAACTCCATGACGAAACCCTGATCGACCTGGGCCAGGCCTCGGTCGAGACCAAGGGGCAGGCGATCTTCGACATCGACGTGAGCGGCGGTCTGCTGCGCTACGTTGTCGGTGCCATCGAAGACTGACCGAAGGAGAACGCGCGTCCTCGGGCGCGCGTTCTCTCTCGCCAATCCGGGCCGGACGATGTTCAATCTCGATGAACTGGCATGGACCATAATCGATGGGACGGCAGTGTTCCTCGACATCGCGCAGGATCGCTATTTCCGGCTCCCGGATGCGTGCAACCGGGAGTTCGTCGCGGCTCAGGCGAGGCGGGATTTGGACTTTCCAGTACAGCCGATGTGCCTTCCTCGTCCTGCGACCTGGACCTTACCGGCGACAGTCTCTCCGGACATCGATCACGGTCCATTCCGGCTGGGAGAAATCGCCCGGGCCATCTGGATGCAGCGGCGGATCGAACGGCGGCTGGAATCCCGCTCATTTCACTCAGTGATCAATGAAGTACGACATGTCGTGGCTGATCGGGACTACTTCGAACTGGGGAGCAAGGGAGCACGCGTCGTCCGGGCTTTCGAGCAAGCAAGATTGCTGCGCTCGACCGCTGATCGCTGCCTGCCGCGGTCAATTGCGCTGGCGCTTTGCCTTGCCGCCAGGCAGTGCCGCGTCCACGTCGTCCTGGGCGTCAAGCTCGCGCCGTTTGCTGCCCATTGCTGGGTGCAGGACGGCGGAGCAGTGCTGAATGACAGCCTGGAAGAGGTGCAACGCTACTCGCCCATCCTCGTCGTATGACCTCACATCGGTTCCTGCTTGCAGTTCCGCGCCGGATGAAGCCGGGAAGCGGGCCTGATCTGGCAGCGTGCATCCACCCTGTTTCACAAATCATGGACGTGTGCGGCGAGGGACCTCGTATCTGGCTTGGTGATTGTTCGGAGGCTTTCGATCTCGATGCAGGCGTCTGGATTGCAGGTGCCATGTTCGATCGCAGCACGGCCGCGCCACTGAGGGCGTTGCCCGATCATGCCCCCGTTAATGGATCTCCTTTGCGCCTCGCCGAGTGGCTGGTGCGCGAGTGCTGGGGGGCTTACCTGGCAATCCTGCCTGATCCTCATTCCGGCGGTCTGTTCGTGTTCCCCGACCCTTCGGGGCTCTTGCAGGTGTTCCGGCTGGAAACGAGCAACCACATCATTGTGACTTCTGATCTTACCCTGCTGGCTGCGGCGGGTTTGGCTGTACCAGCGGTATCCTGGGCCGATCTGCATGCCTATTTGCGATGGCCAGAGCTGCGCCAGAGATCGACCTGCCTCGCGAAGGTGCGCGAACTCGAACCGGGAGTTCTGGTTTCGCTCGGGCACGAGCAAGCAGTGGTCAGGACGATCTGGTGCCCCGATATGTTTATGCCGTCACGAGAAGGCATGGCGTTCAATGACGCGGCAGAGGAATTGCGTGAGCTTGCTACGGCGGTCATCGGTGCATGGGCAGGTTTCTTCGGGAACACGGCTGTTGCCGCTTCGGGCGGTGTCGATTCATCCTTGATTTGCGCCGCGCTGGCGAGGGCTGGGCAAGCCTTCGGCTGCATCACCCTGTCGACAGCCGATCCCAGCGGGGACGAGCGGAGATTTGTGCATCGACTGGCCGAGCATCTGCATGTCCCTGCTGTCGCCAGCATCTATGATGCTGGCCTGGTCGACCTCGATCATCCTGCCTCTCATGGCTTGCCGCGTCCCCAGCGCAAGACCTTCCTGCAGGCGCTTGATCGTGCGCTCGGGCTTGCGGGCAACGAACTCGGTGCCCAGGTCATTTTCGATGGCAATGGCGGCGACAACCTCTTCTGCTTCCTGCATTCCTCAGCGGCAGTGGTGGACAGCCTGCGTTGCCGCGGGCCCGGCCGCGCGACGCTTGGCACATTCCTCGACATGTGCCGGTTGACCGGATGCGACACGGGATCAATGGCGCGCGCTGTCATGCGGCGAGCGCTGCGGCCACCGCCGACTGGCCTCTGGGCGCCGGATGAGCGCGTGCTGGCAGGCGGGAGCCTGCCTGGCTCGGAGGTCGTGCCACTGACCCCATGGTTTGACGCGGAGGTTGGCCGCCACCTTGGTAAGCGCGACCACCTTGCCCTGATCATGCGCTGCCAGAACCACTTGCACGGCCTTGCGCCTGCAAGCGTGCCGCGCCGCTTCTCGCCGTTGATGAGCCAGCCGCTTGTCGAGCTCTGCCTGTCCTATCCTACATGGCTCTGGTGCAAGGGCGGTATCAATCGTGCGGTGGCCCGTGCTGCCTTTGCGCAGGACCTGCCGCAAGACGTCGTATGGCGGACATCCAAATCGGGACCGGACAGCTTCATCCGCAAATTGTTTGACGACCGGCGATCCCAGATCCGTGACATGTTGCTGGGCGGACTTCTTGCCAGCCATGGCCTTGTCGACCGGGAGGCAACTGAGGCGGCCCTCGCCGTCGGTGTGGAGTCAGGTGATTCCATCATCTACCGATTGCTCGATCTTGCGGAAGCCGAAGCATGGGCCCGGTCATGGACCAGGTGAGGTGCCCGTCTCGCAGGTCAACGTCTCGGCAGGGGGCGCTCCCTTCATCGCCTTCCAACGCTGGTATTGTGCAAGCCTGTCACCTGCACAGTTCATGCGCCCCATGAGCCAGAACTGGAACCATTCTGTTGCCCGCTCATAGATGGCGAGCCGGTGCGCCGGCTGCCATTTGAAATGGCCTTCATGATCGAGGACATAGAGCTCGATGGGATTCTTCCGCAGGCGCCATGCTGCGACGACATCTAGCCCGATGGTATATTCGCTGTCACCGGTCTGGATCAGGATCGGCGTATCGATCCGGTCTGCATTCAGCACCAGCGACATCGGCTTCCAGAATTCCTCCGCGCCAGTCTCGAAGAAGCGGTAACCCATCTCGCGCCCGAATTGCTCGAAAGCCGGCCCCCCGAGCAAGGGGTAGGCCTGCAAGTCTTCACAGCACGCTCCAAGCGCGGCGACCTTGAACAGCGAACTGTTGATCAGGGCCCACTGGACGGTCGAGGTTCCGTCGCTGAACCCGCTGATGCCCATGCGATCAGGATCGACCGAGCCGGTCGCGATTGCCAGGTTTACCGCAGTCTCAAGCGACGATTGCACTGAGCGGCGATCGATCCAGTCCTTGCGGTTCGCTTTGCGCATCGCAAGTTCGCTCGGTGCCTCAAGGGCCGCGGGCACGAAGTCGGGCCGCGAAAAGCTCAGGACGGCAAAGCCCTTGCCGGCAAGCGCCTGGATCGGAAATTCGTCGTCGGTTCCGCCGCGCAGGAAACCGTCGCTGATATATTGCACGACCACCATTGCATGGCGCTCGCCTTGGCGATGGCCGGGAGGAAGAACGAGGTCAGCGTAGCTTTCGACCCCGTAGACATTGCGGAAGCGGAGGCGCTTCGCCGTGCCGAGCGCAAGCAGGCTGAACCCCGGATTGGGATCATGGATCAGCCGTTCGCGGCCAGTCTCCGGGTCGATTGCTACGAGACGGCGAGGCTGTACCGCGCCTTCGCGCGCGCAAAGGATCTCGCGCTCCGGTTTGGCGCAGCCGATCAGCGCGTCATCGGTCACCATGACCTGGCGCGGTGCGCGTTTTCCGACCCGCCAGGCAAGAAGGGCGGTCTGGCTTTTCGCCCAGCCTGTGCGCTGCAAGGCGTAGAGTGTCTGCCCGTCCTGCGACCACCAAAGCCGGGACACGCCCTCGCAGCGCTTTTCTGAGCAGATCCACCGGCGTCCAATGGCATCGGCTATGACCAGCTTAGAAGGGCTTAATAGTTGATCGGGATACTTGGCCTCACTCCAGGCGAGCGTCCCGGAAGGACTGGCGGCAAATCCGCGAGCCTTTGCTGGCAGGCCTGCGGGCCTTGTCGGAACGAGCCGGGCAATTTCGTCCGAACTTGCTGCGCGCGAGGCCCCGTCGGCAAGGTTCCAATGGACATATTCGAGGGGGATAGGCGCGGTTGGTAAGGGCTTCGCCGCGTATTGCGGAGAAAAGCGCTCGTCAAAGAGGTAACCGCCGCGCGCTTCTTTCGCGAAGGCTTCGGCCTGCCGGCGCAGCGCTGGCCGGGAGACGGCGATGAGGCCGTTTCCGTCCTGCGTCCAGGCAAAGTCCACGACATCGTCGGGCAGGCTGGTCACCTGGTGTGCGCCTGCCGTGTTCTTCGAATTCACCAGCCAGACCTGCGTCTTGCCGGACTGGCGTTTGAGATAGGCAATGCGCGTCCCGTCCGGCGACCAGCGCGGGGTGATCACCTTGGCATAGCCGGCTTCGACGGCTGTGAAATTGCGCAGGACAAAGGTGTCACGAATGAACTCGCCGCCCCGGTCGACCTCGCGCGGGGCTCCCGGGCCGCGGAGCGGCTTCACCAACAGCCGTTGGCAAAACGCGTTGGCATCGGGATTGCCGCGCCGCACCAGGAAGGCGATCTCCTTGCCATCAGGTGAGACCCCGAAGGGACTGGGGGCCTCGTTGGGATCCGAACGACCGATGTCGGTCAGCTCGGCAAGATCTCGGCTGCTGACCGGGCGAAGGCCGCCCGGTTCCGGTTTCACATCGAACCGCGCGCATGGATCTGCGCCCGCGATTGGTTGAACCACGACGGGCAGGGTCGCCTGAGACAGAACGACAGCGAGGGCGAGGCCCATTACCAGTGCCTCGAGATGCCGACCGCAATAAAGCGACCGACTGACGAGAAATTGGTGGAATCATAGGGGGTGTCGGTCGGTCCCGTCGTCTGGATGACCTTGGGCTTGGCATTGAACAGGTTGGTCACACTGAGCGAGACAGCGAATGCTGGCTCTTCGCCGCTGCCCTTCAAGACTTTGTACCGCGCCGACAGATCAATCGTGGCGCTTGGATTCAATCTGCGGGCGGTAGCAAACCGCCGATCTGCCAGCGCGCCGATATAGTTGAGCGAGCCTGAGACCTGCAGCCGTTCGGTCTGGTAGGTCGCACTGCCCCGCATGCGGACCTTGGGCGGATTGAACACAGTTCCGGCCAGCTGGACTTCGGGCAGGCTGCTGGTGAGTTGCTGATCGCTTTCGAGCCAGGTCCCCGCCAGGTCGAAGGAAAGCTTGCGGCCCTCGCCAAGCTCCCTGTTCCAACCGAGCTGGACATCGATCCCGTGGATCGCCTGTGCCGCGACATTGATGTTCCGGTTGTCGACCAGCGCCACGACTGCCGCCGGATTATAGGCGCCCCCGGTGAAGTTCTGCAGCCCGAGTTGCGCGCCGGCGATCAGGCCAGTCAGTTCCGTGACGGAGGGTGAGAAGTCGAGCAGGCTGGCATAGCCCGGATCACGGAATGCTGCCGCGATCGAGCCGGCGATCGGCTGCAGCACCCGGTCCCGGTAGCGGATATCGAACCAGGTCGCGCTCAATTTCAGTCCGGGAAGCGATGCGGGATGCAGGTCGAAGCCTGCCGTCCAGCTTCGCGCGCGTTCAGGCTTGAGGTCGGGATTGCCGCCGCTCGCGTACATCACCGTGCCGCTCGCCGGCGTCACGCCAAAGGCAGCCGCAGGCAGAAGGTAGGTCTGGTACCCGACGTACTGCTGATAGAGCGTCGGTGCCTTGAACGAGCGCGACCAGGTTCCGCGCAATGTCAGACCGGAGGTCGGCGCATAGACCAGCCCCAGGCGCGGCGTCGCGAGCTGCGCCATGCCGGGATAGTCCTCATAGCGCAGCGCTGCCGACAGGTTCAGCCGATCGATCCCGCGCAGATCGTTCTCAAGCGCAACGAACGGCAGATTGATCTCGCCATAGGCAAAGTGGCTTCGCCGGCTGACATCGAAGGAGCCGCTGGCCGCCCCATTGACGAACCGGGTATAGGCCATGCCATTGCTGCGGTAGCCTGCCCCGAAGGCCACCCGGGCATCACCGCCCGCGAGCGCAAACAGCGGGCCTTCAGCGCCGATCTCGGCCGAGGTGGAGCGATTGCAGAAGCAGCCGCTGGTCACGCTGGCACTGCCACCTGCCGGCGTAAACGTCGTGGCATAATGCGTGCGGTCGCGGCCAAGCGCTCCCTGGACCTTGATCGACCAGTCACCAGACAGGGGGACCTCGAGCGATGGCGCCAGGGTCATCGATTCGACGTGGGGCTGGAACAGGTAGCGCGCTGCAGCCGTGCCGCCGACCGTCTCCGAATCCCGCCTCGAGAACAGGGCATCGACGCTGGCGGTGATGCCGCCGCCCAGATCCTGGTGCGCGCTGAGGATCGCCGCATGGCGGCGCTGCGCAGGATAGAGCGAATTGGCCGGATCGAGCGAAGCCGCATAGCTGCGCTGTCCGGCAGCAATCGCGGAATTGTGGGCAAAATCGTATGCGACCATGAAGCCGCCGCCTGACCATTTGCTGCCGGCAACCAGATCGGCCTGTTGCTGGAAGTTGCCGCCGTCGGTGCTTGCCCCCAGCCGCGCCGAAGTTGTCACGCCCTGGTAGTCACGCCGCAGCATGACGTTGACCACCCCCGCGACCGCGTCCGACCCGTAGAGCGCCGAGGCACCATCGGGCAGGACTTCGATGCGGTCGAGTGCAGCCAGCGGAATGGCCGAGATGTCGACCCCGCCGAACGCCCCGTCATAGGGCAGCCGGTGTCCGTTGAGCAGCGTCAGGCTGGCATCGGGACCAAGTCCGCGCAAGTTGACGCTCGACGCCGAATTGACGTTGCTGTTGACGAGACCCGCGCCTGTGCCGATCCCCGGGTTCTGCCCGCCGCCAAAGTTCTGCGGAAGGGACCTCATGGCTTCGCCAAGATCGACCTGGCCCGCCGAAACGATCGTATCACGCGACAGTGTCGTGACCTCGCTGGCAATTGGTGCTCCGCGAATGCGCGAGCCGGTCACTACGATGTCTGCCTCTTCGCGGGATCTTTCTTCGCTCGTTGTGTCCTGGTCCGGCGATGGGACAGGCGCAGAAGTGCCGGTGCTTTCGCGGGCAGCACCCGGCTGCGATGAAAATGCGATTGCGGCTCCGGCAAGAAGGGCGGGTACGGTTCGAAGGCGTAGCGACATGGTGAGCTCCCTGTTCGATTGGGGGCCAGGCCTCATCGGGCTTGGCCTCTGCAGGGAATTGACGCACGATTTGGCGGGTACCTTAGTTTCAAAAGAGATTATTTTTCAGATCTGATGGAAATGCAGGATTTGAGCAGGTTTCTCGAACCACACGGCTCCAATCCAGCGGGTTCACCGCGAAGCATCGATGGCGTGCCTGATGCACGCGAGCGCCTTCATCATGTGGTATTCAACCGTGGCAATCGAGATGCCGAGCTCGCGCCGGATCTCGTGGTAAGTCTTTTCTTCACTGCGGTTCATGATGAAGATCTGGCGTGTGCGAATGGGCAGGCTGGTCAGGGCCATTTCATAGGCCGCCTGGAGATCGTCGGCCTCGATTCCATATTCCTGCTCGGCCGCGACTGGAGCATCGTGCGCCTCGATCAGGGACAGGGGCTCATACCGGCATCGCATCCTGCGGGACCGATCAATCAACATGTTGCGGGCAATGCTATAGAGGTAGCCAGCCGGATTGATGAGCTGATGCAACTGATTGCTGGCCGCTGCACGCAGGAAGACCTCCTGGGCAAGGTCAGGTGCAGCATCGCGGCCGGCGCTGCGGCGCAGGTAGCGGATCAGGCCGGCGCGTTCCTGGTGATAGATGACCTCGAGCAACCGGCTCGCAGCAGAGTTGGGGTTTTCGGGTCGATTGGGCGTAGGTGCCCTTGGTGACCCGGTTGCGAGCGGGTTCGCCAGTTCGGGAAGAGTTGCCAAGCAAGGACCTGCACAGGCACAGCCATATCCGCTCCGCTGGACCGCGAAGAGGCTCGACTTCCAGTGCTATGCCGCCGTCAGAACATGAAGTCCTTCACCGGAACGGCCGCCTGTCCGCTTGATGGACGGGCGTGCTTGATGCCTGGCGGAATTATCCACGCGGGTCTTTGCCAGTTTGTCTGCCGCGCAATATTATTCTGCCAGTGAGTTGGAATCTTCGCAAGGGACCGGCTTGGTGAAAGTGCGTTGTTAGCGCCAAATTGGCTCAATCTGCTGCCTGTCCCAGCGTTCGAATATACTGCGAGGCTGCCTGTTTGCGCCTTTCGTGGTACGCGATTAGCCTGTGCCGCAAGGCGTCCTTGTCAGAACCCTCCTGGAAATCGGCCGCGATCTGCTGGATCTCAATATCACAATCACCAAAGAAGCCCGGGTCAAGGCATCGTGCCGCGTGCAGGCGGTCATTGAGCGCGGCGACCGTCTCCCTGAGGACGGCATTGCCCGCGACCTTGGCAATGGTGTCGAAAAGCGCGGCAACATGTTCGGCGTGCTTTTCACTGGACGTTTCGCTCGGGCCGGGCTGCCGACCGGGGCCGGAAACATGAATAGCAAAGACCAGGAGCGCGGCGTTGAATTCGAAGAGGTCGCGCAGCACTCCCTCATTGAGATAAGCAACCCGGAACCCTTCTCCCGGGCGCAACTCAACCAGTCGCTCGCCGACAAGCCTGTTAAGGCAGTCCCTTACGGGCGTCATGCTGACACCGAGCTCATCGGCGAGGCGGGCGGCCTCGAGGCGATGCCCAAGCGGCCATACCCCTTCGAGCAATCTTTGCTTGAGCTTGCGGTAGGTTGGCTCGACGACGTGGGAAGGGCTCATGACCGATCCTGAGATCCTTGCGCAAAGGCAGCGACCGCAGCTTCCTGGTCGGGACGCAAGGCATCGGTGGCGCGAGGAAACTCAGGCACATCGCCTGCGAGCAGGATCGACGGGCATTGCCCCTCGTAATTGCCGAGATTTGGTCGATGGAGCGAATAGCCGACCAGACTTGCCAGTTCCGGGGAGAATTGCCTGGCGACCTCAGGAGGATAGGCCAGCCACGGGTTCTCATAAGGCTTGAGCCAGCCGAGACTGTAGCCAATCACGACGCCGCGGCGCACATTGGGCGACAGATTGGCGCCGGCGCCGTGAACGGTCGAGCCCAGGAAACAGATGGCTGACCCGGCTTCGCATTCGGTGACTATCGGTTCGGGCAGGTCTTCCAATGATTCAAGCTGACCGCGATGCGTACCGGGATAGATCCGCGTTGCGCCATTCAGCGCGGTAAAATCGGAGATCGGCCACATGACATTGACCAGGTATTCGTGATGCCCTTTTACGCCCGCCCACATGTCATGGTCACAGTGCGGAAACTGCTCGATCTCGCCCGGATGGATCTCGATCGCCTGGGCAACGTTGAGCTGCACGCGCTCGCATGCCGCGCCAAGCACATCCTCCACGATTGCAAGGATGGTCGGATGGAGGACGAGCTTTGCAGCGATGGGCGAGCGGCGCAGCAAGCTGCCTATCCGCTTCGTGCTGAACCCGTAGAAGTATCCCTGGCCCATTGGGGTTTGCCTGAACACCGGATCGAGGTCGGCATCGAGCCGGGCCAGATCCTGTGGAGGTAGAAGATCCGGGATGACGCAGAAGCCCCGATCAAGCAGTTCCGTTGTATAGCTGGCTGCACCGGTCATTGCAGGCCTCCTTTTGCGGGAAGCCGGCAGGTCAGGAGACTGTTGATACCGGTGCGGGAAAGATCTTCCGGTGTCCTTGCATCGATCCTGATATGCAGGCCAACCAGAAGATCGCCGCCTACCTGCCTCGGCTGCCCCAGCGCCCTGCAGTCCCAGCCAAAGGCCTCGATCTGCTTGAACCAGGAAAGCCCGGCAACGCCGGTGTAATCAGTGATACCCGAGCGCAGTGCATGCTCGACCAGCGCGGTGACGAGCTGGTTGCGTGCCTGGCGCCGGTCCCTTGTGGCAAGTGTGGGTTCAATACAGAAACGGGTGATTTCCCGCGTTGTCGGCCCATGCGGCACAGGCCCCTCACACAGGAACGGGTAGAGATCAGCCAGGATATGGGGGCCCTCGGTCCGCAGCAGCCGGGTTGAAGCGCGGTGTGCAGCGAGATCGTCGACGAGCACGAGATATTCCGCCTCGTCAGTATCAAACTGGTCGATCTCATATCGATCGGCGAGTACCGGCACATCCCACTTGAGGAGGTCGACAAACACGCGCTTGCGCGCCTCGAACATGGCCCGAAGCGCCGGATTTTCCTGAGACGCAATAACTGGAATGAGATCGGAATGCATGCTGGCTACCCCGCCAAGTTTGACATGGTGAGCTATTCAGCAGGGCAGGGCCGAGGGCGACATACCAAGAACTGGGTAGGTATGGCTGGCGAGCGATGGGTGTTTTTCGGTGGCCACGTGGTTACGGAGGAAGGCACCGACCGGCTGCCATTCGCCTCAGAAGCCGAATGGCAAGAAGGGGTGCGAGATTGGCGGATCAGGCTCTTCCTCTCCACCTGAAGATGTCGTCAAAGCCGATCAGGCCATCGTACAATGCACACAAGATCAGCGACTGACGGCAGTGAACGTCGTAGCGCTCTCGCGCGACCTTCAGGTGCTGAACGACGGTTTCCGCGCTGATCCCGAGGATAATGGCAGATTCTACAGCGGTTTTTCCCCGCGCGGCCCAGAGCAGGCATTCTCGTTGCCGGTCGCTCAGCACTGCGTTGCTTGCTTCCCGCATGGCACCCGAGAGCCGCCACGCGGATGTCAGCGCGAGCGCCCCGACAATTTCCGCATCATAAAGCCTTGGCTTCGGCAAACATTCCTTGGACCGCACGACAAAGGAGCAGGTGCCCCGTGCTTCGCCGGGCAAGTGCCGAGGTACAGTGTACCCATCGCCGATCCCGCATTCCTCACCAACAGCGAGCATCTGCCGATCGCCGCGTGTCATCGGGATGAGCCTGTCGATAAGACCCCATTCAAAGCCGGTAAACGACTTGTCGCAGGCTCGGCGAACCGGATCCTGTCCGGCAAGGTCAAAAGCCACGTAGACCTTCGCCCATTCGTCGGGATAGTCGTGAAGTAGAACGCCGGGTGATTGCGTTTTGCCTGAACGTGAATCCAGGCTCAACGCATAGTGATCGAAGCCCAGCCGGCGCGAGGCGCGAGCCAGGGTTGCGTTGAGCGCAATCTCCGATTCAACTTCTAAAAGTTCTGACGCAATATCCTCGGTAACAGCGAAGCTCATTGATTGACCACGCGATCATCGGTGAGTTGCCCAACATCTCACCTTTATGATCGTCCAGTCTGTTCCGAAATCAGCGGCTTCCATCCGTGCTTCCGGGCATTTTCCATTCTCGCAGCAAGGTCCAATTCGGGCCAGCTCCAGGCAATTTGGCTTAACGCGAATGGTCAGGGCGGCATGGCGTATTGAATTGGCTTAGCCTCCTGGCACAATTCAAGTTTTCCATACTGTTAAACGACGGTGTTTCCAATAGGCACATTTCCGGAGATATGGTATATTTCGACTTAATTTCAACATTTTCGTTACCGACACTCACCCTTGAGCAAGGCGCGATAGCCGCCATTCACCAGCGATTTTGCTTCATTGATGAGACGCTGCGTCCGCCGTCTTTCTGAGGACGTCTTCCACTCGGCGGCGCTAGCAAACTTTGTGCGGGGATAAACGATCAATTGGCTGACTTCCCGGATCGGATTGGGATAGCCGGCATTGTCCGCGAGGTAATCGAGAATTCTGAGCATGAGCTTCAGTCTGCTGCGCTGAAATGGCGTCGGGAACAGGCAGTTGGGACCGGGATATGAAGGCGAGTCCTGTAATGAATGGTGAAGCCATTGCAGCGCAGCGATGCGGACAGCGATCAGGTCATCGGTTTGAATGACGCAGTTCAATCCGGCATCCGGTGGGGAATTGTCGAGGCACAGCCGCAAAGGACCTTGCGGCGTAGCGAGCACGAGGTGGCGCAGCCCGTCGATTGTCTGATCCAGCAGCGCCGCGCGGCCAGCTATGATCTGGTCAAGCTTCAATGCCGCAGCTCCAGGAGATGCCTGCTCAAGGATGATCGTTGCAGGCGACAATTCCGTGCACCAAGCCGCGGGGGCCAAATCAGCCGGTGTGTCTGGCTGGCAAGGGAAACATCAGGCCCCAGGATCGGGCCATCTCCTTTGCTTCCATGGACAGTGTGTCGCTCGTTATCGCTTCAGAGATCCTGGCATATTGCGCCCGGTATTCCTGGTTCCGTCGCAGGAACTCCTGCGCGAAGCCGGTGAAATCCAGCACCGGTAGCCTTTGCTTTGCTTCAGACCCCGACGACACTTGCTTCCCTCCGGCACATGCGGAGGTTGTTGAGGATCAGGTCGGTTGCTCACATTCCGGACCTTGGGGAGGGGACTGCCCAGATATTGGCAGATTTCGAGCCTGAGACTGTGGCTTGAAAAGGAACAAGTAGGGTTTTGCTTTCGGCCGCCGGTATTCTTGCCCCGTGGGCGTCCTGAAATCTGATCGCACAACCGGAATAGTGACGTTCCGATATCGGCTTGATTACGCCTTATCGCGCCGGCCCTCACCTCGTAGGATGATGACAACTTTGGGCCATTGCGCCTCAGATCTTCGTCGATTCAGCAGACGATGCCATGTGTACGGCCCGTCACCGGTCCTAACCGTGCCAGTGACGCCCAGATCCATGGTCCAGCCCTAATCCAGCTTGCGGTCGAGGATCGGTTCCATTTTGGCCAGGGCGATATGGTCTGGAGCGGGATCGGCCCCTGCTATAATCAGGCATTGGCGCAAGAATCGCCGGTGAAACAGGCGGGTGAGGGCTGCATCCTGTTCGATACCGACGGCGGTGATGAAGTGGATGAGGTCGGAATCGGCTTCCATCACATTGGCGGGATTGGTGCCCGTCAGGGCTGCCGTTTCAGCGATGTCCGCCGCTTCGCACCACTGGCGGTAGTGGCCGCGATTCTTCAGATAGTGCGGAATGGAAGCCAGCACATTGCGTTGCCAATCCGGCAGGGCATCGGTTGCTGGCAGGCGGCCCAGTTCGGCGATCAATTTGCCCAGGGCGAGGTCTTCTAGCGGGGTCGTTTCGGGCGCTGGCAAATCGATGTCGTCCAGTTCCAGGCCGATGATCTCGGCAAGCGCTTCCACGGCGCGGCGGCCGATAACGGCGATTTGGACCATGCTCTCCACCCAGTCACCGCCGCGGCCCATATCATGCAAGCCGAAGAAGGGGCCGTAATAGGCCTCGCACAAAAAGGCGACGGTGTGGAAGGCGATGGCATCGTAATCGAGTGGCTTGCCCGATGCCTGTTCGTAATGGCGGAAGAGGGCTGGCACATCGCCCATGTTCTCGATGGGGTGACGCCCGCGATAACAGGCCAGATCCCGCATCGGATCTCCGAGATGGCCAATCTCCACATCGAGGATGCAGGTGACCTCCGGCCCGTCCGAGAGGAACTGGCCGCAATCGCCGGTGAGGAACGACACGCGTGAGCGGCCTTGCGGATAGTTGCGCCGCAGCCAGCCGGCAAAGAAGTGGATGAAGGGATCGCTGATACCGTTCATCCCGGTCATCGCGTGGAACAACTCAAAATTTCCGAGCGCAATCGCCTTGTCATCTGCCGGCATCAGGGCACCGGCGGCGACGAACCGTTCGGGCGGGATGGCATGCATCCGGGCCAGGATTTCCATGTAACTGAGCGAGGCCTGCCAGCGGTCCTCAGTCATTTCCGAGCCCTGTTCGATGGCTTGCTGGATCAGCCCCGGATCGCGTCCGCCGCGGACCCATTCCATCGCGATGGCCGCAGGCTCAGGGCAATAGCCAAGGATCGCCGGGATGGGCACGCCATTTTCATGCAGGGTGCGCTGCATGTCCCTTTCGTAATCCAGCGGATAAGGGTGGGTCAGCCATGTTCGCTCACCTTTGAGCAGCATTTCGACCGGTTGGCCGTTCTGCATCATCGTTGCTCGCCAAACCGGTCGCCAGCGCCGTTCCTTGTGCAGTTCGATCTGCGAGGCGCCCAGTTCCGATTCAAGATAGGCAGTCAGCTGCGCGACATCGGCATCATGCGTATCCTGATCGCGCGGGGTGGTTCCCTGAGGCTTGAACACGGCAGTCTCCCAGTCTGGCTATCGGCCGCTCACGCGCTGCAAGGCGGCGGTCATTGCCTGAGCTTTGCCGTGTCGTCGCAGTGGGCAGCACCTACCTTCCGGATAGTCGGCGCATCAGTCCCACAGAACGTGGATCGCATCGGGACCGCGCATGTTCAGGCCGCGAATTTCCGGATGCGGATAGGCAGGATCGAAGCGCAGGTTCGGCAGATCGAGCATGGCGTCCAGCGCCACCTCCATCTCGGCCAGGGCCATGTGCATGCCCATGCACATATGCGGGCCAAAGCCGAAGCTTAGCAATGGGCGCATTGGTCGTTTCAGCCACAAGCGGTCTGGGTCCTCATAGGCGTCGGGATCGCGGTTGGCGGAAGCGATCGACAGCAGCACGGCGGTGCCCTTGGGAATGGCTACGCCGCCAACTTCCATGTCGCGCGCGGCAATGCGGGCAACAGCCCCAGCGGTGGGATCGCGGCGCATGGTTTCGCTGATGGCCTTGGGGATCAACGTGCGGTCGGCGCGAACTTCTTCCAGCACATCAGGATTTTCGAGCAGTTGCACCATCAGATTGGCAAAGCTGCGCGTAGTGGTTTCGCCCGCTGCCAGCAGCAGCATGCGGATGAACAGGGTGATTTCATCGTCGGTGAACTTACGCCCTTCATGCTCCACCTGCATCATGTGGCCGAGGATGTCGGCGCGCATTTCGCCTCGCGCGCGATAGGCCTGCACGATCGGCATGACGGTGTCATACATCGATTGTCCGGCGACCATCGATTGCGGCACGGTGATTGCAGCAAGTTCAGGATCGGCCTGCGGTGCAGCGACGACCTGGATCGCCCAGCTTGCCAGATTGGCGAGCAGGTCGGCATCGTGCGGGAAGCCGAAATAGGCGTAGATCGCGCGGATCGGGAAGGGCAAGGCGAGTTCGCGGACCAGATCGGCCTTACCATTGGGTCGAAGCTTGTTGACGAATTCATCCATCACCACTGGACGGATCAGGGTATCGACGAGCTTGCGGATTTCGGTTCGCATGAATGGCTTGGCCAGCGTTGCGCGGAACTTGTCGTGCGATTCACCGTCCATCGCCGTCAGCAGCATATTGTCCACCGCTGCACCAAAACCGTCGCCGACGATGTAGCTGAGCCAGTCCTTGGGGTTCATGAGGACCGAATGGATGTCCTTGTAGCGAAACAGCGTGACCGTGGGGCGGCCGGTCATCATGTAATCAGCCATCGAGGGGATCTGGTTCTGCAGCAGCAGATCGCCGTGCATTACCGGGCATTTTCCACGCTTTTCCGCAAGCATCGGATAAATGTTGGCGGGGGCCGTGCCGGAGTATCCGTTGGTCACCAGTGAATAGTCGGCAACCATCTGGTCCAGCGGATCAACTGTGGTGCTGTTCATGCTTCGGGCTCCGTCCCATTTATGTCGGTCATCTCAGATGTGCAGCCTAGACTTGTCGCGAACCTGTCTGAAGGCATGTTCGTTTTACCCTCGTAAAGCGGCCAGCCCAGGCCAAGGTTACCAGACAAGTGGCAATTCCAGAGGCTGGATCATGCCAAGATGGAATTCCACCTCCTTTCCGGGGGCCAGACGGAACTGCGGGATTTCCTTGAGGAACTGGCTGATGGCGACGTTGAGCTCGCGCCGTGCGAGATGCAGGCCAAGGCACAAGTGCGGGCCTGTCGCGAAGCTGACATGCTGCGGTTTGCGATCAAGGCGGATTTCTGCCGGACCGTCCCATGCTGCGGGATCGCGCCCGGCAAGCGTGGTGGACATGATGACCTTGTCGCCCGGCATCATTGTCGCGCCCTTGATCGCGACCTTGTTGGCCACGGTGCGGAAGGTAGAGACCGCAGCATAGCCGCGCAGCATTTCCTCGATGGCATCGCCAATCAGGTCAGGATTGGAGCGCAGCTTTGCCTGATCTCCGGCATGAGTTGCCAGATGCCAGAATTGCAGCCCAAGGTTGGTGGAAACGGTATCGAGGCCGCCAATGAACAGGTTGAAGGCAAAACCCAGGACTTCGTTATCGCTCATCTTCACGCCATCGACTTCGGCATTGACGCCGAACGTGAGCAGATCTTCGCGTGGTTTGCGCTTACGGTCCCCGATCTCGCTGCGCAGGTAGGCGACAACGTTCTTCGTAGCGGCGGCGATCGTTTCCAGATCATGGCCGTGCAGCAGATCGGTTTCCCATGCCATGAACTGGCTAACCATGTCCTGCGGCAGACCGATCAGGTCAAGGATCACCTTGATCGGGAATTCAAAGGCAAATTCGCCCATGAATTCGCACGAGCCGCGATCCTTGAACTGGTTGATATAGTGGCTGGCGTAAGCGGCGACCTTGTCCTCTAGGCCCCGCACGGCCTTGGGCGTGAACAGTGGGAAGATCATCGCACGGTAGCGGCCATGGTCAGGTGGATCCATTTCCGCGGGGACCAGGTGCCAATCCTCGCCGGTGAGCATGGCAAAGGGGGCGAAACCCATGTTGATGAAGTTCACATTATCCTTGTAGATCGCGGACACATCCTCAAACCGGCGGACCACCCAGGCCGGCTGCGCGCCCGGATAGGCATCGCGTGTGTAGAAGACGTCCGGGTAGCTGGCGTGGACCGGGTCAACCAGATCAACATAGGGGTTGCCGGTGTGCGTCGTGCCGAACTGGAACGGCCAGTCGCGGATCATGCTTTCGGGAACATGGGTGGGGATCGAACGGTCAATCATGAGCTCAAGCGACATTGAAGCTTCCTCTCACCAAATTTATGCGATCACAGGAAAATGGCGAAGTTGGGCATTCCCAGCACCACTTGATCGAGCAGGATCGAACGGCGGGCCAGCTTGAAGCCATCCTTCGTCATACGCAGACGGTCGTTCCTCTCGGCGCTCAATTTTTTGTAATCCTTGGCTTCTGCACGATTTCGGGTGAGGAAGAGGTAGCTCGATACTTCGTATTCGTCGGGCGCATCGGTTTCCCACACAGTGACATTGGAGATGAAGCGCCGCACGCGGCTGGCCGGATCTTCCGACCAGGCGTTGGTTGTCGTTGTGAGGCGGGTGATGCGCAGCATCATCGAGGTATAGTCATCATCGAAATGGCCCATGGTGCCGAATTCTTCACTGAACTTCTGCACCCGTCGCGTGATACGCACCGGTGCCTTGTATTCGAGATCTTCAGCGAGCAGATCGCCCCAGGCCTTGATGTCGCGGTGATCGAGCAGGCGAGCCTCGCGGATGAGGAAGCCCATGATGGAATTGTAAACGGCGGATCCATAGGGAACTTCGCCGCGGCGCTCATCTTCGCGGGTGTAGGTTACGGTTGCGACGGTGACGGACATGATAGTGGTCCTTCTTCGATTGGGGATGGAATTGCTCAGGCGTCCGCGGTCATCAGCTTGTGATAGGCCAGCCACCACTCCCACTGCGCATCGTCCTTGCCGAACCCTTCATAGACCTTGGCCTTGTCGGGCCAGTCAGCAGGGCGGTTCTCGCCAAGGATGGCTTGATATTTCAGCGTCTCGGTGCGGCCGATCACGCCCTTGGCGCTCTCGGTCATGTGTGGCCAGGTGTCGCTGTCATCCTGCTCGATGATGCCTGAAGTGCCGGTGCCGAGTGTGGCTGCGGCGCGCATCATCACCTTGATGTGCTCTGGCGTGCCCTTTTCGGCGAAGTAATAGGTCGTCCATTCGAAATGGTGCGGGCCTTTGGGCATAATGGAATGGAGCACCAGCGCTGATCCCAACGTGCCGTCGCGCAGTGGGCTGTAGATGAAAAGGATGTTCATGTTGGGGAACATGCCGCCCACCACTGGGGGGGCCTTGGCCAGTACGTGCAGTTGCTCCGCGCTCATGTTCCGCTTCAGTTCGGGCAGAAGTTCAGGCGTTATGCCGGGAGGCGGGAAGGCTTCCAGACGTTCTTCAGGAGTTAGATCGCCCTTGCCATGCGCCAGCGCCCAACTGGTATCGGCGGCGATGCAGCGCAACGAATGGCCGTTGCCCGAAAGGTTGATGCCATACATGGCGGGCGCGCTTTCATGCTCGGTATCCGCCTCGCCGCCCATTGCGCCGATATCGATCACGGAGCCATGCAGGGTGAGTGTGTGGAAGCCGTCGCACGCGGATTGTTCGCCCGCTGTCTTCCAGTTGGCATCGATCGTCAGGCGCTGCGGGGGTCCAAGCACTTCCAGCCCATTGTCTGTGCGGCAGAACAGCATGTCGTAGTAGAACTTCATGTCGCCGAACCACTCATCCAGCGACGGACCATCGTGGTTCCAGGTGGCAAAGACGAGGCCGCCATAAAGCTGCACTCGCGCCTTCTTCAGGCCGAGCTGTTCCTTGGTCTTGATGTTGCCATGCATCTGCTCGCGCTCGATCGGGGCGCCAATGAAGCTGCCGTCGGGGCGGAAGGCCCAGCCGTGATAAATGCATTTGTGGACACGGGCATTGCCACTGTCGGACAGACAGACGTGCATGGCCCGGTGCGGGCAGACGTTGAGCGAGACATGCACTTGTCCATCCGCCGCGCGAGCAACGATCACCTGATCCTCACCCATCAGGCGGACGACATAATCGCCCACATTGGGGATTTCGGTTTCGTGGCCGATCATCAACCAGGCTTTCGCGAAGATCCGCTCCAGTTCCAGCTCGTAAAGATCGGGGTCGTTCAGCGCAGCAACGGAAACTTCGCGGTTCTCGACATCAATGAACTGCGAGATGGCTTCGTTGGCGTATTCGTGGCGGGAATTAAGACGCATGGCCTGTCTCCTCTCTGGGGATTCCGGTTTTTTGTGGGGTCAGATAAAATCGGGCAGGGCGATATTGGGTTCGACGCCGAGCAGCGATTTGCCGAGAATTTCGTAGCCCACGTAAGGCAGGTTCGCGACGTGCCGCATGGCGAAGGATGCATCGCGGTACAGCCGCTGGATCGGGCTGGAATCGGCATATGCGCTTGATCCGGCGAGGAACATCAGCTCCTCGATGGCCTCGTTCAGCAGGCTAACGGAAAGCGATCCTTCCCCCTTGCTCAGTGCACGTTGCTGCGGTGTCAGGCGTTGATGTGCCAAGCCTGCATTGTCGATCAGATCGCAGTTCTTGAAGGTCAGGGCTTCGGCGGCGGATATCTTGGCAGCGGCCTTGCCCAGTTCGCCCTGCATCATCACCGCTTCGGACTGACGGGCATAGGAAGTGTAGATGATCGGCCGCCTGTGCGAGGCTTCCATCACGTGTTCCATGATTGCCGATGCAGCCCCGGCGACAACGGCATGGGCGGTGGCACGCAGGAAGGGCATGAATGGCCAGTAATCCGAAGGCTCGCCAACGTGACGTTTGCCGGGTGTGTGTCCGCCGATGCCAAGTTCGGCGACGTTGTAGAACTGCTCTTTCGGGATGAATGCGTCCTTGGCGACAATGGTGTTGGAGCCGGTGCCCTTCATCCCCATCATGTGCCAGGTGTTGTCGATGGTGTACTGTTCGCGGCGCAGATAGGCGAAGCCGCCGCCGTGGTGGCCATCCTTGTCGACTGTCGCCACGCCGAGCTGCGCCCAGCTGGCATGGGCCGAGCCGGAGGCATAGGGCCAGCGGCCATTGACGATATAGCCGCCATCAACCTCGACCATGGTCCCGGGCGGGTTGGCTATACCGCAGATTACCGGATGGTCGCTGCTTGATCCAAAGATAGCTTCCTGCAAGGCATCCGGCCCAAGACTGGCGACCCATGTGGTGCCGTGCAGAACGGTATAGACCCATCCGACCGAGGGATCGGCCTTGGCCAATTCATAGCCCACCAGCGACATCGCGCGGGCACTCGTACCCAGGCCGCCCCAGCGACGCGGTGCTGCCATGGCCCAGAAACCGGCGTCGGTCAGTGCGGCGAAGACATCGGGATGGAGGACGCCATGGTCATCGCCGTGCGAGGCGTGCTGGCGGATCAGCGGCTGCAATTCGCGCGCACGGCCGACCATCTCTTTTTCCGCTTCGAGATTATATCCGGAAGGCTGTATCGCCTCAGCCGTCTTCAGCTGCGTTGCCATTGTCTGTGATCCTCTCCGGTCTGCACATCACGAATCAACATGTGATACACTTATTGTCTAATGTGTATTATCAAGCAGAATTCGGAGTGTTCGGAATTGATCCAGATCAAATTTGCCGGAACGGTGCTTTTTGCCCGACAACCTATCCTTCAGCAGGGTGTCGAGCCAATTCCCGGCGATAGCAATGGCCAGCTGATACTGGTCACAGGGAGAAATTGGATGCTGGGCGCACAAGTGACTGAAGCTCCGGCACATGTCCCCAAAGAGCTGGTGCTGGACTATCCGATCAAGATGGGCGGTCTGGTTGACGAAAACCCGTTTCTGACGACCATTCCGCACATTCATCGCACCATGCCGCCGATATTCTATTCGCTCGATGCCTATCCCGGCGGTACTCCCGCCTGGATTGTCCGGCGGGTCGAAGATCTCGAAAAGATCTATTTCGACACCGACAATTTTTCGAACAAGGACTTCGCACCCTTTGCCATGTTGGTGGGTGAAAGCTGGAGTTCGCTTCCGGCCGAGACCGATCCACCGATGCACGGGCTTTATCGCAAGTTCGTCAACCCGCTGTTCACGCCCAAGGAAATCAACAAGCTGGACGCCAGGATCCGGCTCTATGCGCAGGAATACTGCGCGGCGATCAAGGCCAAGGGATCATGCGAATTCGTCCATGATTTCGCCTTTGAGTTCCCGATCAAGGTGTTCCTGGAACTGATGGGGTTGCCGCAAAGCATGGTCGCCACATTCCTTGAATGGGAAATGGACCTGCTGCACACCAATGACCTCGGCAAGATTGCTGCGAGTACGCGCAATGTGGTGACTTACCTGCGCGAGCAGATTGCCGAGCGGAAGGCCAATCCTGGCAGTGATCTGATCAGCTACGGCGTTACCGCCGAGATCGAAGGGCGCCCGCTTACTGACGATGAACTGGTGGGCTTTACCTTTAACCTTTTCATCGGCGGCATGGATACCGTTTCCACCAACATGGCCTGGCAGTTCCGCCACCTTGCAACCCATCCCGAAGATCAGGCGGTTCTGCGGGCCAATCCTGACATGATCCTTGATGCCATCGAGGAAATGATGAGGGCCTACCCGGCGGTCACCACCTTCCGCACCTGCAAGCAGGAAGTGACGATCGCCGGTGTCACATTCCAGCCGGGAGACAAGGTGGCGCTCGCCACGTGTCTGGCCGGCCATGATCCTGATGCCTATGACGATCCGGACGTGGTGAAACTGGGCCGCAAATCGCGCTATCTCAGTTTCGGTTTCGGTCCTCACCTGTGCGTCGGCATGCATCTGGCACGGCGCGAGATGCGGATCGCGCTCGAGGAGTTTCTCAAGGCAATTCCGCCTTTCCGCATCCAGGACGGCTATGTCGTGAAGACCCACACCGGCGGGATCCTCCAGCCTGACAAGCTGCCATTGGTATGGTGATGGAGATCGGCCAGCTGTTTGATGACGCTAGAACGTACAATTCCTATGAGGATCGGCCCGTTGCGCCTGATCTGCTTCGCGAACTCTACGATCACGTGAAATGGGGACCTACGGCTGCCAATACCTGCCCGGCGCGGTTTGTCTTCGTTACCTCGGCAGGCGCGAAGGCTTTGCTGGGAGAATGTGTGAGTGCCGGTAATGTGGCCAAGGTGGCCTCAGCGCCGGTCACGGTCATCGTTGCAGGCGACAGCCGTTTCTACGATGAAATGCCCAAGCTGTTTCCTTCGCGCGACTACCAGTCTGTCTTCGCCGGCAAGGATGCCCTGATTGCTGACATGCTGGCGCGCAATGTGCCGCTTCAGGGGGCCTACATGATCATCGCGGCCCGGGCGCTCGGCCTCGATTGCGGGCCGATGTCGGGCTTTGATGCGGATAGGCTGAATGCCGCGTTCTTCCCCGATGGGCGCTGGCAGGCCAATTTCATCTGCGCGCTGGGCTATGGCCGCGAAGACAGCCTGTTCCCGCGCAACCCGCGGCTCGATTTTGAGGATGCGTGTCGGATCGTATGATCTGAAGGGGGGCTCTGATGACTGATATCGATCCGAACTTCAGGGACGCACTGGACGATTTCGAAAAGCGTCAGGTGACCCTGCTGGGCAAGACCCGGCGCGTCTATGTTGCGGGGACTGGTCCGGCCGTGATCGTCATGTCGGAAATCCCCGGAATCAGCCCTTATGTCGCACGGTTTGCCCGCTGGGTGCGTGATGCCGGACTGACAGTCTTCATGCCGTCGCTGTTCGGTGAAGATGGCGTCCTGCCGGGCAACGGCAAGGCGATGTTGACGCTTGCGCGTGCCTGCATCAGCAAGGAATTCCGGGCCTTTTCGAGCAATGCTTCCAGCCCAGTAACCCAGTGGCTTCGTGCATTGGCGGCAGAGGCGCACAAGGAATGCGGCGGCAAGGGCGTGGGCGCGATCGGAATGTGCTTCACGGGAAATTTCGCGCTGTCGATGATGCTTGAAAAGTCAGTTGTCGCGCCGGTCATGTCACAGCCCTCAATGCCAATGCACAATCCCGCCGGGCTCGCCATCGATCCTGTCGAACTGGCGGCCGTCAAAGCACGGATGGAAGCCGAAGACCTGACCGTGCTTGCCTATCGCTTTGACGGCGACAGCTTCTGCCGCGCCGAGCGGTTCGCTGCCTACAGCGAGGCTTTGGGCGACCGGTTCATTGGCAAGGTTCTGCCAGATTCAGCCGCCAATCCCGACGCTCCGCTCAAGACACCGCACAGCGTGGTCACCCTGCACTTGATTGACGAGGCAGGGCAGCCAACGGTTCAGGCGCGCGACGAAATACTTTCGTTCTTCCGCGCGCGCCTGGTCGCCGATCAATAGGCACCCGGCGGCGAAATCATATCGCCGCCCGCGATGTTGCGGCCATAGATTTCATAGCCGATGGTGGGGATGTTCTGGATGTGGCGCAGGCCCATCGAAACGTCCTTCCAATAGCGGCTGATCGGCTTGTCGAGAGAGAATGCCGACGATCCCGCTAGGAACATCAGTGATTCCGAAGCCGAATGCACCAGCTTAATCATCTGCGCGCACTGGGCACGGTGACGAGCCTTGTCGTCCAGCGTCAGCTCGCTGTCAGTCAAGCCGACGCGGTCAAATTCGCCGACCAGATGGAACAGGATCAGCTTGGCCGTGTCGATCATGGCCGCAGCTTCGCCCAGATCGCGCATATAGGCGCCCGAATTGGTGCGCGGTCCAATGATCGTGGTCAGGACAGGCTTTTTGCCAGCCTCGTCACGGACGATTTCCAGCATGGCCTCTGTTGCACCGATGAGCTGGGCAATGCCTGTGGTGCGAACCACGGGAACGACTGGCAGAAGATCCGAAGGGGCACCAAAATGGCGCTTGGTGCGGTCAATCTGACCAGCGCGTTCGTCCATCAGCACCATCTGGCCTTCAGGAATGAACACGTCCTTGGCCACGCTGGTGTCCGAACCGGTGCCCTGCATGCCGGTTACATACCAGCTGTCCTTGATCGTCAGGTCGCTGAAGGGAATGTAGCACATCGAAATGCCTGGAACGACGGGGCCTTCATAGCCCTCCAGCACGACGCCCTGCTGCGCCCAGGTCGATTGGCGCGATCCCGAGGTATAAGGCCAGGCACCGTTGATGATCCAACCGCCATCAACCTTGCGGGCCTTGCCCGGCGGATTGTAGGCGCCGCAGACGGCTGCCGGGCCATTGGCAAAAACGGCATCCTGCACGCTGTCAGGAGCAAGGCTCGTCACCCAGCTGGTGCCATTGATGATCTGAACGACCCAACTGATTGCGGGATCCCCCTTGGCAATCTCGATCTGCATCCGGCAGAAATCGGTGAACGACAGACCGATGCCGCCAAGCCGCCGGGGCAGAAGGGCGCCGAGAATGCCGTTTTCGTTCAACGCCTGCTCAACGGCCTTGGTGGGCGAGCGCTGCGCCTCGCCTGTTGCGGCTTCTGCCATCAGCAGAGGTCGCAGTTCCTTCGCCTTGGCAACCATGGCGTCAGCCGTTGCGCGGTCGGCAAAGGCGTTGAAATCTTTCGGGTCGAGCTGTGCTGCAGTGGCCATTGTGGTGTTCCTTTCCTGCTCAATTGCGTGATGCGGCGATCGCCAACGCCCATTTCTGGATGTTGTCGGCTGTATCATTCCAAAGCTGTTTCCATTGATCGCTGGCGGGAATCAGCAAGGTGCTGAGCTGGTTGCGCACCAGCCCTTCGACGAAGCCGTCCCGGTTCATGGGTTCGCCCAACTGCGTGTCGAGATAGTCGAACGTGGGTTCAAGCGCGTCGAGGACGGCCTGCTTGTATCGGGAAAAGCGGCTGCGAAAAAAGGCGAGGTGAAACGCAGGCTCCACTTCAAACACCCGGCCGGGTGAATTTTCCTCGGTGTAGCGGGCGTAAAACTGCATCACTGCCTTGAGTCGCAGGATCGGGTCTTCGATGCCCTTGCCAGCTTCGCGAATGCCGCTTTCAAAGCCGGTGCAGACGAATTCCGCGACCGCGGACAGCACCTGATCCTTGTTGGAGAAATAGCGATAGAGCGTGCCGCGCGAAACACCGCTGGCATCGATGATGTCGCTCATCGACAGCCGCTTCACGCCGCGCGCCGCTATTGCATCCAGGGCCCCGCTCAGGATGCGGATCACGCTGGGCGAAAGCTCAACTTCGAGCGCGGGCTCTTCTTCGATCGGGGCGGCTGCCAGTTTCATGCGGTGCCCTTTTCCAGTTCATCCAGATTGTGGGGAATGCTGACGTAGCCGGGCAGGTTCTGCCCGCCATCGACGTTGATCATCTCGCCAGTCACAAAGCGCGACATTTCCGAGGCGAGGAACACGACCACCGGGCCGATATCCTTTTCCGGGTCGCCGGCACGTTTCAACGGGTTTGACGCAACGACCGTTTCCATAAAGCCTGGCACTTCATCGACCAGCTTGGCAAAAACCTGGCCAAGACCAGTCGGTGCGATAGCATTGACGCGGATGTTGAACCGGCCCCATTCCACTGCGGCACTGCGCGTCAGGCCAACGATGCCCAGCTTGTTGATGTTGTAATCGCTGTGCAGCCAGGCTCCCGTCTGGGCATCGATCGAACTGAAGTTGATCACAGAGCCGCCGCCCCGCGCCTTCATGTGGGGGAAGGCCGCCTGCATCGCCCACCAGTTGCCCCAGATGCCGATATCCATCGTGCGGCGCAGCATCTCGTCGGTCTTGTGTTCCAGTAGGACACCAGCGGACAGCAGGGACGCATTGTTGACCAAGATGTCGATGCCGCCAAACGTATCGACCGTTTGCTGCACCATCCCCAGAACGTCTTCCTTGACGCCTGAATCCGCGGCAATACCGATGGCCTTCGTGCCAAATTTGCGCTCGATTTCCGCAGCAACGGCGGCAGTCGCCGCGCCATCGCGCCCGCTGATCATCAGCGATGCGCCTTCCTTGGCCAGCGCGCGCGAAATTCCGTGGCCAAGCCCCTTGGCCCCGCCGGTGACAATCGCGACCTTACCTTCGAGCAAGCGGCTCATGCAGTCTCTCCCACTTTTGCGTCCATTTCCATGCGCTCTTCGCACTTGTCATGTGTCAGCACATAACCGCGCACGATCCCGCCTGTATCGACGAAGAGGTGCTTTGATCCCAGTGCATCGTCTTCAAGACAGCGCCATTCTCCGTCGGCACTGCGCGGCGGGGGCAGCAGGTTGATCGGCAGCAGTGTGGTTTTCACCTGCACTGACAGCGGCGGAAACCGGATTTCTGTTGGTGTCCCAAGCGCCGATGGCGCAATGCCGCGAGCCGCCGCCATGATCGGCGTGACATAGGCAGAAAGGCCATGCTGGTATTCGGCACAATCACCGATGGCAAAGATATGGGGATCGCTGGTCTGGCCGAATTCGTTGACCTTGATGCCGAGGCCGATGTCGAGACCGGCCTCTGCTGCCAAGGCCACATTTGGGCGAAGGCCAACGGCCGAGAGGACGAGATCAGCTTCGATGGATGTACCATCGTCCAATGTTGCGACATAGCCGGGCACATCGCCCTGATAGCCTATCGCGGTGATCTTGCGGCCAAGGTGCCATTCCACACCTTCAGCCGTCAGGGCATCACGCACTTTCTCACCTACCTGCGCCGGCACCAGCTGGGCCAGCGGCAGGGGGAGCATGTCCACCACCACCGGCTTGTACCCCGTGGTGATCAGGTCATTGGCAAATTCAGTGCCGACCAGGCCGGAGCCCATGATGAGGACGCGCGCGCCGTCTGGCAGTTCCTTGCGGAACCGGTCGTAGTGATCGAGCTGGTTGACTGCGATGGCGCGGTGGGCGGCCTCGCCTTCGATTGGCGGACGGAAGGGCAGAGCTCCTGTTGCCAGCACCAGCGCATCATAGGGCACAGGTCCGCCAGTGGTCAGCAAGGCCTTTCCGGCCCGGTCAATTGCCTCTGCCTGCCGACCGGTTCGGGCATCCAGCTTGAGCTGGGCGGCCATTTTTTCGGCGTTCGAAGTAATGAGGGTATCGGCCGTCTTTCCCTTGGACAGCGCCGTTGATAGCGCGGGCTTCGAATAGAAATGCCCGTCTTCCATCGTCACCAGTGTCAGCTTTGCCTCAGGAGACAGCTTGCGCAGCTCGCGCAGCACCCCGAACCCGGCCAGCCCGCTGCCAACCACGACAATTGAGGGAGGGGGCGGGACAGTCATCGGGCTTAAAGGAAGACCGCGAGGTTCGACATGCCCAGCACCGATTGATCGACAATGATCTCGCGCTGGACAAGGACATAGGTACCATCGACGGCGCGCCACACGTCGCGGCGTTCGGCAGTCAGCTGCTCGTTGTGCGGATTGTCGCCGCGGCTGCGCTCGAGATAGAGGTAGCTGACGACTTCGTATTCGCCTGCAGTCTCGCGCTCACCAACGCGGACATTGGTGATGAAACGGCGGCAGCGTGATGGCGGATCTTCGGCCCAGGCACTTTTTTGCAAGCGGCCGGTACGCATCAGGATCGAAGAGTAATCTTCGTCGAAGTGGAACATGGTCCGCATCACGTCGCGGTCCCTGTTCACCCCGGTGCGGGTCATGCGGATCGGGGCCTGATAGACCAGGTCCTTTGCCAGCATCGCTACCCAGTCATCGAAGCGGCGCTCGTCCAGCGCGGCGGCTTCGTCGTACAATGTTTCCAGCAGGCGGTTGTACACTTCCGAGCCGAGCGGCACGCGCTTGCGCGATGAAAGCCCGCGCAGGATTGTCGTGGAATCGGGGGCGGCAGTTGATTTGGTAACCCAGGTCATGTCTTATTCCTCCCCAGTTTCAGACTTCGCTCATCAGCTTGTGATAGGCCATCCACCAGTTCCACTGGGTGTCGTCCTTAGTGAAGCCGGGATAGAGCAGCCCGCCGCCCTTCCAGCCTTCTGGGCGCTCATGGCCATGCAGCGCCTGATATTTCAGCGTCATGTGCTTGCTAACGCCGCCGCGTGCGTTGCGCATAATTACCGGCCAGACATCGGCATCGTCCTGCTCGATGGTTCCCGAGGTACCGGTCTGCTGGATCGAGTTCTGCAGCATGTCGCGCTTCATTTGCTCCGGCGCGTCTTTCTCGGCGAAGATGAAGTTGACGAACTCCACCTGGTTCGGCCCTCTGGGAACGTAGGTGTGCAGCGCCAGTGCGCCTGAAGATCCGCCATCGGTGCGCGGCGCAAAGATGAAGGCGATCAGGATGTTGGGGAACATGCCGCCGACTTGAGGCGGAATGGTCGCCAGTTGTTCCACCTGATCGGCGGACAGGTTCCTGAACAGCTGCGGGATCATCTCCTTGGTAATGCCCGGAGGCGTCAGCAGGTTGAGCCGTTCCTCCACCGACTTGCCCTCGAATGGCACGTCGGCAAACATCTTGAAGGTCTTTTCAGCCTCAAGACAGCGCAGCGAGTGGCCCTGTTCGCAGGACACATCGACGCCGTACATGCCGGGCGCCTGATCATAGATCGACTCCGCCGTGCCGCCCATGACGCCGCCTTCCATAAGGCTGCGGTGCAGGGTGAGCGTGTGGAACCCGTCGGAGCCCGACTGTTCGCCCGGCACCTTCCAGTTGCACGGCAGGACAAAGCGCTGCGGCGGCCCAAGCAGTTCCAGACCGTTGTCTGTCCGGCAGAACAGCTGGTCCATGTAATATTTGATATCGCCCAGATAGTCGTCGAATGAGGGGCCGTCGATGTTCCAGGTGGCGAAAATCAGCCCGCCATAGAGGTGAACGCGGGCCTTCTTCAGGCCCAGCGTCGCCTTGTCGACATTGTTGCCGTGCATCTTCTCGCGCTCGACAGGGGCGCCGATGAAGTCGCCATTCGGCTTGAAGGCCCAGCCGTGATAGATGCACTGATGGATCGGCTTGTTGCCAGCCTCACCCAGGCAGACGCGCATGCCGCGATGCGGGCAGACGTTCAGCGAGACGTTGACGTTGCCGTCGCGATCCCGCGCGATGATGACGTTGTCTTCAGCCATGTCGCGGACGATGAAGTCGCCGGACTTGGGTATTTCGCTCTCATGCCCCAGCAAAAGCCACGTCTTGGCGAAGATCCGCTCCATTTCATGACTGTACAGCTCTTCGTCGGTCATCACGCGCAGCGACACCTCGTTGGTGTCTCGCATAATCAGATCGTCGAGGGTGGTTCCGTCACGCAGGACCAGGCTTGCTTGCTGCAGCATGGTGATCTTCTCCTCAGGCAGTTTTTTCTTGTTGATTCGCGTTATACATATTGAATGAAATATGTTCAAGGTGTAAGTTGCGCGGCAACGAATGGATGAGAGGAGTTTTCGATGTCTGGAGAGGGCAAGCTCAAGGTCGTGATCAACAAGCCGGCTTGCTGCGGCTATGGCGTTTGTGCGGACATCTGCCCCGACGTCTACAAGCTGGATGAGAACGGCATCGTCTATGTCGATGACGAGATCGTGCCGGAAGGCATGGAAGATCTGGCCCGCGAAGGGGCGGATGCCTGCCCGCAAGCCGCGATCAAGGTCGTCCCAGCCTGATCTTAGTGTGCGTGAGCGATCAGCCGGTAAAGGTCTGCCGTAACTTGCCGCCACGCTGCCTCATAATCCGCTGACCAGCGCTCGCCCGCCAGGTCAGCCAGAGTCTCGACAAACAGGTCGAGCAATTCTGCGTAGAGCGGCAGCGGGAAATTGCCGTAGCAGCGATGGGCGATGACCAGATTGTGGATCGAGGTATCGACCCAGCTTTCCCGTGCGGCGAGGGCAATCAGGCTTTCGAGGATTTCACCCACCATCGCCCCGCAAGATACGGTTGGCTGAAAGAACATCGCTTGCTGATCGGGATGGCGGGCGAAAAAGCGCGCAAAGAAATGCGGCGTAATATCTTCGCCTGCTTCGGCCACGGCATAGAGTGACTGTTCGAGCAGTCCTCCCAGTTGATCAGTTTCGATCACTGCCTGCAATTCCGGCATAACATTCCCTTCCCATTGTGCCGGATACAATCCTCCAGGTGCGACGGAGAAAGCTTGATCGAGATCAAGAGGCTGCGAAGGTTCTTTTGACTGCGGGCAAGTCGCCATGCCCTGTCCACCGGAAGGTCAACCTTTGAGCAATCGCGCCGAAGTGGCGGATCCTGATTGCGTGAGGACACGATGCGCCAAGAGCTTGAGCCGCTGTTTACCCCGTTTACCTGTGGTTCGCTGACCACGGCGAACCGCTTTGTCATGTCGCCCATGACGCGCAATTTCAGTCCGGACGGGGTGCCTGTGCCGGGCGCTGCCGATTACTATGCGCGCCGGGCTCACATGGGGCTGGTGATCACCGAGGGTGTCGGTCCGGATCATCCGGGCGCGCTGGGCGATGGCACGACCGGCGGCCCGGCGCTGCCCGTGCTGTATGGCGATGCGGCGCTGGCCAGCTGGAAGTCGATTGTCGATGCGGTCCACGCGGCGGGCGGCAAGATCGCCCCGCAACTTTGGCACATGGGGCCGATCCGCCTTGCCGGAACCGGCCCGCACCCCGGTGCACCTTCGATCAGTCCGTCCGGCATCTGGGGTCCGCTCGACAAGACAATGGTTCCGCCAGACTATCTGGAAGCGGTGAAGGTTCCTGGCATACCGGCAAGCGATGCCGAAATTGCCGACATCATCGCGGGTTTCGCGCGATCCGCCGCTCAGGCCCATGAACTGGGCTTCGATGCGATCGCCCTGCATGGGGCACACGGCTATCTGCTCGACAGTTTCCTGTGGGGGGAAACCAACCAGCGCAGCGATCAGTGGGGCGGAGACCGACTGCGACGCACCCGGCTGGCGCGCGATGTGATCCGGGCCGTTCGCCGCGCCATTCCCGCTGACAAGCCGATCATCTTCCGTTTCTCGCAATGGAAGCTGCAGGACTATGGTGCCAGGCTGGCAGAAACGCCTGAAGAACTGTCGATGATTACCAGCGCACTTGCCGATGCCGGTGTCGATATCTTCGATGTTTCGACGCGGAACTTCGACGCGCCGGCTTTTGACGGATCCGACATGGGGCTTTCCGGCTGGGTTCGCAAATTGACGGGCAAACCGGTGATGACGGTGGGCGGCATCGGCTTCGACAAGGACCTGCAAAGCTCATTCATGGAGCCGACCGCGCCGATCGACAATCTGGGCGAGGTTGCCCGTCGTTTTGGCGCCGGCGAATTCGATCTGGTGGCCATTGGCCGCGCGGCGCTGATGGACGCGGACTGGATTGGCAAGGTCCGCCGCGAAGAAGCCTTCAAGCCGTTCGACATGTCCGCCTATGGCAGACTGGACTGATCAGAAGCCCTCCGAAGTGGCGTAAATGTGCATCCGTGCGGCATTGGCGTTCCCGGTCTGCTCGCACATGAACAGTATGGCCTTGGCAATATCGTCGGGCACCATCGGCGGAATGAATTCATCCCAGCCGGGGTGCCCCTTGTTTTTCATGTCGGCAAAAATTTCTGTCGTCGTTGTCCCGGGGGCAATCAGGCCAACCCGCACGCCGCTGCCAGCCAGTTCGATCCGCAGCACGTCGGTGAAGCGTTCCAGCGCAGCCTTGAGTCCGCCATAGACGCCGGTCCCGGCCGCAGTCAGGCTTGCGCCGATGCTGGAGAGGTTGACGATCTGCCCGCTGCCGCCCGCCTTCATCTGACGGGCGAAGAGCAGGCTGGTGCGAACGACAGCGGTGTAATTGATGGCGATCATGGGCTCCAGCTCAGACAGATCGAAGGAATCGACGTGGCTGGTGCGCAGAACGCCGGCATTGTTGATCAGTATGTCGGTCCTGCCAAATTGCGCTGTCGCTGCATCGAACAGTGCCTGCGCTGCATCGGTCTCGCCAAGGTCCAATGCCAGCGGCGTCGCCACTGGTCCCAGTTCGGTGGCAAGTTCCTCCAGGCGGTCATGTCGGCGCGCAACCAGCATGACGTTTGCTCCGGCCAAGGCCAGTCTGCGGGCGGTCGCGGCACCGATGCCCGAGGATGCCCCGGTGACGATGGCATTTTTACCGGCAAGACTGGTCATCGAGATACTTTCATTCAAGCAACACGGCATGAAATTGACGCCTGGCGATTTGCCAGCCGCTGCCGGTGCGGGCAAATTGATCATCGTAATAGCCGATGCCCCGATGCGTTGGGCCACCTTCGTTCAGCGGGGTGAGCAGCGCATCGACATAGGACCGGGTGAGGACCCCGTCATTGGCGCTGTGAATTTCGATGTTGCTGATCCGGTGAAGGGTTGGGCCGACATTGGCGTGGGCCTGCTTCATATATTCGGTGATGGCGGTTGCCCCGTGCCACTTGCCGAAGCCGCCGTAGTCAATCTCGCAATCAAATGTGAACAGCGAATGGAACAGCAGCCAATCGCGCTGATCAATACCCGTGGCATAAGCAATGAGTATGGCGGAAATCGCACGCTCATCCTGCGCGCTGAGACCTGTTCCGACACGAACCGCCTGATTCATCCCCGCCACCTCATCACCGTTGTTTATGAAAGACTAGGTCGAGCAGGGCGGACTTGGCCCGTCTTTGGATAGGGGTTTTGCGGCCATTCCACTTTAGCTCAAGGATCTGGGAGAAGGTGGCGGTATGCTGGTATCAAGTCTTTGCATGACGGGTTACGATGGACCAGCACCCGGTCTGGAGATCTGGCCAGCCGAGCCTGCCTATTGCAAGCGGCAGGTCGCGCAGGCGTCGTTTGCTCACAGCCTGACCATGGCGCGAAAGGCGGACCTGCTGGGCTTTGACTGGGTCAGCCTGTCAGAACATCACTATGCGCCCTACATCATGACGCCTAACCCATGCGTGATGGCAGGTGCCCTTGCGCAGGTGACGAGCCGCGCGAAGATTGCCCTGCTCGGGCCGCTGGTGCCCTTGTCAAACCCCGTCCGCCTGGCCGAGGAACTGGCCATGGTCGATATGCTCAGCGGCGGGCGTCTGATCGTGCTGTTCCTGCGCGGCACGCCGAACGAACACCAGACCTACGATACAGAAGCATCAGCCACGCGCGATATGACGCAGGAAGGCATCGACCTGATCGTCAAGGCCTGGACTTCGGATGAGGCATTTGCGTGGCAAGGCGCGCAGTATCAGTTCAGCACCGTCGCGGTCTGGCCCAAAACGGTGCAGACGCCACATCCGCCGATATTTGGATCGGGCAACAGCGATGAATCGGTGCGCTTTGCCGCCGCGCGCCGCATGGGCATCGCCTTTTCTTTCGCTCCGCCCGAGACGGTGCGGGAATGGGTCAAGCTCTACCATGCCGAGGCGGCCAAAGCAGGTTGGCAGCCGGGACCGGAACACGTCATCTATCGCGGCATCGCCTATGCTGCGGAAAGCGATGCCAAGGCGATGGACGATATGGGCACTTTCTTCGGCCAGAAAATGGCCGAGCAGGCGCAGATCCAGCAAAAGACAATGGGCGGCCCTCCGGTCGTGCCGCTGGTCCTGGAACCCTATTTTGTCGGCGGGCCGGAAACGCTCAAAGGCAAGATGGAAGAGATCCGCGATTGCGGGGCCGGGGTGGTGGACCTCGCGTGGGGGATCGGTGATCCTGCCCAGCGCGAGGCTGCCATGGAGTGCTTTGCCGGCGGCGTGCTTGGGGCCGCACAAAGTTTGTAAGGCGGCTTACCCGATCGGGTAGAACACCGACTTTTCGTGCTGGTATTCACGCAGCCAGTTCGGACCATATTCGCGCCCCACGCCCGAGCGCTTGTAGCCGCCAATTGGCGCATAGCTCATCGTGCCCGTGCCGCCGTTGAGCGAGACGCTGCCCGCCCGGATGCGCATGGCCATGGCATAACCGGTAGCAGCATCGGCAGTTTCGATCGCACCATTGAGGCCGTAGCGGGAGTCATTGGCGATGGCGATTGCCTCCTCATCAGTATCAAACCCGATGATGCAGCCGACAGGGCCGAATATTTCATCTTGCGCGATGGCCATGTCGTTGGTGACATCGTCGAACAGCGTCATTTCGGTGAAGAAGCCGTCTTCCAGACCGGCGGGCCGCCCGCCGCCGCAGAGCAGGGTTGCGCCTGCCGCTTTGCCGCTGGCGATGTAATGCTCAACTTTAGTGCGCTGGCTCTCGCGGATCAGCGGGCCCATGGTGACGGTTGGGTCTGACGCATCACCCACCTTGATCTGCGCGGCAACTGCCTTGGCAACCGCGGCAAAGGCGGGGCGGATCGAATTATGCACCAGCAAGCGGGTCGGTATGGCGCAGCCTTGCCCGGCATTGACCGAGAGAAAACCGACTGCCATCGCCGCCGCGCGCTGCACGTCGGCATCTTGGCGCACGATCATTGCCGACTTGCCACCCAGTTCGAGGTGGACCTTTTTCAGTGTTGGCGCGGCCTGCGCCATGATCGCGGCGCCAACGCCCTCTGATCCAGTGAAGGTGACCATGTCCACGCGCTCGTCAGTGCACAGCAGCTGGCCCTCGGCGATCCCGCCTGTGACCACATTGAGCACGCCTTTGGGCAAGCCGATTTCTTCGCAGATCTCACCGAACAGGAGCGCCGAATATGGCGTGAACTGCGATGGCTTGAGCACCATCGTGCATCCCGCCAGCAGCGCGGGAGCAATCTTGGCGAGGTTGAGCAGGAAGGGGAAGTTATAACCGGTGATCGCACTGACCACGCCAAACGGCTCACGCACAACCGTCGTGCCGCCGATCGACTGCGGACCGCCCGGCATGAACATGTTGGGCGTGATGTCGATGGGCAGCCGCTCGTCTTCGTCCCGGCGAGCGGATTTGATCGCGGCGACCAGATGGTTGATCGGATTGGCGACCTGCATCCCGTGGGTAATGTGCTGCGCGCAGCCCACTTCAGCGACGATCAGGGCGGCAATATCGGCTTGCCGCGCCCGCAAGGCATCGACCATGCGCTGCATCACATCGGCGCGCTCATTCATGGACATGGTGGGCCAGGGGCCATGGTCAAAGGCCTCGCGGGCCGCAGCGATGGCCGCTTCAACCTGCGCTGCGCTGGCCAACGGCGCATGGCCGATTACTGCGCCAGTCGCCGGATTGATAACCGCTTCGCTGCCGGCTTCGGGGGCAACCCGGCAGCCATCGATGAACAGGTGAGTGATATTGGCAAAGGGAACGGTCATCGGGTTGGGTCTTTCGCAAGGATCATGTCCGCCGCATTCATGGCGATGGCCATGGCGGGGGCGTTGGTGTTGCCGGATACAAGCGTCGGCATGATGGAGGTGTCACACACGCGCAGGCCTTCAACCCCGCGCACGCGCAATTGCGGATCGAGCACGCTGGCCGCGTCCGCACCCATCGCCGCAGTGCCGGCGATGTGAAAACTGGTGCCGCCCAGCTTGAGCAGGTTGCCGAGGATCGCTTCATCGCTGAGCATTTCCGCGCCGGCGCCGACTTCCTCGACGATCCATGTGGACAGCGCTGGCTGCTCACCCAGACGGCGCAGCCATTTGAACAGGTCCAGAGCCGTCTGCCGGTCGACCTCCTCGGCGAAATGGTTGGCGTTGATGTCTGGCATCTTTGCTGCATCGGGAGAGGTGATGTGCGTCCAGCCGCGGCTTTCGGGCCGGGTGAAATAGCCGAGCACACGCATCCCGGGGAATTTGTCGAGATAGACTTGCCCGGTTTCATTGACGCCCATGGTGACCAGCATCGAACCGATCTGGGCATCAGGTCGGTCAAGCCCGGGCCGGGTCTTGATGAAGCCGCCCACTTCGTGCGCTGCATCGGTCATTGGGCCGCTGGACGCCAGGAAATAGCGCAGCACGGATGCGATCAGTCCCATTCCCTGCAGCTTCTGGTTTGAGCTGTTTCCGGTCACCCGCCAGTCCATCGCCATATAGCGGTGTTCGCGCAGGTTCTCGCCGACCAGCCGGCTGTGGAACACCGGTTCGATCCCTAGCGCTTTCAGGCGCTCGCCATCCCCGATGCCGGAGAGTTCGAGCAGTTTCGGAGATTCAACCGCCCCGGCACTCAGGATGATTTCGCCGCGGCAAAGGACAGTGCGATCCGCCAGTTGCACGCCGTTGGCCCGCTTGCCATCGAACAGGACCTTCTCGGCGCGAACCCCTGTCAGCACATCCAGATTGGGGCGGCCGCGCACTGGATCGAGGAAGGCGCGGGCGGCGGAAAAGCGCTTGCCCTTGAACGTGGTGACCGGCTGGTATCCCATGCCCTGATGGGCGACGACTTGGGTGTGGTTGACGTCTTCAACTTCAGGCACGCCCAATTCGCCTGCGGCATCAAGGATTGCCTGGCACAGCGGGTTTCCCTTGGGATAGCGCGAAATCTTGAGCGGTCCGCCGGTGCCGCGCCATTCATCGGCGCCGAGCACATGATCTTCCAGCTTCAGGAATTGTGCACCAATCCGGTCCCAGCCCCAACCGGTACACCCCGCTTTAGCCCAATCGTCATAGTCCTGAGGGGCACCGCGCATATAGACCATGCCGTTGATCGAACTGGATCCGCCAACGGTGCGTCCCTTCAGCCATAGCTCCTGCGGCTGATTGCCTGCAGGCGTTACCGGATAGGCAAAGACATGGGGATTTGCCGGATCGAGCAGCTTGCCGACGCCGCGTGGCATCCGGATCAGCGGGCTTTTGTCATCCGGGCCAGACTCCAGAAGAAGCACGCGATGGGCCGGGTTTTCCGAAAGTCGGTTCGCCAGCACGCAGCCCGAAGAACCTGCGCCAACGACGATGTAGTCATAGATTTCAGGCACGCGGCATCCCTATCCGATCAGGTGTCCGCCATCGGCGATCAGCGTCTGGCCAGTGATGTAACTTGCTGCGTCAGATGCCAGGAACAGCACGGCGGCAGCGATTTCTTCAGGTCTGCCGGCGCGGCCGAGCGGGGGCATGAACTTGGCGATCACTTCGGGAGGGAAACCCGGGCCACTGGCCGTGCCTTGCCCCGGCGTGGTCGTATTCCCGGGGCAGACCGCATTCACGCGAATGCCATCCGGAGCCACTTCCATTGCCGCCGAACGGGTCAACGAAACAACGCCGGCCTTGCTCGCGGCATAGGCCATCAGACTGGGTGCCATCGGATGAAATGCACTGTTCGAAGCGATGTTGACGATCGCCCCCTTGGTGCCATCTGCACGCATCACCGCCACGGCTTCGCGCATTGCCAGCATGACCCCGCGCAAATTGATGTCCAAAGTCTGGTCCCAATAGGCCAGATCGGTGTCCTCCAGCATCCGCCGGTGCTGGACGCCCGCATTGTTGACCAGAATGTCGATCTGGCCAAACTGCTGCCGGGTTGCCTTGACCAGAGCAACAATGCTGGCCTCGCTCGCCATGTCTGTCGCCATGGCCACGGCATCGCCGCCAATGTCTCTTGCCACCGATGCCGCCTGATCGCCGCTGATATCGGCCAGCATAACCTTTGCCCCCGCGCCGGCGAAAGCGCGAGCCATGGCTTCGCCCATGCCCTGAGCGGCGCCGGTAACGATGACTGTCTTGCCGCGCAGGTTGTAGAGCGCATTCAGATCGAGGTGCATGGCTGCTTCTCCAGAGGGATCGAATTTGCCATGTCGCCTGTCTTGCGCCCCTATCTCAAGACGGGTGAGGTGGTAATTAGCGGTCGTAGCCTTGGCGCATGAACTCAGCAGAACAAATGCTCGCCGAGGCCGGCCTTGTCGGTGAAATCGCACAAGGTACGCGCCCCGGCCTCGCCGCTGCCCTCGCCGCATTGGAACTGGAATCAGGTCTGACGGCTGAAGGGCGTGCACGCGCGCTGGCTCAATTTCGCGATAACCTGTCGCGTCTGGCGGCGGTTGTTGCTGACCGCGCAACCTATCCCGCGATCGCTGACGTCAAGATCGAGCGCCCGGTCTTCATCCTTGGCCTGCCTCGCTGCGGCACATCAATCCTTCACGCCCTGATCGGAGCCGATCCGCAAGTCCGCACGCCGCTACAATGGGAAGTGGCCGCGCCATCGCCGCCGCCCGAAGCTGCGACCTTTGCCACCGATCCACGCGCCGATGGTTTCGATGCCTATGTCGCTGCGAACTTCACCGGGGCCTGGGCGGATGTGCTGAAGGCCCATCCGATCGGCGCGCGTATCCCTCAGGAATGCGGCATGATCCTGGAAACCGCATTTCAGGGGATCAACCCGACGATGCTGTTCAGCCTGCCCGGCTATTACGAATGGTACCGGCAAGCTGACACGCGTTTCGGTTATCAGGTCCACAAGATGTGGCTGCAACATCTTTCGTGGAAGAATGCGCGCAAGCGGTGGGTGCTCAAGGTTCAGGAACACGCCTATCATCTGCCAGAGCTGCTTGCCGCCTATCCCGACGCAGTCCTCGTCCAGCCGCACCGCGACCCAGTGACGGTAATGGCATCGATTTCACGCCTGATCGAAGTGATCCGCTGTGTCAGTTTCGAGGCTATTGATCGAGCAGCCTTAGGGCAGGAATTGCTGCATCTGTGGCATGACGGCCAGGTCGCTTCGATGGCTTGGCGCAAAGCCAACCCACAAGTTCAGGTGCTTGATCTGCGCTTCAAGGACATCGTGGCCGATCCGCTGGCAGCGGTGCGGCAGGTTTATGTTCATGCGGACATGGATTTCAGCGACCAGACCCACGCTGCCGTCAGCAACTGGTGGGCAGCCAATCCTTCGGATAAACACGGCCAGCATAAATACGAGCTGGCCGACTATGGCCTGACTCGCGAGCAGGTTGAGGATGTTTACAGCGATTATATAGAGACTTACGGCGACTTCATATGAGCGGCTGGGATGAACGGATCGCTGCGCTCGGCGCTACGTCGGAACTGCTGCGTCTGCTGGCAGACCCTGAAGACCTGCAAGCCGCAGCCGAAGCCGAGCGCCTGTTCTGGATGACCCTGGCCTCAGGCTGGTTCACTGCCTTTGCCGACGCCGATTTCCCCGATTTCGTCCCTGCCGTAAACACCCATCTCAACTGCGTCGGCACCAATCCCGATTTCATCTACGGCACGGCCACGATCGATGGCACCGGCAGCTATCTACTTACTGGTGAGCGCGGCGACGGGCTGTTCCTGCTGATGGACATAGCCGCAGGCGGACTGGGAGTGATGGACAGGCCCGGATCGTCGCTTGGCCTGCTGGATTTCGACACGCTTTCGCTGGACCATCAAGGGCGCTTTTCGTTGCTGCTCAGTGCCGATAGGCCGGCGGACTGGCTTGGCGACTGGCACCACCTCGATCCGTCCGCCTGTTCGCTGTCCTTGCGGCAGGCAAGCTATGACTGGGGCGCGAGCCGGGAAGCGCGGATTGCTATCGAGCGAACCGACAAGGCCCATCATCCGCGCCGCCGTTCCGCTTCCGAAATCGCCGAGCGGCTCTCTGCTCTTGCGGCCTATCCAAAACGCCTGTCAGGCATGGCGCTGGGCTTCATTGCCGGGCAGCGTGGCAAGGAACTATGGAACCGTCTGGAGCATGATAACTGGGCAGGGCAGGGAGGTGTGCCGGGCCAGCATTATTATCAGGGGCTGTTCCGGCTGGAGCCTGGCAAGGTTCTGCTGCTGGAAACCGAACTGCCAGATCAGGTGCGTTACTGGAACGTGCAATTATCCGACATGCTGTGGAACAGCGTCGACTGGATGAACCGCCAGTCCAGTCTGAACGGCGGACAGGCACGGATCGACAGCGATGGACGGTTCCGTGCGGTTATTGCGCTGGATGATCCCGGGGTGCCCAACTGGCTTGATCCCGGCGGCAACTGCGAAGGTGCCATCATGCTGCGCTGGACCGAAGCGAGCAGCGGGCCGCAGCCCAGCCTGCGGCTGGTCGATCTGGCTGACCTGCGAAAGGCTCTTCCTGTCGATACACCCGAGGTGGCGCAAGACATACGCGAAGCACAACTGCGCGCGCGGCGGCGCGGAGTGCAATTGCGGCGGCGTTGGTAGCGGGCCTTGTGTCAGGGCGCCGATTTGCCGAATTTCTGCCACCACTCCATCAGCGATTTGATGGTTGGCTCGAGCGCCTTGGTCGCCTCGGTCATGCTGTATTCGACGCGCGGGGGAACTTCGGCAAAGACCTTGCGTGTCACCAGTCCATCGGCTTCCAGCTCGCGCAATTGCCGGGTCAGCATATGTTGGGTCACGCCCGGAATTGTCCGCAGCAGCTCACCAAAGCGATGCGTGCGGTGATAAAGCAGCCAGAGGATCTCCAGCTTCCACTTGCCCGCAATCATCGTCAAAGCCTTGCGCAAATCGGCGTATTCATCGGCTTTAACTTCGCGGTTTTTTACAATAGTCATCTTTAGCATACTAACCAACCAAAATTCATCCTGCTTGTTGAAAATCATGTTAGCCAATATTTGAACAAGATGAAAGCCGGGATCTGTGCAGGCACACTGGAACAGGTGTCCTGTCCCCTCGGTAACGGCACAGAATTTCAAGGAGAATCGCAATGCAGATTCAGTTTCCGGAACCGACCATTCCTGAACACGTGCCGCCAGCGCTGGTCCGTCCGTTCCCCTATGTCTTCGGAATGACGACGCGCGATGATCCGTTCTCCAACTGGGCAACGGCAGTTCATGAAGGACCCGACATCTTCTATGCGCCGCACGCCTATCCGGGAGGGACACCGGCGTGGATCGTTCGCCGGGTGGAAGATCTGCGGAAGATTTATTTCGATACCGAAACCTTCTCTAGCAAGGATTTTTCGCCCTTTTCCAAGCTGGTCGGCGATACCTGGACCAACCTGCCGGTGGAAATCGATCCGCCCGAGCACGCCAAGTATCGCGCCTTCATCAATCCGCTGTTCACGCCTTCCGCCATGACCAAGCTAGAAGGGCGTATCCGCACCTATGCGGTCGAATATATCGAAGCTTTTCGCGATAAGGGCGCTTGCGAATTCATGGCCGATTTTGCCTTTGAATTCCCGATCAAGGTCTTCCTTGAACTGATGGATTTCCCGCTCAGCAACACCAAGCAGTTCCTCGAATGGGAATACGGCCTGCTCCACGAAATGGACATGTGGAAGATCGCTGATGCAACGCGCAACGTCGTCGGCTTCCTGCGCGAACAAATAGAGGATCGCCGCAAGAACCCGCGCGGTGACATCATCAGCTATGCGCTTGGTGTGCAAATCGACGGGCGCAAGCTCAATGATGATGAACTGGTGGGCTTTGCCTTCAACCTGTTCATTGGCGGACTGGACACGGTTTCAACCAACATGGGAAACCAGTTTGTACATCTGGCCCGCAATTCGCAGGACCAGCAGTATCTCAAGGAAAACCCAGGCCGGATCCCGCACGCCATCGACGAGATGATGCGCGCCTATGCCGCCGTCACGACCTTCCGCACCTGCACCAAGGAAACCGAATTCGGCGGCGTCAGGATGATGCCGGGCGACAAGGTCGCCGTGTCAACCACGCTGGCTGGCCGCGATCCTGCCGAGTTTCCCGAGCCCGGGCAGATCCGGTTCGATCGCAATCCTCGCCACGTTTCATTCGGCTTTGGTCCGCACATGTGTGTTGGCATGCACCTCGCGCGCCGAGAAATGCGCATTGCAATCGAGGAGTTCTTGGGCCGGATCCCGACGTTCGGCATCAAGCCCGGTCACGAGATCGAATACCATCTCGGGATGATCCAGCCAGTCACTTTGCCGCTGGTTTGGCAAGCGGGTTAAGCGGCGCCGAGTTTGTCGGTTCCTGAAGTCAAAACCCGATCACCCATCCGCATGCGCGCGGCCTCTTCGGCGGCAAGGCCGGCAGATGTGGGGTTCTGCACGGCATCCTTGGTCAACTGGCCGGTCAGCCAGTCCCAATGGGTTACGCGCAGGCTTGCCTGATCGACACAGGTGGCCTCGGCCAGAACCGGGCTTTCCTGCCACGCTTGCCACGAAGCCGCGTCATTCACCTTGTAGATGCCGACATAAGCGTGTCCGGGCGTTGTCGGGATCATCTGGCCATAAGGGCGGAACATTGCCAGCCCTGCCGATTTCACGCCCGCTCGCCGTGCAGCTTGCGGCAGATAATCGCCCACATACCATTCGCGGAATGCGGCGTCCTGACCCGGCGCGGCATTGATCTGTTCCAGTACGACACCGCCAGAATGCGGCGTGCCGGGATCGTTGTCGCGGAAGGCGAGGGGGTAGTAGTGATAGTCTTCCAGCACGGTGTCATCGATGGCGTCAGTCACCATCATCCGGGTGGTCAATGCGTTGTCCCAATGCTCGCGCGAGAACCGTTCGGCATCGAACACATCGTAGAGTGCAAGGCACTGCCAGTCGAAACTGGCGGGAAGGTGCATCGGTTGAGCGTCGCTGCGCCTGAACCGCTGAGCCGTGATCGACCCGCGAAACCGAAGCGCATCGCGGACATGGATGTTGGTATACCAGTCATCGAGATCAGCCTCGCGGCCGGGGCGAGCCTTGGTGAGAACAACGAGAACGGCTTCGATCATGCAGGTTGCCCCCCGGCCGGAGTGAAGGGTTTCGCAGGTGCGCCCATGCTGGCGCGGTATGAAATCGGCTGCTTGCCGTCAGTATCGCTCACGCCATAGCGTTCACCCAGTTCCGCGCCGATCAACGCGTTCCCGCTGAGCGACATCAGGTCCGGATCGCGATAGAGTGCATCGATGACCAGTCCGGTGAATTCCGGCGTTTCCCAGTGCGGCAGCATCGCGCGCAGATCATCGGGAATGTGTTCCGGCGGCATCGCGCGCACCGCGTCGGTCAGGATGAACCCAGGCCAGAGCGAGATCGCGGCAACTCCGTGCGGGGCGAGGTCTACCGCCATGTCGGCCATCATCTTGTCCGTGCCCGCCTTGGCCGCGCCATAGGCAGCGCCGTGGAAATAGGACACCGAACCATAGAACGATATGCTGGCAATCAGGCCCTTGCCGGCAGCGATCATCAAGGGCGCCGCGTGCCATGCCGCGACATAATTTGACCGCAAACCCACATCGATCATATCGACCAGCTTGAGCGGCTTTGCCCAGAAACCTCCCGGAGCAATCAGGAGTTCGGGATAGACTGCGGCAGCGTTATTCACCAGGATATCAAGTCCGCCGAGGTCCCGTTCCACTTGCGCAAACAGTGCGGCTATCTGGGTGTCATCGGTGTGGTCGCAAGCAATCGCCAGAGCCTTGCCTCCCGCCGCTTCGATTTCTTCCGATACGGCCGCAAGTTCCGATTCATTGCGCCCGGTGACGCAAACGGTTGCACCTTTTGAAGCCAGTCCGCGGGCGATGCCGCGCCCCAGTCCGCGGGTTGCCCCGGTAACGACAACAACAGTACTCATTGCGATTTTCCTTGCTGTTTGGTGCTGCGCGGCAGCGCATAGGCGATCAGCTTGTCGCTATAGCCCGAGAGGATGCCGCCATGGCCGCCTGCCGCGATGACGACGAATTGTCTGCCCGACTTGTCGGACCAGTACGTCATTGGATTGGCATTGCCGCCGGCGGGCAACCGCCCCTTCCACAGCTCGCGTCCGGTGCGCAGATCGTAGGCCCGGAACATGTGTTCCTGTGTCGCACCGATGAATGCGAGGCCTGATGCCGTCACGACTGAGCCGCCGATATTGGGCACGCCCATCGGGATCGGCAGGCCAGTGCTGAGAAGCAGGGGGCCGCTGTCACGCATGGTGCCGAACGGCTTTTGCCACAGCAGCTTGCGCGTATTCAGATCCACCGCGCTGATCATGCCATAGGGCGGCTCCGTGCAAGGCGCGACCAAGGGCGAAAGGAACGGCGCGACCGACACTGCATAAGGCGTGCCTGCCTGCGCCACCGGGCCAGCCACGTTCTCGAAACTCGGCTTGGCGACGGGCTTCAGCCCCATGTCATTGGCGGCCTGGCGCGGGATCAGGCGGCTGTAGGTGACGACGTGCGACGAATTGACCAGGGCGATCCGCTTGACCGGATCAACCGCAATGCTGCCCCAGTTGTGTCCGCCAAGCGAGCCGGGCCATGTAATGGTCGCCTTGTCAGCCTCTACCGGAGTCATCGGCCCATCAAACCGTGCCTGCTTGAACCGCAGGCGGCACCATGCCTGATCGATCATCGCCACGCCCCACATGGTCCTTTCGCTGGGTATCGTGCCCCGGAAGCTGGGCATGCCGGTGGAAAACGGTTGGGTAGGAGAGGAACGCTCACCCACGGCGTTGCTGACGGGCACCTTCTGCTCCGTCACTTCGGCAATCGGCGTGCCCGTGCGGCGGTCCAGCATGAACAGTTCGCCGCGTTTGGTGGGCTGAAGCAGGGCTGGGCGGCCATCGGCAAGATCGACCAGCACCGGCTGCGAGGCAACATCGTAGTCCCACAGATCGTGATGAGTCGTCTGGAAGTGCCAGCGCGGTTTGCCGGTCGTAACATCGAGTGCGACGACTGCGCTGGAGTACTTGTCCATTTCCGCCGTGCGGTGTCCGCCATAATAGTCAGGTGTGGCATTGCCCATTGGAACATAGACGAGCCCCAGTGCGGGGTCAGCGCTCATCAGGCTCCAACTGTTCGGCGTGCCGGGCGTATAGGTTTCCCCCAGTGCAGGCTCACCCGAGCGATCGGGCCTGCCAATGTCCCATGCCCATGCCAGCTTTCCGCTGACGGCATCATAGGCGCGGATGACCCCCGAAGGCTCGCCGGTCGTCTGCCCATCGGTTACCCAGCCGCCCAGCACCAGTTTTCCCGCGATCAGGGCAGGCGGGGAAGTAAGATGATAATAGCCCTGCGGTGCCGCGCTCATGCCTTTCAGCAGATCGACTGCGCCAGCCTGGCCAAAGGTTGCGCAGGCTTTCCCGGACTCTGCGTCCACGGCGATAAGACGGCTGTCGATGGTGGCCGTATAGACCATGGCCGCACAGGGTTTGTCGGCTGGCGCGTCGGGGACCTTGAAATAAGTCACGCCGCGGCAAGTCTGGCCAAAAATGCCTTCGGTATTTGCTTGGGCGGCATAGCGCCAAGCTTGCCGGCCCGTCTCGGCATCAAGCGCGATGATGTCGTTATAGCCGGAGCAGAAGAACAGCTTGTCGCCAATTTTCAGCGGCGTGGCTTCAAACGGCGCGGCTTCGCCATTGGGCTCCTTGCCAAGGGAGAAGGTCCACGCCTCGGTCAACGCACCGACATTGGCGGGAGTGATCTGCGCCAACGGGGAATAGCGATTGCCGCCAGGCACGTTGCCGTAACTGATCCAGTCCTTGGCCGCAGGATCGACCGGTCCGCCGCTTGTCGTTGACAGGTCAGTGCCGCCAGTTATCCGGTCATTCCAGAATATCCATGCTGTGCCGCCGATCAGGCCGCCCAGCGCCAGCCCAAGCAAGGCGCGGGAAACCGGGCTGGATTTCGCTATGCCAAGTGAATGTCGCACCCATGGAGTCAGCAGCCACAGGCCGATGACAGTCAGCAGACCCAGCCGGCCCGCCAGTGCCCAACCATTCAGGCCGGATTCCCAAAGCGCCCAGAGCAGCGTGCCTGCCCACAGAGCGGCAAAAACCTGAAGCGCTTTGGCTGCCTGCTTCCACAGCAGCCATGCCGTGCCCGCCAGCAGCGTTGCAGCCAGCACATAATAGGGCGATCCGCCTGCCACCAGCAACTGACCGCCAATCCAGAACAAGCTGCCCGCCAGAAGAAGCAGCATCAGCGCCAGCAGCCGGTTGAGGATTTTCATACCGTCATTGCCTTCACATGGTCAGGCAGATTGTGATTGTAGCATTTCTTTTCGTAGAGGCTGGAAATCCGCCAGCCTTGCTCCGTCCTGCGGAATTTGTGGATGTACCAGAGGCCGAAGAAAATGGCCTGAGGTTCGCCGTCATCGCCCGGGACGACCATCGGGTTGTGGCAGACGGTACGGGTTTCGGCGGTATCGCCGTCAAACTTGTACTGGGTCGTCATTACCGCGTGCTGGGCCATGGGAATCGGGCCGAGGCTGGCGCGCAGGAAGGCCTTGATTTCGGCCAGTGACCCTTTGACTCCGACCATTTCGCTGTAATCAATCACCGCATCCGCGGTGAAATACTGGTCCAGCGCGTCGAAATCCTTGTCATCGACGGCATAGCAGTAGCCGACGAGAAGGTCCTGAATCTCGAACCGGTCAGACATTTCGCCAAGTGAAAGTGCCATATTTCTGCCTCTCCGCAGCTGTCATTGTTTGAACCGGTGCTATCAGCCAGACAAATTCAAAGGCCTTCCCAATGGTAGGTTGCACTGACGCCAGCAGACCGGAAAAGCACATTTGAACGCGGTCACTTGCCGGTGATCGATCAAGCCCATGCCGCTAATCGTCGGCCTAACTATGGAGATACCCTATGGCCGGACGCCTTCCGCCTTTTACGCTCGAAGATTTCACCCTTTCGCCCGCCAAGCGCGCCGAAATCACCGGTGGCCTTACCGAACGTCAAGCATTCATGGTCAACCAGTGGATGGACCTGCATGTGGCGCTCAACGCTGGTGATTGGGGCGGTTTCGATCGCTACATGAACACTGAAAAGATGACCTATGATAACCCGAACCGCCCCGATCTGGGCACGTTTGCGGAATGGTCCACCTCGCCCAAGGCGCTTTACACCACGTTCCCGCCCAGCCTCTATCGGACGCTGAAAGCCTGGGGCAATGGCGACGACGAAATCTGCGTGCTGTGCCATCACCACGGCAAGCACACCGGCGGCCCTTACATGGGCGTGGAGCCGACCGGCAACCAGCTCGACGTACTGTGGTTCAGCTGGATCAAGTTCGAAGGCGACAAGATCGTCCACATCTATTCGATCTCGGACGTGCTTTCGATGCTGATCGATCTGGAAGTTATCCAGGCACCGCAGCCGGTCGATCCTTACAAGTAAGAATTTCCAGCTCTGGAGAGGGGGAAGGGGAGGCCAGCAGGCTTCCCCTTTTTCTCGTCTGCTTTTGCGCCAGCGGCAGCATGCAATTCCTGTTCGTCAGACAGGCTCCGCATAGGCATAGGCTCCGCCGTGCGCGATGGCCCGGTGGAAGCCTGGCCGCGCGTAAAGCCGGCGTTGCCATGCTTTGATCGCTGGGTGATCCCCAGCAGCGCCGACCGCGCAGGCCAGTTCCGGGATGAAGCTCATCTGGATGTCCGCTGCGGTGAAAAGGTCGCCCATCAGCCAGTCACCATCACCCAGCAGGGTCTCGATATAAGTCAAAGCACATTCAAGCTCGTTGGAGGCAGCCAGATCCATCGCGCTGCCAGTCAGCTTGAATGCGCTGGCATAGACCTTGATCATGATCGGATTCATGCCTGCTGAAACCGCAAAATACAGGCACTCCAGAAAGCGCAAATGATCCGGCCCTGCAGGATCGGGCGCAAGCCGGCCGCCACCGTACCGCGAAAGCAGATATTGCGTGATGGCGCCGGATTCGCTGAGCAAATGTCCGCTATCATCAAGCACTGGCGCTTTGCCCAGCGGGTGCAGCGCCTTGAGCGCAGGCGGCCCCATCAGCGTGACCGCGTCTCGTTGATATTTGACCAGCTCGTAATCCAGCTCAAGCTCCTCGAGCAGCCAGACGATCTTTTGCGAACGCGAATTGTTGAGGTGGTGGAGAGTAAGCATCGTCCTACATCGCCGCCGCAAGGTCTTCGGCGGAAATCCCCATTTGCTTCATCACGTCACCAGTGTCCCAGTATTCACGCCAACCGCAAATTTCACCCGTCTCGTTGAACTCGAAAACCGCGCAGACCCGCGATCCCACCTTGCGGTCTGCGGCATGGAGTGTGACGTGATCGGTTCTTTCGGTGAACACGAAGCGCCCCATCGCGGCCGAGGCGTGGATCTCGCAGACGCATTCGTAATAGGTCTGGTATTGCTTCTCGAGCGCGGCCGCGATGGCGGTGCGGCCGGTGATCCGCGCTGTTGCCGGAACCAGTGGCTGATAATAGCCATCGGCAGAAAAGTGGCTGGCAAGACCGGTAAAGTCAGGTGTCCCTGCGACATGGAAGGCATCAAGAAATGCCAGCACGCGGGCATGATTTGCTTCACTCACAGACTGAATCCTCCATCGACGATCACCGTTTGCCCGGTAATGTAGCGCGCCCGGTCCGAGGCCAGGAAGGCAACCACCTCGCCAATGTCCTCGCCTGAGCCAAATGACTGAAGTGCAATCCTTTTGCGCTGAGCTTCCCAGATTTCGGGGGTGTACATGGTGCGCAGAAATGACGAGCCGAGGCCGGCATCGATAATGCCGGGGGCGACCATGTTCGCGCGAATGCCATGGCGCCCCTCTTCCTTGGCGATGGCGCGGCCAAGCGATTCCATGGCCGCCTTGGGAACCGATGACAGCGCGTCGCCAGGCGGGAAAGCATAGTTGGCGACCGATACGACAATGACGAAATTTCCGCCGCCTTGTTCGCGAAAGACGGGGAGCGCCGCCGCCACGACACGGGTCAGGCCGATCACTTCCGTTTCGATCACTTCACGCCATTGCGCCTCTTCAATTCTGCTGACGTGCGGTTGTTCGATGGCAACGCCAGAGGCGAAAACCACAGTGCCGATCCGGCCGAACCGGGCCTTGGCGCCGGCAATCGCTGCGGCAACGGATGTGCTGTCAGTCAAGTCGCAATGAACCGGCCAGCCTTCGCATCCCGGAGACAGTTCAGTTGCCAGCTGCGCGGCTTTTTCGGCACCGGAGTGATAGCCAATGGCCACGCCGTCCCAATCGCGCGACAAGGCAAGGACGCTGGCCCGGCCGAGCCCGCCAGTTGCGCCGACCACGAAGGCCGCTCCCTTGGTCATGCCTCTATCCTCTCCGGAACCTTTGCCAGCCAGTCCAGCAATTCGGCGGCAAAGCCATCATTGCGGTCTGCGGTGAACATATGGCCGACACCCATGGCGGTGACCACTTGCAACTGCGGGGTTAATTCGCGGAAGTGGGCCACGCCCTGGTCAGTGAGCAGGTGGCTCAGCTCGGCACGCACCAGCACCACAGGAGAGGTGATCCGGGCCGCAGCGGCCAAGATGGCTTCGCCTTCGCTTGGGGGGTGAAGGAATTCGGCATGCCCGGTCGCCGGGTCCCAGCGCCAGTGCCAGCGCTCGGACGCATCCTGCCGCATCGACCGGGTGAGGCGCGATGAGTCACCCATGCGCGGTTGGCCAAGATGTCGGGCGAGCGAATCTGCGGCTTGATCCAGGGTGCCGAATCCAGCCTCGCCCTCAGCAAAGAAGGCGCGGATGCCATCGACACCATCGTCCCGCATCAAGGGGGCGACATCGGCCAGCATGACCATCCTGACCCGATCAGGATGACGCGAGCCGCCGACCAACGAGGCCTGCCCCCCGCGTGAAGCTCCAACGAGCGTCACTTGGCGGTCAAACTGCTGAAGCAAGGCCTCCACATCGCGGCCATAGGCATCGAGCAGATAATCGCCATCCGTCGCCCATTCGCTGTCGCCATGGCCGCGCAGATCGAATGTCACGCCGTAGTAACCGGCGTCACCGACAATCCGCGCCGAACCGCGCCAGGCGCTGCGGCTTTGACCGCCGCCATGGAAAAAGAGGATAGGCGGAGCTGCCGGATCGCCAAAGGCTTCACCGACCAGCTCCAGTCCATCCCCCCGATAGCGGACGGTAGTGCCGCTTGAATAGGCGTAGCGGACGAACGTCCCGGACAAATCAGCCGGCCGTGATCGGCACGGTTTCAGCGTGGCTGGGATGCTCGCCGGGCCCCTTGTAAGCAAACTTGTTCGGCGCGGGGTGCCAATTGCCGTCGTTGCGGCTCTCATAGGGAGAGGCAACTTCGATCAGGCAGCCATGTGTCGACTGCGCGCCGACCCAAGACCACTTCTGCCAGGTCATGTCGGGATCGTTGTAGGTTTCGCCGTCGCCAGGCAGGCTGATGCCTTCGGCCTTGAGCTTCGCCATAGCAGCGGGAACGTCGTCGGTGGTGAAGCACAGATGGTGGACATGTTCACCTACCTTTTCAAGTCGACGCCCCATAGGTGTGCCTGGGCCCGGCTGAATCAACTGGATTTCTGTCGAGTTTTCATTGACGAAGGTGGCCCACCTCATCCCAACATCTTCACCACTTGAAAACTCGTCATAACGGACGATGCGTTTTTCCAGCGATTCCGGATCAAGGACACGCAGGATTTTTGTCCAGTCTTCGACGGCTTTATCGAGGTCGCGAATAACCATGCATACATGGGCAAAAGGTCCGCTTGGCATCAGAAGTCTCCTAAAGTTAGATAACAAGAGTGGCGGTGCCGCTGTTGACCGTTCCGCGACCCAAAACATCGAGAGTGAATTCGCAAGACACCCGGTTGCCATCAACCGCCGTCACCGTTCCAGAGGCGGTCAGGTGATCGCCTTCATAAACGTTGTCGAGGAAACGCGAATCCATGGCTTCGATGCGGCACCCGGGAAAGGCTGCCAGCAGCATGTTCATCATGAAGGCGACGTTCATCGGGCCTTGATTGATCCGCTTGTCGCCCAAGCCCTTGGCCTTCACCACCGCTACATCGAGATGGATCGGATTGGGATCAGCGAGGAAGACGGCCCACTGCTTCATGGCATCGGGACTGGCGGCGGGAATGACGAAAGGGGGGAGGGCATCGCCGACTGAATAGCTCATGCAGCCAACTCCTTGCGCGGGAGAACCCAGACGTTGTCGGTTTCCAGCACGGCATCCCCGCCCGCTGCCGGGTGCAGGCGCAAGCGATAGGTCAGCACGTCCATCACCCCCAACTTGCGGCTCAATTTCCGCACCAGACTTAGAATTTCGCCGGTTACCTTGTAGCTTTCGCCGACCATCAGCGGCGCAGAAAAGCGCACGCCGGATGACCCCATCATCGGGCCATCCTCGACATCGAACTCACAGGTTTCGCAAATGCCCGCCACGGTCTTGCCCATCGCGACCTGTGTGGCGATGTAATAATAGATCGGGTGCGCAGAGCCATCTGCGGTTGGCTCCACCCCGGTCGAACGACACAGCGCGGCGTTTTCTTCCGCTGTGATCGTGAGCAGCTTAGTGCCATCCAGCGAGGTGCCGGCAACAGCGGGGGCGGGTGGAAGTTCCTCCATCGAAATGGCCTTTTCAGAACGAGCGCGGCAGGCCGAGATTTTCGGCAATGGTGTTGCGCACCATTTCATTCGAGATCGGCGTCATGCGCAGGATGCGAAGATCGCGCCAATAGCGCTGCATGTCGGTCTCGGTGGAATAGCCCATCCCACCCATAATCTGGATGCCCAGGTCCGCAGCTTCGACCGCGCGTTCGGTTGCGACCATTTTGAGCATGTTCGCCTCATTGCCGCAAGGCAGTCCCTTGGCCTGCATCCATGCCACATTGTAAAGCAGCAACTCGACCAGCTTCTGTGACGTTGCGATATCAGCCGCATAATGCTGAAGGATCTGGAACTGCCCGATGGGTCTGCCAAATGCTTGACGCTGTTTCATGTAATCCAACGCGTCCTCGAGGATGCCGTCGATCGAACCCAGACACTGCGCGCCAACCATGATGCGTTCGTTGTTCAAGCTGGGCAGCATAGCTTTCCATGCCTGATGTGGTTCGCCCAGCACGTCGCTATCAGGGACGAATACGTTGTCATAAATAACAGAGCAGCTTCCCATCCCACGCATGCCAAGTTTGGGCAGAAGGGTGGAGGTGATCCCGGGCGCTTTCGCATCGACGAAAAATGCAGTGAGGCCGTGATGTTTCTTCTCTGCTTGGCGATCGGAACGTGCCAAGAGCAACAACTTATCGGCAGCCTTGGCACCCGTGGTCCACATCTTGGCGCCATTGATGAGCCAGCCACCATCGACTTTGTCGGCAAAAGTCTGCATCGCGCCAAGCACATCGGTTCCACCGCCGGGTTCGGTCATCGACAGGGAAACACGCAGGTTGCCAGCAGCCATCTGTGGAAGCCACTTCTGTCGCTGTTCCTCGGTTCCCGCCACGGTAAGCAGCTTGGCTCCGCCGAACGAGGTAAGGCCCCAGACCCACAGGAGGCCACCCGCAGTGCGCGCCATTTCCCGGGCAAAAATCATCTGCATGATCACATCGCCGCCAAGGCCGCCGTATTCTTCCGGAATTCCGATGCCGAAGAAACCTTGCTCCTTCAGCTTTTCCCAGATCGGAAAGGGGTAATTTTCCTCGTCGGCTTCAAGCTTTCGCATAAGGTCCTTGGGAAGCTCGGCGTTCACCCAACGGCGCACGATGTCGCGAAACGCAGCCTGTTCTTCGGTGAGGTCAAAATCCATGCTTCACAACTTTCCCAGAATTCCCGACTCTTTTCAGAGCGACCTTGGATCTGATCACCTATCGCTAGACAGGGTGGTGCGTTAAGCGCGCAGGAATTCGAATTGCTGATTGATCATCAAGCTGAGTTGGCTTTGAACAGCCTCGGCGGCGACTGGATCGCCGCCATCAGGTCCAGGAATGCTGTTGATCGCTACGCCGATCGGGGTTGGCCATCCGCGCAACGCATGAACGATTGTGCGCAACTGGGTCATGGTCGCCACTGCGGCTTGCCATCCTGCCGCGGTTGCAAGGCAGCCAACCGGAATTCCGCTAAGGTAGCAGCGATTATCCCGGCTCGTATCTTCAACGTAATCCAGCGCATTTTTGACCAGGCCAGATATGGCCCCATGGTAACCCGGCGAACCGATGATGATTGCGTCAGCGCTTCGGATTGTTGCCACCAGATGGCGCGCTTCGTCGCTACGATCCGGCTTTTCCGGGGCATAGTGTGGCAATGCAATGGCCTCGGCGCCGAGCAGCGTGATCTTTGCACCGCGGGCTTCGGCAAATCCCAAAGCGGCAGCCAGCGCGCGTTCGGTCGAGCTGCCAGACCGGGTTGTTCCGCCGATGGCGACGAAATGGGCCTGGCTCATATCGAGAGCCCACCTTCAACGGCAAGGACCGATCCCGTGACGTAGGTTCCTGCTCTCGAGGCAAGATAGATTGCCGCTCCGGCCACATCTTCAGGCGTACCAGTGCGGCCCCGCGGGACGGCGGATTCCACCATCTTGCGCATCGCGTCATCGGTAATGACGGTCATGTCGCTTTCAAAGAAACCAGGTGCAATCGCGTTCACGGTAATGTTTTCTGCCGCCAGCTTTTTGGCCAGAGACCTGGTCAGCCAGTGGATTGCACCTTTGGAGGCCTGATAGCTGTAAACCTCGCGTGGGCCGATCTTGAGCGCTCCAACCGAACCGATGTTGATGACCGATGACGGACGCTCTGCGCTGCCACCAGCGCGCAGCAGCGGCAGCAGCTTTTGCAGCAGGAAGAATGGCGTCTTCAGGTTTAGGTTCAGGACAGAGTCCCATTGGTCCTCGCTAAAGGCATCGATCGGCGCATCAGACAGGGTTCCGGCGTTGTTGATCAGAATGTGCAGGGCCGGTTCGCGCCTGGAAATTTCAGCCACCAGTTTGGCAATGCCTTCGACGGTCGATACGTCGCCGGCAAGACCGATGACGTCGCCGGGAATGTCTGCGGCGGCGCTCGCGACCTTTTCGGCGTTACGGGCGCAGATATAGACCCGCGCACCGGCCGCTGCGAGCCCGGTGGCGATCATCCGGCCAATGCCCGCGCTTCCCCCGGTGACCAGAGCGACACGCCCATTGATCGAGAACAGTCCTGAAATGTCCATCAGCCGGCAATCTTCAGGATGATGGCGCAGACGCCTTCGGGATCGCCAACGTTGAAGGCGTGGTCACCGGGATGTTCATGCACCGGCCAGCCGAGCGCGCGGGCGCGGTCATGCATGGCACCCATGATGGTGTGCTGCGCCGCGACATAGTCTGCGGGATGAGTGATCGCTTCTGCGCCCACTGCAATCGCACAGCTGGTTGCACGCATCGGCTGATCAGACAGATGATCGAGGAGCCACGTCTCGCGTTCGCGGTCCATCATGTGCGGATGCTGCTTGGCCATTTCACGCTGTTGCAGATGGACGCCGGAACCAACCGGGCCTTCACCCGCCTCCAGCATGGCATCGAGTCCGGCAGCTTCTGCCTCACTGGCAAATCCCATCAGCGAGGCAATGCGCTCCCCGGCATGAGTGATGATTGCATCGAGGAAGATCACGCGGGACACCCGGTCCCCGACCTGCGCCAGCACGCCGGGTGCCACGGTTCCGGCATAGGAGTGTGCGACCAGCACGACATCGGTCAGATCCTCATACTTGAGGACATTGACCACATCGAGCACATGAACGTCATTTCCGGCACTGCGGCTGATCAGATGCTCCCGCTCGCCAAAGCCGGTGAAGGTCGGCGTAAAGACCTTGTGGCCTTTGGCTTCGAGGATCTCGCGGCAGAACTTCCAGGTCCAGCCACCCATTCCGCCGCCGTGCATCAGGACAAATGTCGTCATCATTCAGGCTCCGGTGGGCTCAGTGTTGTCGATAAACCCTTCAGGGAGGTTTGGACCCCAAAGATAGAAGCTGTCGCCCGGATCGTGGTTCGCGTTGGCCGGCCAGTCAAAGTCTGCCGGGATGAAATCGATGTCCGCCGAATATTCGGAGTGGCTACCCCACGGGTCGCTGGCGTAATAGAAATAGTTGGCACCCAGCACATGGCGGCCGACGCCCCAGCCTCTGGTGTAACCAGCGCGCATCATCTGCGCCGAACCCAAGCCAATCTCCTGAACCGAGCCAACATCCCAGCTCATGTGATGAAGGCCACGGTGAGTGGAACCGACCAGTGCCAGCAGGTGATGATCACTGCCATGCGCCCCGTGCAGGAACGCGACGACCGGACCACTTCCGTCCGACAGGCGCAGGCCAAGGGTCTGCTCGTACCAGGCTGTCGCGGCGATAACATCCGAAGTGTATATCGCAAAGTGTGACAGGCGGCGGGGATGGGTTTTCGGGGCAGAGGAATTGAACACCGCACCGCTTTCCCCGGCGGCAACCGAATGGGTCACGAAGCTGCTCTTGTCGGTAGCCGTGACTTTTTCCGCGACTCGGATATTGAGTGGGAGGCCATCAAAACCTTTGAACCAGATACCGTCTGCGTTCGCACCTGGCGGTGCGCCAATCCGCTTTACGCCCAGAACGTCTAGGTGTGCGGTGAATGCAGCTTCATCTTCGGCATAGATGCCAAAGCAGATATAATGCAGGCGCTTTGCAGTGGCTTTGTAAAGGCGGCCCCAGCAATGCGGTTGGCCTGCGGCGTAGAGTGCCAGCCCGCCAGATTCGTCACGCACGTCAAGACCGAAGGCGTCATAAAAATGGCGCGCTTCCTCCAGATCGGGCACTTCAAGCGCGAAGTGGTCGATCGAATGGACAGCCAAAACGTTCGGGCGCTTCATCACTCTCTCCTGTATGCCTGCCTCTCCGCCTGGAAAGGTCATCCCTTTGTTATTCGGCAACAATCGGGTTTCTGAGCACGCCGATGCCTTCGATTTCCACTTCGCAGACGTCACCTGCCTTCATGAAAATCGGCGGGTTGCGGGCAAGGCCGATACCGCCAGGGGTACCCATGACCAGCACGTCGCCGGCTTCCAAAGTCATGAATGTGGAGAGTAGCGAAATTGTCCGGGCAACATTGAAGATCAGCTTGTCAGTGTTCGAGTTCTGCATGACCTGTCCGTTCACGCGGCATTCGATCTTGAGCCCTGCCGCACCGGCTGGCAATTCGTCCGGCGTCACCAGCCATGGTCCGAAGGCACCGGTATCGTCGAAGTTTTTGCCGGCTGTCCATTGCGGCGTGCGCATCTGATAATCGCGAATGGAGCCGTCGTTGAATGCAGAATAGCCAGCAACGTGATCCAGCGCGTCGGCTTCGGCGATGTTCTTTCCGCCCTTGGACAGCACTGCGACCAGTTCGGCTTCCCAATCGAGTTGGCTCGACACTTTGGGCAGGATGATCGGTGCGCCATGGCCGATCAGGCTGGACGGGAATCGGGCGAACAGGACCGGGAATTCGGGGATGCCAAGACCGGCTTCTTCGGCGTGGTCGCGGTAATTCAGTCCCAGGCAGATGATCTTGGAAGGCCGGACCAGAGGCGACAGAAAGGTGAGGCTGGCTTCATCCACTGCCTCTCCCGCCCCGGCTTTCGCGCCGGCTTGGGCAAGCGTTCCCGCCGCGATATGCGCGTCGAGATCGGCAATATCATCACCATAGGCAATGGTAACCTTGCCACTTGCAAGGGCGGCCAAGCCGATATTGCCGTCTTTGGTTACTCGTGCGAGACGCATGTTACTCTCCGTGAATAATGGCTTATTTGCTGGCCTGCTGCCCGGTTCCACCACCGGTTGCGGGCATGAGATTATTGCTCATCCCGCCATCGACGAGAATGTCGATGCCGGTGATGTGGCTGGCCCCAGGGCCAATCAGAAACAGAATGGCATTTGCCACATCTTCGGCCATGCCCAACTTTCGCAGTGGAATCATGGCTTCGCGGGCCGCGCGGCGATCCGCATCGGCATATCCGGCCTGCGTCATCGGGGTATAGGTCGGCCCCGGCGACACCGTATTGCAGCGGATGCCATCTGGCCCCCATTCGAGAGACAACTGGCGCACCAGCATCAACAAGGCGGCCTTGCTCGAGGAATAGAAACCAAGGCCCGGCGTGGGCTGCGTGGCAGACATTGATGCGGTTGCAACAAAGGCACCGCGGTTGGCCGCCAGATGGGGGTGAGCTGCTTTGGCCAGCAGCCAGGTCGCGCGTGTATTGATCGCGTAGATTCGATCGAACAAGTCGACCGTCTGTTCGACCAGAGGCGCTCCGGCAATAATTCCGGCATTGCTGACTACCGCATCGACCCCGCCCATGTGGGCAATTGCCGCCGCGACGATCAAGTCGCCGCAATCCGGGCTGGAGAGGTCCACTACGCAGGTGCCCGCAGCAGCGCCGATCGCTCCCCCTACAGTGGCCAGACCATCGACGTCGCGGTCGGTCAGCAGCATCTGATGGCCGCTGCCTTGAGCAGCCAGAAGCTCTGCTACTGCCCGGCCAATGCCGCTTGCTGCTCCTGTGATAATAACCCGCATCCTGGCTCCTCAGTCTTTCAACCCAAGCTCTGCCATCAATTGCTGGCGAAGCTTGAATTTCTGTATCTTGGAAGCGGACATGGGCCATTCTTCGATGAAACGCACGTGGCGCGGCACCTTGAACGAGGCGATGCGTTCTTTGGCATAGGCGATCAGCTCTTCGGCAGAGACCGATCCGTTCCTGAGTTTGACGTAGGCTGCCGGAACTTCCTCCAGTCGAGCGTCGGGAATTCCGATGACTTGCGTGAGCTCAACGGCATCGTGCGCATCGAACAGCGCTTCAACTTCGGCTGCGGCGACATTTTCACCGCCAACCTTGAGCATATCCTTGAAGCGGCCGTGGAACCGCAAGTGGCCGTTTGCATCAACCGAACCAATGTCGCCGCTGTGATACCAGCCAGAAGAATCGATAGCTTCTGCCGTTTTTTCGGGGTCACGATGATAACCGTCGAGCATGTTATAGCCCCGGATCCAGACTTCGCCGCGCTGGCCAACCGGTACATCTTCACCGGTGTCGAGAGACACAATTCGCACGGAAATGCCCTTGAGCGGGTAGCCCAGAGCCTCGAACCCCAATTCCGGATCCATGTCGTATCCGCCAGTGGAGACAATGCCGCTCGCCTCCGACATGCCGAATGTGCCAACTTGCAAAGCGCCAGGCATCTTGGCGCGATAGGCATCGCCAACGGATTTGGGCATCTGGCTGAAGCAGCTGTTCATCAACCGGACCGAGCTCATATTCGTGCTGTCCCAGGCGGGATGGGCGATCATTGCCTGATGAAAAGTGACAAATGGCAAAAACACCATCGTGGCCTTTTCGGCCTCGATTTGGCGCAGGCTTTCGCCCGGATCGAAATGCGGCTGGCCAATGAATGTCCCGCCCACCTCGATCGCGCCGAGCATCGCCAGCATTGCAGCGATATGGAAAAGCGGCATTGGCGACCACACGCGCTCATCAGCGGTGAATGCCCAGCGATTGCGCGCCAGATTGCTCGCTTCGCGGCAAATTGCTTCGTTACTCAGCAGGCAGCCCTTGGGGTTTGCCGATGTGCCTGATGTGTAGAGAATCATGCAGGTATCGCGCAGCCGGACCGAAAGGCGTGCCTCGTGCACCAGCATTTCGTCAGTGGATAGCGCGGCGGCTTCAAAATCAGCCTGTCCGATGAAGCCTGCGGCCTGCTTGCCGCCATGGAGGATAAGCCGGCGCAGCTTTGGCGCCGCGATAAGCGACAGAGCCATCGGGTCTGTGCAGTCAGCGATTGCCGGAAAGGCCTCGGTCAGCCGCGTTGCAAAATCGACAAAATCATCGGATTCGCTGTTGGTAATGACCGCAACCAGATCGGCATTTTCGACAACATAGGCAATTTCAGGGGCCCGGTAGCGCGCATTCATCAATACCGAAATGCCGCCAACCATCGAGACAGCAAACAGCGTTTCGATGAATTCGGTGCCCGATGGCAACAAGATGCCGATGTGGTCGCCTGGCTTGATTCCCAGCCCGATAAGTCCGCACGCGCGGCGAAGGACGGACCGGGTAATATCGTCATAGGTCCGCCGTCCGGACGGAAACACGATGGCTTCCTTGTTCGGATATTGGTCCCATGACTTCAACAGCATGTCGCCCAGCGGACTGACACTGATGCGTATCCGGGCAGGATCTTCGCTCATCCCTGACAAGGCAGAATTCTCCATTGGCGGGCTGCATTATCCGCCAGCCTTGCCAGACTGGCGTGGTCGCGGCCTTGCTGGGCCTTTCCTAGGATAGGTCGGACATGCACGGAGATATCAGCCGCACCCGACCACGCCGCCATCGACGGGAATTTCGGCGCCGGTGACATAGCCGCCTGCACGCGATGCCAGGAACACAATCACGCCGGCGATCTCGTCGGCACGGCCCATGCGATGCATCGGAATATGGGCCAGAACAGTTGGGTCAGCCGCCTCGTCGTCACGCAAATGCGCGGTCATCTTGGTCGGAAAAAAGCCCGGCATGACAACGTTGACGTTGATATTGCGCTGGGCAAGATCACCCGCGAGATCGCGGCTCAGCATGTGAATCGCCGCTTTGCTCGCCGAATAGGAATAGGCATTCAGACGCTCGGTGACCTTACCTGCTACCGAGCCGATATTGATGACCCGGGCGGGATCTTCCGGCGAAGCTGCGGCTTCCAGTTCCGGCAGAAGCTCGCGGATCAGGGTGAAGGGGGCCTGCACGTTGACCATCATGACGCCGGGCCAGGCCTTGTCGGGAAAGCTGTCCAGCGGGCCGCCCCAGGTCTTGCCGGCGTTGTTGACGATCACATGCAGTTTGCCGCCAAAGGCGTCGCGCACCCGGGCCGCAAGTTCGACCGCTGCCTCGGGAGAGGACAGATCGCAAGGCAGGGCAATGCAAGTGCCGAGAGCGGCCATTTCGGCTGCTGCTGCCTCGCAGATATCGGCCTTGCGCGATGTGATTGCCACGGTCGCGCCGGCGCGCAACAGGCCCTCGGCAATCATCCTGCCAAGTCCTTGTGCGCCGCCGGTGACCAGCGCAGTCTTGCCGGTCAAATCGAAGAGGCCGCTCATACCGTGATCACCACCTTGCCGAATTTGTGCTGCTTTTCGAGGTAGAGGAGTGCCTCGCGGGCTTCGGCAAGCGGGAATGCCTTTTCGATGACCGGCTTGATCTGATGCTTGTCGATGAAGGCCAGCATGTCGCGGAAGTCCTGCGGATCGCCAACCTGGCTGCCGACGATACTGGCGCTCTTGAGGAAGATGCCGGTGGCAGTCACTTCGAACTTGTCGCCCGCGGTGGATCCATAAATCACGATGCGAGCGCCGGGATTGATCGCGCGGACATAATTGGCATAACTCGGTGCAGGAGCGCCATCGAGCACGACATCGATGCCGCCCGTGAGCTTGCCGACCTGCTTGCGCCATTCGGGATCGGTAAAGAGCAACCCACCCAGCGCACCCATTTCCATGGCGCGATCCAGCACATCCTGGCTTTCGCCGGTGACAAAGACCTTTGCGCCCAGCGCTACGGCAAATGCCAGCCCAAAGGTCGCCACGCCGCCACCAACGCCGCTGATCAGCAGCGTATCGCCCGGCTGGAGCTGGCCCTTGAACATCAGCGCGCGCCAGGCGGTGAGCCCGGTGAGCACAGTTGCAGCGGCTTCCTCCCAGCTCATCCCCTTGGGTTTGGGTGCGATATTGCCTTCTGGAACACAGACATATTCGGCGATGGTTCCTGGATGCGGCATGCCCAGCAAGCCAAATTCAGTTTGCGGCGCATGGCGGTTCGAACCCCAATCGCGCCCTGGGTAAATCACCACCTCGTCACCCAGCGAAATGCCAGTGACGCCTTCGCCGATCATATCGACAATGCCAGCACCGTCGCAGCCCATTGTCGAGGGCAGGGACATGCCTGGATAAAGTCCCCGCGCGATCCACATCTCGCGGTGGTTCATCGAGGCAGCCTTGATCGCAACGCGGACTTCGCCCGCCTTGGGCTCGGGCGTTTCGACTTCGGCAACGCGGACGGCTTCAGGGCCTTCAGTGGTCTCGAGCAACAGGGCTTTCATGGGATTGGTTTCCTTGAACTCAGAACGAACGGGGAAGGCCGAGAGATTCGGCAATGCCGTTCCTGACCATTTCATTGGTGATTGGGCCGATCCGCCACAGACGGGAATCACGCCAGTATCGTTGCATGTCGGTTTCCGCCGAATAGCCCATGCCGCCAAGGATCTGGATGCCCATGTCGGCTGCCTTGTTGGCGTTTTCTGAGGCAAACAGCTTGAGCATATTGGCGTCGGTGCCAACATTCTCGCCGCGCGCCTGCTTGTCGGCGCACGAGTGCAGCAGCAATTCGGTGGTGCGCTGCATCGTGGCAATATCGGCCACATAGTGCTGCAATATCTGGAACTGGCCGATGAACTTGCCGAAGGCCTTGCGCTGCATCATGTAGGCGAGCGCATCTTCCAGAACGCCGTCGATCACGCCCAGGCAAAACGCGCCGACCATGATCCGTTCGTTGTTCAGCGTCGGTAGCAAGGTGTACCAAGCGCGATCTGGCTCTGCGAGGACGTTCTCATCGGCGACGAAGACGTTGTCATAGACTACGCTTGAACTGCCCATCGAGCGCATGCCCAGCTTGGGCAGGTTGGTGATTTTTACGCCGTCACTTCTGGCGGGTACCCAGAACAAGGTAAGTCCCTGATGCTTCTTCTCGACATTGCGATCCGTGCGGGCAAGGACGAGCAGATAGTCGGCTACGTGCGCGGATGATGACCAGATCTTTTCGCCATTGATCACCCAGCCACCATCAACCTTATCGGCCGTTGTGGTCAGGCTGCCGAGTACGTCGGTTCCGCCAGCAGGTTCGGTGAAGGAGATCGCGGCCTTGAGCTCACCGGCCGCGATTTTGGGAAGGTACTTCGCCTTTTGCTCGGGCGTTCCGTAAAGGCCGATCGATTTAGATCCCGCGAACGATGTGATGCCCCAGATCCACGACAGGCCGCCAAGCGACCGCGCCAATTCCCGGGCGAGTAGCATTTGCATGACGACATCGCCGCCCTGGCCACCATATTCTTCATCAATGCCAATGCCGTGGAAGCCTGCTTCACTAAACTTTTCCCACAAGGCGTGCGGATAGTTGTGTTCGTCCGCTTCAAGTTTGCGGGCCCAATCCTTCGGACATTCATTATCCACCCAGCGGCGCACCATATCGCGGAAAGCGCGGTGTTCTTCAGGCAGTTCGAAGTCCATTCGCGGCATCACTCCCATCGTCGGGCACTTGATCAGTGACCTTGATCCAAGCCTGTCTTTGAATGCCTGTTCGCTCTGGCCACCTATCTCTGGGTAGGAGAAGGCGCTTGCGCTTGCGAGATTCCTGTTGAATACGAAGCGCAGATCAGATGGTGGACAATCAGTCCGCCCGGTCCTTGGGTAGAGTTTGACTGATATGGGCGTTGTTTCGACAACTATCGTGCCGCCGCGTGCAGCGCACAAGTACGTCACCCGCGAGACAATCGAACGGCTGGTCGATGACGTCTGCGCATCGCGCGTGGTCACGGTCAGCAGTCCGGCAGGCTTTGGCAAAACCACAGCCATGTTGCGCTGGGCCGAGACGCTGCACGAGCGGGGCCACCCGGTTTTGTGGATCGCTGCCCGGGCGGGCATCGATTCGCTGGACTCGTTCAAGGTGGCGTTACGTCAGGCGCTGATTGCCGCTGATCTGCCGGCGGCCGACGATTCGATTGAGCAGGATGCACGGGCATGGCTTGCCAGTCTGTCGGATGTTTCCGGCCCGAAGCCCATGCTGTTCATTGATGACGGGCAATTGCTAAGCCCGGATATCCGCGACTTCATCGAGCAGCTTATTGCCAGCGCCCGCGATGCCTTGACCACCGTGATTGCTACAAGAGGCGAGTGCAGCATCAATCTGGCTCGCCTGCGTTCGCTGGGTTACCTGCTGGAAGTGCGGGTTCGCCACCTGTGTTTTGATTCCGAAGAATCCGCGCGCTTGATTCAGCAGCAGGTCAAATTTCCAATTCCATCAGAGGAAATGCAGCGGATCGTTGTGGATACGCAGGGCTGGGCGGCCGGTCTGGTCCTCGCCGCGGGTGCCTGGCAGCGCGACATGGCAGAAGGCTATCCGCCCGAGGGCGGAGCCACGGGAATCCGGCACGAATTTGCCAGCTATTTTCACGAAGAAGTGATGGAGGGACTGCCGCAGGACATCCGTGACTTCATTGTCGGCACCTCGATTCTGGGCGAACTGACGCCGTCAGCCTGCGCCGCCGTGATCAACACCGAAGACGCGCGGATCATGCTGGAAAAGGTGTTCGAGCGCGGCCTATTTCTGAACGAACTGGATCGAGAGCTCAGCCGCTATCGCTATTACAAATTATTCCGCGACATGGTGTTTGGTCGCCTGATGATGCGGGCACCGGAACGGGCAACTGAACTGCACCGCCGGGCCAGTCGCTATTTCGCCGAGAATGGCGAGCTTCAACTTGCTCTCGATCATGCCGTGCAGAGCGGTGACAAGGAATTTCTGGCTGACCAGTTCGAACTGCTGGCGGACCCGATGATCTACGGCGGCATGCTGAACCGGCTCGACGATCTGGCCAACGACCTGCCCTGGGAACTGTTGCAAAGCAGGCCCTCCCTGATGCTGGCAATGTCATGGCGGCGCAGCCGCCGGCTCGCGTTCAAATCGTCGGAGCGCCTGATCGAAGCCGCTGAAGTGGCCGTAGCTGCAAAGGTCACTGACGGGACGATGGATTGTCATGCGGCGGAGCAGATGGGCCTGCGCGTCCGTCATCGCCGGATCATGCTGGAAGCGGCGCGTGACAACATGGTGTTGGTCGAGCGTCAGTCTGAAATCTTGCTGGATGATCTAGGCGATGACCACCCCTATCTGAGCTGCACCTTGCTGGCACAGCTTCTGTCGGCGCGCCGCGAGCTTTATCATTTTCATGACATGTTGCGGCTGGAAGCGGAGCTCAGAAAGGCGCTGGGTCGTCCGGGGTCCGATTTTGCCTCGATTGCGCTGAAATCCTCGGTTGCGCCGACATTGGTTGCACAGGGCAAGACGCAGATGGCTCGCCAGTTTCTGACGGAAGCCCATGCTCTTGCCATGGATATGGAAGGGCAGGTTTCGGGCCTTGCCGCCTTGCCGGCCTTGCCGCTTGCCGAAATCCACTACGAATGCGGCGAACTGCAACAGGCCGCCCGACTGGTCGAGGGCTATCTTCCATCGATCCGGCAATGGGGTTTCGTTGACCAGCTGGCGTCCGGTTATCTTGTACGGGCACGTTTGGCGGCTGCCGAAGGTGACTATGCCTCGGCGCTATCGGGGCTGGAAGAGGCGCATCTGGTTGCCATCGAATGCGGACTGGACCGGCTGCGGGCTTTGGTGATTTCCGAACAGATCCGCATGCTCGTAAAGCTGGGGCAACTGGAGCAGGCAGAGCAGCTTTTCTGGTCGAGCGATCTGCAGTTTGAAGGCGAGCCTGTGCCGACGCTCAACCCAACCCGGCTTAACGAATGGATGGCCACAGCCTGGTTGCGATTGGAAATGCATCGCTTCAGGCTCGTCCGGTCACGCAAGATCGCCAAACGATGGCTGGAATTTGTCCGCAAACGCGGTGCAGTGCGTTCGGCTGTAACCTTTGAGTTGTTGTTGGCGGAAATTGCGGTCCTGTCGGGCAATCGGTCGGAGGCAAGGAGATCGGTACGGTCCGCAGTTGAATTGGCCGAACCCGGCGGCTGGATTCGTCCCTTCATTGATGAAGGGGAGGCTATCGGCGCGCTTTTGGTCGAGGCTTATGGCAGCGGCCCGACACTGGATACGCCCGTCGATAAATTTGCCGCCAAACTTGTCTCCGTGCTCAAGGGGACGGCGCAAATGGACGAGGTAGAGGATGATTACGGTCTGGCCAGCGGCCTTTCGCTTCGCGAGGTTGAGATTCTGACGCTCGTCAGCGGCGGTTTGCGCAATCGTGAGATCGGTGACCGGCTTGGCCTGACCGAAGGCACGGTCAAATGGTACATGCAGCAGATCTACGATAAGCTCGGTGTCCGCCGCCGGCCGCAAGCCGTGATCCGCGCGCGGCAGTACGGGATTTTGTCCTGACCGCCTATCTTGCGAAAGGCTGATCTCGTAGGTGACGGCCTAAAAGGGGCTTCTGGTTCATCGGAACTTACGGGAGCGGAAATTGGCCAAGGGCAAGGTAATCATCAGCTGCGCGGTAACCGGCGCCATTCATACGCCCAGCATGTCGCCGCATCTCCCGGTTACGGCCGACGAAATTGCAGAGGCTGCGATTGGTGCGGCAGAGGCGGGCGCCGCGATAATTCATTTGCACGCGCGCAATCCGGTTGATGGCCGGCCGGACCAGAACCCTGATTTGTTCGAGCCCTTCCTCAAGGTTATCAAGCAACGCTCTGACGCAGTGATCAACCTGACCACGGGCGGCCACCCATCGATGACGCTGGAAGAGCGGTTGCGGCCCGCAACCCGGTTCCAGCCCGAGGTTGCCAGCCTCAATATGGGCACGATGGGCTTTGGCCTGTTCCCGATGCTCAACCGCTACAAGGACTGGAAGCACGATTGGGAGCCGCAGCTGCTCGAAGCATCGCGCGATCTGGTGTTCAAGAATACCTACAAGGACATCGAGGGTTTGCTGGCATTGCTCACCCCGCTGGGTACGCGGTTCGAATTTGAATGCTACGATACCAGTCACCTCTATAATCTGGCGCACTTCCTCGATCGCGGACTGGTGAAGGCACCGCTGTTTGTTCAGACCTGTTTCGGCATTCTGGGCGGCATCGGCAGCCATCCGGATGACGTGATGCACATGAAGCGTACCGCGGACCGGCTTTTCGGTGATCAATACGAATGGTCGGTGCTGGGCGCAGGTGCCAAACAGATGAGCATCGTCGCCATGGCCGCTTCGATGGGCGGCAATGTTCGCGTCGGGCTGGAGGATTCGCTCTGGGCCGGGCCTGGCAAATTGGCTGAAACCAACGCGCAGCAGGTGCTGACCGCGCGCAAGATCATCGAAGGCATGGGGCTTTCCGTAGCCACGCCTGACGAAGCCCGCGAAATACTGTCGCTCAAGGGCGCGGATCGTACAGCGATCTGATCTGGCCGGCGGTGCGGAACATGAAAGTCTGGTGGGAACCCGAAGACGCGAAGGACTGGCTAGACCGGCTGGAAACTCGTCCGCTCGAAGCGCTGATGTCCGATGCTGAGGCGCTGACACTTGCCGGGCACGGCGCGGTGGTGACCTATTCGCGCAAGGTGTTCATCCCGCTCACCCAATTGTGCCGTGACGTCTGCCATTACTGCACCTTCGCCCGGCGCCCGTCAGAGCTGGCATCGCCCTATCTTGAACTCGACGAGGTGCTGGCAATTGCCCGTGCAGGTGAATTGGCGGGCTGCCGCGAAGCTCTGTTCACTTTGGGGGATCGTCCGGAAGCCCGGTATGCCACTGCTCGAAACTGGCTTGCCGAACGCGGTTATGCCAGCACGCTGGACTATGTGGCAGCGGCGGCAAGGCTGGTGCTGGATGAGACGAGCTTGCTGCCCCACCTCAACCCGGGATTGATGGACGCAGCAGACTATTCAGCGCTGCGACCACTTGCGGCGTCGATGGGCTTGATGTTGGAAAGCACATCGAAGCGATTGTGCGAAAAAGGCATGCCCCACCATGGCTCACCCGACAAAGATCCACAGGCGCGACTGGAATCGATCCGGCTTGCCGGTGAGGCTAAGGTCCCTTTCACCACCGGGCTGCTGATCGGCATCGGTGAGACGCGTGCAGAACGGGTAGAGGCGCTATTGGCCATCCGCGACCTGCATGCGCGATACGGCCATATTCAGGAAGTGATCATCCAGAATTTCCGGGCCAAGCCGGATACGTTGATGCGCAATTCAGGCGATCCCTCCTTGCGTGACCACCTTTGGACGATTGCTGCAGCCCGACTGATCCTCGGTCCGGAAATGACAATTCAGGCCCCGCCCAATCTTCAGCCGGGTGAATTGAGGCAACTGGTTCGAGCCGGGGTCAATGATTGGGGCGGAGTGTCTCCGGTGACGCCCGATCACGTCAATCCGGAAGCGCCCTGGCCGCATCTGGTGAAGCTTGAAACCGAGACTGAAGCTGCGGGTCGGCATCTGCGCCAGCGACTGGCTATCGGTCCGGCTTTTGCGCGCAATGTGGACTGCTGGGCTGACCCGGCGCTCCACACGCGCATCCGCCGTGCGGTTGATGCACGCGGGCTGCCGCGAGAGGTAGACTGGTATCCCGGTACTGGCGCACCTGTGCCGGAACTGCTTCCGTCACTGGTGACAGGGCGCGATCCCCAGATTGCCGTCACGCTGGGCCTTGTCTCGCAAGGTGAGGAGCTGACCCAGCGGCAAGTCGCGCGACTGTTTACGGCTGAAGGCCGCGATTTCGATGCCGTGTGCCGCGTGGCTGACGAATTGCGGGCGGATCGGGTGGGTGATGCTGTCACTCATGTGATCAATCGCAATATCAACTATACCAACATCTGCCTCTATCGCTGCGGTTTCTGCGCCTTTTCCAAGGGCAGCACCAAAAGCGAGCGCGGACCGGCCTACAATATCGATCACGCCGAAATTGCCCGCCGGGTGATCGAAGCCCGCGATCGCGGGGCTACGGAAGTGTGCCTGCAAGGCGGCATCCATCCCAGCTATGATGGCAACACTTACCGCGGCATTGTCGCAGCCGTGAAGGCCGCCGTGCCGGAAATGCATGTCCATGCCTTTTCGCCGCTCGAGGTGCATCACGGTGCAACGACGCTGGGGCTTAGCTATGTGGACTATCTTGCCGGCCTGAAGCAGGCAGGCTTGGCGACCTTGCCGGGGACAGCGGCAGAAATCCTGTCAGATGATATTCGTCAGATTATTTGTCCCGACAAGATAATGACCGATGATTGGCTGTCAGTGATGCGCGCTGCCCATAAGGTTGGGCTAAAATCCACAGCGACGATCATGTTCGGGCATGTCGAGACTTACGATCACTGGGCCATTCACTTGCTACGGCTGCGCCGGCTCCAGCAGGAAACCGGCGGCTTCACCGAGTTCGTTCCGTTGCCGTTCGTCCACATGGAAGCGCCGAACTGGCGAAAGGGGCAGACTCGCTCGGGCCCGAGCTGGCGCGAAGCTGTGCTGATGCACGCCGTCGCCCGTATCGCGCTGGACGGAGCGATCCCCAACATTCAGGCTAGCTGGGTAAAACTGGGGCCGGACGGCGCCGCGGTTATGCTCCAATCAGGAGCAAACGACCTTGGCGGTGTGCTGATGGACGAATCTATCACCCGGGCCGCCGGGGGTATGAACGGGCAACTGTTCGACGTGCCGCAGATGAAGGCGTTGGCCCGAGGCATTGGCCGGCCCCTGAGGGAGCGGAGCACAGTCTATGGTCGGCCCCTGAATCAGATGGCCAGCGCGGACTGAGGCGGCGATTTCTTGCGCCAGTGGCAGGCTATTGTCCCGATAAAGCAGGGCACGGGAAGCAAATCACGACTGAGTGGTGTGCTGGACACGAGTGGCCGCATGGCACTGATGCGCCAGCTGGCAGGCCATGTTGTTGCCGTTCTTCGCAATTGCCCGGACGTCCTCAGCATAGCCATCCTCTCACCGGCGCGGCCCGGAGGCTGGTATGGAGATTGGATCAAGGATGAGGGGCGGGGCCTGAATGCTGAGTTGAAGCGCTGGCATATCGGTCTGGGTGGTTCGCCGGCAATGGTCATTCATGCCGATCTTCCGCTGGTCTGTGCTGCCGATGTCAGCATCCTGCTCGCAAGCGCCAGAGCGAATGGATCGGCCATGGCGACCGACCGTGCAGGCAATGGCACTAATGCGCTGGCGCTTGCCAGCGGAGGGGCTTTCGATTTCCGTTTCGGTGCAATGAGCCGCCATTTGCATACGTCGCAATGCCCAGACATGCCAGTGCTGGAACGCGTGGGACTGGTGGCAGATCTCGATACGCCAGATGACCTGAGTTTTGCGGAAAGCCGCGGCTTTCGAGTGGAGCAGGCCTGCCATCGGGAAGGTTTGGCAGCTGCGCCTGCCCTTCACAAGGCAGCCATGAAGTTCGATCAGGAGAGCAGACCATGAAGCTCAACGTGGGCGTGCCCAACAGCATGAAAGTCGCCGCCATGGTTCAGCCATGGGAAGGGGCGTTGAATGGCGCAGACATCGGCAAGTTGATGGCTGCCGCTGATGCTTTCGGTTTCAACAAGTGCATGCTGGGTGAGCACTTCATCATCCCGAAGGAGCATGTTGCGCTGTCGGGTGACTGGTATTTCCATACCGTGGTCGCGCTGGGTTACATCGGTGGTCAAACCAGAAACCTGCGGTTGTCTTCGTCAGTCTCGATCCTGCCGCTGCAGAACCCCATCGTGCAGGCCAAAGGTTGGTCCACGCTTGACTGGCTGTCGGGCGGCCGGGCGGAGGCGCTGTTCGGCGTTGGCTGGCTTAAGGAAGAGTTCGATATGCTGGGCGTGCCGTTCGCCAAGCGCGGACGCATGGCCGATGAATATGTTGCCGCCATGATCGAGTTGTGGACCAAGGACGATCCCGAATTCGAAGGGGAATTCGTCAATTTCCGCAATTGCGGTTTCGCTCCCAAGCCGGTGCAGAAACCCGGTGTGCCGATATGGTTCGGCGGCGATGCACAGGCCGTGCAGCAACGGGTGGCGAAGTTCGGTAACGGTTGGTCGCCATTTCGCACCCCGCCCGAAACCTTCCCGGACTGCATCGATTTCATCAAATCGCAGCCTGAATACGATGGCCGCCGTCTCGATTTCTTCTTCGCGCTGGAAATGCTCAATGTAGGCGCGCATCACGAGATTCTTGACGATCCGCGCGCGCCAGGCACGGCGGACAAACAGAAGATCCTCGATCAGATTGGCTGGTTGAAGGAACTGGGCATTACTGAAACCATCGTGCCACTTCCGCCGGGGATTACCGGCGAGCAGGCTTGGCTTGATCGCCAGCAGTGGGTGTCGGAAGAGATCATGCCGGTGGTTTAGGAAATGGCCCGGCTCTGCGGCAAGCAGGACCGGGCCAATCGTGTTACCCCTGCATCGCCGCCATCATGTCGAGCATGTCGGCGTAGTGCGGCTGGTGGTGGCAAATGCCGCCGTCTACCGAAATGATCTGGCCGGTGATGAACGAGCCAAGGTCCGATGCCAGCCACAGCACAGCACCGGCAATGTCATCGGCTACGCTTTCACGCGGCAGCAGGACGTGGCGCTGGATCATGCCGAGTTGCGCCTCTGTCATCTGGGCACGCGCCACAGGACTGAGCACCAGGCCTGGCAGAATCGCGTTGCAGCGGATGTTGGCGCGGCCGAACTGAGCCGCTGTATTGCGGGTGAGTGCATTGATCGCTGCCTTGGACGAACTGTACGCCGGGTTGAGCACATCGCCGAGGATCGATACGCCCGAACTGGTGTTGATGATCGATCCGCCGCCACTCGCAATCATGTGCGGGGCGACATGCTTTGTCATCAGCATGGTGCCGCGCGTGTTGATGTCGAAAGCTGCGTCCCACACTTCGGCCTCCATCGCGGTGAGCGAGCCATCCTTCATCATCTGCCCCGCGCCTGTGTTGGCGGCATTGTTGTGCAGTACGTCGATCCGACCATAGCGCTCGACAACTGCGGCCACCATGGCGGCAATGCTGGCTTCGTCACCCAGATCGACCATGTGCGCCATTGCGGTGCCACCCGCAGCGGCAATTTCGTCCGCGACGCGCTCCGCTCCGGCCAGATTGATGTCTGCTACCACCACGCTGGCGCCTTGCGCCGCGAGCATCTTTGCGCAGGCTTCGCCGATGTTGGCGCCCGCGCCTGTGACGATTGCAACTTTGCCTTCAACCAATCCCATCGTCACTCTCCAAGAAGTTGCCAGGTGCCGTAATCTTCGGCTGCCACGAAAAAGCGCTCGTTCATCGGGATACCGTTCTGACCCCAGGCATCGAGATTGGCGACCCAGGCCTGAATGCCGTACATCACCCACAACCGGGTTTCTTCCCAGGCGTCCTCAAAGCTGGGAACGCCCTGAGCGCCGGTGGCGATCAGGTATTCGCGGTATTGCCTGACCATGTCCTTGTGGTGATACCGGCGCTCTTCAATGCTCAATGCCCCGATCACGAAATAGGTCAGATCGCGCCATGGACGCCCGCGGCGCACCAGTTGCCAATCGAGCCAAAGGCGTTCGCCGCTGGGCAGGATATAGGTATTGCCCTGGTGGCAGTCGCCTAGCACGATGCAGTGCGGGGTCGTGCGCGAACGCTCGATTTCGCCTAGCCGGTCAAAGGCGCGCTCCACCTTGCGCGGATCGGCAAGGTAATGCTTCGGCGCGATGGCGCAGAAGCCCGGCTCTTCCAGATTGAGCGCGATCCACTGCCACATGATCCGCACCTGATCGCTATCGACCGGCGTATCCATCTGCGTCTGGAGCCACGGCGCATTGACCAGGCTGATCTTGTCGCTGCCCCACAGGCTGCCATGCAGCTTGGCCAGACCTTCAAGATTCTCAATGATCATGTCGACGCCATTGGCGTTTGTGGAGTGGCCAAAGCGGCCACCTCTCTGGACAAGATCCTCCAGCACGATGAAGCCGTGGGCGCCGCCATCATCGTCCCAATCGGCGTAATAGCACTTGGCGGTCGGCACTTTCATTTCTTGAACCATGAAGTGATAGAACCGGGCCTCGAGCGCATGAATATCGACATTGTCGAACGAGCCTGACCAGTTGGCCTTCATGCACAGGTTTGAGGGCAGGCCGGCAGCGATGCCCGCTGCGTTCCAGTCCACCTTTACCCGCCATTTGGTGGTGTGGCTGTTGAGCAGTTCCACCGTTTCCATATTGCTGGCAACCACGCCGGGATATTTGTAGCCCATCATCCGGCTGAGCCATTCAGCGTCCACATCGTCCATCGATGTCGGCAGGTGATCGGTTCTCGCTGGATAAGGACGCGGCACACAGTTGGGATCAACCACTGGGTTTTTGTATTGCGGAAGAGCCTGAGGATCCATATTCAACTCCTTGAAACAGCTAATTCGTGACTATTGCCAGCCTTGATCTGTAGAGATGCGAGCATCAGCAGAAGTCCGCCCAGCACACAGAAAACCATCGCTGCGCCAATGCCCCAGGCGAGGCCAGCGCTGCCGCCGACTTCGTCACTGATCCTGCCGATAAGCCAGGTGCCAAAGCCGACTCCGATCAGGTTGGCGCTGGTCTGGACGGTGGAGATCGCAAGTCCGCGCAGGTTCGGGCCAGCCTGAGTCACGATCATCGCGTTGACCGGGCCATTATAGGACGAACTGAATAGCCCTGCTGCCATGATGCAGGCCGTTGCCAGTGGGCCGTTGGACAGGCTGACAGCGGCCACGCCGCTCATCGCGGTAAGAATGGGAATGGCTGAAGCGATAAGTGCCGTCCGGGCGGGATCGAAGCCACCTCGCCGGGCATTGATCCGGTCGACCCCCCAGCCCGCACCCAGCCCGCCGATCGAACCCAGCAAACCATAGGCTATTGCGACGGTTGTGCCTGCCTGCGCCAGCGGCATGCCACGGCTTTCGACCAGGAAGGTCGCCAACCAGGTGCTCATGCCGTAAATGCCGATGGCGATGCAAGTGATGGCTGCCACCCCATAAGCGATGCCGGGGCGGGCCATAAGCTCTTTCAATCGCAACCACAGGCCGGTGTTGAGTTCTGGCTCGGCCTTGTCCATCTGACCGCGCTTCGGCTCCCGCAAGGTCATCAACAATAAGGGGGCGAGCAGGATACCGGGGATACCGGCCAGCACGAAAGTCCAGCGCCAGCCATAGGCCTCGACGATCATGCCTCCAGCGAAGAAGGCGATGGCAAAGCCGATACCTGCACTCAAATACCAGATGCCAATCGCGGTGGCGCGCCTGTCTGAGCCGAAGTAATCGGAAAGGATCGACATGCCGGTGGGCGATCCGCCTGCTTCGGCCACGCCGACGCTCGCACGGCCCAGCAACAGGGTCCAGTATCCGGTGGCGGCCGCGCAAGCTGCGGTTGCACCGCTCCAAGCGGTAAGTGCGCAGCTGAGCAGAATCTTGCGGTTGGTCCGGTCCACTGCATAGCCAAACGGGATCGCAGCGAGAGCAAAGGGCAAGCCATAGGCGAGACCGGCAAGCAATCCGAGCTGCTGGCCAGTGAGGCTGAACTCGTCACCGATCGGTTTGAGAACCAATCCGATCACGGCGCGGTCCATGCCGTGGCAGGTCTGCGCCAGCGTCAGGATAGCGAGCACGTACCAGCTATAGCCTGTGACGGTGGACCGGTGTTCCACGCATCTCTCCCTTGGGTTTTTTCGAAGGTCAGCATTGCAGAGGGGAAGGGGGAGCAACCTGCCCAAGGAAAGGCGCGGGGTGAGCGGCCTGTGCCAGACCTCGCTTGACGATAGCGAAGGGCGAGTGATGGACAGCGCTGAAACCAACAAGGCAATCGTGCGCCGCTTTCTGGGCGCCGTGGCGGCCGGCGACATCGATACAATCGAGGAGTTGCAGGCGCCTGACTGCACTTGGTGGGTCGTCGGGCGCGGTGAAGTGTCGCGCAAATCCTACACCGATGACGTTCGCGGCATGTTGTTGGCAGCAGATCCACGCAAGGTCGAAATTATCGGCATGGTAGCTGAAGGTGACATGGTGGCCGCTGAAATTCGCTCCGAATTCCACTTCGGAGACCGGGTCTATGCCAATGAGTACCATGACCTTTTCGAAATACGCGCCGGGCAGATCGTGCATGGCCGTGAATATTTTGACACCGGTAAAGTGGCGGCCTTCTTTGGTCCGATGGAGGGGTGAGGCGATGAATGCTGAACAGATCGTGCGCGATTTTCTGGCGCTGTTTCATACCGAAAAGCTTGATGCGCCAGCACTTCGCTCGATGCTGGCTGATGACGCGCGCTATCAGCCGATCATGCCCATTGCCCCGGTGCGCAAAGGTGCCGACGCCATCGTCGAGGAGCTTGCGCGGCAGTACCAGCTCTACGACGAATGCGCCTGCAACACGCTGAACGTGGCAGTTTCCGGGAATACCGTGTTCACCGAAAGGGTCGATACCGTCCGCCAGCTCGCCAACGGCCAGCGCACAACCACCCATGTCGTGGGCGTGTTCGATCTGGATGCCATCGGCAAGATCATATGGTGGCGCGAATATTGGGACGCGCTCGATTGCGCCGGTCAGCTTGGCATCGACGACAAGACAATGCGCGCCATCATGTGCGCAGGAGAGTGACGCGATGAATTACGACGTTGTAATCATGGGTTCCGGTGCTGCCGGACTGACTGCGGCTTTGGTTGCTGCCAAGGCCGGGCTGAAGGTGGCCGTGCTGGAAAAGGCGGAGCATCTCGGCGGGACGACCGCCATTTCAGGCGGTGGCGTCTGGATTCCCGGCAGTCCGCAGGCTCAGGCAGCAGGCGTGCAGGATTCAGCCGATGCAGCGCGCGGCTATGCCATGGCGGTCGTTGGCAACCGGGCTGAGAAGGCACTGATTGATGCCTACATCGATACTGGACCAGCCATGGTTGAGTGGCTTGAGGCTAACAGTACCGTCCACTTCCTGCTCTCGCCGCCATCGAGCGACTGGTATCCCGAAGTCCCAGGCGCGGCTGATCATGGCCGCCTGCTCGCTCCTGCCGAATTTGACGGAAAACAGCTCGGCGAGAACTTCAATCGTCTTGCCAAACCGCGCGAGGAATTCAACGCGCCGGGCGGCATGATGATCGACCTGTTCGATCTTCCCTATCTTGAGCGACTGCCCGCTCCCGGCGCGCTGTGGCACATGGCCAAGATCGCGGTCCGCTTTGCGCTCGACAAGAAGAAGCTGGGCCGCGGCTCGCGCCTGACCATGGGGACTGCACTGGCGGGCCGGCTGCTGCATTCGGCGCTCGCGGCGGGGGTTGATCTGTTTGAAAGCGCACCAGTAGAAGGCCTGACAGTCACTGACGGCCAGGTCACGGGTGTGCGGGCCAGAATCGACGGTGTCGTCAAAGAAATTGCTGCGACCAAGGGTGTCGTGCTGGCCTCTGGCGGGTTCTCCGCCAATGCCGAAATGCGCAAGGCCTATATCCCGTTTGCTGAGCAACACGTCTCGATACTGCCGTATGACAATACCGGTGACGGCATCAACGCTGCCACTGCAGCGGGCGCGGCCATGGGGGCAGAAAACCATGTCAATGCGGTCTGGACAGTCGCCTCGAAGCGAACGCGCAAAGACGGCTATGTTGAGCGGTTCGCGCATCTTATGGACATGTCCAAGCCCGGTTGCATCGCGGTCAACAAACGTGGCGAGCGCTTCGGGAACGAGGCTAGCGTGCACTTCGTCGAGGCAATGCACGCCACGGAATCTGTACCCGCCCACATCATTGCCAATGCCAGGTTCGTGAAGAAATACGGGATGGGGCTGGTCCTTCCCGGCGGCGGCAAGATCAAGGAGATGGTCGCTTGCGGCTATATGAAAACCGGCGCGACACTTGCCGAACTGGCGGCGCAGATCGGGGTGGATCCGCGCGGTTTGGAAGCGACCGCTGCCAAGGTTTCCTTTGATGCGGCGAGCGGCAGGGACACCCAGTTTGGCAAAGGCGAAACCCGCATTGATATCGAGATTGGTGATGCCAAGCACAAACCGAACGCCTGCTTCGGTGCCCTGGGCGAAGGCCCTTACTATGCGGTCGAGATCTTCCCCGGCGATGGGTCCACCACGGTCGGCCTGCGCATCGATGACCAATGCCGTGTCATCGGCCACAACGGTGCGCCTGTTGGCGGCCTGTGGGCGGCTGGTCTGGATGCGAATTCGATCTGGCAGGGCAAGTCGCCTGCCCATGGCTGCAATGTCGGCCCTGCGATGGTGACAGGATTTCTCGCGGGCAAGTCTATCGTCGCATGATGAGCAGGGGCTGCCCGCCATGGGCAGCCCCCGCAGTCAATTTCAGCCAGCCTGCCGCCGCTTGGCCTCTGCCACCATGGCATAAAGGCCGCCGTTGTAGCTGGTCAGCTGATCCATCGTCAGGTTGCGATAGGGCGTCATTGGGCAGAGCGAATCGACCACGCCCCAGAACGGCTCGATCTTTTCCAGAACTTCATCAATCGGACCGCATTTGACGAAGGCTTCGACCATCTCGTCGCTGACCTTGTCGATCACGCCCGATGGGTCGCCGTGGTCCTCTGCAGCCAACTGACAGTCACGCGCCATGTCGCCAAACCCGACGGCATCGAAGAAGGTTTCATACTCCTTGTAGCCGGCATAACCGGCAACCGTAGCGCGGCTGTCATTGATCGCCTGCTGCTTGTCATCGTTGATTGCGATCCACGGCCAGGCGTTGATTTCCACGTCGCTGCGCTGGCGGCCAAAGCGGGCAAGCTCGGCCTCGATGAAGGCCTGCTTCTGCACAGTGTAATCCACCGTCCACAAGGCATGGACCATCAGGCCATCGCTGATTTCCAGCGCAAGGCTGGTCAGCTTGTCCTTCAGCGCGGCGATCCAGATGGGAATTTCCTCGCGCACGGGCGGTGCGGTGAGCATCATCTCTGTCCATTCGGCGTTGAAGTATTCGCCGTGGATCGGTTCCATGCCCTTGTGGGCATTGGCGTTGACGTACCGCACGACTTTGACCACCTCGCGCAAGTGCGACAGCAGCTTGCGCTTGGGTTCGCCATAAATGCCGCAGATCGCGCTATGCAGCGATGTGCCCAGACCCAGCACGAAACGGCCCTGACTGATCGTATCGAGTTCCATCGCCGCAAAGGCGGTTTCGACCGGACTGCGGGTTCCCGCCACGGCAATGCCGGTAGAGACCTTCAGCGTATCGGTCATGGCGGCAACGGCCGCCATGGGCACGAACGGCGGGCCATAGATCTGGAGCGAGAAACAGCCTTCAAAGCCCACGGCTTCCATCTGCTTTGCGATCCCGCCCATCACGGGGGCAGGCAGAATGGGCATGACCCCCCACCAGCGTCGTTCACCGCCGACTGCGTTCGTCAATGTGCTCATTTGCCGTCATATCCTATGATTTCGCTGCAATCAGCGCTGACATTATCGCGGTAGGCAAAGTCGCCGCGCGCCTGCCGTTCGGCCAGTGCCAGCATCAGAACGCGGTACTTCTGTCCGGCTTCATCGAGCGGTGAATGCAAGTCCTTGCGCTTTTCAGGCTGCATGTAGCGCGGGCTTTGCGGGCTGGTCATATAGCTGTCCTGCCGTGAAACCTTGTAGCTAGCCTTGGGCATCAGGTAGCGGAACAGATTGGATTTTTTCACGTTGCTCGTATTGATCACATAGTCCAGCCGGGTCCGGTCGCGGGTTTCCGGAACGCAAGGATGGAAAAGCTGGACGTTGTCGCCGGGGCTGAACCTGCCATAGGCGATTGCGGCATGACTGCGCAGGTAAATGCGGATGACCTGCCTTACCTGCTGCACGTCAGATTTGACCCCGCCGAAAATCTTCATGATCGGCGCGACAGACTTGTTCACGCAGGTGCGGACCATGGTGATGGTCTCACTGTCGTGGAACACCTCGACGGTTTCCTTGTCCATCTTCTCATCGCCTACAACGTCGGCGTGGAGGAAATCGGCATGAGTCAGATCGATCAGATTCTCCAGGCTGAGCGGCGCGGTGCAATCAAAACGCACGGTACCTACCATGTGCAACGGCAGGCCGCCGTCCTCTGGCAGATAAGGCAGGCTGGGGACATGTTCTGGCGCGGCATTGGCGGGGTTGCCGAACCAGCCCCACACATAGCCGTACTCCTCAATGACCGGATAGCGGCCTTCGCTGTCGGAATAGCTGCTCTTTGCCGTCCGCTCGGTGTCTGAGGGGTGAAATTCCGCCGCCACGGCCACGCCGTGATCGCGCCACAGGAAATAGGGATGCGAATAGACCGCCCGGCGCACCGGCTTTTTCGTGACGGCCGAGCTGTGGGCAAGTGGAAACCAGGCATCCTTCAGCACGATATCATGCGGCACCCAGGCGTTGACCTTGGCAGCAAATTCACGCGGGTCTGCGGTGATCGGATCGACAAAGTCGTCCGTGATTGCAGTATCCTTGACGTCGAGCATGATCGTCTTCTCCGATTTGTCAGGCTGCGCTGACCTGCGCAGATCGAGCATTAATTTCATTGCGCAGCGTGACGGCGTGGATCGAAGCCGAAGGCTTCAGGACCCGCAAGGCGGCGCCATCGATGGTGCTGTGGACGGCAAATGGCGCGCCGACTCCCATCAGTTTTGCCGAGATTCCGGGTCTGGTGTTTTCAAGCTTTGCGCGCCAGCGCATCTGCGTAACCCCTCTTGCGGCAGGAACCGGGGCAAGAGTGGCCGACAGGAGCGGATTGAACCCATCGTCCCGCAACAGGAGATCGCATTCCCCCGTCACGGGATCGGCCGAGATGCGCAGCGTAATCGGGAAATCCGAGCTGAAGGGCGAAGGCCAGTGCAGGCCTGCCCACTGGCACGAGCGTTCAAGCACAAGCTTGCCATTCTGCTCGGCCAGTTCGGCGAGCAAGTAAGGTGTGAAGCGCACACCCCGGATGGACAGGACGAGCGAGGGATCGTCGAACAAGGCGGCGATGTAATGCTCGTGGTCAAGTGCAACATTGGCGGTGCCAGCCAAGGGCATCGTAGCTGTAGCCGGTTCTGGCGCGGGGGCCTTGGCATCGAGGCAAACCCGAACAAAACCGCCGCTTTCGGCAACACCAAAGGGTATGGCCCGGTAGAGCGCGGGGAATTTTGCCTCGCTCTTCAGGTTCGGGATGTCCTTGAGATGGCCGGTTTTCCCTTCATAGGTCCAGCCGTGATAGCCGCACTGGATCATGCCATTGCCCAGCACGCAGCCCAGTGAAAGCGGGGCGCGGCGATGCGGGCAGCGGTCTTCAAGGGCATGCGCCACACCCTGGTGATCGCGCCACAGGACTATCGGCTGTTCACCGATATCGACATTGATCGGTTTGGCCGAGGTTACTTCCTCGGATCGGGCAACAGCCCACCATGCTTCAGCCATAAAACAGCTCCGCTATTCTTTGGCGGTAAAGTGCCGCCTTGCCCGGTTCGATACCAAATTGCGGCACGACCGGAGTAATGGAATCGGCATGGGCGGCGCGCTCGGCCACTTGTGCGCGCACCTCGTCGATCGAACCGAGAATGGTAATGGCGCTGACCATGTCATCCGGACAGGCCTTCGCCATGGCGTCATAATCCTGCGCCGCGAAGGCTGACTGAATCGCCAGTGCCTGGCTGCCGAAACCGATTTCGGTGAAGTAGCGCAGATATTGCGGTGACTGGGTGTAAAAGGCGATATTGGCACGCGCATCGGCGATGGCCTCGGCGCGATCGGGATTGATCACGGTGAAGATCATCAGGTTGACGTCGATGTCGCTCCGGCTGCGCCCGGTCTTGTCGAGACCGGCCTTCAGCGATTGATCCACGCGGTCTTTCAGCCAGCGAGTGGTCCACAGTGGATGACCGAGCAGCCCATCGGCAATGGCGCCGGCCTGTTCGCAGGCCTTTTCGAATACCGCAGGAAGATAGACGGGGATGGCACTGCGACGGGCGGGGCGGACCAGGCGGAAGTGCGCAAGGTCGAGCGTGCAATATTCGCCCTCAAGCCGCGTCAGTTCACCGGTGTGGCCGCGCGCGATAACCTCACGAACTTGTCCCACCACTTCGCGCATATGCGCCAGCGGCTTGCCATAGCTCATGCCGAAGCTTCCTTCGATCTGACTTTCGGCGCTGGAGCCAAGGCCGAGCACGGCGCGGCCATCGCTGATATGGTCAAGATCAATTGCGCTACAGGCAGTTTCCAGCGGGCTGCGCGTGAAGGCGAGGGCGATGCCGGTGCCCAGCTTGATCCGGCTGGTTACCGCCGCTGCTGCGGCTAGCGTGGTGAACGGCGCGCCAAAAATCTGCGGTGCCCAGACGCCCTCGACTTCGGCCGCTTCCCAGCCTTGGACCAAAGGGACCAATTCGTTGGCGGGCAGCACAGGCAGTTCGGCCCATACAGGCTTGGCAGCGGCCATCATCAGAAGCCCTTCGCGGTATCGAAATAATCGCGCCAGGCTATGATTTTGGGCCCGTCCATCTCGAACACGCCCATCAGCGTGATCGAAACAATGAGAATTCCGTCCTTGTCGTAGAAATTGTCAGTCCGCTCGGTCAGCACGATGTTGCCGACTTCCGCAGCGTGGTGAACGATCACCTCGCCGCTTTCGATTGGCTTCATCTGTGCAAAGCCATCCATGAAGGCCTTTGCCTCGGCAAAGCCTACCGTCCGAGACAGGCCCACGTTTTCCCAGACGGTCTGATCCGTAAACCGCCGCTCCATCGACACGAGCATGTCAGCCAGTGTGGGCTTCCATTCGTCGAAAAATGACAGAACCTCGGAAAGGGCGCTGCTCATCGTCAGTCTTCCTTGGCGATGGTCACGGTCATTCCGTCCATTTCCTGGGTAATTGCCACCTGACATGAAAGGCGGCTGTTGGCCGTGCGATGATCGGAGCTGTCCAGCAGGTCGTTCTCGTCATCGCTCATCTTGGTCAACCAGCCCATCGCCGCGTCGTCGATGACAACGTGGCAGGTCGCGCAAGAACAGCAGCCGCCGCAGAGTGCCAGCAGTTCATCAACGCCGGCATCGCGGATCGCCTCCATCAGCGACTGGCCGGGCTGTGCTGCGACAACCTTTGAACTGCCGTCACGATTGATCACATTGATTGTCGTCACATTTAATCTCCTGAGGGCGCTATCTCACTTCACGTTCGACCGGGAAGTGATTGAAATAAAATTCGAAATTTTCCCTAATATCATCGGCCGTAATGCCGAAGTCCCGCTCCAGATCAAACACCACGCGGCCTTTGACGCTGGGGTCATGGTCCGCATGGTACTTGTGCAGGGTTGCGAGGGTTTCGGCATCGAGCGTGATCCCCGCCTTGGCGTAGATCTCGCTCAAAATGGCGTCAGGGTTTTTGATCCACTGATGAAAATAGACGTCCACCGTCTGATCCGCTGGCAACACATGATGATCGCGCACGCAGCGCTCCAGCAGAATGCGATAGCGATCGATCCAATAGGCCTTGGGCTCCTCAGGATCGCTCTTCGTACGCAGAATGCGCGAGGCATAGAGCCACATCGAAAGCGTCGAGCGGATCGAGGCGACAGGATCCCTGTGGGTGATCACATAGGTCGCATCGGGGAAGGTGGCGCGCAGAACCGGTAACTGTTCCATGTGCTGCGGGCACTTGATCACCCAGCGATTGGGCCCCTTCAGGAAAGTCAGCACCTGCAGACCCTTTTTGAGGTAGGCATAGGTGCCGCTCTGGTCGTGGTTGAGGTAATAGTCGCGCCACTTCGGGACCAGTGCCAGCCATTCAAGCAGGTATGACGAAAAATCGAGCGCTTGCAGTTCGATATCCTCGCTGATGTGATCAGGCGAGAATTCGTGCATGAATTTGAACAGCGGCATCATCGCGTCCTGCTGTTCCCAACCCGCAGCAGCGCGAGTCCAGCGCGGATTGGCATCATCTGCTTGCGGCGCGTCGGCTTCCGTCGGGACAGGTGCAGTGGCTTCCCACCATGGCATCGAGCGCAGGCGCTGGTCAGCGGAAAGCAGGCCGAGCAGATGGGTCGTTCCCGAACGCGGCGGCCCGGCAACAATGATCGGGCGATCAATGACTATGTCGAGGATTTCAGGATGGCGTTTGCAGATATCCTCTACCCGCAGGCGATCAGAGGCATAGCGCAGGAACATCGTCCATAGCGCGGCATGGGAAATCGGGCTGAGGAAGCTGTCTTCCTTGACGCATTGGCACCACAGTTCCAGCCGTTCGACAAAATCCATGGCACCGAAATCGCTGAGGCCGGTCTGGGCCTGCGCTGCGCCAAGAATTGCCTCCGCCGAGAAATCGAAGTTGGCTTGAGCGGCGCCGGCAAGGGCAGCCTGCTGCAATTCGGTGAGCACCGGATTGCGCATGTCGGTGATGTCGAACACCTCACCCTTCGCTCCGCTTGCCGCCATGCCAAACTCTCCTTGTCGCGGCGCAACCTAAACGGGCAGAAAAACGAACCTTGCCCTACCAAAAGATATGCGGGCTTAATCGGGTGCAGGGTTAGCCAGCGCATCAGAACACAAATCGGCTTGAGGATGCGCACGATAACATGGCCCAGAATCTCTTCGATCTGACCGGCAAGGTCTCGTTGGTGACCGGGGCGAATTCCGGACTTGGCTTCGGTTTTGCCGAGGGTCTGGCGCGGGCCGGCAGTGATCTGGTGATCTGGGGCCGCCGCCCGGACGCAAATGAACGCGCGGCAGACAAGCTGCGTGCGTTGGGCGTGAAGGTCCATGCGCAATCGGTGGATGTTTCGGACGAATCGTCGATTATCGCAGGTGTCGCAGAGGCGCTGGCGGTGATGGGCAGGATCGATACGGTCGTCGCCAATGCCGGTATCGCGAGCCAGAAGCCGTTTATCGAGATGGATGCTGGAACCTATCACGCGCTGATCGACGTCAACCAGCACGGTGTCGTATTCACCTTGCGCGAAGTCGCCAGGCACATGGTCGAGCGCGCGCAGGCCGGCGATCCCGGCGGTTCGATGATCCTGTGCGGAAGCGGTTCGATCTTTCAGGGCGTGCCGACGATGACGCATTACGGAGCGGCAAAAGGCGCGCTGAACTCGCTCGCAAAGGGTATCGCTGCCGAACTTGGTCCGCACGGCATCCGCTGTAATGTGATTGCGCCGGGTTTCATCATTACCGAAATGACCATGGCCGATCCCGCCATGGGCGAGATGATCGCCGGGATGGTGGCGGCAAAAGCGCCGATAGGTCGGGCGGGCCAGCCCGACGATCTGTGGGGCGCGGTGGTTTACCTCGCCAGCGATCTGTCGCGATATCACACGGGTGATACGCTGATCGTCGATGGCGGCAAGATCGCGAACAACTGAAGTGTGTCAGACGAATTTTTGAGGGATCAGCGATGGAACCGACTAGCATAACCGAAATGCCGCCGCCGGTTAACACCTGGATGCTGGAGACGGGCAGCTTCTATCTCTGGCCGCTGATCTTTGTGCTTTGCGCAATCTGGGCGATCCGGACCAAGCGTTTGCCAGTCATGATGCTCCTGTTGCTCGCCGCGTCATCGAGCTTCTGGCAGGAGTTTTTTGGAGACTGGGGTGCCTACCTGTCGTGGAATCCGGTGTTTGCCCGTCTGCCGTTCTGGGGGGGAATGGCCTATACCACGCCGATCAAACCGCTGTTCATTCCACTCAGCTGGGGGTGGTGGTTCTCGCTGTCGATAACCCCGCTGCTGATGCTGACCCTGTGGCTGTCGCGCAAGTTTCCCGCCGTATCGCTCAACTGGTGGGCCTTCATCGCGGTGTTTCCGCTCTATTCAGCCTATGAGCTTTGGGCTGAAGGCAATGCCGTCGCTCAAAGCTGGTGGTCGTACAATGCCGTTATCGGCCCGCAGTGGACGGCCGCCAATGGCATGGGAATGTCGCTTATCTGGCCTGTTGTCCTTGCACTCTGGGCGACGTGGATCGTCATCTTGCTGGCGAACAAGGATGAGAACGGCCTGTGGTGGCACGAACGGAAGCTGGGCATCGCCGCCAGCGGTTCGGGCTGGGGCCATGAGGCGAAGCGGCTCGGTGCGTTCATCGTGATGTTTCAAGTAACCTGCTTTCTCGTCGTTACGTTGCCGCCCATCCTGGCGCGGCTGATGTGGGGCGGGCCGAGCGTGTTGGTGCCCTGACGATGTTCCCCCGCCCCAACGCCCGGCACAGCCAGATTGCCTATGTGACGAACGATCTTGATCGGGCGCTGGCGGTCTGGCGCGATACATTCGATGTCCCCGCCTTCCATGTCTTTACCAACGACATGCCGGGACTCGAATCCTCGCACCCGTTTCAGTTGAAGATCGCTCTGGCCAATGTCGGCGGCACCGAGATCGAGTTGATCGAGCCGCTGCATGGTTCTGCGCCGCTTCACTCGGAACCGCTTCCGGCTGACGGCAGATTCGCGATGTGTTTCCATCACGTAGCCATGCGCATCACCGGCAAGCTGACCGACTATGAAGCGCATATGGCCTCACTCGATGCCCAAGCGCATCCCGTGGCATGGACCGGCGGCTTTGCCGATCTGATGCGCTATGCCTACACTGATGAACGAGGCACGCTTGGCCACTATGTCGAACATGTATGGTTCGACGATGATTTCTACGCGCAATTGGCTTCGGCCATACCCGTCTATCCGGCGCGGTGAATTCATGCCGGTAACCAGCCTCAACTTTCGTGATCTTGGCGGCCTTCCAGCGGGAACAGGCCGGATGCGTGAAGGCGTACTTTTCCGCAGCGAAGGGCCGCGCAACTTCAGCAGCGATCAGCTCGCAGTGCTGCAAGGCATGGGCTTTCGCGCCATTGTCGATTTGCGTTCAGCTCGCGAGCGTGAGGAAGCGCCACATGACTGGCACGGGTCAGATTGCCGATGGCTGGGGCTGGACGTAAACGCCGATCTGCGCGTTTTTGGTCACGAAGGCCGGGAGCGTCTGATCAAAGGCCCGGAGCCTGAAATTGCCATTTCAACCATGGCGGAAACCTATCGTGAGGTTGTCAGCGCACTGATGCCTCATTGGCCAGCGATTGCCGGGGCATTGCTCGATGGCGAAGTGCCCATGTTGCTCAACTGCACCGCGGGCAAGGACCGCACTGGCGTAGCGATTGCCCTGCTGCTGGAAATTGCGGGGGTGTCCCGCGAAATCATCGTCGAGGATTATATGCGATCGGCGATTTTCGGCGCGAACCTGGTACGCGATGGTGAAGTCGAGCCGGGCATGATGGCCAGCTTCGGCTTCATGCCCAGTGCGGGACAGATCGAGGCGCTGATCGGCGTGCGAGCTGACTATCTTGAGGCCGTTTGGGACGAGATCAAGCAGCGCTGGTCCGATGTGCCGGGATATTTCGAGGCCGCCGGTCTGGACGGCACAATGCAACAAGGCCTGCGCATGGTGCTGGCAAATTGAACGGCTCCGGCCCCAATCAGAGGAAGATGGACATGAATACTGGCGGAGTTATTGGACTTGGCGGCATCGGCGGCGGCGTCGCTCAGTGCTTGCAGCGTTCTGGGCAATTGGCGGCGATCTATGACGTTCGGGCAGAGGCTGCCGCCAATGTTCCGGGTGCACCGCCGATGTCGGCCACGCCCCGCGAACTTGCCGCTGCGTCTGATTGTGTCTTGATCGCCGTACTGAACGGCGCGCAGACAATCGCGGTGCTCGACGGTCCGGACGGCGTGCTTGCGGCTGGCAAGCCGGGCCAGACGGTGATCCTGCTCTCGACAGTAGCCATGGCCGATCTGGAAGCAGCGCGAGCTCTGTGCGACGCGGCCGGGGTCACCCTGATCGATTGCGGTGTCACCAACGGGCCGAAGTCCGCGCAGAACGGTCTGATCTGCTTGGCGGGCGGCTCTGACGCTGATCTGGCTGCGGCCAAGCCGATCTTCGATGGCTTTGCCCAGCAGGTTATCCATATGGGTGGGCCGGGCGCAGGCATGGCTGCCAAGATCGCACGCAACACCACGTATTTCGGTTGCATGCGCGCAGGGTATGAAGGCGCGGTGATCGCGCGCAACTATGGTGTCGATCTGGACCAGCTGACCATGGCGCTGGCGGGCGATCCCAATTCCGGCGGTGGACTGGAAGGCGCCCTGTCAATGGTGAAGCGACCTGATCCGGCAAACGATCCAGCCGAGACCAAGGTGCGTGAATACTTCCAGATGCTGATGCTCAAGGACCTTGAAGTCGCCATTGCCGAGGCCGCGCGGTTTGGTGCCCGGCTGCCAATGGTCGAACTGATCGTAGAGAACGCCTTGTCGACCTCCGGTCTGGAATACCCCCTTGGCCAGCCGATCGCCGATTGAACCTTCAAATTCGGGAGAAGAGCTATGAATGATGAAAACTGGGCCAAGGGCCTCGAAGTATTTGACGCAGTCTATGGTCCGGGCACATCAGCCATGGTCACACCGTTCAAGGATTCGCCGTTCAATCAGGAAATTGTCGGCAACCAGTTTGCCAACTTGTGGGGGAATGAGGCGTTCACCATCCGCGAAAAGCGCCTGATGGTGCTGGGTGCAACGGCGATGCTCGGGCGGCAGGATCTGGTTGAAATCCAGATGGCTGGCGCGCTGATCAACGGCGAATTCACTGACGAACAGCTTGAGCAGATTCCGCTGTTCCTGCTGTTTTATGCAGGGGCTGGCAATTGCACCGCACTGTTCCGCGGGATCGAGGCGGCCAAGGCGCGGTTCGCAGCGACGAAGAAGGACGCCTGACCATGCGCCCACTCGCCCGCCTGCCGCTCGACAAGGCTGCCTTCCGCGACAAATATGGTCCGTGGGCCGTGATCGCGGGAGCCTCCGAAGGCACGGGCGAATGTTATGCGCGCGAATTGGCCGAGATGGGGATCAATCTGGTCCTCGTCTCGCGCCGCCAGGGCGCGCTGGACCTTCTGGGCGAAGCGCTGAAGGCCGAATACGGCATCGCCTATCGCGCGGTGGCGCAAGACCTGACCGAGGACGGGGCAGGACTGCGGATCGTAGAAGCGGCGGCTGACCTAGATGTCGGGCTTTATATCTCCAACGCCGGGGCTGACGGTTTCGCCAGCTTCTTCGAAGACAGCACCGATGCCGCGCACCGGCTGGTGCGGATGAATATCTCGACGCTGATCGATGCGGCCAACGGCTTTGGTAAAGGCATGCTGGCGCGAGGCCAAAATGGACAAGGGCGCGGCGGGATCATTGTCATGGCATCGGGTGCCGGGCTGGGCGGTCAGCCCAATCTGGTGCTCTATTCCGCGACCAAAGCCTTCGAGATCAACTTCGCGGAATCGCTGTGGGCTGAATACCATGAGCGCGGGATCGACGTGATCGGCATTGCCGCGCCGATCATGCGCACGCCCACTTTGTTGCGCATGGTGCCCGAAGGCTTCGACGTTTCGGACGTCTATGACCCGGCGGACGTGACTCACAATGCGCTCGCCGGACTGCTGGCAGGTGAGCCGCTGCAGATCGTGCCAGACGGGCCCGGGCAGGAGAAGCAGCCGCAGGTGCAGGCAGATCGCAAGGCGCGGCTCGTCGGCTTCGTTGAATTCAACAAGATGTTTACTGGAGGGTGAGCGAAATGGGCCGACTGACAGGCAAGGTAGCAATCGTCACCGGCGGCGGCGGGGGTATCGGTTCGGCAGTGGTTCGCCGCTTCGTGGCCGAGGGGGCGAATGTTGCGGTTGCCGATGTGTTCGCCAATTTGGCAAACGCCGTTGCCGGGCCACTGGGCGATGCGGCCCTGGCCGTACAGTTCGATGCATCTGATCCTGCTTCGGTTGAAGCCATGGTCGAAAAGACCGTCAGCCATTTCGGGCGGCTCGACATCCTGCACAACAATGCGGCGATGACCGATCCGGCCAAGCATCCGCTTGATACCGATGCCGTGACCATCCCCATCGAAATCTGGGACGAGATCATCGACATCAATCTGCGCGGCTATCTGCTCGGCTGCAAATATGCGATTCCGCACATGATCAGGGGCGGCGGCGGTTCGATCATCAACACCGCATCGAACAGCGGTACGGCGGGCGACCTTGCGCGGATAGCCTATGGCGCGTCGAAGGGCGGTATCATCACGCTGACCAAATATGTCGCCACCCAGCACGGCAGGCAAAACATCCGTTGCAATTCGGTCGCCCCCGGCGTGGTCCTGACCGAAGCGCTGGACGCGACGGTTCCCGGCCTCAAGGAAATCATCAAGCGTCACATTCTGACGCCAGAATTCGGCACGCCGGATGATATTGCCGCACTGGTCGCATTTCTGGCATCAGATGAAAGTCGCTATATAACCGGTGAAAATATATCGATTTCTGGCGGCGGATTGTCACACCAGCCGCACTATGCCGATCTGCTGCAACTGATGGAGCAGCACCTTTCATGAGCGCGCCGATACCATGAGCGTCCCTCTGAAAGTTCCTGACCTGGAGCGAGCAGCACGCGAACAGACCGGTCTCGCCGATTTCGGCCCGGATACCGGTTGGCGCGAGGGCTTCGAGCGGTTGGTTGCGGCAGTTGAGGCAATGGCGCCGAATGATCAGCTTCGGCACATGGCCACGCACAATATCGTTGGCCAGTTGGCAACGCGCCTGCGCTTTGTCGAAGATGACCGTATGCACCCGGAAATCGCCGAGCAGGACGTGGGCGATCCGCTGATCGTCATCGGCTTGCCACGCACCGGCACGACGATAAGCTATGATCTGCTGTGCCTTGATCCCGCTGCGCGCGCTCCGCGTGAGTGGGAATGGTACGTTCCCTGGCCGCCACCGGAAGTCGCAACCTTCGCCAGCGATCCGCGGATTGCTCAGGTCACGGCGATGTATGACAACTGGCTGAAACATGCCCCGCAATTGCTTGATATACAGCGCTTTGACTGCACGCAGCCAGGCGAGTGCAACCACGGCATGCAGTATCACTTTGGCAGCACCAACTTTGCGGCGGAACTTGGCGTGCCCGACTTTGCCGAATGGCTGCGTGAGAACCGGGTGGCCGGCCAGTACGTATCGCACAAACGCTTGCTCCAGAACTTCCAGTGGAAGGGGCCAAAGGGGCGCTGGACGCTGAAATCACCGCAACACCTGTTCGATCTGCCCGCGCTGATCGAGGCTTATCCGGGCGCAATGCTGGTGTGGACCCACCGCGATCCGGCGCTGACATTCTCGTCGCTTTCCAGCTTTATTGCCGGGTTTCTTGCAGCGTTCGGCGGCGACAAGGACAAGGCGGCAATCGGCCGCGAAGTCGTGGAAACCTGGATCGCGGCGATGAACCGGGCGCTGGCCGCACGGGCAGACCCGGCGATCGAAGCACGGATAATCGATCTGGCCCACAAGGATGTCGTCACCGATCCGATGGGCGCAGTGCAGCGGATATATCGCAAGTTCGATCTGCCGTTTTCCGATGCGCACGCCGCCCGGATCACTCGCTTTCTGGCGGATAATCCTGCCGCGAAACGTATGGGCAAACACCAGCATTCGCCTGAACAATACAGCATCGACAATGCCGAAGTGCGCACGCGCATGACGGACTATTACGACCGCTTCGGTGATCTTCTGGGGAAACCAGCATGAGCGTGCTCGATCGTTTTCGCCTGGATGGCCGCACAGCAATCCTCACCGGCGTTGGCCCCGGCGTGGGCGAGCATGTCGCCAAGGCCTATGCGGAACTGGGGGCCAATGTCGTAATCTCCGCCCGTTCGCAGGAACGGCTGGATCGGATCGCTGCCGAGATCAATGCGCTGCCGGGTGGACGCGCGCTCGCCGTTGCAGCCGATGCAAGTGAGAAATCCGACCTCGAACGTCTGGTGGCCAAGGCGCGTGAAGCCTTCGGGCCGATCCATATCGTGTTCAACAATGCCGCTGCCGGCGTGGTCTATGCCCACGATGGCGGGCTGTGGGCGAACAGCGATGAGGTCTGGAAAACCGCGATGGACGTCAATGTCATGGCAACCTGGCGGCTGACCGAACTGACCGAGGCGGACATGAAGGCACATGGCAAGGGCTCGATTATCTCGGTACAAAGTTGCGGCGGATTCACGCCGATCCCGCCCGCGGTCGCTTATGGAGTGAGCAAGGCTGCACTGCTGTTTCTGGTACGCGAACTGGCAAAGAGCCAAGCGCCTCACACGCGGATCAACTGTCTGTGTGTCGGATCGATGAGCCCTGATGGGCAGGAGGCGGAAATCCACAAGGGGCTGGGGCTCGCCGAACGCAACGCGATCAAGCGCTTCGGCGCAGCCGACGAAGCGGTGGGAGCCGCGATCCTGCTTGCCAGCGATGCATCCAGCTATACCACCGGCAGCACAGTTTTTACTGAGGGCGGGCGGGTAGGCACCATCTCGTGACCAATCCGCTTTACACAGCAGATCAGGAGACTGCGGAAGAGCTTGCTCTGCGGTTGATCGAGCGGGCTGACGTTCGCGCCGCGCGCGAGGCGGCCCGGCGCGAAATGCGCAACGATCCGGCGGCAGCCCTTCCGGATGGCGCGCTCAGCCTTGACCATGCACTCGACCAATGGGTCCTGGCGCTCGCCATGCGCGAAGCCAATGGCGACACTGCCGCTCCCAAAGTGGTCTGGAACGTCTCCAACCCGCCACGCCACTGGTTCGGGCACAGCTATGGCGGAGCGGCTGTTGCGGTGGACAATCCCGACAATTTCAACCGGGAAATCCCGATCGATGGCGCGGGGCACTATGCCATAGACATTCGCTTTTCTGCCGACCCGCCGCAGTTCAGCGTGGTGATAGAGATTGAGCCCGAGCACCACGCTGGCCTTGGCCGCAATATCGGTGCCCTGACTTTGCAGCAACTTCTGCCGCATTGTGATTGTGATGGCAGGATAACGGTGACCGTGGGGCCGGATGCTGGCGGTCCGCTGCATTTGCAAAGCGAGCCGGGCCGGATCCAGATTTATACGCGAGACAGTCAGGCAGACTGGAATCAACTGCCCGCCGAAGTGACTGTGCGCCGCCTTGATCCGCCTGCTGATTGGCACCCCCGGACCGAGGAGCAGATTGCCGCGAGCGTCGTGGCTGACATGCCAGCGTGGGTAAGCTTCTGGCGCGGGTTCAAGGACGACTTTCTGGGGTATCCAGAACCGAACCGGTTGGTCGGGCCCAACGGCCGCGATGGCAACTGGGGCTATCTGGCCGGGGGCCGCTTTGCCATTGGCGATGACGAAGCGGTGCTGGTCACACTTGATCCGGTGGACAGCTATTACACCGGCTTCCAGATCACCGATCCATGGACCATTGCCCCTGATCCGATGCACCGTCTGGCCAGCATCAACCGGTCGCAAGTGACCCCGAACGCAGATGGCACAGTGACCTATGCTGTTTCACTGGCCGATCCCGGTGTCGCCAACTGGATTGACACTTGCGGCCTGCACGAAGGCTGGATGCTGACGCGCTGGCAAGGTGTGCCCGCAGATCCGCCGCTGGATCGCATGATTCGCGAGGTTCGCCTGGTGAAACTGGATGCGATCCCGCCTGAAATCCTGCGTATCGATCTGGATGGGCGGCGCACGCAGATGGCGGAGCGGGCAAAAGCCTTTGCCCAACGGACGAGCGCGAAAGGGTGGAGCGATGCAGCCTGAAGGTTCGATCATCGAGCTGTGCCATGTCACCCGCGACCTTGACGCGGCGCTGCTGCACTGGACCCGCGATCTGGGGGCAGGGCCGTTCTTCGTGTTCGATGTGCCCGTGCTACCCGGTCAGCTCTATTACGGCGTCCCGACCGAGGTTGCGATGCGGGTGGGCTTCGGGTTTTCCGGAGGCGTGCTGATCGAACTGCTTGAGCAGACCAATGACGGTGCGTCGCCGTTCCGCGATTTTCTGGAACAGCACGGCGAAGGCTTGCACCACATCATGCCACGTGGCGAATACGATGCCGACCATGCGCGGCTCAGTGCGGCAGGGCACCAAGTGGCCTATGCCGGACAAATGCCATCGGGTGAGCGATTTTGCCTGTTCGATACGCGGGCGCTGAACGGCGCCTATGTCGAGCTCATGGAATTGTCAGAGGCAATGCTTGGTTCGCTGGCCCTGATGGCAAAGGCCCATGCCACCTGGGACCGGGTATCCGACCCCGTCCGTCCGATGTCGCGGCTGGCGGAATACGCGGCCTAAAGCTTGGCACTGCCCATCTGGGCGAAAAGCTTCTGGAAATCGGCATAACTGGGCTGGTGGGCGGTAACGCCGCCGTCGATTGGGATCGCCGCTCCGGTAATGAAGCTGCTTTCATCGCTGGCAAGGAAGGCCACCAGATTGGCGATGTCTTCGGGCTGGCCGAGTTGCGGCGTTAGGTGATGCGAGAGCAGGATATCCTTGATCACGTCGGGCGTCGATTCCACCGCCAGTGGTGTCAGCACGAAGCCGATGACCATGCAGTTTGAGCGCACGTTCTGTTTGCCATACTGGGTAGCAATCATCCGGTTGAGCTGGATCAGCGCTGCCTTTGAAGACCCATAGGCGGTCAGGGTCGATTCGCCCTGTACGCCAAAGCCCGAAGCGCTGTGGATGATCGAGCCGCCGCCTGCTGCGATCATGTGTGGAATGACGTGCTTGCTCATCAGCATCGCGCCGCGCACGTTGACCGCCATGGCCATGTCCCATGCAGCAACATCGAGGTTGACCACATCGAGGTCTTTCTGACGCTGGGCATCGTTCTGGATCGCTGCATTGTTGTGCAGCACGTCGATCCGGCCGAACTGAGCGACCACAGCGTCCGCCAGGGCCTTAACCGAAGCTTCGTCGGTCAGGTCGACCGCCATTGCGACCGCGCTGGAGATATTAGCGGCGGCAGCTTTGGCTGCCGCTGCGTCGATATCGGCGAGCACAACTGTCGCTCCGTCCGCAGCCAGACGCCGGGCCGATGCCGCACCAATGCCGCCACCTGCGCCGGTCACCAATGCGATCTTTCCGTCAAGTCTGCCAGTCATGCCTCAATCCCTTTATTCCTGTTCTGTCCGCCACATGGGCCTTTCGGCGTGACCTGCCAAAGGAAAGGTCAGCTCCGATGAGCCTTGGCTAGACGCTGCACCATCACTGGACAGAGGACGCCGTCATGCCAAGTACCATCGTCCCGATGCCGGTCATGCCTGCGCCCGAGCCGGCTGGGTCGATCTTCCTGATCGGTACTTGCGTGATTCTGGCAGCGATTTTGCTGTGGTGGGCTGTGGGCGGTGAACGCCAGCGGCGGGGCTGGATCATGCCGCTGATCTTCGCCGGCACGGCGCTCTCGGCCGTGATGATCGAGCCGATCTATGACAATACGCTGCTCTACTGGTATCCGGACGAGAACAATCTGGCCTTCTTCCGGGGCTATGAACGCACAATCCCGTGGTTCGTGCCGCTGGGCTATGCCTGGTTCTTCGGCAGTTCGGCCTATCTGGTCTGGCGAGTGATCGAAAGCGGGGCGTCGGCATCGCGTATCTGGCAGCTGTTCGTCGCAACGGTCTTCGTTGACTGGTTAGCCGTTTCGATCTGCGAGTGGCTCGAACTCAGTGCCTTCTATGGCAATCAGCCGTTTCACATCTTCGGCTCGCCGCTGTGGTTTTCGTTCTGCGATGCAACGGGCGGATTTGTGCTGGGGGCGGCGCTGGCGCTGTTCGTGCCGCATTTGCCCGGAGCCAAGCGCCTCTGGCTGATGTTGCTGCCCAGCTTCACCTACGCTTCGACCCTGGGATCGACCACCGCGCCGGTATCGCTGGCCCTCAATTCAGGCTGGTCCACACCGACGGTCTGGGCAGCAGGTGCGGCAACGATGGCTCTGTGCATGGTTGCCATCCATGTGATAGCGCAGATGTCGGAAAGGCGGAGACCATAGCCGCCGAGGGGGAAGTCCGAATGAAACGATTTTCCGGCCGCGACTGGTGGTTCATCGTGCTGCTTGGCACGATCTACATGGCCAATTTCATCGACCGGATGATCATCTCCGTGGTCGGAGAACCGATCCGCCGAGAATTTGGGCTTAGCGACCTGCAACTGGGCGTGATGGGCGGGGTGGCTTTTGCCCTGTTCTATGGCGGCATCGGTATCCCGATTGCCCGACTGGCCGAGCGGGTGAGCCGGGTTGGCATTGTCGCGGTGGCGACGACTCTCTGGTCAGTCATGACCATGTTGTCGGGCGCAGCGACCAGTTACGCACATTTGCTGCTGGCCCGGATGGGGGTCGGCATTGGCGAGGCGGGTTTCACGCCGCCGGTCGTATCGATGATTGCTGACCGTTTCGATGCCGACAAGCGGGCAACGGTTTTTTCGCTGATCGCTGTCGGGGTGTCGGTAGGCGGGGCCGTTGGCGCGCTTGTCGGGGGCTGGATCGCGCAGACCCACGGCTGGCGAATGGCCTTCCTCGTCATGGGCGGGCCAGGAGTGCTGCTTGCCTTGCTGTTATGGCTGACCATTCGCGAACCGGCGCGCCGCCATGCCGACGCAGCCGCGCCGCCTCTGCGTGAGGTTTTGCGCCTTGTCGGACGTTCACCTTCGTTTGTCGGCTTCACGGTGGGCAGCGGCATGGTGGCGCTCGTGGGTTTTGGTCTGAACCTGTTCCTCATCCCGCTGCTTATCCGGCGCTTCGGATTCGATCTCAAGTCGGCGGCGCTGACCTTTGCGCTGACCTTCAGCATGGCGACCGCGCTGGGCGGTGTGGTCGGCGGTGTACTGGCGGACCGTCTGGCTGCGCACCATCACCGCCGCTATGGCCTGCTTCCGATCGCGAGTTCGGCGCTGGCCCTGCCGCTCTATCTGGCCGCCATTTATCAGGATGACTGGCGGATCATGGCCGCTTTGCTTTTTGCTGCCACCTTCAGTCTTTACGCCTTTTTGCCGACCATCATGACCGTGACGCAGCGACTGGTCGAACCGCGCATGAGGGCGACTGCGGCCGCGATCCACGCGTTTGGCCAGACGGTGTTCGGACTGGGACTGGGGTCGGCCTTTCTAGGCTGGATGAGCGACTGGTTGGCCAGGCGCGCTTTCGGATCGGGCTATGCCGAGGCGTGCCTTGCTGCACGAGAACAGGGTCCGACTGCACTGTGCCAAGCCGCTTCGGGCACCGGGCTGCAGCAGGCACTTCTCTTGCTGGGTCTGTTTCTGTTGTTGGCTATCGCCTGCTATTGGATAGCGGCCAAGTCCATCGCGGGCGAGATTGCGGCAATCGAAAGTCAGCGCGATCTATGATCTGCTTTCAATCCAGTCGTTAAGCCGCGCCCAGTGAGCAGTTCGCGTTCCGGCGAAGTTCTGACAATGCGCGGCCGCTTCTACGATCTGCAATTCAACCGAAGGTGAACCGCTGAAATAGGCGGGCTCTTTCTCGGGTGCAGGGCTGGTGTCGACCGCGCTTTGCACCACAAGTACGGGCACTGCGATAAGCGCTGCCGCCGCGTGCACGATCCCCGGCGTCAGCGCTTCTCTACCCAGGGTGACAGGTGTGGTTGATCCGTGCGCCTCGTCGGCTTCGATCAGCGCCAAGGAAACGTCATCGGCATAGAACAGCCGCCTCATCGGTTCACGCGGGGTGGCAATGTAGCCGCTGGAACTCAGACCATCCAGCAAACTGGCTACATCCGTATCGCCCAGGATCATCGGTTCGTTGGCCCAACCCAGTACGGCCACCCGGTTCATTTGCCGGTGCGCTGCGGCTTGTGCAATGATCATCATCCCGCCCATCGAATGGCCTACGCCGGTCACGTCGACCGGGCGCCCCCATTGGCTGACAATCTGTCGCAGAGCTTCGGCGTGGGCCGCAGCGATCATGGCGCCGCTCAGGTCGCTTTCCGGTTCCGGACGGGTGCTCTCTCCCATGCCCAACATGTCGATCGCCAGAACTGCTTTGCCCTGATCGGTGAACCAGTGGGCAAAGCTATAGCTTTCATCGGCAAATGGTGGATGCCAGTAGCCCCGGGTGTAGCCGCCACCATGGACAGCGAAGATCAGGTTTGAAGGCCGATCGTCCATGTCGTCTGGCAGGTGCAGTGTCGAGGCGATCAGAGTCTCCCTCGCAAGGCCGGTAACCGAGGTGACGTCGAGCATTATGTCTGTGGATTTCATTGGGCGGCGGTCCCTATTGCGGTTGGCAGCTTGGACAGGAGTGCTCGCTGTCCACCTGTCGCCCGGCAGGTTGCGCGGGGCAGGGATCAGCAAGAACAACCCAGAAGGAAAGAGGATGCCGGATATGGCTGGCGATGGCCTTGAATGGGAAAAACTGATTGATGGCCTGCGCCCGCTGGGTGAAGCCATGCGCCGCCGCGTGCCGGAACGGCTGCGCAGCAATCCCCAGATCATGGCAGAATCGATGCGACTGCTGTTGTCAGGCGTAACGCGGGCAACCAACGATGCCCTTGTCGGTGACCGGCGGCATCCGATGTTCGTACCCGAACTGAACATCGGGCAGAACATTTTCCAGCCCAATGCCGATACAATCTACAAGGCCTGCCTGATCGAAAAGGGCGGCTCCTATGTTATCAAGGGAGATCGCGGCACTGTGCGCATGGTGATCCTGGCACAGATGGGGCCGGATACATTGCGCACCGGCCAGCACCATCCGCTGCTGGGTCAGATCGATTTCGACAGTTTGGTACTGGACGCAAACTGCCATTTCGAGCTGGTGATCTCGCCCGTGCGACCGGCCGGATATACTGGTGACTGGCGACAGCTTGACCCCCTCTGCGAAAAATTCATGGTCCGCGTGGTCAGCTGCGATTGGGCCGTTGAGCGTGAGCCGCGCTTCGGAATTGCCCGGCTGGATGTGGATGTTGCCAAGGGACGTCCTTCCACCGAAACCCTGCACCATGCCTTTGGCGAAATTCCTGGAATCGTCGGCGTCTGTGCGCTGGCTTTTCCGACCCATGTCGAGGAATTGCGAGAGCAGGGGCATCTCAACACCTTGAAGATTTTCGATGTCTCCCAGATGTCGGGACTTGCCGGGCAGTTCTATTATGAAGGCGCTTATGATCTGGCCGACGATGAGGCTCTGATCACCGAGGTCAAGGTTCCGGCCAAGTACCGCTATTGGTCAATCATTCTGACCAACGCGCTTTATGAGACGACAGACTGGTACAACAATCAAGCCAGCCTCAACGACAAGCAGGGTGTGGTGGATAGCGATGGCGTATTCCGCACCGTCATCTCAGCCCGCGATCCGGGTGTTCACAACTGGCTCGACACTTCAGGATACTCTTCTGGTGCGGTCCAGGGGCGGTGGTTTGAAGCGAGCGAAAAGCCAATGCCATCGATGAAGAAAGTCAAACTGGCGGATGTCGATCAGCACCTGCCTGCCGATATAAAGCGCGTAACCCTGGCTGAGCGCGCCATTGCATTGCGCAATCGCCGCCTTGCCGCCCAGATGCGTATCATCTGGTAACTGGAGCAAATCATGACCACCGAAACCCTCCCGCCCCACGTCCCTGCCGAGAAGGCGATGCGGCTCCCCTATTTCGCCCGCGAGATCGTGAAGGAATGCCCGCAGGAAACCCTGATCCCTGAAATGCACCGCACCTTGGGGCCGATCACATATGTCACCAACATCTTCCCCGGTGACAAGCCAGGCTGGCTGCTGACCGGTTATGACGATACCATGGCCATGCTGCGCGATGCCGATAATTACACCAAGAATGGCATGGGCCAGTGGTCACAGTCCATTGGTGAAAACTGGCTGGTGGTGCCCACCGAAGTCGATCCGCCGATGCATGCGTTCTATCGCAAGGCCTTGAATCCCAACTTCTCGCCCCAGAAAATGGCGGCAATGAAGGATGACCTGCGCCGCCGCGCTGGTGATTTGATCGACAAGTTCAGGACCCGCAAGGACTGCGATTTCGTCAACGAATTTTCGGAACGCTACCCGATCTATATCGTGCTCGATCTGTTGGGCCTGCCTCAGGATCGCATGGCTGAGTTTCTCGTCTGGGAAAAGGACATGCTCCATTCCAACGACTGGGAGGTGCGTAGCAGCGCGGTGCGCAATGCAGTCGGTTATCTCAAAACGGAGATTGCTGAACGCCGCAAGGCGCCGCGCGATGACTATATGTCAAAGATCTTCGAGTTCGAGGCAGAGGACGGCCGCAAATGGAACGATGAGGAAGTGCTGGGCCACTGCTTCAACCTGTTTCTCGGCGGGCTGGATACGGTGACTTCGCTGCTTGGAAACATCTTTGCCCATCTCGCTCGGCATCCGGCGCAGCAGCAGGAATTGCGTGACCATCCGGAACGTATCATTCTCGCTGTCGAAGAGTTTCTGCGGGTCTATGGCCCCGTCACGGCTTTCCGTATCGCCGCCCGCGAAATCGAATTGCATGGGCAGAAGATCATGCCCGGCGATTACGTTTCAGTGGCAACACCGGTGGTCAATCAGGATCCTGCACTGCACGATAATCCATCCGAAGTGCGCTTTGACCGCAAGGCGGCCCATGTTGCCCTTGGGGGAGGTATCCACAAGTGCCTGGGAATGCATCTGGCCCGGCTGGAACTGCAGACGGCGCTTGAGGAATTCCTCAAGGCTATTCCGCAGTTCCGCCTCAAAGACGGTTTCGAGGTGGGCTATTTCGTCGGCAACATCACCTTCGTGCCGCAGCTTGAATTGCAGTGGGACTGACCTGTCAAGCCGGATGCATATCCACGTGAAAGCGTGACAGGCGCAGGGCGGCGATCTTCCATTCGCCGCCCTCGCGCCGATAGGTTTCATGGTACTGGCCATAGCCGGTGATCGAAGCCACGCCGGGAATGGGAGACTTTCCGTCCTTCCAGGCGACACGATCCTGCATGGCCCAAACACCCTTTGCAGCGTCGGTGCCGTCAAGCGTGATTTCAGGGGTATGGACCTGATGGCTGGTTGCAGCGTGATCGACGGCAAACCGAACCTGAGCGATGATCGCCGCCGTTCCGGTGATTGGCGGGTTGCCTGTGTCCTGGCTCACATCCATCACCGCATCGTCGGTAAATAATGCGGCAAATCCTGCCCAATCCTTGGTGTCCAGCAAACGGCAGTAGCGCGCCTTGACTGCGCGAATGGCCTCTATGGCGAGCAGGCTGTCCAGGGCGTCCATGGCGATCTCCTTTGCCCGTTGTCTGCCTTAGGGTTCATCCTTTGGCACCCTGCCTTCGGGCAGGTTGATTGTTTGCCGGGCACTTGGATTATGTCCGACAATCGCGATCAACGCGCAAGGATGACTGAGATGATGCAAGAGCCAGGCGCACAGGCCCTGTTTGACAAGTTCGGCACCTATATCCTGCCAGGCCGGGTTGATGATCCGCGCCGCGGCATTGATGAGGCATTGGAGGCTGAGCGCATCGGACTTGGAGCGGTCTGGATCTCCGAACGGTTCGCCCTCAAGGAGCCGGCGGTTCTGGCTGGTGCCGTCAGCGAGGCAACGTCTCGTATCCGAATCAATGGGACGTTTTACGCAACCATGCGTCACCCGCTGGTTACGGCCAGCATTGCCAACATGATGCAGGCGATGAGCGACAATCGCTTTGGCGTGATGTTCGCCCGGGCCGTCCCCGCCTACATGAAGATGATGGGCGCGCCCGCCATAACGATGGAGCGGCTGGCCGATTATATCAGCATTTTTCGCCGCCTCTGGGATGGTGAGGATGTCAGTTACGATGGCCTGCTGGGAAAATTTCCATCGCTCAAGCTGACCGATATGCACAAGGGCCCCAAACCACCGATCATATTTACCGCGATCGGCCCGAAAAGCCTGGAATTTGCCGGACAGCACTGTGATGGTGTGCTGCTGCATCCCTTTGTCTCGCCAACTGGCGTCAAGAATAGCGCAAGGATCGTTCGCGATGCAGCCGAAAAGGCGGGCCGCGATCCGATGTCAGTTCGCATCTACCACAACATTATTGTCGCACCTGATCTGCCGAAGGACGAAGAGGATGCCGTGGTGCGAGGGCGTGCCATCACCTATTTCGAATTGCCCGGCTTTGGTGACCTGATCGTCGAAATCAATGAATGGGATAAGGGCGTGCTCGATCAGATCCGTGCCCATCCGAAGATCGCCGGCCTGAATGGCAAGCCCGCCGATCAGGCCTATACTCGGCAGGAACTGGTGGATGTGGGACAGCTGCTGCCGCAAAATTGGATTGACGAAGGTGCGGCAGTCGGCACTGCGGCGCGATGCGCTGATCAGTTGATGACCTATCTGGATGCGGGCGCGGATGAAATCCTGCTCCATGGCGCCGGGCCGAAGGATATGGGGCCGCTGACCACTGAACTGAAGCGCGCACTGGCGGCAAAGGGGCTCTGATCATGGCACTGACCGCGGATGAGGTGCAGGACCGGCTGCGCGATTGGCTGGAAGCAAATGTCGGTGGCTGGAGCAACGTCCGGTTGCGGCCACTGGAAGTGTCCCTGGGATCAGGCTTTTCTGCGGAAATCTTTTTTGTCGATGTCGATTATGACGATGCCACCGGCGCGCAGACACGCACGCTGGTGGTGCGCCGTCAGCCCACCGATCTGGAAGTCGTTCTGGGTTCCAGTCTGGAACTGCAAGGCCGGATGATGGCGGCTCTGGACCGGCTGAAGCTGGCTCCCGTGCCGGACTGGATCGGTATGGAGCTTGATCCGGCGGTGCTGGGTAACCCGTTCCTCATCATGGGCCGGGTCGATGGTCAATCGGCTACCCAGAACCCCAACTACAACTCCACCGGATGGATCGCCGACATGACACCCGCTCAGCGCGGTGCGACGTGGAAGAATGCGATCGAGGCTTTTGCCCAGTTGAGCCGGATTGACTGGCAATCCGATGGCTTTGCCTTCCTTGCCCGCGCCGATTGGGGCCAGCCGGGGCTGGACCAGTACCTCGGCCATATCGAGGCCTGGTATCACGGTTGCCGCAAGGGCCGGCTTATGCCCACCGTTGATGCAGCGATCGCCTATATCCGTGAACATGAACCCAAGGGTACGCCGGTCAACGTACTGTGGGGCGATAGCACCCCGTCCAACGTCATGTTCCGCCCCGATGGCAGTGTCAGCGGGCTGATTGATTGGGAACTGGCGGCGATGGGGCCATCCGAGCTTGATCTTGCCTGGTGGCTCTACTTCGATGACCTGTTCAGCAGGCGCTTCGGCGTTGCGCGTCTGGATGGACTGCCCACGCGTGATGAGAGCATCGCGATCTGGGAGGCAGCGGTCGGGCGCAAGGCGCAACATCTGGAATACTATGACGTTGTCGTTGCCCTGCGCATGGCGCTGGTGGTTGTTGGTGCGTTCGACCGGCAGGTCGGCGTCGGTAACATCCCGCCAGACAACAAATCGCTCAACTCCAATTTCATGACGCTTTACCTGGCCGAGCGGCTGGGCATGGACTTGCCGGAACTGGGCCCGGATTTCTATGCCTTCATGAGCAACATGACCCCAGTAGATCAGAAGGATGATTGACCATCCGGACTGATCAGCGCCAGCCCGTTGTCGATCACAAGCACATCGCGCTCGGCTGCATAAGCGCGGAATTGCAGGGTCGATCCTTGCTGCCAGATGGCCGTGCGGATTGTGTCTCCGGGAAAGACCGGGTTGGTGAAGCGCACGCCAATTTCGCGCAGCATCGCTGGCTTGCCGCCGCAGCAGGCATGGATCAATGCGCGGGCCGTTACCCCCATCGTCGAAAGACCGTGCAGGATCGGACGTTCAAAACCGGCAGAACGGACGAATTCCGGATCGATGTGCAGCGGATTGCGATCGCCTGAAAGGCGGTAGATTGCGGCCTGATTGGCCGATGTCGGCAAGTCGATCCGATAATCCGGCGCGCGATCAGGCACGGCAGGCAAAGATTCGCCAGGCAGATCGCGGGGGCCGCCAAAGCCGCCGGCACCGCGCACGATCCACGTTTCCACGGCTTCAGCCATTAACGTTCCGCCCGGGGTGCGCAGCTCTTTTACCGAACGGACCAGCGCCGGTTTTCCTGCGCCTTTATCGGCCAGATCGGTGACCTGGGTCTCACCGATTAGCGTTCCCGAAGGATCAAGCGGCTGGAACAGGCGCAGCCTCTCCTCGCCGTGCATGACATTGGCCCAATCGATCCCGCTGGCCGGGTCCATTCCCCAGAACCCCGGTGAGCCGAGCACGACTCCCATAGTGGGCAGCACCTGTATCTGCCGCTCATAAAGGAAAGCGGTATCATCAACTTCGTCGCTCAAACCAGCACCGACACCCAAGGCATAGAGGATTACATCGCGCGGGTCATAATCGTCACGCGCCTGCGGAATGGGGTAGGCGCGCAGTCTTTCGATATCGAGCGGCGTAGTCATCGGGCGAAAGCCTTGCTCAGGGCGCGCAGCGAGTCATTATCGGCGCGCTTGGTAGCGGCGGCTTCGCCCGCAATGCGGAAGCCGTGGAAGCAGCCGGGATAGACGATGAGTTCCGCCGGAACCCCTGCTCGGATCAATCGCGCGGTGTAAGCCAGACATTCGTCGACAAACAGGTCGAGCGCGCCGACCATGATATAGGCGGGCGGCAATCCGGTCAGGTCATCGGCCCGAGCGGCCGAGGCATAGGGTGATGTTGAACCGGCCAGATAAGCCGCCCGGCAGAATTCGCTGTTTTCAGCGCGCCAGATGAATTCGCCAGTGAACGGATTGGGCGGATCGGGCAGCCGGTCATCGAGCCGTGGCATTTCCAGGTGCTGAAAGGCAATGGCATATTCACCGCGATCACGCGCCATATGGCACAGCGAAGCGGCCATGGCACCGCCGGCGCTTTCACCGCTGACAGCGACGCGAGCGCGGTCGATGCCCAGTTCATCCGCCATTTCGTTCAGCCAGCGCAGGGCGGCATATGCATCATCCATAGGGCCGGGGAATGGTGTTTCGGGGGCGAGGCGATAATCAACCGACAGGACCAGACAATCGAGTCTTGCGGCCCAGCGCATCAGTTGCGGCAGGTTCATCTCGGGCGTCCCCAGAACGTGGCCGCCGCCGTGAAAATGAAGGATAACCGGGGCCTTGGCAGGCAAGGCGAGCGGCTGGATCAACAGGCAACGGATGGATCGGTCACCCTCGCCCGAGGGAATGAAAATCTCGCGCTTCTCGACCTGGAGGTCGGGCAGAGGCTGCGAAGTGAGCATTCCGGTAATACCGGCGCGGATAGCGGGCAAGGCTTCAGGCGAAAGGTTCATCGCCGGAAAGCTGTCTAACAGTGGCAACAGTTCCGGATCGACAAGATGGCGCGTTGAAACCGTACTCATTGCATTCTCCCGAGGCAGGCGTCCGTCCCATGAAGTGCTCTGCGTGTGCACCCTCCTGTCTTGAGACAGGTCGAATATCGCCTGGCTTGTCGCAGTGAATTCTTGGCGGCAGGATAGGAACGATGCGTAAGGTGGAATACCCTGATCATGGCTGACAAGCCGCGCCATTCCTCCGCGGTCACGTTGGATCGCATCCTGGCGACGGCGCGGGACGCCTTTGCCGAACATGGTTTTGACGGGGCGCGGCTGGATAGCATTGCCAAGGCGGCGGGCGTGACCAAGCAGCTGGTATATCACTATTTCAAGACCAAGGAGGAGCTCTACAGCGTGGTGCTGGACCGCGTTTCGGATGAGGTGCTCGCCATGCTCGACAGCCCGGACTACGATACCTTGCCGCCGGGAGACGCCGTTTGCAGCCTGATAGGCCGGGTCATCGATGCCTATGTCGAGCGGCCCTATATCGCCGGCATGACGGTTGATCAGGGCCTGCACAAGGGCGAGCACATCTCGCGTCATTCAAAATACATGCCATCGGTGCGCGTCTTTGTGGCCGAAAGAGTGGCACCCATGCTGGAGCGCGGCGTTGCCGAAGGCCTGTTTCGCCCCGACATCGATGCCCGACTGTTCTACTGGTCGATCTTTGCTCTGGCTTCCGCCCCGTTCACCCAGAGCTGGGCCATGGCGCAAAGCACCGGCATCGATTTTTCGCGCGACGATGGCATTGCGCTGTGGCGTGATCATGTCAGCAGCTTCGCCTTGCAGGCGATCATGCGGCGCGCTTTACCGCGTTAAAAAGAACCGCCTTCCCGTTCCGCCGTCGATGCCCAACATATTCGCCAAGCCAAAAAGGCATCAAAGGAGAGGCGGAAATGGCATCCTATATTGTTGGCGTGGTCAGCAAGCATGATCTGGAACGCTATCAGGACTACGCGATGGCGGGCTTTCGCCTGATCGATGGTGTCGCTGTGGAAGTCGGGCTGGCCGAGCAACCCGAAGTGCTGGAGGGAAGGTTCCCCGGGACCTCGATCATCATCATGAAGTTTGCCGACAATGATGCCGCCCGCAAATGGTATGACAGCGAAGGCTATCAGGAAGTCATCCCGATACGGCAGGCATCGGCAGACACCCACTTCGTCATCACGTTCCAGTCATAAGGCGCGCGCGAACATGGCTACCTTCAAGCACCTGTTCAGCCCGTTCAAGATTGGCGCGCTGGAACTTCGCAACCGCGTTTTCATGTCACCGCATGGCATGGTCGGGCTTGGCATCGGCACCGATGCGCAGGTTGGCTATTTCGAGGCACGCGCCAAAGGCGGTTGCGGTTTCATGGTCATCGCCAGCTGTCAGGTGGTTCCCGCGCCGCAAGTGCCGCCGGGATGGTTCATTGAAGCCTATAATCGCGATCATATCCCGGCGATCCGGCGCATCGTTGATGCCGTGCACGGCCATGACAGCAAGATTGTCGTCCAGGGCGTTTGGATGCAGGCCGATCCTGCCACCGGCCAGGCGTCGGGCATGGCCCCGCATACTGTGCTCAGCGATAGTCAGCCGCGCTCGATGACTGTGGCCGAGATCCAGGCCCTGGTGGAAGCGCATGTCGTGGCGGCCTGCCATGCCGAGGAGGCCGGAGCGGATGGCTTCGAATTTCCCATCGGTGGCGGTGCAGGGCTGCAGAGTTTTACCTCGTCGCTCTACAACCACCGGACAGACGAATACGGCGGCAATCTGGATAACCGGATGCGCATGGTGATGGAAATCATCGAAGGCATCCGTGCGCGCTGCAAACCGGAATTCGTGCTGGGCCTTGCCGTCAATGCCGATGACACGACCCTCGGCGGAGAGGGGTTGAGCGAAGGGCTGGCGATCTGCAAACTGCTGTCGGACAGCGGCAAGGTTGATTGGCTGCGTATCACCGCCCGCGGTCAGAAGCCGCAGATGACGCACTTCCATTATCCATCGTCCTATCTCGGCGAGCAGGGCACCCATGTCTATGCCGCCGCCGAGGTGAAGAAAGTGGTCAATATCCCGGTTGTCAGCGGTGGCCGCATTCTTGACGCCGCCCATGGTGACAAACTTATCGACGATGGCAAGGTCGACATGATCTTTGTTGCCCGTTCGGTCATTGCGGATCCTGAATGGCCAAACAAATCACGCAACGGCCAAAACAGCGAAATTCGCGCCTGCATAGGCGATCTGGAAGGCTGCTTTTTGCGTTCTTGCATCGGTCATCCGGTGGGCTGCACAGTCAATCCGGAAATTGGCAGCGAGCATCTGCCGCCGCTGGCGCCAGCTGGGCGTATAAAACGGGTATTGATCGCCGGCGGCGGCCCTGCCGGAATGCAAGCGGCGCTCGTTGCGGCGCAGCGCGGCCATAGCGTTACCTTGCTGGAGAGGTCTGGTGTTCTGGGCGGCCATGTGACTTTGCAGGCGAAACTGCCCGGCCTTGAAGATCGCAGCGATATTATCCGCTGGCTGCAATTACAGTTGGGCAAACACGCGGTGAAGATCCGGCTCGACACCGAAGCCACGCCCGAACTGATCGCAGAGCTGGAGGCAGAAGCTGTCGTGATCGCCACCGGTGCAAACTATGCCCGCAACGGCGTGAGCAAGAGCCAGCTTGCCCCGGTGCCCGGCACAGACCTTGCCCATGTCCTGACTCCGGAAGATCTGCTGTTGGGCAATGCCCGCACTGGCCAGCGCGTGGTCGTCTATGACAACACGTCCTACGAGGTTGGGCCGGGTATTGCCGAACTGTTGGCCGACCAGGGCAAGGAAGTAATTTTCGTTACAGCCGATAGCGGTCTTGCCATGTCCGTGACCGAAATCGGGATAAACAAAGTGATCAGTAAGCGCTTGTTGCCCAAAGTGACTTTCATCCCGCAAACGGTGATAACGGCAATTGATCCGGCGGATGTGACGCTGGTCCATGCTTATACAGGTGCCGTGACCGTGCTTGAGAATGTCGACAACACAATCGTCGTAACGTCTAAGCCGCCGAATGAATCGCTGTATCATGCGCTCATGGCATCCAGTCCCTGCAACGGCCTCGAAGTGCATTTGATAGGTGATGCAAGAGAGGCACGGTGGAGCACCTTTGCGACTGATGAGGCAATCAAGGATGGTAGGCGGATAGGTCTGATCTTGTGACAATGAATTGATAAAAAGATAATAATATCAATAACTAAATCCACTAGAAAAATTATTCACATCAAAAAACAGGCCCTGCCGATAGATAGGTGTGAAGGGGCATAGTCAGGACCAGCTACCGATCCAGCAGTGAAGCCATGCGCAGAAGCGCGGGAACAAGCTGCGCCGGATCAGCCAAGGCAAAGCCAATTTTGCTTGGCAGGACTTACTCGGGAGGGAACTGAATGGACATTCTTCGTAGTCGCAGCAATCTGCTTGCCACCACCGTGCTTTCGATCGGACTGCTGGCGAGCGCACCTGCCTTTGCCCAGGCCACGCCAACCCCTCAGGCCGGTCAGGCCGAGGACGACCAGAGCGGTATCGCAGACATTGTGGTTACGGCCCGCAAGTCTTCGGAAAACCTGCAGTCAGTCCCGGTGTCGGTGACCGCGCTCAATGCCGAGGCGCTTGAAAGCAAGCAGGTCTTTGAAGTGACCGATCTGGCTCGTACCGCGCCTAGCCTTACCATCAGCACTGGCGGTACCGGCCCGGCGTCCATCGTCTACCTTGCCATTCGCGGCCAGGCGCAGAACAGCCCGAACTCGCTGTCGGATTCCTCTGTCGGCATCTATGTCGATGGTGTCTATGTTGCTCGCCCGATGGTCGGCAACCTCGGTTTCCTTGATGCTGCAAGTGCTGAAGTCCTACGCGGCCCTCAGGGCACGTTGTTTGGTCGCAACACGACTGGTGGCGCGCTGAACCTGACGTCCAATCAGCCCAAGAATATCCTTGAGGGCAGTCTCAAGGTCGGGGCCGGCAACTATGACCAGCGCATGGTTGAAGGCATACTCAATGTTCCGTTGGGTGAAGAGCTGGCCGTGCGATTTGCCGGTCGCTATAGCGAGCATTCGGGGTATTTCCGCAATCCCATCGCTGGCTATCCCCAAGGCAGCGTGAATGGTGAATATGTCGCCCGCGCAACCTTGAAGTGGGAACCTGCTGCGCTGCCGATCAAGCTGACCATCACTGGCGAATATGTTGACTACAAGGACAACGGCAACGCCACTGCGGTTGCTGCCATCAATCCTGCAGTCCTTACGCAGGCCAGCAATGGGGCCTATATCAACTCCGAATTCGCTTCCTTTGTCACCGCGGCACAGTTGCCAGCGTTCACGGCCGCCAACTCCAAGTGGACAGATACTTTCTCTGCGCCGCGCACTGGCGATCCGCTGATCGACCAACTGCATAATACGAACCGGGTGAAGTCCACTGCGGCTACATTCGAATGGGATCTGGGCGGGGCTAACCTCAAGTCGATCACCGCCTATCGGACCTCGTTTACCGAGGACAGCCTCGATCTGCAGGGTGTTCCTTCGACAGCGGTAGCCGGTAGCCCGCCTATCGCCTTTGCCCAGGGATGCCTTGCCAATGTCCCGTCGCTGGTTGCTGCCTGCACGGGTGCCTTCACTGCTAACTACGCCTTGGTCATTCCAGCTGCTTTCGGCCCTTATGTCCCTGGCTTGGTTGACGCGCGTTCAGCCTTCGTCAGCACATACAATCAGGAACAGTTCAGCCAGGAGCTTCAGCTTTCCGGCAAGAGCGGCAACCTGGATTGGCAGACCGGGGTTTACTACTTCGTCGAAACCGGTGACGAGCAGTCTCGCTCATGGGTCTTCGGCGGACTTGCCCGGGCGCGTACGCTGAGTGACTTCAAATCCAGCTCATTCGGTGCCTTTGCGCAGCTTAACTACCATCTCACTGATGCCATTCGGATCACCGGCGGATTGCGCTACACCTGGGACAAGCGCAGCATTGATCGGCACAGCACCAACGACTGGTCACTGCCTGACAATCTTGAGAAGTGCACGGTTGGCGCAAACACCGGGCTCACGGCTGCTGCCGCACCTTGCACAGCGGCAAACAGTGCCAGCTTCAAGTACCCTGCATGGACCTTTGGCATTGACTACCGTGTCAACGATCAGCTGTTCCTCTATGCAAAGACCAGCGGTGCATCGATGTCGGGCGGTTTCAACTCGCGAACTGTCCCCGCGCCGTTCACTCAGCAGTTCCAGCCTGAAACCGTGCGCGATATCGAAGTCGGCCTGAAGGGCGATTTCCTTGATCGCCGCCTGCGTACCAACCTTTCGGTCTTCACATCATGGCAGGGCAACGTCCAGCGCATCGTCAACGCGCTGGTCGGCACGAGCCTCACGCAGTTTGTCACCAATGCGGGCAAGGTGCGCGCCAGTGGCGGTGAAATCGAAGTGACGGCCATTCCCTGGACGGGAATGGAACTGACGGGCAGCGCAGCCTATCTTGATGCCAAATATGTTGCCGGCAGCCGCTTCGAAAATCAGGGTACTGCTGCGGCACCGATCCTGGTCGATCGTTCGGGCGAACCGGTTACGCAGGCACCGAAGTGGACGTTGAATTTTGGCGCCACACAGAAGGTGCCGACATCGTTTGGCGAGATGTCCTTCCACATCGATTATGCCTACACGACCGAAAAGGCCATGGACTCGTTTACTACCAAATCCATCGCACAGGGCGGCACACAGGCCAACATTGATGCAGTGGCAATTGCCAACCGGGCCTCGATCATCAAGGGCTATGGCCTGCTTAACGGCCGCATTACGTTCAATCTCGAAAACCCGAAGATTGAGCTTGCGATCTGGGGCCGTAACCTGGCCAACAAGGCATGGTTCACCAACGTGTTCAATAACTACACCGGGCTTGGTGCCACGGTGCAGTTCCAGGGTGCCCCGCGCACCTTCGGCGCAACGCTTGGTTACAAGTTCTGATAAGCTAGACGTCAGACTTGAAGGCAAAGGGATGGCCGCTCCGGATCTGGGGCGGCCATTCTTTTTTGGCATAGGACTCGCGGGTTGAATGGTATTGCTTGCAAGCCGTTCTGGTCGTGCAAAACGCTCATGAATTGATCTGGAGACTATCCATGCCGACAGGCCCCTTATCCGGAATTCGTCTCATCGAAATGGATGCGATTGGTCCGGTGCCACTGTGCGGTATGATCCTATCGGGCCTTGGCGCAGAGATTGTGCGAATCTGCCGGCCCGGAGGGCAGCAGGCCTGGAGCGATGTGGGTGATGCCGTCTTGCTGCGTGGCCGCACGAATGTTTCGCTCAACCTGAAATCCGAGGCTGACCGGGCCCTCCTGCTTGACCTTGTCGAGCGGGCTGACGGAATCATCGAAGGGGCACGGCCCGGAGTGATGGAACGGCTGGGCCTTGGTCCTGACAAGTGCCTCGCCCGCAATCCCCGTCTGGTCTATGGCAGGGCGACAGGCTGGGGGCAGCAAGGACCGTTGCGGCTGACTGCCGGACACGACATCAATTACATCGCGATGACCGGCGCATTGCACGCGATTGCCCAGGCAGGACAGCCGCCCACTGTTCCGCTCAATCTGGTTGGGGATTATGCTGGCGGCACCATGTTTCTGGCACTGGGGATGGTTTCGGCCATCCTTTCAGCCAAGACGACGGGCAAGGGCCAGGTGGTCGATGTGGCGATGGTCGATGGCGTGGCGAACTTGCTAAGCTTGTTCCATGCGTTCATCGCCACGGGCCTTTGGCAGGACCGGCCAGCCGCCAATCTGCTGGATGGTTCCGCACCATTCTATCGCTGCTATACCTGCAAGGACGGAGGCCATGTTGCTGTCGGCGCGCTTGAGCCGCAGTTCTTTGCGCAGCTGCTGGCTGGGCTCGAAATTCCCGCTGATAGCTATGACCAGAACGATCAGACGCAGTGGCCCGCAATGATTGCTCAGTTTACCGAAATCTTCCTGTCGCGACCTCGGGACGAATGGGAAGCCGTCTTTGCCGGGACCGACGCCTGTGTGTCGCCAGTCCTGTCCATGTGCGAAGCCATGGAGCATCCGGCAAATGTATCACGGCAGGTCTTTGTCACCCACGCCGGTGTCATGCAGTCCGTGCCAGCGCCCAGGTTCTCTGGAACCCCCGGCCAGATCAATGACAGTTCAAGCTTGACCGCGCCTGATGTTCTCACAGCTTGGCAGCAAGGCTGATTTCGCGCTCGCCTGTCAGAGCCTGATGATCCGCTTGCCCAGATTTTCCCCGCGGTAGAGCCCGGCCAAAGCGTCAAGGCAGGATTCCAGCCCATCGGTCACGTCTTCGGCATAGTGCAATTTCCCCTCGCGGACCCAAGCCGTAAGGGTTTCTATGGCGCTGTCCCACAGGTCGAAATGGTTCAGCACGACGAAGCCCTGCATTCTGGCAGACTTGACCAGGAGATGGCGCTCCACACGCGGTCCGCTGGGCCAAGGATCCCATTGTGCGATGGCGGCGGTACCACAAACCACAACGCGCGCCCCTTGGGCCAGACGTGGATAGACCGTGTCGCTGATCATGCCAGCAGTGTTGTCGAAGTAGACATTCACGCCATTCGGACAGGCAGCATCCAGCGCCTCGCCCAGGCCATCAGCCTTATAGTCCAGTGCATGGTCATAACCGAACAGATCCCGGCATTGCGCCGCTTTGACCGGGCCGCCAGAAATTCCGACCGTTGTGCACCCCAGTATGCGGGCGATCTGGCCGACGGCTGAGCCGACTGATCCGGCTGCGGTGGAAACCACGACAGTATCGCCCCGCTTCGGTTCGCCTGCCAGTGTCAGGCCAAGCAAGGCAGTGACGCCATTGATGCCGAGCACTCCCAGCGCCAGCGACGCGGGCAAGTCTGTCTGATCGATCCTGCGGACTATGGCCTTCGCGGTGACCGTGGCGAAGGTCTGCCAGCCGAACCACCCGGTGACAATCTGTCCGACGGGCCAGCCGGCATCGGTGCTTTCGACGATTTGCCCCACGGCGAGTGATTTCATGACCGCGCCAATTGCAACCGGCTCGGCATAATTGTTTGCATCGGCAATCCACCCGCGCATGGCCGGCTCCACCGACAGAAACCGGTTGGCAATGCGGATTTCGCCCGGGGCAAGCGGGTTGAGCGGCCTGTCCACTACCTGGAAATTTTGGGCTTGTGCGATGCCTGTCGGCCTCGAAACCAGGATTACCTGACGGTTCACGGGAAGCTCCTGAGTGTTGCGCCTAGTAAAGCCATGGCCATTCCGCGCCGTCCTATCGCAGGGTAGGTGTGAAAAGCAGGCTGGGCCAGAAAGGGAAGGCGTAAATGCCAGACTTTCTCTGGCTCGCCCGGAATCCAGGAGAAGCCCGAAAATGCGCGATGTTTTCATCTACGACCATGTCCGCACCCCGCGGGGACGCGGCCGGCCCGATGGTTCGTTGCACGAAATCCCCGCAATCCAGCTGGTCACCCAGTTGCTGGAAGCGGTGCGGGATCGCAATGACCTTGATACGGCCCTGTTGGACGATGTGGTGATTGGCTGTGCCCAGCCAGTTGGCGAACAGGGCGGGGTTCTGGCTCGCGGCGCGGTGCTCAATGCCGGATATGCCGATACAGTGGGCGGTCAACAGGTCCACCGGTTCTGCGGATCGGGGCTTGAAGCCGTGAACAACGTTGCCGGCCAAGTGGCCTCGGGCATGGCCATGGCGGGTATCGGCGGCGGCGTCGATTCGATGAGTCGTACGATCATGGGGTATGACAGCGGCGCCTGGGCCGCCGATCCCAGCGTGGCGCTGCACAATTATTACACGCCGCAGGGGATCGGCGCCGATCTCATCGCCACGCTCGAAGGCTATAGTCGTACCGACGTCGATAGCTATGCGGCCGAAAGCCAGCGCCGCGCTGCGGTCGCTTGGGACGAAGGCCGGTTTTCGCGCTCAATCGTACCTGTGCGTGACGTCATGGGCGAGATCGTGCTCGACAATGATGAATTCCGCCGCCCTTCCACTACGGTGGAATCGCTCGGTGCGCTCAAGCCGGCCTTTGCCGGGATGGCCGCGATGGGTTTTGGCCGCGTGGTGCGCGAACGCTATCCGCAAGTGGAGGAAATCAACCATGTCCACACCGGCGGCAATTCCAGCGGCATCGTTGATGGTTCGGGCGTCGTCCTGCTGGGCAATGCCGAGTTCGGCAAGGCAACCGGGCTGAAGCCGCGCGCGCGGATGCGCTCCTGGGCGTCGATCGGGTCTGAACAGACGATCATGCTCACCGCTCCGGTGGCCGTCGCGCAAAAGGCACTGAGGAACGCGGGAATGACCGCCGACCAGATCGACCTTTGGGAATTGAACGAGGCATTCGCCAGTGTTGTCCTGCGCTTCATGAGCCACATGGAAATCGAACACGACAGGATCAACGTCAACGGCGGTGCGATTGCCATGGGCCATCCGCTGGGGGCAACCGGCGCAATGATCCTGGGCACCGTGCTCGACGAGCTGGAGCGCCGCGACCTCAATACTGCCATGACCTTGCTGTGCGTCGGCAACGGCATGGGCACTGCTGCCATCATTGAACGGGTCTGATACGATGCGACATATTGCACTTGAAACCGGCGCTGACGGCGTCGCCATCCTCACCCTGAACAATGCCGACGAAAGCATGAACGTCGTCTCCGACGACTGGCTGGGCGAAATGAACGAGGCTATCGCTCAGTTGCGCGCCAATGATGCGGTGACTGGCGTGATCATCACGTCCGGCAAGAAAGCCTTCATGGCGGGTGCCGATCTGAAGGCGATGGTCAGCGCTTATGGCAATCTGACGGTCAAGCAGGCCTATGAATTCAGCCAGAAAGCCACAGCGATGCACCGCGCGCTGGAGACCATGGGCAAGCCCGTGGTGTGTGCGATGAACGGTCTGGCGCTGGGTGGCGGTTTTGAACTGGCGCTGGCGTGCCATTACCGCGTGCTGGCAGACGATCCCAAGGCGGTGGTTGGTCTGCCCGAAGTCAATGTCGGCCTGCTGCCGGGCTCGGGCGGCACCCAGCGCCTTGCGCGGATGATCGGCGTCCAGGCTGCTCTGGACTTGCTGCTGACCGGGCGTTCGCTGGCACCTGCCGATGCGCTCAAGGCCAAGGTGGTCGATGCGCTGGCCCCCGCCGGAGATGTCATTGCCGCTGCCAGGGCATGGCTGGCGACCGGGCCAAGCCCGGTGCGCAAGTGGGATGTAAAGGGCTATGCCGCACCCGAACAGCGCATGATGATCATCCCGGAAGTGGCGATGGGATTCTCGGTTGGCGTGGCACAAGTGGTCGACAAGGCGGGCTATAACCTGCCGGCGCCCGGTGGGATTCTGTCAGCGGTGTTCGAAGGCATCCAATTGCCGATGGACAAGGCGCTGTCGGTGGAAAGCAAATACTTCGCCAAGCTGCTGACCGATCCGGTGGCCCGCAACATCATCCGCACCACCTTCATCTCGAAGCAGGCCGCCGAAAAGGGCGCGCGTCGCCCCGTTGGGGTGCCCAAGACCACCTTCACCAAGGTCGGTGTGCTTGGCGCAGGCATGATGGGCGCCGGGATCGCGTTGGTATCGGCGCAGGCCGGGATCGACGTCGTGCTGATCGACCGTGATGTCGCCACTGCCGAAAAAGGAAAAGGTTATTCCGCCAAGGTGTTTGGCAAGTTGGTGGCGAAAGGCACGATGACGCAGGACAAGGCCGACGCCATTCTGGCTCGCATCACCCCGACGGATGATTTCGCGAAGCTCGAAGGTTGCCAGATGGTGATCGAAGCGGTGTTCGAGGATCTGGGCATCAAGGCCGAAACTACGCGCAAGGCCGAAGCGATAATCCCTGCTGACGCGATCTTCGCCAGCAACACGTCAACCCTTCCGATTGGCCAATTGGCTTCGGCTTCGGCCCGTCCGGGGCAGTTCATCGGCACGCACTTCTTCTCGCCGGTTGACCGCATGGGGCTGGTTGAAGTGATCATGGGCAAGCAGACAGCGCCAGAAACGCTGGCCAAGGCGCTCGATTTCGTGGCGCAGGTGCGCAAGACGCCGATTGTCGTCAATGACAGCCGCGGTTTCTATACCAGCCGTGTGTTCCGCATGATGATCTTCGAAGGCGTCGCAATGCTTGAGGAAGGCATTGAGCCTGCCCGTATCGAAAACGCGGCCAAGGCAGCTGGTTTCCCGGTCGGCCCACTGGCGCTGCTCGACGAAGTGACGATGGAATTGCCGGTCAAGATCCTTGAGGATGCCGCTGGTGAAGCGGGCAATACCTATACGATCGAAAAGGGCATGGCCGTTCTGAAGCGCATGATCGCGCTGGGCCGCGGCAGCCGCAAGGCTGGCGGCGGATTTTACGCCTATCCGGAAGGTGCGCCCAAGCACCTGTGGACGGGGCTGGCCGAGGAATTCCCGGTCACCGCAACGCAGCCCGATCAAGCCGAACTCAAGGCCCGCCTGCTTTGCGCGCAGGCCATCGAAACCGCCCGCTGCTTAGAAGAAGGCGTTATCGAAACGGCTGAGGACGGCGATCTGGGGGCAGTCTATGGCTGGGGCTTCCCGGCGTGGACCGGTGGGACGCTGAGCTACATCGACACAGTGGGCATTGCCGCTTTCGTTGCCGAGTGTGATCGCCTGGCCCAACTGTATGGCGAGCGATTCCTCCCTTCGGCCTGGCTGCGTGCCAAGGCGGCCAAGGGCGAAGGCTTCTATCCCGCCACTGCAGTCTGAGGAGGCAATTTCAACATGCGCCGTGTGATCTTCGAATCAGAGCACGAACAGTTCCGCGATTCGGTCCGTCGCTTCATGCAGGCAGAAGTCGCGCCGCACGCGGATCGCTGGCGCGAAGCGGGCATGGTTGATCGCGAAACCTACCTGAAGGCCGGGGCGCAGGGCCTGCTCTGCGTCGATGCCGAGGAACGGTTTGGCGGCGCGGGGATCAGCGATTTCCGCTTCAACCAGATAATCATCGAAGAAAACATGCGCCACGGCGACATCGGGTTCTACATCAATCTGCACAACGATCTGGTTGCGCCCTACATTTCCAAGCTGGGCAATGAGGAACAGAAGGCGCGCTTCATGCCTGGGATTGTCTCGGGAGAGACGATTCTGGCTGTCGCGATGACCGAGCCGTCCACCGGAAGTGATCTTGCGGGCATGAAGACCCGGGCAGTCAAAAAGGGCGATCACTGGGTGCTGAACGGCGCCAAGACTTATATCTCCAACGGCATTCTCGGCGACCTGATTGTCGTGGCCGCCCGCACCGATCCCGACCGGCCGCATGGCATCAGCCTGTTCCTGATCGAACGCGGCATGGAAGGCTTCGAACGTGGCCGCAAGCTGGAGAAGATGGGCCTCAAGAGCCAGGATACCGCCGAACTGTTCTTCAACGATGTGAGGGTGCCTGAATCGAACCTGCTTGGCGAGGCCGGTCAGGGGTTCAAGTATCTCGCGCGGATGCTCGCGCAGGAACGCCTGGTCGCGGCCATCGGCTTCACCGCCACGGCGCAGACTGCTTTCGATCTGACGCTGCAATACGTCAAGGAACGCCGAGCCTTCGGAAAACCCATCGGCGCCTTCCAGAACACCCGCTTCAAGATGGCCCAGATGCGCGCCGAACTGGACATGGCGCAGACCTATGTCGATCAGTGCGTGCTGCTGCTCAACGCAGGAGAATTGTCAGCAGAGGATGCGTCGGCGGCTAAGTTGCTGTCCAGTGAGCTTGAAGCCCGGGTCATGGACCAGTGCGTCCAGTTCCACGGCGGTGCGGGTTATATGGAGGAGTACCGCATCAGCCGGATGTACACCGATGCGCGCATCAGTCGGATTTTCGCAGGCACCAGCGAGATCATGCTGGAAATTATCGGGCGAGGGCTGGGGTTGGACGAACGCAAGATGAATTGAGCTGGACGAGGCGCGGAATCGACTAACTCGTGTGCTGGCTCATACGGAGGTGGTTGATGATCAGGTCGGTTGCTCACATTCCGGACCTTGGGAAGGGGACTGCCCAGAAATTGGCAGATTTCGAGCCGGAGACCGGGGCTGGAGAAGAAATAAGTAGGGTTTTGCTTTCGGCCGCCGGCATTCTTGCCCGCGTCGTCGTCCGGAAAATCTGGTCGTCATGGCTTGCCTATGACCCGCATGCGCAATGAGCTCGCGTGCGACGGACTGCTCAATCCAGAGTGGCAGAAAATTCTTGAATGCTGGTTTTGGATGGGTTTACCCTGCAATCAAACCAATTTGACGATTTGCAGGGTAACCCTTGCATTTTGCGGTTTTACCCTGCATTTTCCACAAATGTGAAACTTGCAGGG
>NZ_JANPGP010000028.1:0-1671 GCF_031424035.1 Novosphingobium sp.
GAAATCATCAAGGACAACGCGCGCGCAGCCAACGATACCGGCTCGCCCGAAGTTCAGGTCGCGATCCTGACCAGCCGCATCAACACGCTGCAGGGTCACTTCAAGGACCACCACAAGGACAACCACTCGCGCCGGGGCCTGTTGACCATGGTCAACAAGCGCCGCACGCTGCTGGCCTACCTCAAGAAGACGGACGTTGATCGTTACAACGCCCTGATCGCGAAGCTCGGTCTTCGTAAGTAACATAGCGGAGCGGCCCCCTAGTGGGCCGCTTTTGCTTTGTGGCTTCCTCGCAATTCGGCGGGGAATGCCATCATCGGGGCCACAAGCGCCCCACACCGGGCCGGAACGGCACCTCCGGCAAGAGAGGCCCCGCACCGCAATATGGCGCTGCGGGTTCACAAGGAAAACTACATGTTCGACGTAAAAACTGTATCGATGGAGTGGGGCGGAAAGACCCTCACCCTGGAAACCGGCCGCATTGCCCGTCAGGCAGACGGCGCGGTCCTCGCCACTTATGGCGAAACTGTCGTGCTCTGCGCCGTAACGGCCGCCAAGAGCGTCAAGGAAGGCCAGGATTTCTTCCCCCTGACCGTCCACTATCAGGAAAAGTTCTTCGCTGCCGGGCGCATCCCGGGCGGCTTCTTCAAGCGTGAGCGCGGCGCGACGGAAAAGGAAACGCTGGTTTCCCGCCTGATCGACCGTCCGGTCCGCCCGCTATTCCCCGAAGGTTTCTACAACGAAATCAACGTCATCTGCCACGTTCTGAGCTATGACGGCGAAGTCGAGCCCGACGTGCTTGCAATGATCGCTGCTTCGGCTGCGCTGACCATCTCGGGTCTGCCCTTCATGGGTCCGATCGGCGCTGCCCGCGTTGGTTATGTTGACGGTGAATACACCCTCAACCCGCGCCAGGACGTCGCCGCTGCCGGCGATCTCGACCTGGTCGTTGCCGCCACCGGCAATGCCGTGATGATGGTCGAATCGCAGGCTCGCGAGCTTGACGAGCAGATCATGCTTGGCGCCGTCCTCTTCGCTCATGACGAGTGCAAGAAGGTCTGCGACCTGATCATCGATCTCGCCGAAAAGGCTGCCAAGGACCCATGGGACGTCGCCGTCAGCGACAACACCGCGATCAAGGCCAAGCTCAAGGATCTGATCGGCAAGGACATCGCGGCAGCCTACAAGCTGACCGACAAGTCCGAGCGTTCGAACGCCCTCAACCTCGCCCGCGCCAAGGCCAAGGAAGCCTTCGCTGGCGAAGATGGTCAGACCCAGATGGTCGCCATGAAGTCGGTCAAGAAGGTTGAAGCCGACATCGTTCGCGGCGCCATCCTCAAGGACGGCACTCGTATCGATGGCCGCAAGGTCGATCAGGTTCGCCCGATCGAAGCCATGGTCGGCCTGCTGCCGCGTACCCACGGTTCGGCACTGTTCACCCGTGGTGAAACGCAGTCGATCTGCACCACCACGCTGGGCACCAAGGACAGCGAGCAGATGATCGACGGGCTGGAGGGTCTCTCCTACTCGAACTTCATGCTGCACTATAACTTCCCGCCCTATTCGGTTGGCGAAGTTGGTCGTTTCGGTGCTCCTTCGCGTCGTGACACCGGCCATGGCAAGCTCGCATGGCGCGCGCTGCAGGCTGTTCTGCCCAGCAAGGAAGAGTTC
>NZ_JANPGP010000029.1:0-20751 GCF_031424035.1 Novosphingobium sp.
AGCACGGCGCGTTTCGGGGTGGATTGCTCGCCATCAAGCGTCTATTGCGCTGCCACCCTTGGGGGGGACACGGGTACGACCCTGTGCCTTGAAGGTCCGGGCGGTATGCCTATTTGAGGCAGATAAAGGGTTCTAGGGAAGCTTCGTGGAAAACCAGCGTAATCTCATCCTCGCGGTCGTGCTGTGCGCGCTGCTTCTCTTCGGCTGGGATTCGGCCGTCACCTACTTCTATCCGCACGCGAACAAGCCGGTGGTTGCCGCCGCCAGCCCGTCGCCAGCCGCAGGTGGCACTCCGACGCGTGAAGGCGGACTGATGAATGCGGCCGACCGCGCCGCCGAAGTGCGCGATCTCAAGTCTGCGCTCGCCGCACCGGGCCGCATTGCCATTGCCGCGCCGGGCCTGTCGGGTTCGATCAACCCCGCCGGCGCGCTGCTCGACGATCTCGTCACCGTGCGGCACAAGAATGTCGAGCTGACCGGGCCGGAGCGCATCTTCTCGCCCGTCGGTACGCCGGCTGAACACTATGCCCAGATCGGCTGGGATGGCCAGAATGTTGAGATTCCCGCGCCGAACACGCTGTGGGCCGCGCCCGCTGGCGCGAAGCTGACGCCGGAAACGCCGGTCACGCTGACCTGGACCAATGCCGCAGGCCTGGTGTTCGAGATCACGTACGCGATCGACAAGGACTACATGATCACCGCCAACGCGAAGGTTGCCAACCGCGGCACCGCGCCGGTCACGGTCACGCCTTTCGCCCGCCTTGGCCGCACCAAGAAGACCGCCAGCCTTGATACGTGGAATATCCATTCGGGTCCGTTCGGCGCGTTTGATGAAAAGGTCTCATTCGGCACCAATTACGACGATATCAACGAGCTTCCTGGAGCGGTGCAGGTCAACGAGGGCAAGACCGACTGGATCGGCTTCACCGATATCTACTGGATGTCGGCGCTGGTCCCCGGCAGCCCCACCGCCTCGAGCAATTACCGCGCAATCGGCGGTGATCTCTATCAGGCCAACATGTTCTACCAGCCTGTCGCCGTGGCCCCCGGCCAGTCTGCCGGCACCAGCACCCGCCTGTTCGCAGGCGCGAAGGAAGGCGACGTGCTGTCCGCCTACCAGAAGACCGGCATCGCCAATTTCAGTCTGGCGATCGACTGGGGCTGGTTCCGCTGGTTTGAAGAACCGATCTTCTGGCTGCTCAAGAAGCTGTTCTCGATCGCCGGCAACTTCGGTGTCGCCATCATCCTGCTGACCCTGATCGTGCGCGGCATCATGTTCCCGGTCGCCCAGCGCCAGTTCTCCTCGATGGCGGCGATGAAGGCGATCCAGCCGAAGATGAAGGCCCTGCAGGAACGCTTCAAGGACGACAAGCAGGCGCTCCAGCAGGAAACGATGAAGCTGTACAAGAGCGAGGGCGTCAACCCGCTTGGCGGCTGCCTGCCGATCTTCCTGCAGATCCCGATCTTCTTCGCACTCTACAAGACGCTGACGCTCGCGGTGGAAATGCGCCACCAGCCGTTCGTGCTGTGGATCAAGGATCTGTCCGCGCCCGATCCCGCGCACATCCTCAACCTGTTTGGTGTGCTGCCGTTCACCGTGCCGGCCTTCCTTGGCATCGGCGTGCTCGCAGTGCTGCTCGGCGTGACGATGTGGCTGCAGTTCAAGCTCAACCCCTCGTCGCCCGATCCGGTGCAACAGCAGGTGTTTGGCATTATGCCGTGGCTGATGATGTTCATCATGGCGCCGTTTGCCGCCGGCCTGCTGATCTACTGGATCACCTCGAACTTGCTGACCATCGCCCAGCAGAAGTACCTTTACGCCCGCCATCCGCAGATGAAGGCACTGGTCGACAAGGAACGTGCGGACGTGGCAGCGGCGAAGAAGACCGCGAAGTGAGCGACGACGACGACTACACGGAACTGGCAGCGGAAGCTGGCCGGCTGTTCTCGGGCCGGGTGGAGTTCCTGCTCTCCGCCCCGTCGCTGCAGTTCCTGCCCGAGCCGACCGTGCCGGAAGTGGCCTTTTGCGGCCGTTCGAATGTGGGCAAGAGCTCGCTGCTCAACGCGCTCACGGGTCGGCGCTCGCTGGCGCGCACCTCGGTAACGCCGGGGCGCACGCAGGAGCTCAACTTCTTCGAAGTGGGCGAGCCGACGCAGTTCCGCCTGGTCGACATGCCTGGTTACGGCTTTGCCAAGGCACCGCCCGCCGTGGTTGAGAAGTGGCGCCGCATGGTCCGCGATTTCCTGCGCGGGCGCGTGGTGCTGAAGCGCAATCTGGTGCTGATCGATTCGCGCCACGGGGTAAAGCCGGTCGATGTCGAGATGATGAAGATGCTCGATGAATCCGCCGTCGGTTACCGTGTCGTGCTGACCAAGGCTGACAAGATCAAGGCGAGCGAGCTGGACGCCGTGCTCGTTTCCACCACGGCCGAGGCGCGCAAGCATTCCGCCGCCTATCCGGTCATCCACGTCACCAGCGCCGAAAAGGGCATGGGCATTGACGAGCTGCGCGCTGCAGTTCTGGCCGACGCGCGTTTGTAAACTCTATGTAACCATAAGGTTAACTACGTTGCCAAGCTGTGGAAACTGTGGCGTCCTGTCGCTTCGGTCCTTGACGTAAGCGCGAATCATAAAAACGCGACATCGTTTTTGGGGCCCAACGACACGGGGGTTGTCGATGGGAGTCGTAGAATTTGCCCGGCGCGATCCTGCGCCGGCGGACGTCAGTATTGAAGGTGAACATCCGCGCCGTGTGGTGGCTGATGTCGCACGGCGGCCGCATCACTTCGAACAGGTCATCACGGTCGCCAATGAAAAGGGCGGAGCGGGCAAGACTACGCTGGCCGCGCATATCGCGGTGTCGCTCGCATCTGCCGGCTATCGCGTTCTGGCCATTGACCTGGATCGCCGCCAGCGCTCGCTGTCGCGCTTCTTCGCCTCGCGCGATGCCACGGCTCGGCGGCTGGGCGTGGGCTTGCCGATGGTCCGCCACATCGTGCTCAATCAGACCAGCGGCGCGATGCTGTTCCAGGAAATCGCCCGCGCCGGACCCGATTGCCAAGTCGTGGTGATCGACGCGCCGGGCGCCGATTCGCCCATCGTGCGCCGTGCCATCGCCATGGCTGACAAGCTGGTTACCCCGGTGAACCTGTCGTTCGTTGATCTTGACCTGCTGGCGCACCTCAATCCGGTGACGCAGGATTTCGTCTCCGCCGGTTGCTTTGCCGAGGCAGTGCAGGCTCTGGCCGAAACGCGCGCCGAAATGGGCTTGGCGGCAACCGACTGGATCGTCGTGCCCAACCGGGTTCGCGGCGGTGCCGGCGGCAAGATGGGGGAGGCCTGCCTTGCCGCGCTCGGCCGGATTTCGCCGCGCGTCGGCTTCCGGATCGGTTCCGGGATGACCGAACGCGCCGCGTACCGCGACCTGCAATTGCTCGGGCTCACCCAGCTCGACCTGCAGCATATTCCCAGCCTGCCGCGCGCCCACACGGTTGCGCGCAAGGAAATCCTGCGGCTTCACGGCGAATTGCAGCTTGATGCACCGGGGCAGGTGAGGGTGCGCAAGGCCGGGCTCGTACCTGCCTGAACCCTACGGTTACTTGGCGAACAGCTGCCCGATATCGGCGAAGGCCTTGATTTCTATGGCATTGCCTGAAGGATCGCGGAAGAACATCGTCGCCTGTTCGCCGACTTCGCCCTTGAAGCGCACATAGGGCTCGATCGCGAAGACCACGCCGGCTGCGCGCAGCCGATCAGCCAGCGCGTGCCATTCATCCATCGGCAGGACGAGGCCGAAATGCGGCACCGGCACGCCGTGCCCGTCAACCGGGTTGGCCCCGGCGTCCTGCGACCGCTCGCCAACGCAATGCGCGACGAGCTGGTGCCCGTGAAAGTTGAAGTCGATCCACTGGTCGCTGCTCCGCCCCTCCGCGCAGCCCATCACGCCGCCCCAGAAAGCGCGGGCCTCGGCCAGATCGCGGACGGGAAAGGCGAGGTGGAATGGGGGCAAGCTCATGGCGCAAGAACTAACCGTTCAGCCTCGACACTGTCAAACTGAACGGCTAACTTGGGGCCATGAAGCTGATCATTGGTAACAAGAACTATTCGAGCTGGTCGCTGCGCGGCTGGCTGGCGGCGAAGCAATCGGGGCTGGGGTTCGAGGAAATCGTCGTCCCCATCCATACCGATGACTGGTCCGAACAGAAAAAGGCGATGGGCGAAGTCGCCCCCAGCCACGGCAAGGTGCCGGTGCTGTGGGACGGTGATGCCGTGGTTTGGGACAGTCTGGCGATCATCGATTACCTCGCCGACAAGGTCGGGCGTGACCGCTTCTGGCCCAAGGCTGACGATGCCCGCGCCATGGCCCGGTCGATGGTCGCAGAAATGCATTCGAGCTTTCAGGCGCTGCGCACGCAATGCCCGATGAACGTGCGGCGCCGGGTTGAAGGCGCCAAGCTCGATGATGCCGCCCGCGCCGATGTCGTCCGCGTGCTGACGCTCTGGGCCGAAGCGCGGGCGCGCTTTGGCAAGGGCGGGCCGTTCCTGTTCGGAACCTTTTGCGCCGCCGATATCTTCTATGCCCCGGTGGTCAGCCGCTTTATCACTTATGGCGTCGGCGTGCCCGGCTTCGCGCAGGCCTATATGGAAGCGGTTTGGGAGCACGAATGGCTGCAAGCATGGGTCCACGCCGCCGAGGCGGAGGACTGGGTGATCGAACAGTACGAGGTTCCCGCGAAGTGACTTTCTCCAGAATGATCAAGCACCTGTCCGCCATTCTTGCCATGCTGTCGCTGGCATGGGCGCCAGCCGCCATGGCCTGGGGCGAATATGGCCACCACACCACGGGGTCGGTCGCCTGGGCCAATATCAAGCCCGAGACCAAGGCCGCGATCCGCCAGTTGCTCAAGTCCGAAAAGGCGCTGGGCACGCCCAAGTGCCGCGTGCGCAGCATCGAGGAAGCGAGCTACTGGCCCGACTGCATCCGCAGCCTTGCCTGGCGCTATGCCTATACCTTCCCGTGGCATTACCAGACCGAGCCGGTGTGCAAGGCCTATGACCCCAAGTCGAACTGCGCCAACGGCAATTGCGTAACTGGCCAGATCGAACGCAGCCGCAAGGTGTTGGCCGACAAGAACCTGCCCGATGCCGTGCGGCTGGAGGCTTTCGTCTTCCTCGTGCACTTCACTGGCGACGTGCACATGCCGCTGCATTCGGGTGACAACTTCGATCAGGGCGGTAACGCCGTGAAAGCCAATTACGGCGATGCACCGGTGTGGAACCTGCATGGACTGTGGGACGGGCAGCAGGCTGAACGCTCGATTTCTTCCGCCACACCGCCGCTGGTGCGCCGTTATTCGCCGGAAGAGCGCGCCGCGCTGTCGGGTGGCGACACCGCTGACTGGGGCCGCGAAAGCCACGAACTCGCGCGCCGCGTCTACACCCGCGCCTTCGGCTTCGACCCTTGCGAGGGCAAGGCGCCGGAGAAGATCACCTGGTCGAACGAGGCCATCGTGGAGTTCATCCCCGATGCTCAGCGGCGCATTTCGCAGGCCGGGTTGCGGTTGGCCGACATGCTCGACGGGGCTTTGGCGACGAACTGACCCCTCCGCACATCGTCATCCTGAACTTGTTTCAGGATCCATCGGGCCGCATGTCCGGCGTCGTGAATAGGTTCGCAACTGAGCCTTGGGCGCTCTCCGGATTACTCCGTTTGGGAGGCGAAATGGATCCTGAAACAAGTTCAGGATGATGCTTATAGAGGCGGGGCTTACGCCATCCGTTCCGTCGGATAGGGCGTCCCGTCCTTATGCCGAAACGCGCCGTCTTCGGTCCACATCATGTCGATATCGGGATAGGAACCGCCCAGATCCGGCCCGGCGCTGACCGCCAGGAAGCTACAATCCGCATTGCTTTCGTTGATCAGGTGATGGCCGTTCTCCACGTCCCTCGGCCAGGCGCAGATGTCGCCGGGCCTGAGTACGGTCCGCCCATCATCCTCAACTAGAACGGCTTCCCCTGACAGCATGATCAGCAATTCGTCCTCGCCCATGTGCCAGTGGCGCTGCGATGACCAGCCGCCGGGCTTCAGCACAACGTGGCTCGCGCCCATGTGGCTGAGGCCAGTAGCTGACGCAATCCGGCGGAAATGACGGCCCGCGACATCCGCGTTGAACGGCGCTGGATAGCCGGTGGTGTTCCTCTGCTCGATGGCCTCAAGGTCGATTTTCGGCATGGTGCTGTATTCCCTCCGCTCCTCTGCACAGGCTGCACCAATCCTCGGCCATTTCCAAGCCGCGCGAAACGCGATAAGCGCGCCGGCATGATCGATGTCGTCCAACTCGCCGAAGAACTGATCGCCTGCCCCAGCGTCACCCCGGCGACAGGCAAGGTGTTCGATTGCCTCGAAGCGCGGCTGCGCCCGCTCGGCTTCGAAGTGCACCGCAAAGTCAGCGGCGATGCCCCTGATGGCCCGGTCGAAAACCTCTTCGCCATCCGCAAGGGGCCCAAGGGCAGCCGCCACTTTGCCTTTGCCGGCCACCTTGATGTCGTGCCGCCGGGCGAGGGCTGGACCTCCGGCCCATTCCTTCCCGAACGGCGCGGCGAACTGCTTTACGGACGCGGCGCGGTCGACATGAAGGGCGCGATTGCCGCGATGATCGCCGCCGCCGAGAAGGTGCCGGCCGATGCCGGTACGCTCAGCATGATCCTCACCGGTGACGAGGAAGGTCCGGCGAAATACGGCACGCTGGCGCTGATGGACACGATGCAGGAACTGGGCGCAATTCCCGACCTGTGCCTCGTCGGCGAACCCACATCCAGCGCCCGGCTGGGCGACACGATGAAGATCGGCCGGCGCGGCTCGGTCAACGTGTGGCTCGAAGTCGAAGGCCGCGAAGGCCATGTCGCCTATCCGCACCTCGCCGACAATCCCGCGCCGCGGCTGGTCGCCATGCTGGCAGAACTCGACGCGCTGGTGCTGGATGACGGCACCGAGTGGTTCCAGGCATCGAACCTTGAAATTACCGACATCGCCATTGGCAACCCCGCGACCAATGTCATCCCGCCCAAGGCCAGCGCGCGCATCTCGATCCGCTTCAACGCGCTGCACACCGGGCAGGACCTCGCCGACCGGGTGAGCGCGATTGCCGCGCGGCATGGTGGTACGGCGCGTGCCGTTATCTCGGGCGAGGCCTTCATCACTTTGCCGGGGGACTTCTCCGCGATGATCGCCGATGCTGTGAAGGCTGAAATCGGTATCGAACCTGAAGCCAGCACCACGGGCGGCACCTCCGACGCGCGGTTCCTCAAGAACCTGTGCCCGGTGATCGAATTCGGCCTTTGCAACGCGACGATGCACAAGCGTGACGAGGCCGTGGCGATTGCTGATCTGGACGCGCTGGCGCGGATCTATGCGCGCGTGGCTGAAGCGGCACTGGCGTACTGACGGAGGGGTATTGCGGCGAGGGCGGAAAGCCCCTCCGTCTGGCCCTGAAGGGCCATCCACCTCCCCATTTGTGCCATTCGGCAAAAATGGAGAGGATCGTTCACCTGCCGCCTTGCCTCGCCCGTCCACCCTGTTAGTCTCTCCCGCAACAATATTTCACGCGGGGAACTGGGCGCATGGATCGGCGGCTTACTTTATACATTCTGCTCGGCATGCTGCTCGGCGTCATCGTCGGGCAGACGTTACACGTGCTGGTCGATGCGGCGACGATCAAGGCGGAAATCGCGCCCTGGCTCAAGCTGCTCTCCGACATTTTCCTCAATCTGATCAAGCTGCTGGTGGCGCCGCTGGTGCTCTCCACCATCGTCGTCGGCATTGCCCACATGGGTGATAGCACGGCACTGGGCCGCATCGGCGTGCGGGCGCTGGCGTGGTTCATCACCGCCAGCCTGATCTCGATCGGGCTGGGCCTGATCATGGTCAACCTGCTCAAGCCGGGCGTCGGCGCACCCATCCCCGATGTTGCCGCCGCCGCCAAGGCCGTGGGCGAGGTCAAGCACCTCAACGCACCTGAATTCATCCTCTCGATCTTCCCCAAGAACGCCTTCGACGCGATGGCGACGAACAACATCCTGCAGATCCTGGTGTTCTCGATCTTCGCCGGCGTGGCGCTCTCTGCCATCGGCGAAAAGGGCAAGCCACTCGTGCGCGGCGCCGATGCGCTGGCGGAAATGATGCTGCAGATCACCGGCTACGTGATGCGTTATGCGCCGATCGCGGTGTTCGGCGCGCTGGCCAATGTGGTCGGGGCGAGCGGGCTGGAAATCCTCAAGACCTACCTTGAGCTGCTGATCGAATTCTACCTCAGCCTCGCCCTGCTGTGGATGATCCTGCTGGGCATCGGCGCGATTTTCCTCGGCAAGCGCATCTTCACGCTGATACGCTACATCCGCCAGCCGATGATGATCGCCTTCTCGACCGCGTCGAGCGAGGCGGCGCTGCCCAAGATGTTCGAACAGCTTGACCGCTTCGGCGTGCCGCGCCGCATTTCGGGCTTCATGCTGCCGCTGGGCTACTCGTTCAACCTCGACGGTTCGATGATGTACATGAGCTTCGCGACGATCTTCATCGCGCAGGCCTATGGCATCCATTTGCCGATCGCGACGCAAATCATGATCCTGCTGACGTTGATGATCAGCTCAAAAGGCATCGCCGCCGTGCCGCGCGCCAGCCTCGTGGTGATCACTGGCACGCTGGCCATGTTCGGCCTGCCGGTTGAGGGCGTGGCGATCATCCTCGCCATCGACCAGTTCCTCGACATGGGCCGCACCGCGACCAACGTGGTCGGCAATGCCGTGGCGACGTCGGTGATCACCAAGTGGGAAGGCATGCTCGAGCCCGAGGAAGGTGAATTCGTCGAACACCCGCATGCCCCGGCGCATACGGCGGCGGATGGCCGGGCGGGGCTGGAGCTGGATCCGACGAACTTCAAGTAAGGGGTTTGGGCTCGCGCAGAGATCGCAGAGGCCGCAGAGAAGCTGTGCTTTCGGCGGAGCCGCCTTGTATGCCTCTTGCTTGCGACTGACCGATCCTGTGGGCGATTAGGAAGCCTTCGGCTTTCCGCCATACCTTTGCGCCCTCTGCGGTCTCTGCGCGAGAATGCTATTTCTTCTCCAGCACTTTCGCCTTGAAGCTGCAAAGATCCACCACCGGACAGCGCCAGCATTCGGGCGTTCTAGCCTTGCAGACATAGCGGCCGTGCAGGATCAGCCAGTGGTGCGCGCCCATGCGGAAGGGGGCGGGGACGCGCTTTTCCAGTTTGGCTTCGACCTGATCGGGGTTCTTGCCCTTGCCAAGGCCGGTGCGGTTGCCGACGCGGAAGATGTGGGTGTCGACTGCAAAGGTTTCCTGCCCGAACCAGCAGTTGAGCACGACATTGGCGGTCTTGCGGCCGACGCCGGGCAGCCGCACCAGTTCTTCGCGGGTTGAGGGAACCTCGCCGCCGAATTCATCGACCAGCAACTGGCTGAGCGCGATGACGTTCTTGGCCTTGGTGTTGAACAGCCCGATGGTCTTGATGTGCTCGCGCAAGCCCTCCTCGCCCAGGTCGAGCATCTGCTGCGGCGTCTGCACCGCGCGGAACAGCGCGCGGGTCGCCTTGTTTACGCCGACATCGGTCGCTTGCGCCGAAAGTGCCACCGCGACGACGAGCTGGTAGGCATTGCCGAACAGCAACTCTGTTTCGGGCGAGGGGTTTGCTTCGGCAAGGCGGCGGAAGAATTCGAAGATCTGATCGCGGGTCACGCTTTGCCCATGGCCTTCGCAACGTGAAGTGTGTTGGCATATTGCTGGAAGGCCACGGCCTTGCCGCCGCTCAGCCGCCAGACGTGGGCCATCTGCGTCCGCTGCGGCCGTCCGGTAGTCTTGAAGGTGCCGCCGTAATGACCTAGCGCGATCACCGTATCTCCGGCATCCAGCAATTCGTCGATTTCGACGCTGAAGCCATCCCATTCACCGATGCAGCGCGCAAAGACGCCCTCGGCAACTGCCTGCGGACCGACATAGGGATTGCCATCGGCATAGGGAAAATCGTCGGCTTCATTCCAGACGATATCCGGGCTCATGCCGCCAAGGACGCCGCCAACATCGCCCACTGCAAAGGCATCGTAGATCGCGCGGATCGCCGCCACATTGTCTTGAGCCATGTCCATTCTCCCCTGTTGATTGCTAGAGCCCGAGAACCTCGCCCATCGCGTAGCGCCCGGCGGGCTTGCCGATCAGCCACTGCGCCGCCTTCACCGCGCCGGCGGCGAAGATCATGCGGTCTTCGGCAAGATGAGAAAGGGCGATGCGTTCGTGATCGCCGAACAGGTTCACGGTGTGGTCGCCGGGGGCGGTGCCGCCGCGCAGGCTCGCAAAGCCGATCGCGCCGGGCTGCCTCGCGCCGGTGATCCCGTCGCGCCCGCGTTCGGACACGGCGGTCAGGTCCACGCCGCGGCCCTGTGCGGCGGCCTGGCCAAGCAGCAGCGCGGTGCCCGATGGCGCGTCGACCTTCATGCGGTGGTGCGTCTCGACGATCTCGATATCCCAGTCATCGCCCAGCCGCGCGGCGGCTTCGCGCACCAGCCATGCCAGCAGCGTCACGCCGAGCGAGGTGTTGCCGGTCTGCAAGACGGCGGTGTTGTTCGCGGCGCTGTCGCAGAGGAAGTGGTGGCGCTCTTCAAGGCCGGTGGTGCCGACGACGATGGGAATGCCAGCCTCCGCCGCCGCATCAAGGTTCGCCTCAAGCGCGTGGGGGCTGGAGAAATCGACCAGCACGTCGCTGACGCGGGCCAGCGCGAGGGCATCGCCGCCCTTGTCGATCCCGCCGGACATCGTCTCACCCTTTGCCGCGATGGCGCGCGCAAGTGCCTGCCCCATGCGTCCTTCGCTACCGATAATGCCGATGCGTGCCATGCCAACTCCACAAAGGACCGTCATGCTGAACTTGTTTCAGCATCCATCGTGCCCCACACTCGGACCTGTCCTTGGGGCACAATGGACCCTGAAACAAGTTCAGGGTGACGAGGGAAAGAGGTTCGAGTGTCGGAAATCCGCAATATCGTGATCCTCACCGGTGCAGGCGTATCCGCCGAAAGCGGGATCGACACGTTCCGCGATGGCGGCGGACTGTGGGAGCAGCACCGGGTGGAGGACGTTGCCACGCCCGAGGCTTTTGCTCGCGATCCGAACCTTGTCCACCGCTTCTACGACATGCGCCGCGCTGCGATTCAGACCAAGGTGCCGAACGAGGCGCACATGGCGCTCGCGCGGCTGGATGCCGAGTGGCAGGGCGAACTGCTGATCGTCACGCAGAACGTCGATGACTTGCACGAGCGTGCCGGTAATAGTTTTGGGGGCGCGCGGCGCGTGCTGCATATGCACGGCGAGCACCTCAACGCCTGGTGCACCGCCTGCGATTCGCGGCCGCGCTGGACCGGGCCGCTGTTCGACCGGCCGCCGTGCCCGGCCTGCGGGTCGCGCGCGCTGCGGCCCGATGTCGTGTGGTTTGGCGAGATGCCCTATCGCATGAACGAGATCTATGCGGCGCTGCGTGAGGCGGATATGTTCGTCTCGATCGGCACGTCTGGCGCGGTCTATCCGGCCGCCGGTTTCGTGCAGTCGGCGCGCGATCTGGGGGCGCAGACGCTGGAACTGAACCTCGAACGCTCGCAGGGATCGCAGTGGTTCCACGAAACGCGGCTCGGCCCCGCGAGCGAGGTCGTGCCGGCCTGGGTGGAGGAGATGCTGGGATGAGCGAACACAACGGAACGTGCCACTGCGGCGCGGTGACGATCACGATTGACGATACGCCCACCGAAGTGGCGGAGTGCAATTGCTCGATCTGCCGGCGGCTGGGTACGCTGTGGCACTACGGGCCGCGCGCCAGCGTGCGCGTGACGGGTGAACTGGCGGGCTATGTGCAGGGGGACTGCATGCTCACCACCTGGCGCTGCACGAATTGCGGCTGCGTGACGCACTGGACGGCGATTGATGACACTTATGACCGCACCGGCGTGAACATCCGCATGTTCGATCCCTCGCTGTGGCAGGACCTGCCGCGCAGGTTCGTCGACGGGGCGAGTTACTGAGCGAACTACTAACCTTCGTCATTCCCGCGCAGGCGGGAACCCAACTCCCGATCTCGCCTTCCGGCGATACGTTGCATGGTTTCGCAACCGGCGGAGATGGGTTCGCGCCTGCGCGGGAATGACGAGGGCAAGTTTTAACTCTCTGCGCCCCCGCGCAGGCGGGGGCCTCAGGAGGGGATGCGCGACACTGAGGTCGTGGGCCAAGGCCTGAGGTCCCCGCCTGTGCGGGGACACTCGTGACCTGTGTTTACACCGCTTCGGCGTGCTTCTTGAACATCGCGTTGACATCGCCCGAGGTGATCGCGCGCTGCTTGTCGGACTGGTTTTCCGGAGCGGCACCGCCGGTGCTCTTGACCGTGGTGTCGACACCGTTGGCCGCAGCCCGGGCGCGCAGGGCCTTTACCGTCAGGTCTTCCTTGGCATGGTGCGCGAAAGGATCGAAGCGGTAGAGCTTCATCGCGTTCTTGTGGGTGATCTTGTCGATCACATCGTCGGACAGCTGGTTGACCGAGCGCCACAGCACTTCGGGAGCATGCGGCCACGGCGCGTCGGAGTGGGGGTAATCCACTTCGTAGCAGACCTTGTCCTCACCCAGTGCGTCAAGGTTGCGGCAGCCATAGGCGTCGTCGATGAAGCACGAATAGAAGTGTTCGTGATAGACGTCCGACGGCTTCTTGCCCTTCAGGTAGCTGTCCGAATGGGTCCAGGCCTTGTGCTGTTCGTTGGCATAGTCGGCGCGTTCGAGCAGGTAGGGAATCCAGCCGATGCCGCTTTCCGACATGGCGATCTTCAGCGGATAGCGCTGCAGCGCCTCAAGGTGCAGCCAGTCGGACAGGCCGATCGAGACCGACATCGGCATGGTCGTGATCCATGCCTCGATCGGCGATTCATCAGTGGCGTGGGGGCTGGGGTTGCCCGCACCGATGTGCAGGTTGATCGTCATGTCGGTATCGGCGCAGGCCTTCCACAGCGGCTCCCAATGGGCGTTGTGGATTGAAGGCAGGCCGCGCTTGGTCGGGTTCTCGTTGAACGAGACCGAGGTGCAGCCCTGCTTGGCGAGACGGTGGATTTCGGCGACCGTGGCATCGATGTCCCAAGCCGGCAGGATGCCGTTCATGATGAAGCGGCCGGGGTGGGCCTGGCACCACTGATACCAGTGATAATCGTTATAGGCCTGCACGTGCTGGACGGCATAGGTCTTGTCCGGCGCGTTGCAGAACATCAGCCCGTCGAGGCCGATCAGGGTGCCGAAGTTGAGGCTGGCGGCGATGCCGTTGACATCCATGTCATCGACGCGGGCGGCCGGGTCCCAGCAGCCCTTGCGCAGCTGGTCGAGGCTGGTCGGCTCCATGCCGTATTCTTCCTTGGGCCGGCCCACGACGCCGTTGAGCGCGACCGAGGCCATTTTCAGGCCCTGATAGTCCCAGTAGTTGGATCCGTTCGACTTTTCCTTGAAGGTCGGGGCGGAAGCGAGCGCGGGTCCGCTGAGGTGGTGGGTGAACAGGTCACCGGGTTCGCTGATGTGATCATCGACGCTGATGATCACCATGTCGTCCATCTTCATTTGTACTCTCCCATCGGCGGCGCGCGCGGCGCTGGCGTTGCATCGGATGGGAGGGTTTTCCTCTCCTCAAGCCCGGCGATCCTTGATGCGAATCAATTGCGGCAGAGGGAAGGGGGATGCCATCGTGACGGCGATGGCTGATGGGGCCTCAGGCCGGATTGCAGCCCCGGCACTCGGGGTCCTTGGGCACGCGGATCGTCCGCATCGAAGGCGCGAGCCCGTCAAACAGCTGGAGCTGGCCCCACTGCGGATCGCCCAGCGCCGCCTTGCCTTCGAGGATGACGCGGATCGCGCTCATCGCGGCGAAAGCGCCGACCATGCCGACCATGGCGCCCAGAACGCCGTCCGCCGCGCAGGTATCACAGTCCTCGGCATCGAAGGCATCGCCCACCCAGCAGCGATAGCAGGCCTGCCCGGGCAGGTGTCCGGCGAAGTTCGCCACTTGTCCCTGAAAGCGGCCCAGCGCAGCGCTGGTCAGCGGCACGCCCAGTGCGGTGCAGGTGTCGGAAACCACCAGGCGAGTCGCGAAGTTGTCACACCCGTCGACTACGACAGTGGCACCCCCCCCGAGGACCCGCGCGGCGTTATCCCCCCCCAAACGCATGATGACCGCGCGGGCCTCAATCTGGGGGTCGAACTTCGCCACCCATTCCGCTGCTGCCTCTGCCTTGGGCCGGCCAATATCGGCGGGGGTAAAGATCGTCTGGCGCTGGAGGTTGCTGGCATCGACCACGTCATCGTCGATCAGCGTCAACCGTCCCACGCCCGCCCCGGCAAGGTATTGCAGCGCCGGCGAGCCGATCCCGCCGCAGCCGACCAGCACGACATGGGCCTCGGTCAGCGCTACCTGCCCCGCGCCGCCGACTTCGGGCAGCACGATGTGGCGGGCGAAACGGTCAAGGCGATCGGGGCTGAGGGTCATCGCCCGTTCGCATAGAGAAGGAAGGCGGAGGCTGCTACCCCTCCATCTGCTCCAGCGTCTTGCCCTTGGTTTCCGTGACCATCTTCAGCACGAACCAGAACGAGATGGCCGCGCAGGTGGCGTAGAAGCCGTAAGCCGTCGCCAGCCCCAGATTCTTGAGCGCCCAAGGGAAGCTGGAGGAAATGGCGAAGTTGGCGCTCCACTGTGCCGCGCCCGCCACGGCCAGCGCAGACCCGCGCATCTGGTTGGGGAACATCTCGCCCAGCAGCACCCACATCACCGGGCCCCACGACAGGTTGAACAGCGCCGCATAGGAAATCGCCGCGACGAAGGCGAGCGTGCCCATTTCCGGCGGCAGCACCAGCTTGCCTTCAATGATCGTGCCTTGCGTGAAGGCGAAAGCCATCAGCCCCAGCGTCACCGCCATGCCCAGCGAACCGATCAGCAGCAGCGGCCTGCGCCCGACCTTGTCGATCAGCATCAGCGCGACAATGCAGGCGCCGACTGAAACGGCATCGTTGATTACCTGCGTGGTGAAGGCCTGCTGCTCGGTAAAGCCGACCGCTTCCCACAGCATGATGCCGTAATAGAACACCACGTTGATGCCGACGAACTGCTGGAACACGGCGAGTCCGATGCCGACCCAGACGATGCGCCGCCACTTGCCGGTCGCGGGATCCTTGAGGTCCTTCATGCTCGGCTGGTGGTCCTTGGCGAGGCTGTCACGGATTTCGCCGGCGATGCGCGGGGCCTCATCGGGTCCGAACAGGCGCGTGAGCACGGCCAGCGCCTCGTCCATGCGGCCCTTGGCGACGAGGAAGCGCGGGCTTTCGGGCACGAACATCAGCGAGATGAGGAACAGCACGGCAGGAACCGCCTGGACCCAGAACATCCAGCGCCAGGCCGGAGCGCCCCAGATCTCGTTCAGCGAGGACCCGGCGAGCCGCTGCAGCATCAGGTTGGACGATGCCGCCCCGAGAAGCCCGGTGATGATCATGATCTGCTGGATCGAGGAGAGCCGCCCGCGCAGGTTGGCCGGGGTCACTTCGGAAATGTAGGCGGGTGACAGCACCGATGCCGCGCCCACCGCCGCGCCGGCCAGGAAGCGCGCCATGGCGAAGGACACCGCGCTATGCGCTGCGCCGGCCCATAGCGCCGAGAGGATGAACAGCACTGCCGCCGAGACCATCACCCAGCGGCGGCCCTTCAGGTCCGCCAGCCGGCCCGCCATGAAGGCGCCAAGTGCGCAGCCGGGCAGCAGCGAACTGGCTGTCAGGCCAAGGTTCGCCTCGTCAAGCCCGAAGGTCGTCGCCAGTCCCTTGGTGGTGCCGTTGATCGCGCCCGAATCATAGCCGAACATGAACCCGCCGAGCGTGGCCACTGCCACGATCAGGAAGATAAAGCCCATGTTCGCCTGTCGCTGTGCCGCCGTCATCCCGTTCCCCTTTTTTGGTCTTGCCAGTTGACTGGCAAAGTCGGGACGGCGCGGCAACCGATAAATTCTCCGCACCAAGCAGAACGCCCGAACCGCAGAGGTCCGGGCGTGCTACCGGTGTCAGCAATTACGCGGGGCGCTGGCCCCGCAGGCCTTACTTCGGCTGGAAGCGGATGCCGCCGTCGAGGCGGATCAGCTGCGCGTTGAGATAGACATTGCGCGCGATTTCAAGCGCCATCGACGCGAATTCATCCGGATGGCCAAGCCGCTTGGGGAAGGGCACGGCCTTTTCGAGGTTCTCGTAAATCGCCGGAGCCTTGGCCTTGACGCCGAGCATCGGCGGGGTGGCGAAGGTGCCGGGCAGGATGGCATTGACGCGCACGCCGACGTCCATCAGGTCGCGCGCCATCGGCAGGACCATGGCGTTGACCGCACCCTTGCCGCCGCCATAGGCGACCTGGCCCATCTGGCCGTCCTGCGATGCGACCGACGAGGTCAGGATGATGCAGCCGCGTTCGCCGTCTTCGTTCAGTGGCGCGGAATTGGCCATGCCGAGCGCGGCGATCGAGGCGACGCGGAAGGAGGCAACGGCGATGCCTTCCATCGACTTGGCGAAGCCTTCGGTATTGGCGCGCTTGTAGCAGTTGTTTTCCTTGTCCCAGCCCACCGTCTTGCCGCCGCCGGCAACCATGGCGCAGTGGACGACAAGGCGTTCCTGGCCGTTGGCCGCGCGCGCCTTGGCAAAGCCGGCCTCGACGCTGTCTTCGTCCATGATGTTGACGTTGCAGAACACGCCGCCAACTTCCTTGGCCAGAGCTTCGCCGACATCTTCGTTGATGTCGAAAATGGCGACCTTGACGCCGGCAGCGGCGAGCGCCTGCACGGTAGCCTTGCCGAGGCCCGAGGAACCGCCGGTGACGACGGCGGCAATGGTGTTGTCGATCTTCATGGGCGTTCCCCTTGATTGCAGATGTCTTTGGTCATGCCCTTACTTGCTGGCGGACCGGTTGCAATGCCGGGGGCGGCAAGATCGTCCGTGCGTGATCGAAAATGATCGGTTCGGGAACTATTTGATTGCATCGACAATCCGTGCTTAGCTTGTCAGACCAATCGAGACGGGGCGCGATTCCCGTCCCCAAAAAGAATTCGAAAGAGGGATGGATATGAAGGCTGGTCGAACCACTGGAACCTTGCGTGCGGCGCTGTTGCTGGCCACGGCCTTTGTCCCGGTAACGGCATTTGCCCAGCAAGCGGCTGAGCGTGCTGGCCAGCCTGCGCTTGAGGACCAGTTCGCCAATCCCCCGCAGTCCGCCCGCCCGCGCGTGTGGTGGCACTGGATGAACGGCAACATCACCAAGGACGGCATCGCCAAGGACATGGCGTGGATGAAGCGCGTCGGCATCGGCGGACTGCAGAACTTCGACGCCAACCTTCAGACCCCGCAAGTGGTCGACAAGCGGCTGGTCTATATGGACGAAGGCTGGAAGGACGCCTTCCGCTTCACCGCGAACGAAGCCGAACGCCACGGTCTGGAACTCGCCATCGCCGCATCGCCGGGCTGGTCGGAAACCGGCGGGCCATGGGTTAAGCCCGAGGACGGCCTGAAGAAGGTCGTCTGGAGCGAGACCGTGGTCGATGGCGGCAAGCCGTTCAAGGGCAAGATCGCCGCCCCGCCGATGGCAACCGGGCCGTTCCAGGGCATGGGCAAGGGCACGTCGATCGACGAGCTGTTGGGTGCCAGCAGCGCGAAAGGCAAGCCCAAGGGGCCGCAGCACTATGCCGATGTGGCCGTGCTGGCATTCCCCTACACGCCGACCGCGCCGATCACTGCCGTGCCGGTGGTGACCGGCGTTGACGGCAAGGTGCTCGACAGCGCTGCCTTCTTCGACGGTGATCTTGGCACTTCTGCAAAGATTGCGCGCGACAAGTCCGGCGATGGGTCGTTGCTGCTGACTTATGACCAGCCGCAGACCGTTTCGGGTGCCACGCTGCTCGTCCCGGGCGGTGCGTTCCAGTTCCTCGGCGCGCTGGTTGAGCCGCGGCTTGAGGTGAGCGACGACGGCAAGGCCTGGCGCAAGATTGCCGACCTGCCGGTGCAGCCGGTGCCCACGACGGCCAGCTTCTCCCCCGTAACCGCCCGCTATTTCCGCGTCGCCATGCCGCCCCGGACGCTGAGCCTTGCCTCGCTCGGCACCTCTCCCGAAGGCGTCGACGGCGGCGGTTATGGCGCACTGGGAGCGGGTTCGAACGCGATGCCGATGAGCGTCGCCGAACTCAGGCTATTCGCCGAACCGCGCGTCGACCGCTATGAAGCCAAGGCCGGGTTCGAACTGGAGCGCGACTATTACAAGCTGAGCGCCGACGTGGCGGATGCCGCCGGCGTTGCGCCGTCATCGGTGATCGACCTGACCTCGCGCCTCAAGGCCGATGGCTCGCTGGACTGGACGCCGCCGAAGGGCAAATGGAAGGTCCTCCGTCTCGGCTCGACGCTGCTCGGCACGACCAACCATCCCGCCCCGCCCGAAGCGACCGGCCTTGAAGTCGACAAGTTCGATGGCCCCGCCGTGCGGCGTTACCTCGAACACTATATCGGCATGTACAAGGACGCCTCGGGCGGCATGGTCGGGGACAAGGGCGTGCGCGCGATCCTGACCGACTCGATCGAGGTTGGCGCGGCCAACTGGACGCCGAAGTTGGTCGACCAGTTCAAGCGCCTGCGCGGTTATGATCCCACGCCGTGGCTGCCGGCGCTGACCGGCACGATTATCGGCAGCCGCGCCGAAAGCGACAAGTTCCTCTATGATTACCGCCGCACGCTCGCCGATCTGATGGCCAGCGAACACTATGGCACGGTCGCCAAGGTGGCGCACGAAAACGGTCTCAAGGTCTATGGCGAGGCGCTGGAAGACAAGCGCCCCTCGCTGGGCGACGACATGGAAATGCGCCGCTATGCCGACGTGCCGATGTCCGCGTTCTGGACCTTCCCGCGCGGCGGAGCCCTGCGCGACACGCTGATAGCCGACATGAAGGGCGCGGCTTCGGTTGCCCACGTGTTCGGCCAGAACATTGTCGCGGCCGAATCGCTGACGGCGGCGATGAACCCGTGGAACTATGCGCCGAATGACTTGCGCCGCATGATCGACATCGAATTCGTCACCGGCGTGAACCGCCCGGTGATCCACACCTCGGTCCACCAGCCGGTCGATGACAAGATCCCGGGCCTGTCGCTGTTCATCTTCGGCCAGTACTTCAACCGGCACGAAAGCTGGGCGGAGATGGCCAAGCCCTGGGTCGATTACATGGCGCGCAATTCCGCCATGTTGCAGGCCGGGCGCAACTTTGCCGACGTTGCTTATTTCTTTGGCGAAGAAGCCCCGCTCACCAGCCTCTATGGCGACGGCCCGATACAGGATGCGCCCCGGACCTACGCTTATGACTTCGTCAATTACGGCGGGCTGACCGATGCCCTGTCGAACGACGGCGCGGAAATCGTCGCCACCGGCGGGGCGCGGTACAAGGCGCTTTACCTTGGCGGATCGACGCAGCGCATGACTCTGTCCGCGCTGAAGCGGCTGGCCGCGCTGGCCGAGGGCGGCGCGACCATCGTTGGCATGAAGCCCACCAGCAGCCCGAGCCTGTCCGACAATACCGCCGAATGGTCGGCGCTGGCCGGCAAACTGTGGGCCGGCGGCGAAGTGACCAAGGTGGGCAAGGGGCAAGTCATCGCCTCGCGCAATATCGAAGGCGCGCTGGCTGGTGCCGGCATCACCTCCGACTTCCGCCATGATGGCGGCGCGGACGTTCGGGTGGAGTTCGTCCACCGCCGGCTGGCCGATGGCGACAGCTATTTCCTCGTCAACCGCAACAACGTGCCGGCCACTATCGAGGCGCGCTTCCGCGTCACCGGCAAGGCGCCCGAACTGTGGGATGCCGAGACGGGCAAGTCCGAGCCGCTCAGCTACCGGATCGAAGGCGGCGAGACCGTGGTGCCGTTGCAGTTCGGCGCGGAAAAGTCGTTCCACGTGGTGTTCCGCAAGGCAGCGCCGGCGGACTCGCTGGCGATCAAGAAGCTCGTTCCGGTCGAACTGGCAACGATTGCCGGCGCCTGGGACGTGGCCTTCCAGCCGGGCCGGGGCGCGCCTGCGGGCACGAAGCTTGCCGCGCTTGAGGGGTTGGAAAAGAACGCTGATCCGGGGATCAAGTACTTCTCCGGCATGGCGACCTATGCCCGCGATTTCACCACGCCCAAGGGCTGGAAGCCGGGGCAGCCGCTTTGGCTTGACCTTGGCGACGTGCGCGAACTGGCTGAAGTGTCGATCAACGGCAAGCTCGCCGGCGCCGCCTGGCATCCGCCTTACCGGGTGGAGATCGGCAGCGCTGTCAAGAAGGGCAAGAACCGGCTCGAAGTGAAGGTGGCAAACCTGTGGGTCAACCGCCTGATCGGTGACCGCCAGCCCGGCGCGACCAAGCTGACGTGGACGGCGATGCCCACCTACAAGCCCGATGCGCCGCTGCGTCCTTCGGGGCTGATCGGGCCGGTCAAGCTGCTGGGGCAGGGCAAGTAAGACGCTGACACAAGCTGTTACAGGACAACGCCGTGGCGGTTGCCGCGCACGTTCAGTTCGTGGAAATGTCGCAGCGCCCAGACGGGCGTGAAGAGTTACGGCGGGGAAAACGATGACGTTCATGAACAAGCCGGGCCGGACCCTTGGCGCGGCACTGGCGGCTCTGGCAGCGGCGATGATCGGAGGCGGC
>NZ_JANPGP010000030.1:0-18281 GCF_031424035.1 Novosphingobium sp.
CGCCAGCGCGCTCCAATATGTGATTCCCGCGAAGATGTAGGCCAGGCCGAACAGGTATAGCAACATGAACACCGGCCATTTCCACCCATTCGTCTCACGCCGGGTGACGGCGATCGTGCTCATGCATTGCGGCGCGAAGACAAACCACGCGAGGAAGGCGAGCGCCGTGGGGAGCGTCCAGCGGGCGGCGATCTGCTCGCCGAGCGCGGCCTGTGTGCGGTCATCGTCACCGGCGTCGACGGCATAGGTTGTCGCCAGCGAGCTGACCGCCACTTCGCGCGCGGCCATAGCCGGGATCAGCGAGAGCGCGATGTCGCGGTTGAAACCGATCGGTTCGACCACTACGGCAAGGCCATTGGCGATCTTGCCGGCGAAGCTGGCATCGACCTGGCTTTCGCCCTGCCCGGCGCGCGGGAAGTTGAGCAGCAGCCACAGCACCACGGTGACCATGAAGATGATCGTGCCCGCGCGGCGCAGGAATATCCACGCCCGCTGCCACAGGCCGATCATCAGGTCCTTCAGACGCGGCATCTGGTACTTGGGCAGTTCCATGATGAAGCCGCTCGCCGCGCCCTTGGTCACGGTGCTGCGCAAGACCAGTGCGACGACCATGGCGCTAACCACGCCCAGGGCATAAAGCGAGAACAGCACCAGCCCCTGCAGTCCGACGGGGCCAAGTACGGCGCGCTGCGGAATCACCGCCGAAATTACCACGGCATAGACCGGCAGGCGCGCCGAACAGGTCATCAGCGGGGCGATGAGGATCGTCGTCAGCCGGTCCTTGGGATCGGCGATCGAGCGCGTCGCCATGATGCCGGGAATGGCGCAGGCGAAGCTTGACAGCAGCGGGATGAAGCTGCGGCCCGACAACCCGACAGAGGCCATCATACGGTCCATCAGGAAGGCGGCGCGGGCCATGTAGCCCGAGGCTTCCATGGCGAGGATGAAGAAGAACAGGATGATGATCTGCGGCAGGAAGACCACGACCGAGCCGACGCCTGAGATAATCCCGTCGGTCAGAAGATCACGGATCAGCGACGGTGGCAGCGCGCCGCGCACCAGATCGCCCAGCGCGGCGACCCCGGCATCGAGTCCGTCGGCAAACGGCGCGGCTCCGGCAAACACCGCCTGAAACACCACGAAAAGCAGCGCGAACAGGATCAGCGGGCCGATCCACGGATGGAGCAACACCCGGTCTAGCTTGGCATGCAGCCGGTGGCGCGCGGTCTCGGACAGGATGGCGCCGTCTGCAATGGCATGGGCGGTCAGCCGCCGTTCGGGCAGGAATTCGTGCGGATGACGCTTTTCCGGCTCGCGCGCGCCGGCATGAGCAATCGCCTCGGCCAGTTCAGTCAGCCCGCGCCGCCGCACCGCCACGGTCGAAATCACCGGCACGCCCAGTTCGCTCGACAGCGCCGCCGGATCGATCACCAGACCATCGCGCTCGGCCAGATCGACCATGTTGAGCGCCACCACGGTCGGCTTGCCAAGTTCGATCAATTCAAGCGCGAAAACCAGATGCTGTTCGAGGTTCGAGGCATCGAGCACGACGATCAACGCATCGGGAGCAGTTTCGCCGGGAAATTCGCCCATGATGACCTTGCGGGTCACTTCTTCGTCCGGACTGGTGGAATCAAGGCCGTAGGAACCGGGCAGGTCGACCAGTTCGATCGGCTGGCCCGAGGGGAGCAGCAGGCGGCCCGCTTTGCGCTCGACCGTGACGCCCGGATAGTTGGCGATCTTCTGCCGTGCGCCGGTTAGAGCGTTGAACAGCGCGCTTTTGCCCGCGTTCGGGTTACCGACAAGTGCGACCTTGCGAAGCTGGCTCATGCGGCCTCAACCGTCATCGCGCAGGCATGGACGCGGCGCAGGGCCACGGTCATGCGGCCCACGGTAATTGCCAGTGGATCAGCCCCGGCAAAGACACCGCGATGCGCGACGGAAACTTTCGCCCCGGCATCAATACCCAGCGCGCGCAGGCGCTTGCCTTCATCGGGGGCGAGCACGGCCCAGTCCACCGCAGCGATGCGGGCGGTCTGTCCGACAGGGAGCAGGTCGAGCGTCATATTGGTCCATTGCGCTTGCATGGCGCGAGCCTAATTGCAAGTCATTCGCAATAGATTGATATGAGTCAAATCCTCCCTGAACCGGGGAGGATGGTTTTATCGGGGCGGATAGCGCAGCCGGCCAAGGAATCGCGCCGGGCTGAAATGCATGTCGCGATTCGCCAGCAGCCGGGCCTTGGCCTTTTCGAACTTCATCACGTGTTCGATCCGGCGGTCGAGGAAGGCGCGCGTTTCGGCGAGGTCTTCGCTGGTATCGTGGGCGAAGACGGTCAGCGTCGCGGCATAGATCGAGCCGAGCGTGGCGCGCTTGGTATAATGGTTGTAGTCTGTCGCGACATCGCCGGCGAGACGCCACATGGCATCGGCACTGCGCCAGCCAAGCTGCGCGGCGCGGGCCAGGTTCTGCGGCATGGCCATGATCGACAGCGCGCGGCGCAAGGCCTCGCGGTCAGCGCCCACCGCATCGAGCCGGAACTGGACGAGCCGGCGGATGCGTTCACGGATCGGCAGATTGCCGATCTGGCCGGCCGGCAGTGCCTCGCCCATTTGCGCATCGACCGACTGAGTCCAGGCATCGATCATGTCCATCGCCCCGCCCGGAAAGGCGATCCGTGCCGTGCCGGGTTCGACGCCGGTTTCCTGCGCGGCCATGTCCACCGCAGTCATGGTCCAGCCATCGAAGGCCGCCGCGCACGCGATCTTCGGCGCGAGAAGCAAGCGAACTTCGGCCAAGGTGAGATCAGCAGTCATACGCGGTTACAGCGAGGGACCGTAAGTCTTCGTCTTTTTCGCCTTCGCAGCCTTACCCGCCGCCTCGACCTCGTTGCCAAGCTGCGTGCCTTTGGCCGAGAGCAGGGCAAAGTCGACGGCAGAGCGGCCGGAATTGTCGGCCTTGTTGGCATCGGCCCCGGCGGCGAGCAGCGCACGGGCAAGTTCGAGATTCTTCTGGTGGACCGCCGAGATCAGCGGTGTTTCGCCTGCCGGGCCGGGATCATTCACCTTGGCACCGCGCGCGATCAGTTCCAGCGCGCCTTCGGTAAAGCTGGTGTTGACTGACAGCCACAGCGGCGTGGTGCCCTGATTGTTGCGGATATTCACATCGGCCTGATTGCTTACCAGATAACGCAGCCAGCCCATGTCGCGCCGATTGATCACGACATGCAGCGCCGAATCGCCGGTCGTAATATCACGCGTGTTGACGATGATGTTGCCCGGCGTGCTTTTCGCCCCCGAGGAACCGAGCATGGTCTTCGCGGCTTCAATATCCTTCTTGCGGACCGCCTCGAGGAACTTGTGTCCCTGCGACACTTGCGCCTGCGCGGTGCCCGACGTCATCATTCCTGCGGCCGGAACCATTGCCAGCGCCAGTGCCAGACCCATCACCCTGTTTCGCACGTTTTTCGTCTCCTGCGGGGACCTGCCCGCCATCGCTGTCTTGCGCGGCGGGCTTTAGCAGAGCATGAACCGCCGCGCCATGAGCAACAATGCATCCCGCCGCCCGATTTTCGCCCTCGCCCTGACCTTCGCTCTCGCTGCCTGCGGGAGCGGGGTGAATGCCCCCGCCCAGCCCGACCTTTCCACCGCGCCACTGGCTGGTGCGCGGATCGGCGGCGACTTTGCCCTGACGGACTCCGCTGGCAAGACCGTGCGGTGGGCCGATTTCAAGGGCAAGTGGCGGGTGGTCTATTTCGGCTATACCTATTGCCCTGATGCCTGCCCGATGGACATGACCGTGCTGTCGCAGGGACTGCAGAAATTCGCCGAGAAGAACCCGGCGCTCGCCGCGAAGATCCAGCCGATTTTCATCACCATCGATCCCGAGCGCGACGACAAGGCGCGCGTCGGAGAATTTGGTGCGGCGTTCAAGCCGGCGGTGATCGGACTGACCGGCAGCCGCGCGGATATCGATGCCGCTGCCAAGGTCTTTGCCGTCTATCACGCCAAGGGTGAAGGCGTTCCCGGCGGCTACCTGATGGACCACAGCCGGGGGGCCAACCTGTTCGATCCCGATGGCAAGCCGATTTCCATCCTGCCGATCGATCGCGGCCTGAATGACGGCCCGGCCGCAGTCGCAGCGGAATTGCAGCAGTGGGTACGTTGAGGCCCGGCTTTATCGACATGCCGATCGAAGCGCTGACCCGTGAGGAATGGGAAGCGCTGTGCGACGGCTGTGGCCAGTGCTGCCGGCACAAGGTGGAGGACGAGGACACCGGCCGCGTCTGGCCGACCAACGTCGGCTGCCGCCTGCTCGATCTCAAGACGGCGCAGTGCAAGGATTACCGCAACCGGCGGAAATACGTACCTGACTGCGTGCAGCTCACTCCCGCTCTGGCCGGATCGCTGACCTGGCTGCCGACCACCTGCGCCTACCGCCTGCGCGCCGATGGCAATGCGCTGCCCGAATGGCACTACCTGATCTCGAGCGACCGCGAAGCCGTCCACCGCGCCGGCGTCGGTGTGCGGGGAAAGTTGCTACATGAGGACCTCGCCGGCCCGATCGAAAACCACATCGTCTGGGATGAAGCCTATGACGATTAAGGCCCGTGATGCTTGACTGGTTGCGCTCCGATCCACGGCAGGACCCGACGATCGAGGTTGGCGGCGTTCTGCTGCCGGTGCAGGTGCGTCGCAATGCCCTTGCAAAGCGATTGACCTTGCGCCTCGCACCTGATGGCAAGGCGGTGCAGGTAACGATCCCGCGCTGGACCCCGACACGCGAGGCGCTGGCCTTTGCCCGGCAAGGCGCCCCGTGGCTGGAACGCCAGTTGGAAAAGGTCGTGCCGGCACGGTCGATTGCCGATGGCACGGTGATCCCGTTTCGCGGACTGCCCCACGCCGTCCGCCACGATCCCGCCCGGCCGCGCCGCGTGCGACTGGAAGAAGGCGAATTCCTGCTCGGCGGGCCGGCGGACAACCTTGCATCGCGATTGGAACGCTGGCTGCGCGGCGAGGCGCTTGCCAAGCTGCAGGAAGACCTCGATTATTACTGCGCTCGCGCCGGTCGCTCGGTGCCCGATCTGAGCTTGTCGAGCGCGCAGCGCCGCTGGGGAAGCTGTTCGACCAACGGGATGATCCGCATCAACTGGCGGCTGATCATGGCGCCCGATGCCGTGCGCCGTTCGGTGGTCGCACACGAGGTCGCACATCTGGAGCACTTTGACCATTCGCCCCAATTTCATGCCGCTTTGCGCGCTCTGTTCGAAGACAGCCTGCTCCACGCTGACCGTTGGCTGAAGCGCGAAGGGCGTTCTCTCTATGCGCATTTCGGCTGAAGCACTGGTTTTGGTGCCCAACAATGCCTAGGTTCAGACGATGAAACTCCGCCGATCCTATATGCAGCATATCAACCCGCGCGGGGCGATTTCCGACTTTCGCGACGTTTTTCGTCAGGCTGGCAAGAACCGCTGGCGCATCGCGATCGCCGCGATGGCCATCACCGGCACGTTGTTCTGGACGCTGACCAAGGATACTTGGCGCATTCCTCCAGCCAAGCCGCAGATCACTTATATAAACTCTTTCCCGCTCGACCGCACGCCGGAAGAGAGCAAGGCGTTCATCGACAAGAACCAGAAGCTCAAGGACAAGGTCGAGGCCCGCGAAAGGGAGATCGCCGAGGAAAGCAAGGCGATCTACCGCAAGCTCGGCGAGATCTCGGGCATGGACGTGAAGAAGATCGAGCGCGAGGCCAAGGAAGCTGAAGCGGCGCGCAAGCAGCAGGCACCGGTTGCTCCCCGCTGATCCATCGGAGGACCGCCGCTGGCTCGAAGCTGCGGCGCGGCTGGCCAAGCGCGGGGTACCGCTGTCGCGCCCCAACCCCTCAGTTGGAGCCATTGTGGTACGCGGCGGGATGGTTGTCGGGCGCGGCTGGACCCGGGCTGGTGGCCGACCACATTCCGAGGCAGTCGCGCTGGAACAGGCCGGAGAGCTTGCGCGCGGTGCTACACTTTACGTCACGCTAGAACCTTGCGCCCATACCAGCCCGCGCGGCCCGGCCTGCGCCGATCTGGTCGCCGCATCGGGTCTGGCCCGCGTGGTCGTCGGCTGTCTCGACCCAGATCCACGTACTGCTGGACAGGGGCTCGCCCGGATCGAAATGGCGGGGATTGTCGCCGATCTGGTCCGAAACGGGGCCTGCGAAGCGAGCCTTGCCGGTTACCTCTCGGTGCGGCGGTTGGGCCGGCCGCACGTGACACTTAAGCTAGCGCTGTCGCAGGACGGCGGTCTGGCCCGGCCACCTGGTCAAAGCCAGTGGCTCACCGGCGAAATCGCCCGCGCCCATGTTCACGCCATGCGGGCCGGAGTGGATGCAATCCTTGTTGGCGGCGGGACCCTTCGGGCCGACAATCCAAGGCTTGACGTGCGGCTTGCGGGCATTGAAAGCCGCTCGCCCGAACGCTGGCTGCTGACGCACGGCGAGCCTCCTGCCGGGTGGAAGTCCATCGCTTCGCCAAACGAAATCAGCGCAATTCTGCCCGCGCAGTATCTGATGGTCGAAGGCGGCGCGCAGACCGCGCGCGCCTTCCTTGCGGCAGGACTTGTCGACCGGATGCTGCTTTACCGCGCTCCGATCACCATCGCCGGCGATGTCCCGCGCCTACCTGAACTGACTGCGCCCAAATTAGCTGGCAACGCGGCGTGGCAGCACATCGACAGCCGCCCGCTTGGCAGCGACACACTCGACGTTTACGAGGCCATCCCATGTTCACCGGAATAGTCACCGCCATCGGCACCATCCGCGAAGTGAAAGGCGGCGGCGAACTCCGCGCCGTGATCGCTTGCCCTTTTGATCCCGCAACGATCGCCATCGGCGCATCGATCGCCTGTTCGGGCACCTGCCTGACCGTGGTCGAGCGCGGCGGCAGCGCCGGTGACGCGTGGTTCGCAGTCGACATTTCGGGCGAGACTGTATCGCGTACCGTCCCCGAACGCTGGACCGAGGGCACGGCACTCAATCTCGAACCCGCGCTCAAGCTGGGCGACGAACTGGGTGGCCACATCGTCACCGGTCATGTCGACGGCGTTGGCGAAGTGATCGAAATTTGCCCGGCTGGCGATTCGCGCAAGATCGCGATCTCGGCGCCGGCGGAGCTGGCTCCCTACCTGGCGCCCAAGGGATCGATCACGGTCGACGGGGTTTCACTGACGGTCAACGAAGTTGCGGATCAGGCTGATGGCACCTGCCATTTCAGCCTCAATATCATCCCGCACACCGGCGACGTGACGACGCTCGGCGCGCTGGAACCAGGCAGCAAGGTCAACCTCGAGATTGACGTGCTGGCACGCTATCTCAAGCGGCTGCAGTCCCTGCGCGGTTAGCGCCAAAGGAAAAGGGCGCCCCGGTTTCCCGGAACGCCCTCCCCTGTTTGATCGTTCAAATCAGAACGCGTGGCTGAGGCCGAGCATCGCCCGGTCGGCCTTGTAGCTGCCGCCATCGCGGAAGCCAGTGTAGTCGAGCCGCAGCACGGTCCGCGCGCCCAGCTTGGCAGAGATGCCGGCACCGAACTCGTAGGAGTCGTTGTTACTGATCGGGCTGGAGACAACCCAGCTTGCCGGACCCAGCGTAGCCACCCGGGCAGCTGTTGCATCGCCCGAGATCGTGTGACGCCATGAACCGCTGGCATTGAAGGTGAGCGGCCCGCCCATTGGCAGCGCCAAGTCTGCCCCAAGCTTGCTGCGGGTCACGTCCCACTTGGTCTTGGCCAGCTTCAGCGCCAGGTTGGGATCGGTGTTGAGTTCCGACACGGCATCGGCGCTGACCGATTCGTGGGTGATGCCCACCACGGGCTGGATCACACCCTTGCCGAGCGGCACGTTGAGCCGTGCCTCTGCCGCCGCGTTGTATGCGCTCATTTCATAAGCTGCAGTCGACGTGGTGGTGCCGGTGAGCAGGGTCAGGTCGCGCTTGGTCTTGACCTTGGCCTTGCTCCAGCCGCCAGTGGCGCTCAGGCGAACCGGACCGACATCGTGGCTGGCATAGGCGAACAGGCCCCAGCCATCGGCCTTGGCCGAGCTGTGCAGCGTCGATTCTAGGTCGTTCTCGGTATAGCGGCCACCAAAGCCGATCCGGGTTTCCGGACGGTTGACCACGTGGACACCGGCGATGAAGCCCTTCTGATCGTTGTTGAAGTCATAGGCGACGGCGTCGTCCTGTACCTGCGTCTGTTGGTACAGCAGCTGGGTCCAGACGGCGGGGCGGAAGCGGCGATCCATGCAATCGCCTTCGGTGCGCGAACCCTTGCGATCGTCGTCTTCGCCGCAGGTTTCTCCGCCGAAGGTCGTTCCGGCAGCCGCCAGCGATAGGTTGTTCATGCCGTGAACCGTGTTGCCGATGACCGACATGGCGTTCGAGTGGACTTCACCCGACAGCTGCTGAAAGGCATAGCCATAACCAGCGGCATCCATGCCGTAGAGGCCATTGAACAACGACTGCAACGTACCTGCACGGGTGCCGGCAGCCGGACGGACGAGGTCAAGCGCTGCGCCCGTGCGAACCGCGTTGAGCTTCCAGTTCGAAGCCGCACCCAGAACTGCGAAGTTGTTCGGCGTGGCGACGAGCTGGATGTTCGTCGGGTTGTAGAGCACGTCGAAGCGCATGTTGGCGGCCAGACCCGATGCCGGCTGGGCGACAGCAAATTGTCCGCTGTTGCTCGCCGCAGTAACCACAGTGAAGCGGTCGCCAAGCACGGGGGTGAAGGCATTGGTTGCAGGGGCCGTGATGCCGCGCAGACGCGGGGCGATGGTGCCACCGGCGACGAAGGTGCCGGCCGTGCCCACTACGACGACGCGGTCATAAGTGCCCGATCCGCCAGCCGTGGTGTAATTGCGCCCGTCGATGTCGATCGCTAGCGTCGAACCGGCGCGCATCGTGACGCGATCGGTGACCGACAGGGTGCCGATGGCATCGCCTGGAGCAAGGGTGCCGCCCGAATTGACGAAGATCGGCGCGATGACGTTGCCGCGGCCCGAAAGCGTGCCGCCGTTGTTCACCTGCACATCAAGCGCGGACAGCGTGCCAGCAACATTGAGCGTGCCGGCATTGATCGCCACCGAACCGTTGATCGTGTTCACCGCCGACATTGTCGCCGTGCCGAGACCCAGCTTGGTCAGTCCGCCGGCACCGCTGAAGGCCCCGCTGAACAGCACATTGAAGCCATTGGTGTCGATCGATCCGCCAGCCGCCTGCACGGTGAAGGCGTTGGTCACGGCATTGGCCGTATCAGCGCGCAAGGTTCCGCCGACAAATACCGCGTTGACCAGCTGACCAGCAAGCGCGGTCGTGGTGTAGAACGGCTGTGCGGTATCGATGTCCGGCGTGCCGCTGATTGGCAGCAGCAGGCTCGCGCCACGGACGACACCTGTGGCCGGGTTGAAGGAAACACCGGCATTGGGGATCGGGATCGCGTTGCCGAAACCGTCGAGATAGACGTAGCCGCCGTGGCCGCCGTAGAGGCAGTCGATCGCGACAAATTCCATCTTGATGTCGTGGCCGGCGATGGTGTCGATATCCTCGACCTTCCAGTCGGTGGTCACCCAGCCGTTGACATCGCGGAACAGCCCGGTCGCGTTCTGCGCGGTAAAGGCGCTGTAAGCGATATTGGTCAGCACGGTGTTGCTCGTCAGGTCGGTAACCTTGATGACGAACGAGGGGCTGTCGGTTGCGCCGTGCGAGGGTTCGAGCACCGCGTTCCACGCGTAATACAGCTTCGCGGCATTGTAGCCGGTGACAGTCTGCGAGGCAGCGTTGATGTCATTGCCGCCGCCCGAATTGTTGAGCTTGAGCGCATAATTGCCCTGGAACACTGTCGGGGCGCCCGTGATCGCGTCGACGCCGCCTGCCGTTGTGATCGTGGCGATCGTTGCCGGGCCCGAATACTGCGACTGCGGCGGTGGCCAGCCGCTTGACCAGATACCGCCATTGAGCGTCCAGCCATTGGCGTTGCCGGTTTCGAAACCGGGATTGGTCACCGTCTGGCCGAGCGCCGGGACGGACACGGCACCGGCCAGCAGCCCCGCCATGATTGCGCCGCGCCGCAAGGTGCCCTGCGCTGAAGTCGAATTGATCCCCATGAAAATCTCCGCTCTGGAATTCCACGTGAAATCTAGGTGTTTCCCGTGGTCACAGAGGCGGCTAGCCCGAGGTTACAAGCTTGTCTTGCCCCCTAGGTGCAATCGTCATGAAGCTAACGGGACTTGTCATCGACATGACGGAATATGACGGTCCAAGCGCCGTTTCTGGGGCATTCCTGGCTTGAACCGGACAGCGAATCAGACCGGTACGGCTATGTGCTTGCCGCCGAACACAGATTGCCAACCCTCGATCTCGTCGACCACGGCGGCATCGACGGCGCGGGCAATCTCGGCCACCTGGGCATAACCAAGCCGTTCTTCCGGCGCGCCGAGCAACTGACCGATGCGCAAGTCGAGCGCGGTCAGCTTGGTTGCCGCGACATGCGAGATTGCGGCGAAGCGCTCAAAGTCTCCGAAATAGCGCATCCCGGCAATCGCCGCGCCGACCGTCGGGCACATCACGCCAAAAAAGGTAAACAGGCTGGCCGAACTCGCCGACCACGAAAGCGGGACAAGGCCTGCTAGCCCCGCTGCTTTCATCGCCAGCCAGATCGCTACCAGGCAAACCGCGGCGATGAATAGCCAGGCCGACAATGTATCGAGCCGGTGGTGCACCTTGTGCAGGCGCCGCGCCTTGGTGACATGATAATCGCGCTGGGTTCGCACGTGATGATCGCGCAGCGCGACAAGCCCTTCGCGCAGGTAGGCCCGGTCAATGGCGAGCTGCGGCAGCCCGGCCTCGCGCAGGCCGTGGCGGGCATAGTATTCCGGCCAGCTGGTATCGCTCCCCTTTGGCCAGCGGCCTGCCGGGCGCGCGACGCCAAGCAATTGCAGCATCGGCGCATGGCGGAAATATTCAGCAACTCGCCGCGTCTCGAACCAGCGCTTGTGCCAGCGCTTGCTCCGGCCGCGCCAGATGATCAGCAGGATCAGGCTGAGCAGCAGGAATTCCGCCAGCGCGAAGAACACTTTTACGTGTTCAAGGTGGAGTGGCTGGTATGCCAGGCCTGCAGCCACGGCGAGCGCCGAGAGCAGGAAATTGGCCATCATCCCGCCGCGATAGAAATCCGAAACGCGCGCCGAAATACCATCCGCCCAGGCAAAGCGGCGCAAGGTGCCGCGCTCGATCTTGTCAGCGAATTCCGGGTCGGCCGAGGCCATGGACCGCGCCGCCGCCATGGTTGCCGCACCGCTGCCGCCCGCAATCTGGTCCGGCGTTTCGTAGCGGCGGGTGAGCGAACGCAGGGGCCGCCCCTCGCCGCCGAACAGCGTTTCGATGCGGCGGTAAAGCGTCCAGAACCGGTGGCTGCGCGGGTGCCAGGCCTCACGGGCCAGCGCCTCGGCGCCGCGCTTGAATGCCCCGCCCTCGCCCGGGCGAAGCGCCAGTTGGACGAGCGCCGCCAGATCCGCGTCACGCGAGGTCTGCCGTGGCCGCGAATCGAGCAGATCCTCGACCGTCTGGAGCACACACCAGTCATCGGGGTGTGCCGGATCGATCCAGATCACAGGGGTGGCGGCATCAAGCGAAGCGGCGATCGTATGCCCCGTCCCGCCGGTCAGGCAGTGTGAACCGCCGTCCCACACCGCGATGATCAGGTCCGACTGCTCGATCATCACTCGCCCGGCGAGTGCAACGCGGGCCGAGCATTCGCCGTTCCAAACCTGCGCACGCGCGTGGTCTGCCGGATGGTCGAAGTGATCGAGGAACAGCGCGGCCATGGCCTCGTCGCGATCGGCCAGTTCGAAAAGCCGCGCCCCGGCATAGGCCTTGCGGATGAGTGCGGCGCGCTCACCGACCGCTAGATCGCCCGGTGTTTCACCGGCAAGCAGGGCGTGTGCATCGGCCGCCTCTGAGGGAAAGGCATTGATCGCGAGGTTCAGGGCGCGGCCGAAAGGCAGCGGCGCCGTGACTTCCCAGCCGCGTTGCTCAGCAAGATTTGCCGCCAGCTGATCGACGCCTGAGGCAAGCAGGCTATGCAGCCGCACCGGGGCCAGCGCACCAAGCGACTGGCGCTCCGCTTCGGCAAGCGCGCCGATCCGGGTAAACATGGCGGCAAGCGCGGCCTCAACCGCCGGCTGGTTGGCGCTGAAAGCGGCATTGTTCGCCCGGTGACCGGTCACGCCAAGGCACAGGCGGGGCAGCGGGGGCGGCGGCGCTTCGATCATCGCTGGTAGCCTATTGCGCGAGCGGGCCTAACGCAAAACTTTCCCGCGTAATCTCGTAGATGACATGGTGCACCTCGCGCCCCGCCATCAGGATTACATCCTTCTCGTCGGTCAGACGTGCACCAATATTTTCCAGCGCACGGCGCGAACGAAGGTTCGCCTCGCCGACGTGAAACACGACGCGGCGTACATGGCCAAAGGCATGGGCCAGCATCAGCCGCTTGAGTTCGGGATTGAACTGCCCGCCCCAGTGGCTGCGGGCGAGGAATGTCCAGCCGATTTCGACCGATCCGCGGTCATCGGACTCGTGCCCCTGCCAGCGCGATGAACCAATGAGCGTGCCGCCAGCTTTGTCGATCACCGCCATGGCGCCGCGCTTCTCAAGCGCATCATCGAAGAAGGCGCGGAACACCGGCTCCTGCCAGCGGTCATGCGCTGGATGGATCGCCCAGATTTCCTTGTCACTGGCGACGGCAAACAGCGCGTCCCAGTCTTCGGGCTGCAGCGGCCTGAGCAGCAGCCGTTCCCCTTCAAGGACCGGCTGCCAATCCATGTCAGGCGGTCACGTCGGCGACGGCGGCGATGAACTGATCGATGTTGTTCATCGTCAGCCCGGCCACGTTGATGCGGCCCGATCCGGCCATGTAAACGCCGTGCTTTTCGCGCATGGCGAGGACTTGCTCAGGGGTGAGCGGGACGATCGAGAACAGCCCGCTTTGCGAACCCATCGGCGTGAAATCGACGCCGCCCTGCTTGCCGGCACCGCCAAGTCGTGCCCGGACCTGCAGCATGCGCTCACGCATCTGATCGAGTTCATCCTGCCAGGTCTTTACCAGCGCTTCGTCCTCGAGGATGATGCGAACGGCAGCCGCGCCGTGATCGGGCGGCATCGACCATGCTGCGCGCGCGAGGGCGTGACCGTTCGACAGCGCGGCGTTCACTTGGGCAGCATCAGACATCATCACGTACACTGCGCCGACGCGGTCACGGTAGAGGCCGAAGTTCTTGTCGCACGAATAGGCAACCAGCGCCTCGGGCACTTCGCCGAGCACGCGGCGCAGGCCATAGGCATCCTCTTCCATGCCATAGCCGAGGCCCTGATAGGCAAGGTCGATCAGCGGCAGCACGCCTGATGTCTTGATGGCGGCGGCGATCTGGTCCCAGTCGGCGTTCGAATAGTCGATGCCGGTCGGGTTGTGGCAACAGCCGTGGAGCAGGATTGCGTCATCGGCGGCGGCTTCGGCAATCGCGCCGAGGACGGCGTCCATGTTCGCCACGCCATCAGCAGTGCTGTGCGCGAATGTCTTGAGCTCAAGACCGAGGTCGGCAACGATCTGCGCGTGGTTTGGCCAGCTTGGCGTGCCCATCCAGATGCGCTTCACGCCGGCGCGCTTGGCGAGGGCGAGTGCGAGGCGCACTGCGCCAGTGCCGCCGGGGGTCTGCATGCCATCGATACGCCCGCCCATCGATGGGTCCTGCTTGCCGAAAATCCACGGCATCAGCGCATGGACAAAACCCATGTCGCCTTCGGGACCGAGATAGGCCTTCGAAGCCTGCGTCTCGTGCAGCTTGTGCTCCGCCTGCTTGATCGCGGCGAAAACCGGCGTTGCGCCGTCGCCGGTGCGGTAGACACCGACGCCGAGGTCGATCTTGTCCGCGCGCGGATCCTCGTTGTGGAGCTTGATCAGCGCGAGAAGCGCGTCGGCGGGCTGTTGCTGCAGATTGTTTAGCATGACGCGCGGGCCCTTACCCTCGGGGGCCTTGGGGGGCAACCCCTCGGCATCCGCTCGCAGCAATCGCCGGGGCGCTTTTCCGCCCATTGGCGAAAGGCCGCACCTGTGAAATCCTGCGGGCCAGCCGATGGGAGAACTGCGGTGGCGAGCCTGCCGATCGAGACGAAGCGCACGTACTGCAAAGTCTGCATGGTCCACTGCGGATTGGTGGTTGATGTGGCTGGCGACCAGATCATCAAGGTGCGCGGCGACCGGGAGCACCCGCTATCAAAGGGTTATACCTGCCCCAAGGGCCGCGCGACCGGGCAGATCCATCACGATCCAGCGGCGATCGCCCAGCCTCTCATGCGCAAGGATGGGAGCCTCGTGCCGGTCAGCTGGGACGAAGCGCTTGATGACATTGCCGCAAAGCTGCGCTCGCTGATCGACCGGCATGGCAGCCATGCCGTGGGCATCAATTTCGGCTCGGGCCTCGGGCTCGATTCCTCGGGCTATGCGATGGAGGAGGCGCTGCACGCGGCGCTGGATCACGGGCCGAAGTTCACCCCGCTGACCATCGACGGCGTTGCCAAGGTGCTGGTTGCAGGAGCGGTCGGGCGCTTCCCCGGGCTCAATCCGAAGACCGACTACGACGGCGTCAACCTGCTGCTATACGTAGGCACCAACCCGATGGTGAGCCACGCGCACAACACCGGCATGTTCAATCCGGCGCAGCACATCCGCGCCGTGGCCGCACGCGGCGAGGTCTGGACCATCGACCCGGTGTTCACCGAGACGGCGAAGTTCTCCACCCGCCATGTCGCGGCATGGCCGGGCAAGGACTATGCGATCCTCGCATGGCTGGTGCGCGAGGTCATCGCCGGGGGGCCGCTGGACCTGCCCCAGCCGGTCGACGGGCTGGACGAACTCACCGCGCTGCTGAGCGACTATACGCGTGAAAAGGCGGCAGCGATTGCCGGCGTGTCCGAAGAGGAACTCGCCGATCTGCTTGCCGCCATTCGCCGCCACGGCAAGGTGTCGGTGGAAACCGGCACCGGCGTGTCGATGACCACCGGTTGCAACCTGACGCAGTGGCTCGCCTGGGTGTTGATGATCCTGACCGGCTCCATGAACCGGCCCGGCGGCGTGTGGTTCCATCCCGGCATGCTGATGCCCTTCGACGCCTTCGAACTGCCCGACATGGACGCGTGGACGCCGGGATCGAAGACCCGCCCGGAAGTCGATGGCGTGCTGGGTGACTGGCCCTGCGCCGTCCTTCCTGACGAGATCACCGTGGGCAACATTCGCGGCCTGTTCAACTTCGGCGGCCGCCTGCTGCGCAACTTCCCGGATACCAAGAAGCTGTCCGACGCGCTCGATACCCTCGAATTCAACGTCATGGTCGAGATTTCCGCCAACGAAACAAGCGAAGCCGCCAGCCATGTCCTGCCGACCAAGGGTGTGCTCGAACGCACCGAATTCAGCCGCTGGGACACGCTCAACTGGAACGCCAACCTGCAATTTTCGGAAGCGTTGGTGCCGGTGACGGGCGAGCGCCGCTCGGCCTGGTGGGTGATCTCGCAGATCATGCGCCGCGCAGACTTGCCGGTGGCAAACGACATTCCCACCAGCCACGACGAACCGGGCGCGGACGAAGCCATGCTCGCCCGGCTGTTCAGCCCCATATCGCGCTGCACCTTCGAGGAACTTCGGGAAAAGCGCTTCGTCCAGCGCGACATCGAATTTCCGGCACCTTGGCTGGATGCGCACGTCGCCAAGATCGGCGGCTGGAAACTGCTGCCCGAGAAGATCGTCGCCCAATGGCACACGATACGCGTCGCCGATGAAGCCCAGCTCGGCCTCCCGCGCCCGCTGGTCTTCACCTCTCGCCGCCAGCGCCGCAAGCTCAACGCTCAGCTCGATTTCCTTGGCGCCGAGGCCGATGCCCTGATCAACCCCGCCGATGCCGAGACACACGACATTGGCGATGGCGATCCCTTGCGGGTGCGCACGACTTCAGGCGAAGCGGAGTTCGTCGCCCGGATTGATCCCGGTATGCGGCGCGGCGTCGTTTCGATTGCACACGGCCACTTGCCGGCCAACATCAACCGCCTGACGTCAACCCGCACCATCGATCCGATCAGCGGGATGGCGCATTACAGCGGCGTGCCGATCGAGATCGGCTAGCCCCGCCAGCCTATTCCGCTGCAACCGCTTCGGGCTTGGGCTCGCGCAGCGGGCGCTCCTTGATCTTCACGAAGTCGCTTTCAAAGCGCTTGTGAACCGTGCCGCACAGCCGGTCCCAGACCGTGGTATAGCCGCCGAAGTTCGCGGTGAAATACTTGTGGTGGTGATCGTGGAAGGTCGCCGAGATGAACCACTTCGTCAGCCAGGTGCGGTTCCACCACTTGGGCAGGAACTCGTAGCCCGAATGGACCCACAGTCCCATCAGCACATTGGTCGGCACGATCAGCGCCATCGAGGCATCGTGGACGTCGACCACGGTCACGAAGATGATCATCCAGCCGCCGTTGATCAGCGATTCGAAGGGATGGACCGAAAAGGTGGTGATGACATTGGGCGAAGTCGACTTGTGATGCAGCTTGTGGATCCACGAGTAATAGGGCTCGTTGTGCATCCAGCGGTGCAGCCAGTAGAACCACGTGTCAAAGGTGATGAAATAGGCGGCATATTCCAGCAGGATAACCCACCAGGCCGCCGGTTCGCTTTTAAACGTGATCCAGTCGTGTGCCAGCAGCCACTTCTGCAGGTTCCCCAGAACTAGCGCGCCGAATACGAACGTGATCACCATCATGATCGCCTCAAAGCGGAACTGCTTCCACTTGAAGCCGCGCGGCTGCACCTTGCGCGCCTTGAAATAGCCCGAAACGATGCCGCCGACGATGACCAGCGCCAGCACGGCGACGGTCACTACATACCAAAGATTGAGCGCAGTCTCGCCCGACAGGATTCCCCGCATCGCAAATCTCATTCAAAAGTTGAATTATCTGCGCGGCGAAATGCGGGATCATGCGGACAAAGTCCAGCCTCAACCGTGCGGGCCCTCCAATCGCCCGCCGCGGCGATGGAAATCTGATACTCAGTAGATCAGAACGGCAGCCACTTCGCCTTCTTGGACATCTTCATGTAACCCGCATTGATCCCCAGCCTCAGGCCGACGCCGGTGCGCACCGGGATCAGCACAACATCGCCGCGCCGCAGGTAGCTGACGTGGAAGCCGCCGATGAGATAGGCCTGACCCTCACCCTGACCGAAGCGGTGGTAGAGGTCGTCGGTGTTGTAGAGGTTGTAGACCAGCACAAAGCTGTTGCCCGCATTCGCGCCGGCATCAAGGCCGACCGACGGGCCGGTCCAGTAAACCGGCTTCTGCCCTTCAACCTTGTGATAGAGCGTACCTGAACCATAGCGCACCCCTATTATGATCGCCCCGCCACCTTCACGGCCGACGATATAGGCATTAGGTTCACCCTGCTTCTTGAGGATGTCCTTGATCACCCCGGCGAGGCCCTTGGCGCCCTTGCCGAAAACGCCCTCGGCGGCACCGATCAGGTCATTCTCCTGATATGTGCCGGCCTTGGCCGCCGGGTTCTGCGCCGAATTGGCGGCGGATTCAGTCGCCGAATAGCCTGGCGAAGCGGTGGGGTCCTGCTGGGCAACCGGCGCCGCAGTGATCGTCGGGCTGGCGGGAGCAGGTGCGGATGCGGCGGGCGGAGGCGTGGCCGGCGCGGGATTGGGCGTGACCTTCTGCTGCGAAAGCGGGATCAGGTCGCCATCGATCGCCTTGTCGGGATCAACCGATTTCACCTGTGCCGACGCGCCGAAGCCGGCGAACATCATGGATGCTCCCGCCAGAGCGCCGAGCGCCTGCTTGCCAAGCTTGCGAATTCCTTTGTTCATTCCACCCGTTCCCACCTTTGCGCCCGGGACTTGGCCCATGGCGCACGCTTCCGCGCGGGATCAGAATCGATGGTCGCCGCCGCGGCAATGGACCGGCGATGAGCCGAGTCGGTTTTGCGATGGAACGAGTCGAGCGCCCCGGCACCACCCGCAGATGCCACGTAGAAATGCGGAGAAAATCTTCTTTCCCGCAACCACCAATTCGATCTTGCCGCCCCCCGCCCCCCTCGCTATAGGCCGCCCTTCGCCGCTGCGATCCGGAGACGTGGGTGAGTGGCTGAAACCAACGGTTTGCTAAACCGTCGTACTGATAATTCGGTACCGAGGGTTCGAATCCCTCCGTCTCCGCCAC
>NZ_JANPGP010000031.1:0-19114 GCF_031424035.1 Novosphingobium sp.
CTGGCATTGCCGGTCTGCGCGGTGACCGTGGTGTTGAGGCCGCGCAGATCGATCAGGGTCGCATTCTGCTTGGCATCGACGATAACGTCGGACTGCTTGCCGAAGGTCGAACCGCTGATCGTGCCGCCCGCAAGCAGCGAGTTGGCCAGGGTAACGCTGCCAGTGAGCGCCTTGATGGTCAGCGGATCGCTGCCGGTGCCGTCATTGTCGGACTGGATGGTGAGCAGGCCAGCGCCTTGCGTGACGTTGCCGGTGGTCGCGGTGATGGTCACTGCGCCGCCAGCCGTCTGCGTGCGGGCTGTGCCATCGCCCAGCACCACGCCGGTGCCGCCGGTGACACCGTAAGTCGTCTTGGCCGAGATCGTGCCCGAGACAGTCGCCAGCTTGTTGGCATCGACGGTGATCGATGAACCGGTGGAAGTAGAATCGACAACGTTCGCGTTCGCGCCAGTCGACTTGACCAGCGTTGCGCCGCCGGACTTGCCGGTGGTGAGCGTAGCATCGCCGGTCGTGCCGAGGACCGAGATCGTCGTGCCGGCCGTGCCTTTGGTCAGCGAACCGCTGACGCCGGAGACGAGGATCGAAGTGCCCGCCGTGCCGGTGCCAAGGCTCGCCGCGCCACCCGGTGCTGTGACCGAGATTGCCTGAGCGGCATCGGCGGTGGTGACGCTGGCATTGCCGGTCTGCGCGGTGACCGTGGTGTTGAGGCCGCGCAGATCGATCAGGGTCGCATTCTGCTTGGCATCGACGATGACGTCGGACTGCTTGCCAAAGGTCGAGCCGCTGATCGTACCGCCAGCAAGCAGCGAGTTGGCCAGCGTGACGCTGCCCGTCAGCGCCTTGATGGTCAGCGGATCGCTGCCGGTGCCGTCATTGTCGGACTGGACAGTGAGCAGGCCAGCGCCTTGCGTGACGTTGCCGGTGGTCGCGGTGATGGTCACTGCGCCGCCAGCCGTCTGCGTGCGGGCCGTGCCATCGCCCAGCACCACGCCGGTGCCGCCCTTGGCGACATAGGTTGTCTTGGCGGAAACGTTACCGCCCACCGTAGCAAGGGTGCCTGCGTCAATCGTGACCGACGAATTGGTCGATGTGGCCGAGGTAAGCAGCGTGGCGCTGCCTGCGACCGAATAGACCAAGATATCGCCAATTGCGCGGCCGGTTCCCAGAGACGAGGAGGATGCGCCGGCTCCAGACAGCACGTGGATATAGCCGCCGGCACTGCCAGCATTCGGGCCATCGCCAAGCCCGAGCGAAGCCTGTCCGCCGTTGACTTCGATGTTATTGGCTGCCGAGGCCCAGTTGGCCGATGCCGTGCCGGTGTTCGAGAACACGGAAACATCGTAGCCATGCAGATCGTTCAGTACAGCGCCGTTAAACGCGCTGACCGAAACATCGGATTGGTGGCCGAATGTGAACGGACCGGTGATGGTACCGCCGACCAGCGCTGAATTTGCGAGGGTAACCTTGCCTGCAGTCGAGGTGACGTTGAGTGGCCGGGTTCCAGCTCCATTACGATCCGATTGCAGCGTCAGCAGGCCAGCACCTTGCGTGACGTTGCCGGTCGTGGCGGTGATCGAGACGTTGCCTGCGGCCGACTGGGTGCGCGCCGAGGCATCGCCCAGCGTTACGCTGGTGCCGGTCACGTAATACTTGCCCGTGGCTGAAACATCGCCGCCGATGTTGACCGTGCCGGCTCCGCCGTTCTGGTTGACCAGGATGTCGCCAGTGATGCCGGTCGTGGTCAGGCCGGCAGTCGTGATCGGTCCGTTAGCGTCAAGCTTGATGAACTTGTCCGCCTTTAGGTTGCCAGTGGCGTTAATCGCCGTGCCGCCGCTGACTTCGATCGATTCGAGCTGCTTGGTTGCGCCGACATTGCCGGCGAACGAAGCGCTGCCGACGATCTGCAGCAGCTGGTCGCCCGCGACCGCCGCGTCGACGGTTAAGCCGAAGTCCACCGAGGTGCCCTTGAGTACGGTATCGGCAGTCAGCGTGGCCGCGCCCTGATAGGTCTGCGTACCGGTGGTGGTAACCGAAGGCGTGGCAAGGCTGCCCGCGGCCTGGAAATCGGTCGTGCCGGTGATCTTGACGCTGGACAGCGCGGTGGAGCCGCCAATAATGCCCTTGAGCACGGCATCGCCCTGAACCTCTAGCGCCTTCGCACCGTTGATCGTCGATCCCATGTTGACGGTCGTGCCCTTGAGCACGGTATTGCCGGTCAGCGTGGCCGCGCCCTGATAGTCCTGCGCGCCGGTGGTGGTGACCGAGGGAGTCGCCGTGGTGCCGGCAGCCTGGAAGTCGGTCTTGCCGGTGACAGTGACAGTGGTCAGTGCGGTAGTGCCGCCGACAATGCCCTTGAGCACGGCGTTGCCCTGAACCTCAAGCAGCTTTGCTCCGTTGACAGTGCCACCCATGGTCACGGTAGAGCCCTTGAGCACAGTATTGCCCGTCAGCGTTGCCGCGCCCTGATATTCCTGGGTGCCCGTAGTGGTCACCGAAGGTGTTGCCGTGGCCCCCGCATATTGGAAGTCGGTCTTGCCGGTAACGAGGACGCTGGTCAGTGCAGTCGCGCCGCCTACCCTGTCCTTGAGCACGGCATCACCCTGAATCTCAAGCGCCTTGGCGCCATTGACCGTGCTGTTGAAAGTGACGGTTGATCCCTTGAGAACCGTATTGCCGGTGAGTGTGGCCGCGCCCTGATAATCCTGCGCGCCGGTTGTGGTGACAGATGGCGTGCCCGTGGTGCCGGCGGCCTGGAAATCAGTCTTGCCCGTGACATTCACGGTGGTCAACGCGGTGGTGTTGCCGATCGCGTTCTTGAACACGGCATCGCCCTGAACCTCGAGCAGCTTCGCGCCGTTGACGGTTCCGCCCATGGTGACGGTCGTGCCCTTGAGCACGGTGTTGCCGGTGAGCGTCGCGGCGCCCTGATACTCTTGTGCGCCCGTTGTCGTGACCGAAGGCGAGCCGGTTGCGCCGGCATACTGGAAGTCGGTCTTGCCGGTGACCAGCACGGTGGTCAGCGCCGTATCGTTGCCAAGCGCCTTCGTGAAGACCGCGTCGCCTTGCACTTCGAAAGCTTTCGCGCCGTTGACATTGCTGCCCATTGTGACGGTCGAGCCCTTGAGCACGGTGTTATCGGAAAGGGTTGCGTTGCCCTGATACGCCTGCGTGCCTGTCGTGGTTACCGAAGGCGTGGCGCTGGAGCCAGCGGCCTGGAAGTCGGTTTTGCCGGTGACGAGGACGCTGGCCAGCGCAGTATTGTTGCCGAGCAGGTCCTTGAAAATGGCATCGGTCTGGATTTCCAGCGCCTTGCCGCCATCGACGGTGCTGCCGAAGGTCACCAGCGAACCTGAAAGCACGGTGTCCGCCGAAAGCGTTGCCGCGCCTTGATATTCCTGCGTGCCGGTGGTGGTCACCGACGGTGTGGCCGTGGCACCGGCATATTGGAAGTCGGTCTTGCCGGTGACGAGGACACTGGCCAAAGCCGTGGCATTGCCCAGAGAGTCCTTGAGCACGGCGTCGCCCTGGATTTCCAGAGCCTTGCCGCCGTTGACCGTTCCACCGAACGTTACAACCGAACCCTTGAGTACGGTATTTTCCGAAAGTGTGGAGGCCCCGGTGTAATCCTGCGTGTTGACCGTCGTCACTGAAGGCGCGCCGGTTGTGCCGGCGGCAAGGAAATCGGTTTTGCCGGAAACTGAAATCGTGTCGAGTGCTGCCGTGCCGCCGATGATGGCACCCAGCTTGGCATCGCCGGTGATGGTCAGGCTGCGCGCCGTCGCATCGCTATCGAGCTTCGATGCGATCTCGATCGTTGTGCCCTTCAACGTTGTATTGGCGACCAACTGGATCGCGTCGTTTTTGCCGCCAATCGTCTGCGAGACATCAGTCACAGTGCCAATGAAAATGCGGCCGCCAACGCTGGTGGCAGTCAGTGTGTTGCCGATTTCAAGCAGCAGATCCGATTCGGTACCCGCGGTGCGGCGGCCTGCGCCGGTCAGCACGATCGAACCTGCCTCTATCGAGCCATCGGCGCGCAGCTTGGCCGAGCCCACGGTTGTCCCGGCCTTGATCGTATAGCCGATCGGCGATCCCGGATTGATGGCAAGGTCGATGTCCTGCGCGGCGATCAGCGCAACTTCGCCGCTGGCCTTGACCGTGCCGCTGGCGGTGATGTTCTGGGCAGTTCCGACGAAATCGCCGGAGGTGGTGATGCTGCTTCCATTCGCCAGTGTGATTGTGGACAGGCCGGCCTTGCTGCTTTCCGCGCCCAGCTTGTCCAACATGAAATAGGGCGCGCCCGTCAGCGTGTAACCCTGATTGTTATCCGTAAAATCCGGGTCAGTGATGGCGGCAGTGGTCAGCACCAGGCTGCCACCGGAGAAGACGCCGGTCGAACCAAAGGTGATGCCGTTCGGGTTGGAGATCCATACCACGACATTGGAATCGGACTTCAGTGTACCATTGATCACCGAAGTCTCGATCGCTTTGCCGACCGAGCCTACCACGCGGTTCAGTACGGATACAACGGTGCCGGCGGGAAGCCCCGTGGTGTCTGAGAACTGGATGGTTCGCATCGAATCGACGATGTTGAAATGGGTCCAGTCGATGACCGATTGCTTGACCGTGAGATCGACCTGAACACCGTCCACGACCCCGGGAACAACCGGTGCGCCGCCGACAATATCGGTGATGACGGGTGCGCCCACGGTGGAAACAACATCGCCAGCGGACGTTTCGGTCTGCGCGAATGCAGGTTGCGCCGCCAGCGGCAAGACGATGGTCGAAGCGACGACGATCGCCGAGTGGCGGAGAAGGCGATTGCGGGTGGTGGTCAGGGCATTCATGGCGGCTGCGCCTTTCAGAAAACTGTGATGCGGACGGGCGGTCGAAAGCTTCGCTTCCGGACCCCCGGTCATCAGCGCGATCCCCAGGGGATCAGCTTGGTGGTGAACGAGACCAGCAGGCGGCCCGTCGGCTTGACGAGGTCATTGGCCAGCGCCTTGTCGAGCGGCTTGGCGTACATCACGTCGAGCGAGGCGCGCGCGCTGTTGTCGGCATCGCGCAGGATCATGCGCATGCCGCCACCCGCCGAGCGCAGGGTGCGCTTCGCTTCGGTGCCGGCGCTGCTATCAAGGTTCCACAGGCCGACAATGTCGTAGAAGCCGGCAACCGAAACGTCGATCGGGCCCATCCTGCCGAAGTTGATGCGCGGTTCGATGCGCGCGGCCAGAGCGCGGTCACCGCCATTGGCGCCCGGATCGTATCCGCGGCCGATGGTATAGTTGCCGAGCGAGAATTCCTCGAGGTTGAGCAGCGGCTTGTTGGTCCACTGGCCCAGCACCTTGGCGTCGATGGCGAAAAACCTGCCCAGCGTCAGGGTTGAATTGATTTCGCCGCGTACGACGGTCGCCTTGGGATCGCCTTCGAACCGTGAGGGCGCGAAGTTGTTCTCGATCGTGCCAACCTTGGTCGCGCCGAGCACGCCGAGGCCCTGGCGCAGTTCAAGCGATCCATCGAGCGCGAAGACCTGATTGCCGTTAACGTCGAGCTTGCGCATGACGCCGTCGAGACGCGTATAGAGCACACGCAGCTGATCGTGCGTGAAGGGAGCCTTGGTGCCGCCCGCCAGCACCCGCGTCGCCTGGTTCATCACTTCGAAACCGAGCGAGGCGCGCGCCGTGGTGCCGATGGTCTTGACTAGCGGGGCCGACAGTTCGAGCCCGGCGATCAGCGAGCGCGACTGCAGGTCGAGGTTGAGAATGTCCGGCTCGGATTGCGCGAGGCTGAGCTTTGCGGCCATGCGCAGGCCGTTGTCGTTCAGTGCGAAATCGTGGCCGATCTGGCCGATGTGGATTTCAGCCCACTGCAGCGAGTTCGACAGGCTGACATAAGTGCGATCTGACATGCCGGTCAGGCCGTAGATTTCGGTGCGCACCGTCGCCACTTCACGGCCCAGCTGCTTCGAACCGAAGTTCTGGATATTGGCGAGGACGAGTACGCTTTGCGCATTGGCATCGACATCGGCGATCAGGTCACCCGGGGTGCCGCCGGCGTTGCGCAGCGAAAGCTTCACCCGCATGCCCGGAATGTCGTTGGCGTTGAGCAGGATGCGCACCGCCTCGTTCTTGTTGAACGGGTCCATCGCACGAATCTGTTCGAGCCGGCTATCAAGCGCCGGGCCGAACTTGCCGACATCGCCGCGCACGCGCACTTCGACGACGCGGCCGGTCACGATCACCAGCCTCAGCGTGCCGCCGGTGATTTCCTGGGGCGGCACCTGAACGCGGGCGATGTAGCCGGTGTTCGCCAGTTCGGCGTTCACGCGGTCGCGGATGCGGCAGACGACGTCGATCGACTGGTCGCCGGTCTCGCTGGCCTGAATGCCGTTGACGGCGGTGCGGATCACCGGGGCGAGAGTTGCGCCGCCAATGCCTTCGAACTGGATTTCGGAAAGGTTGACCCGGTCCGGATAGCGGCTGAGCGAACAGTCATCCTGCGCAAAAGCGTTAGACGCCTCAACCGAGACTTCCGCCTTTGGCTGCGTGCTGTCTGGGATCTTGGTCTCGACCTGATCGCGCGATGGCGTGACACTTCCGGGTAGGGCCTGCGCATTGGCCGTGGAGGACAAGACGATGCCAAGGGACAAGGCCGTTACGAAGCCGGAAGTTTTTCCCAGCGAGACGGTGTCACGAATCATTAAGCCCCCACAGTATGAATATTACGCCGAACTGACGTATTGTTGCCCACCATTCATTATGCTTCGACCCGATTCGTATCTTTTGTTTCGCGAACAATACTCACTCTCACGAATCGGGCAAGGAAAGCCTTTGCGAAACTTAAATCAACTTGCGCGCTCAAACACCTATCGACGCTGCGATTTCCATGCATTAACCGCAAGCGTGAACTGCAATCGTTGATTGCGCGACGATTGGTCTGGGAGGATCCGGTGAACACTAACTGCGTGCTGAGCCTGTCTTGCGCTGACAAGCCTGGCCTTGTTGCCCAAGTGGCCGGATTTCTTGCAGCCAATGGCGGCAACATTACCGATGCCGAACAATATAATGACCCCGCGACGGCGCGCTTTTTCATGCGGGTGGAATTCGATCCCGGCAGCACCTCGCCCGACGCCCTGCGCGCCGCCTTCGCGCCCATCGCGGTGGAGAACGCGATGGAGTGGAAACTGCGCGCGCCCGGCCACCGGCCGAAGGTGCTACTGATGGTCAGCAAGTTCGACCACTGCCTTGTCGACCTGCTCTACCGCAAGCGCATCGGCGAGATCGCGATGGACGTCGTCGCCGTCGTCTCGAACCACGAGCGCGGTGAAGGCAGCGCCGGGATGCTGGAGGGTGCGCCCTATTACCACTGCCCGGTCACGCCCGGCACCAAGCCGCAGCAGGAAACGCAGGTGCGTGCGATCATCGAGGACACCGGCGCCGAACTGATCGTGCTCGCCCGCTACATGCAGATCCTGTCGGACGAGATGGCCGCTTACCTGTCCGGCCGCTGCATCAACATCCACCACTCCTTCCTGCCCGGTTTCAAGGGCGCCAAGCCCTATCACCAGGCCCACGCGCGCGGCGTGAAGATGATCGGCGCGACCAGTCATTACGTCACCACCGATCTCGATGAAGGGCCCATCATCGCGCAGGACGTTGAGGCCATCGGCCACCGGGAATCACCGGAAGAACTCGTCGCCAAGGGCCGCGATGTCGAACGCCGCGTGCTCGCCAAGGCAGTGAAGGCACACCTTGAGGACCGCGTGTTCCTCAATGGTGCACGCACGGTTGTCTTCGCGCGCTGACTGGCGGCGGTCGTAGCTCCGGTGTAGCATCACTTCGATGACCGCCGAACTGTCTGAAATCCTTGCGCGCCTAGCGCCCCGCGAAGGGGCGTTGCTGCCCATCTTGCATGACGTTCAGGCAAGGTTCGGCTGCGTTGATGCGGCGGCAGAGGCGGAGATTGCCAAGGCGCTCAACCTCAGCCGCGCCGAAGTGCACGGCGTTGTCAGTTTCTACCACGATTTCACCGCAACGCCCGATCCGCGCCCCTGCGTTGAACTGTGCCGGGCCGAGGCCTGTCAGGCGCGCGGTGTGGAATCGCTGGTCGCGGCGGCTGAGCATGCTGCCGGAAGCCGGGTCAGGCTGAAGACGGTCTATTGCCTCGGCCTGTGCAGCGTGGGGCCATCCGCTCGGATTGGTAGTGAAGTTCATGCGCGGCTGGATGAAGCGGCGCTTGTGGCGCTGGTGAGGTCGGTATGAATACCGTCCGCATCTCTGATGACGCGCTGGCGCTGGCCTGCGGGGCGGATGCGGTTGCCGCCGAGTTCGAGCGGCTGGGTTGGGCCGTGGAGCGGGTATCGTCCTGGGGAATGCACTGGCTTGAACCGCTGGTGGAGATCGATGGCGTGGGCTGGGGCCCGGTTGGCGTTCGCGATGTGGCGAAAATCCTCCCCGGCACGGGGAGGGGGACCAGCGCAGCTGGTGGAGGGGGCTCACCTTCCACGCGGCACCCGGACGATAGCCCCCTCCACCATCCTGCGGATGGTCCCCCTCCCCGTGCCGGGGAGGATTTGTGCATCGGCCCCATTGCCGCGCACCCCTTCATCGTCCGCCAGCAGCGACTGACGTTCGCCCGTGCTGGCCGCACCCGTCCGCTCAGCCTTGAAGACTACGCCGCGACTGGCGGCTGGGCCGGGCTCGACCGCGCGCGCGCCATGGCCGCCGCTGACGTCATCGCTGAAGTCCTCGCCTCGGGCCTGCGCGGGCGCGGCGGCGCGGGCTTTCCGGCGGGCATCAAGTGGCGCACAGTGGCCGAGGCGGCGGGCGCGCGGAAATTTGTCGTGTGCAACGCCGACGAGGGCGACAGCGGCACCTTCGCCGACCGGATGCTGATGGAGGGCGATCCCTTCCAGCTGATCGAGGGCATGGCCATCGCCGCCCATGCCGTGGGCGCGGGGCAGGGCTACATCTACGTCCGCAGCGAATATCCGCACGCCATCGCCAAGCTGAACGCGGCCATCGCGCTCGCCGAACCTCACATCGCGCCGTTCGCGCTGGAAGTGCGCGTCGGGGCGGGGGCCTATGTCTGCGGCGAGGAAACGTCCTTGCTCAATTCGATCGAGGGCAAGCGCGGCGAGGTCCGTGCCAAGCCGCCGCTGCCCGCACTGGAGGGCCTGTTCGGCCGTCCGACGCTGGTCAATAACGTGCTGACGCTGGCCGCTGTGCCGCATATCCTGACCGAAGGCGGGGCATCGCTTTATGCGCAGCTGGGCCTCGGCCGGTCGCGCGGCACCAAGCCGATCCAGCTGTCCGGCAATATCCGGCATGGCGGGATCTACGAGACCGCCTTTGGCATCACTCTTCACGAGCTGGTCCACGATATCGGCGGCGGCACGGCATCAGGCCGGCCGGTCAAGGCGGTGCAGGTCGGCGGGCCGCTCGGCGCCTATATCCCGCCCAGCCAGTTCCACCTGCCGTTCGATTACGAAGCTTATGCCGCCAATGACGCCCTCATCGGCCACGGCGGCGTGGTGGTGTTTGACGACAGCGCCGACATGGGCGCGCTGGCCCGTTTTGCCTTTGCCTTCTGCGCGGCGGAAAGCTGCGGCAAATGCACGCCCTGCCGCATCGGATCGACGCGCGGGGTGGAGCTGGTCGACCGGATACGCGCGGGCGGCACGCGGGCGGCGGACCCGGTGGAAGGGCTCCCCCAGATGCACAACGCCGCCAAGACCGGGCGCAGCCGCGACGAGGCGCTGCAATTGCTCGATGACCTGTGCGATACCATGCAGCACGCCTCGCTTTGCGCGCTGGGCGGGTTCACGCCCTATCCGGTGCGATCGGCGCTGAAGCATTGGCCAGAGGATTTCGGGACGGGGGATTTCACCGATGGGCTATGAACCGCAAGCCGATTTCGGGACCCCGGCAGTGTGCTCCGACACGCAGGTCACGCTGACCATCGATGGCCGCGAAGTCTCCGTGCCCGCTGGCACCAGCGTCCTGCGCGCAGCAGCGGAGAGCGGCGGCGCGATCCCCAGCCTCTGCGCGACCGACAGCGTGAAAGCCTTCGGTTCGTGCCGGCTTTGTCTGGTCGAGATTGATGGGCGGCGCGGCACCCCGGCAAGCTGCACCACGCCGGCGGAAGCGGGCATGGTGGTCCACACGCAAACGCCGCGGCTGGCAAAGCTGCGCAAGGGCGTGATGGAGCTCTACATCTCTGACCATCCGCTCGATTGCCTGACCTGCAGCGCCAACAACGACTGCGAATTGCAGGACGCGGCGGCGGCAGTGGGCCTGCGCGACGTGCGTTATGGCTATGACGGCGCGAACCACCTTGGCGCGGCGACCGACAGTTCGAACCCCTATTTCGATTTCGATCCGGCCAAATGCATCGTCTGCTCGCGCTGCGTGCGCGCTTGCGATGAGGTGCAGGGGACCTTTGCCCTGACGGTCGACGGAAGCGGCTTTGCCAGCGCGATAAGCGCGGGGCAGGCGGGGGACAGCTTCCTGTCTTCTGAATGCGTGTCCTGCGGTGCCTGTGTTCAGGCCTGTCCGACCGCCAGCCTGCAGGAAAAGGCGGTCAAGGACATCGGCCTGCCCGAACGCGCGGTCGTCACCACCTGCGCCTATTGCGGCGTCGGTTGCACCTTCCGGGCCGAAATGAAGGGCGAGCAACTCGTCCGCATGGTGCCGTGGAAGGACGGCAAGGCCAATCGCGGCCACTCCTGCGTCAAGGGGCGGTTTGCCTGGGGCTATGCCAATCACCAGGACCGCGTGACCCGCCCGATGATCCGCGAATCCATCGAGCAGCCGTGGCGCGAGGTCAGCTGGGACGAGGCGCTGAACTATACCGCCGGCAAGCTGAACGCGATCAAGGCGCAGCACGGCGCCCGCGCGCTTGGCGCGATCAGTTCCAGCCGCTGCACCAACGAGGAAGTCTGGCTGGTCCAGAAACTGGTGCGCGCCGGGTTCGGCAGCAACAACATCGATACCTGCGCGCGGGTGTGCCATTCGCCCACCGGCTACGGCCTGTCGAAGACCTTCGGCACTAGTGCCGGCACGCAGGACTTTGACAGCGTAATGGACGCCGATGTCGTCCTGGTGATCGGTGCAAACCCGACTGACGGGCATCCGGTATTCGCGTCGCGCCTCAAGCGGCGGTTGCGGCAGGGGGCAAAACTCATCGTCATCGACCCGCGCCGGATCGATCTCGTCCACTCACCCCATGTCGAGGCGGCGCATCATCTGGCGCTCCAGCCCGGCACCAATGTCGCGGTGCTTACTGCGATGGCCCACGTGATCGTCAGCGAAGGGCTGGCCGACGAGGCCTTCATCCGCGAACGTTGCGAGCTCGATGAATATGCCGACTGGGCGGCTTTCGTATCACAGGATCGCCACAGCCCCGAGGCTCTCGAACCCGTCACCCGCGTCCCCGCCGCCGACTTGCGCGCCGCGGCAAGGTTGTTCGCCACCGGCGGCAACGGAGCGATCTATTACGGCCTTGGCGTCACCGAGCATTCGCAAGGCTCCTCCACCGTCATGGCCATTGCCAACCTCGCCATGGCGACCGGCAACATCGGCCGGCGCGGGGTGGGGGTGAACCCCTTGCGCGGGCAGAACAACGTGCAGGGTGCCTGCGACATGGGCTCGTTTCCGCACGAGTTGCCGGGATACCGCCACATCGCGCGCGACGACGTGCGGGAAAGTTTCGAGGCGGATTGGCACGTCGCGCTCGATCCCGAACCCGGCCTGCGCATCCCCAACATGCTCGATGCCGCGCTCGATGGCAGCTTCCGCGCGATTTACATCCAGGGCGAGGATATCCTCCAGTCCGATCCCAACACGCATCATGTGGCGGCGGGGCTGGCGGCGATGGATCTCGTCATCGTCCACGACCTGTTCCTCAACGAAACCGCGAACTACGCGCACGTCTTTTTGCCGGGCAGCACCTTCCTAGAGAAGACCGGCACCTTCACCAATGCCGAACGCCGCGTGCAGATGGTCCGCAAGGTGATGGAGCCGGCCAACGGTTTCGAGGACTGGCAGGTGACGCAGGAACTGGCCAAGGCAATGGGCCTCGGCTGGGACTATGCCAGCAGCGGCGAGATCATGGACGAGATTGCGCGGCTCACTCCCACCTTCGCCGGAATCAGCCACGCACGGTTGGATGCCGAAGGCTCGCTGCAATGGCCGGTGAACGAGGCTGCACCAGATGGCAGCCCGATCATGCACGTTGGCCGGTTCGTGAGGGGGAAAGGCAAGTTCATCGTTACCGACTACGTGCCGACTGACGAGAAGACCGGCCCGCGCTTTCCGCTGCTGCTCACCACCGGGCGCATCCTCAGCCAGTATAATGTCGGTGCGCAGACCCGGCGCACCGCCAACGCGATCTGGCACGATGAAGACCTGCTCGAAATCCATCCCGCCGACGCCGAGAATCGTGGCCTGAAAGACGGCGACTGGGCTCGCCTCACCAGCCGGACAGGCGAGACCACCCTGCGCGTCACCGTGACTGACCGTGTGGCCCCGGGCGTGGTCTATACCACCTTCCACCACCCCGCGACGCAGGCCAATGTCGTCACCACGGAATTCTCCGACTGGGCGACCAATTGCCCCGAATACAAGGTTACCGCCGTGCAGATCAGTCCGAGTAACGGCCCCAGCGAATGGCAGGAAAGCTATGCCGCCCTGTCCAGTAAAAGCCGCCGTATTGCGGCAGAGCCAGCGGAGTAGGCGCATGGACCCGCAGCGCCTTGCCTATATGGCCAACCAGATCGTCCGCAACTTCGCCGCGCTGGGCGACGACCATGCCGCCGAAGCCACGGCGGAGCACATCAAGGACTATTGGGACCCCCGCATGCGGCAAACGCTGCTGCGCCCTGAAACGAAAAGCGCGCTCGATCCCGTCGCCCGCCGCGCCGCCGATCTGCTGCGCGACTGACGGTCGCAGTCAGGCCTCCTCAGCCTCCTCTTCGGCATCCGGAGCGGCGAGCAGGACCCGCACGGCCGCTTCACGGGCCTGCATGGCATCCAGCTTGGCATTGATCGAGGCGATGATCTCCTCCTCGTCCTCGGCATCGCGCGCCAGCCATTCAGCGCGCAGGCGTTCATAAACGGGATGCCCGGGGCGCAGCGCGGCAAAGGCATCGGCCTGCCCCCAGCGCGCAGGACGGCGCTGGCGCAGCAGAAACATGGCGAGGCGGTTGTCGAAATGCCGCCAGGTGCCGAGCAGCTTGCCAGCCGAGACAATCGGCCGCTCCTCGCCTTCCAGCGCGCGGGCCAGCAGGCAATCCTCCAGCCGCGCCACCCCCCGGTCAATCGCCGCCTCCCATGCCGCAGCAAAGCCCTCGGCCCCCGGCAACTGGCGCAGCTTATACAGCGCCTCCATACTCGCCCCGATCTCGCGCGCGGCCTGAGTGACGATGCCGCTGGCGGCGAGCGCAGAGATGAAAGCCCGCTGCCGGTCGGGCGTGATCGCATTCTTACGGGGCTGTTTGTGCAGATAGGGCGCAAAGCCCAGCAGCGGATCATCCGCTGCGGGCGGGGCTGCGGTGAAAGCGGTGCGGCTGGTGCGGCGGGAAGGGCGGGGAGATTTGCTGGCGAGGGCGGGAGCGCCCGTCTTGTGATCGTGAAAGGTCATGGGAAGGTAAGCTCCATGCGAGAGTGTTTCGTCCCTGAGAAGGGGTATCGCATGGCGCGGGGTCTGTAGGAAAATGGTTAGTTGGCAGCGCGTGCAGGAATTTTTGCCGGCCGGGCCAACCCAAAGACTTTTCAGGCGGCTCAGGGTCATTTGACTGCGCTAACTCATGCATGCAAAATAACCGTCCGAGGTGTTCTAATGCTTGTCATTTCCGACCAGACCTACAGCGGCCTTCAGGATGCGGCGCTCGAATCCTGGATAAAGAAGGTGGTGCCCCAAGTTCAGGCAGCCCGCCCGGACTGGGCAGCAAAGGTCGGTGTAGACGGTGTGGTCAGGACCTGCCGGCTGATCGAGGCATTCAGCCGCGCTTTCACCATAGAAAAGATGGACAATTTCTGGTTGCTGCTGGACGCGCTGATCTTTGATCCGGGCGCGCTGGATTCGCTCAACCCCTATCAGGACTTTGTCTTGCGCAGAGAAAGTTTTTCCGAAGACTTGCGGGTCGGCCGTTTCGTGAGAGAAGTACTGGACGGCAAGCGAACGCGAATGGTGGACTTGGTCTGAGGATGGGGCCATGCTGACGCAAGGGGGAACGTGGTCATGAGTTTGGCGAGCCCGTGTGTCGCCTGTGGTGAACAGTCAGCGTGGTCTGGGCCGGTCGGGTCGTCCAGTCCGCCGCCTAGCGACACGCAACTCAGCGAAAAGCCCACACAGCGTGTTCGCATTGCCTTGTTTTTCGATGGCACGATGAACAACAAGGTTAACGTCAAGGCCCGGCAGGCTGGCGTGCTTCCTGACAACATCAAGAATGCCAAAAGCTCCGACAAGGCCAGCTATCTGAACGACGTGTCGAACGTCGCCCGGATGTTTGACGCCGCCCCATCAAGCGATCCCTATAAAGATTCAAACGGGGTGACCAAACCCTATGACAAGTTCACTCCCATCTACATTGAGGGCATCGGCACCGAATCCCTCAGTGAAAAGCCGACTGATCCGTCCAAGGCCTGGAAAGGCCCGACCGATTCCATGTATGGCGGGGCTACGGGGCAGGGCAGCACCGGGATTATCGCCAAGGTTCACAAGGGCGTGAACGACGCGCTCAATAAACTGAAGGCCAAGATTACCCCCGAATTCGATTACATTCACTTCGATGTGTTCGGGTTCAGTCGCGGAGCAGCAGGGGCCAGACACTGCATTCATGCGCTCCACAGTGGTTGGGCGGTGGGGGACTTGTACATTCCCGGCGTCAAACAGCGGCTGGAGATGGCCGATGCAAAGGTTGGCGATCTGAAGGTCCGCTTTGCCGGGCTCTATGACACCGTCGCGTCGCACGGCGTGGCCCATTGGAACGACACTTGGGAATTGGACCTCGATGCCGTCAGTCAGGCGGACCAGGTCGTCCAACTGGCCGCTGCCGAGGAGCATCGGGTCAACTTCCGCCTTACCAGCATTGGCAGCGGCAGTGGGAGCGGCACGGGCGCGGGCAACTGCGAAATCTACCTGCCTGGGGTTCATTCCGACATCGGTGGCGGTTATAATTCAACCAACCCCGGCCAGACCAATGAAAGCCTACTGTTCTGGACGGAGCGGGTTTATGGTATCCTCTCATCCGAGAGTGAAATGGCCCGGATGCAAGCCGAATACGACTGGGTCCTGAAGCAGGGCTGGAGCGGCACGCACGGCAATACGCTGCACAAGGGAACGATCGATCAGTGGCCTGGCAAGATACTCTACGTCATGGGTAGCAGGACGGGTCGGAGCAATGCGTACTGCCTGATCCCTCTCGGCATGATGATCGACTATTCAAAGGAAAAAGGTCTCAATTTTTCCAACAATCATCCGGTAAGTGACCCCTACCTCCAAGGTTGGCAGGCAAAGCTGAAGAATTACGCCAAATCGAAGCGGGCAAGTGGTGGATCGAAGCCGGAGGACTGGTTCCATCGGACGGACCAAGACCTGCCGACTCTGCGCGCCAAGTACCTGCATTTCTCGGCCTACTTCCAGGACCTCTCCGAGGAGGTGACCATGACATCTGCGGTGGCTGATTCCTTCGGTCCAATGGCGCCTGAATACAGCGGCTCGCAGCGAACGCGAAAAATCCAGTAATGCCTGTTGGTCCCTCATGGTCGCGCGGCGCGCTGTCGTTCATCGCAGTATTCCTGCTCGGTGCCTGCCAACCTCAATCGAAGAGTAATGCGATGCAGACGCAATCCAGCTGGCTCGCCACCGAAACGGCTCCCAAGGACTATCCGGCCTATGTCGTGAACGCCCTTTTCGTCCTTCAGGGCGGGGCGGTCGAAGGCATTCCCGACGATCGCTTTACCAACGGCGGCTGGGGCAGCACGGGCGCGTTGCAGATCATTGGCGAAAATGAAAAGGCATTCCCGACCGAACTGCGGGCCGATTGGTTCGATCTGGTTTCGCGCAAGGGATACAAGGGCGTGTTTCCCTTGCCGGTCGAACAGCTGGCCGCGATGATGCGGCAGAAATACGAACAGCCCGATGGTGAGAAGGCGGCAGTCGATTATCTGCGCGTGGGATTCGCGCCGGGCGGAGACGTGGCGGTTTGGGTGTCGGCGCGCCGGGTCAACCACCTTGTCGGCATGTATAAAGCAGCGCCCGCGCAGATCGCTGTGTCGGCCATGTCGCACGATCCAGCCGATACGCTCGATCAGTTCGTCGCCAAGATGCTCGCCGCCGCGCTGCCGGGCGAACGGTTGCAGGCGGTGATGGCCAAGCCCGTGCCGGAAGGCCGCTGGCTCCAGCTTGACCGGCGCTTCCCGTGGCAGCCCAATGTCATCGGCCAGTTCAATGGCGATGTCCTGTGGGTCGATTATGCCAATGGCGAGGCGGACTGGTTCGACCTTTCCGCAAAGCGTCCGGTCAAGGGATCCTCGGTGACGGGTGAGCGGGCCATTCCCGATGGTTTGGAGTTCTATTGGTCAGGTCCAACAGGCAGGCGCTTCCTGGCCAATGTCCAGTTCGATCAGGATGAGGCGGTGCGCGCGTTCGGACAAATGGCGGCGGCAAGCGGCGGGGCACCGATGCGGCTGGAAATCGAACCGCAGGATCAGGGCCGGCAGGTTGGGGTCTATCTCAGGGCAGGGGACAGCTTCTATCGCTTCACGAAGGCGAAGTCCGGGATCTGGGACAAGTAGTCGGCCGAGCATTTCCTTGACCCCACCTGCGAATCTCCCTAAGGGCCGGCGCTTCCGGGGTCTCCCTGGATTGAGCTGAACATTGCCGGGGCGTCGCGAAATCGCGGTAATCCGTCAAAGTAACCCGGTTTTTCGCCAGGGTGGAGCGTTTCGGTTCGTGATGTGACATGGGGTTCCGGTCAAGGCCGGGATGTTCGTCGCACTCGCGGATTTCGTGATCTTCACTTTGTCGGCAAGGCCACAAACCAAGGTGAAGAGTACTTCATGCCCACTATCAACCAGCTGGTCCGCAAGGGCCGCGTTCCGCAGAAGGCCAAGAGCAAGGTCCCTGCGATGGAGCAGAACCCGCAGAAGCGCGGCGTTTGCACCCGCGTTTACACGACCACTCCGAAGAAGCCGAACTCGGCGCTTCGCAAGGTCGCCAAGATCCGCCTGACCAATCAGCGCGAAGTGATCTCGTACATTCCGGGCGAAGGCCACAACCTGCAGGAACACAGCGTTGTGCTGATCCGCGGCGGGCGTGTGCGCGATCTTCCCGGTGTGCGGTACCACGTGCTGCGCGGCGTGCTGGATACCCAGGGCGTCAAGGATCGCAAGCGCAGCCGTTCGAAGTACGGCGCCAAGCGTCCGAAGTAAGTTTCACGCGGGCGGCGCAGGACCGCTCCCCCTCCCGGCTACCTTCGCAAAGGTAGGCTTTGGGTGGCCGGGAGGGGGAGTGGGCCGAAGCCGCAAGGCGATCATGGAGATGATCGCCGCACTCCGAAGGAGTTCGAAAAATGTCACGTCGTCGTCGTCCCGAGAAGCGGGAAATCCTGCCTGATCCCAAGTTCAAGGATCAGATCCTGTCCAAGTTCATGAACAACCTCATGATGGACGGCAAGAAGTCGGTTGCTGAAAGCATCGTTTACGGTGCGATGGAAACCATGGAAACGCGGGCCAAGTCTGACCCGATCCAGCTGTTCCATGATGCGCTGAATAATGTGAAGCCGCAGATCGAAGTGCGTTCGCGCCGCGTTGGCGGGGCGACCTATCAGGTCCCGGTCGAAGTGCGTCCCGAACGTGCCCAAGCCTTGGCGATCCGCTGGTTGATCACGGCGGCGCGCAATCGCAGCGAAACCACGATGAGCGCGCGGCTTTCGGCCGAACTGCTCGACGCTGCCAACAACCGCGGCAATGCGGTCAAGAAGCGCGAAGACACCCACCGTATGGCCGACGCCAACCGGGCGTTCAGCCATTACCGCTGGTAGGGATGTTGAACGGGTCTCGCCTTCGTCGCGCTTCCAAGCTGTTTGAGCGCGAAATGCTTCGCCCGCCATCGCAGTACGAAGTTGATACCTTTGGAATTCTGGCATTGCTTGCCGGAGAATCGACCCAAGGGATCAAACGAAAAATGATTTTGAAAGGTAAGTAGTCATGGCACGCAGCCATCCGCTGAGCATGTACCGCAACATCGGTATCATGGCGCACATCGACGCTGGCAAGACCACGACGACCGAGCGCATTCTCTATTACACCGGCAAGTCCTACAAGATCGGCGAAGTCCATGACGGCGCCGCGACGATGGACTGGATGGAGCAGGAACAGGAACGCGGCATCACGATTACGTCGGCTGCCACGACCTGCTTCTGGAACGACCACCGGATCAACATCATCGATACCCCGGGCCACGTCGATTTCACGATTGAAGTCGAACGTTCGCTGCGCGTGCTCGATGGCGCGGTGGCCTGCTTTGATGGCGTGGCCGGGGTTGAGCCCCAGTCCGAAACCGTCTGGCGCCAGGCTGACAAGTATGGCGTGCCGAGAATGTGCTTCATTAATAAATTGGACCGCACCGGCGCCAACTTCAAGTACTGCGTGCAGTCGATCATCGATCGTCTGGGCGCCAAGCCGGCGGTGCTGTACATTCCGATCGGTCTCGAAGCCGATCTCAAGGGGCTGGTCGATCTGGTTGAAAACCGCGCGATCATCTGGAAGGACGAAGCGCTGGGCGCCGAATTCTTCTATGAAGAAATCCCGGCTGACCTGGCTGATGAAGCCGCGATCTATCGCAGCGAACTGATCGAACTGGTGATCGACCAGGACGATGATGCGATGGAAGCCTATCTCGATGGCAAGGAACCCGACGTCGCAACGCTGAAAGCCTGCATCCGCAAGGGCACGCTCAACCAGTCGTTCGTGCCGGTGTGCTGCGGCTCGGCGTTCAAGAACAAGGGCGTTCAGCCGCTGCTCGACGCGGTGGTCGATTACCTGCCTTCGCCGCTCGACATTCCTGACGTCCAGGGCGTCAAGATGGACAGCGACGAAAAGGACAGCCG
>NZ_JANPGP010000032.1:0-21378 GCF_031424035.1 Novosphingobium sp.
TCGCCGCGGCTGCCAAGCAGGCCGGCGTCACTTCTGTCGTGTTCGATCGCGGCGGCTTCCTTTTCCATGGCCGCGTCAAGGCGCTGGCTGATGCCGCTCGCGAAGGCGGGCTGGAGTTCTGATGATGGCAGACGAAACCAACAACGCAGCCGTGATCGACGCTCCGATCGCCGCGGCAAATCCCCAAGGCGCTGAAACCGGCGGCGAAGCTCGTGGTCCTGGTGGCCCCGGTGGCGGCGGCCGTGGCCGTGGTCGCGGTGGCAACGATCGTGGCGGCAATGACCGCGGCGGACGCGGCGGTGGCGGTGGTCGTGGTCGTGATGACCGCAATCGCGGCCGTGGCGGCGACGATGACGGCGGCGAAGAGCTGATCGAGAAGCTGGTTCACATCAACCGCGTCTCGAAGACGGTCAAGGGCGGCAAGCGCTTCGGCTTTGCAGCGCTGGTCGTCGTGGGCGACGGCAAGGGCCGCGTCGGCTTCGGTCATGGCAAGGCACGCGAAGTGCCGGAAGCCATCACCAAGGCTACCGCAGCTGCCAAGAAGAAGATGGTTCGCGTTCCGCTCAAGGAAGGCCGCACCCTGCACCATGACGGCAAGGGCCGTTTCGGCGCCGGCAAGGTCAACGTGCGTTCGGCTCCGGCCGGTACCGGCATCATCGCCGGTGGCCCGATGCGTGCCGTGTTCGAAAGCCTGGGCGTGGCCGACGTGGTGACCAAGTCGGTCGGCACTTCGAACCCGTACAACATGATCCGCGCCACCTTCGACGCACTCGTCAACCAGACTTCGCCGAAGTCGGTTGCCCAGCGCCGTGGCAAGAAGGTCGCTGACCTGCTGGGTCGTGGCGGCGCCAGCGTAGCAGAGGCGGAAGCCGACGCTGCCGCTATCGTGGAGTAAGACAGATGGCGACTATCAAGATCAAGCAGATCGGTTCGCCGATCCGCCGCCCGGAGAGCCAGAAGAAGATTCTGATCGGCCTGGGTCTGGGCAAGATGCACCGCATCGTTGAACGTCAGGATACGCCTGAAGTCCGCGGCGCGATTGCCAAGCTTCCCCACATGGTGAGGGTGGTCGATTGACCAATTGAGCGCGCCCGCCTAGGTGGGCGCGCTCATTCCTGTTGGAGGTAATCTCTCGGCCTCCCGAGGTCCTCGCCTGTGCGGGGTCTCAAATGAGAGAACAGCGCGACAAAAGCGAAAGCGAGTGCAACTCATGAAACTCAATGAAATCCGTGACAACGAAGGTGCCCGCAAGGGCCGCATGCGCGTCGGCCGTGGTATCGGTTCGGGCAAGGGCAAGACTGCCGGCCGCGGCCAGAAGGGTGCCAAGGCACGTTCGGGCGTCAGCATCAACGGCTTCGAAGGTGGCCAGATGCCGCTTCACATGCGCATCCCGAAGCGCGGCTTCAGCAACAAGCAGTTCGCCAAGGACTATGCCGAAGTGAACCTCGGCCTGATCCAGAAGGCGATCGATTCCGGCAAGCTGGACGCCAAGGCCGTCATCGATCACGCAGCGCTCAAGGCTGCCGGTTTTGCCCGTGGCGGCAAGGATGGCGTCCGTCTGCTCGGCAAGGGTGAATTCACCGCCAAGGTGACCTTCGCTGTTGACGGCGTTTCGGCCGGCGCCAAGGCTGCCGTCGAAAAGGCTGGCGGCACGGTCAACATTCCCGAAGCCGGCCCGACCGAGCACGAGAAGAAGACCGCTCGCCGCGAAGCCAACAAGGCTGCAAAGTAACGTCTGACCATCCCCGCGGCTGATGCTGCGGGGATGGTTGATCGCGGGGGTTCGACATCTCGCTTTCGTGCCTATATGGGCCTGAATGGCGATCCGCTGCGGATCCACAGCAAGGCACTATTCCCCGATGGCATCACGCGCCGATAACGTTGCGAGCACTCTGAACCTCGCCAATTTTTCCAAGGCCACCGAGCTGAAGAACCGCATCTGGTTCACGCTGGCGGCGCTTGTCGTTTTCCGCTTCCTCAGCTTCGTGCCGCTTCCCGGCATTGACCCGATCAAGCTGCAGAACTTCATGGACCGCAATTCTGGCGGCATCCTGGATTTCTTCAACATGTTCTCGGGCGGGGCGCTGGAACGCTATTCGCTGATCTCGCTCGGCGTGATGCCTTACATCACCGCCTCGATCGTCGTTCAGCTCGCCGCATCGCTGCATCCTTCGCTTGCCGCCCTCAAGAAGGAAGGCGAAAGCGGTCGTCGCAAGCTCAACCAGTACAGCCGTTATGGCGCCGTCGCATTGGCGCTGGTGCAGGGCTATGCGGCGCTCAAGAACGCTGCAGGACAGGGCTTCGCAGTCGATCCGGGTCCGCTGTTCTACATCGCCGGCCTGATTTCGCTGGTCGGTGGTACCATGTTCCTGCTGTGGCTGGGTGAGCAGATCACCTCGCGCGGGATCGGTAACGGCACGTCGCTGATCATCATGGCCGGCATTGTCGCCGGCATGCCGACTTTCGCTGCCAACCTGTTCGAAGGCGGCCGCACCGGCTCGATCAGCGGCACAACAATTGCGCTGATGCTGATCATCCTCGTCGCCATGGTGCTGTTCATCTGCTTCATGGAGCGTGCCACCCGGCGGCTGCTGATCCAGTATCCAAAACGCGCCACCCAGCGCGGCATGATGCAGGCGGACCGCAGCCACTTGCCGCTCAAGCTCAACACCTCGGGCGTCATTCCGCCGATCTTCGCGAGCTCGCTGCTGCTTCTGCCGCTGACGATCACGCAGTTTGCCGGCAATGCGCTGTCGACCGAATCGACGATGGGCTCGATCCTCGTTGCGGTGAACAACTACCTCGGCCACGGCAAGCCTGCTTACATGGCACTCTATGCCGCCGGGATCATCTTCTTCAGCTTCTTCTATACTGCCGTCGTGTTCAATCCCGAAGAGACGTCGGAGAACCTGAAGCGCAACGGCGGCTTCATCCCCGGCATCCGTCCCGGCAAGAACACCGCGACCTATCTCGACTACGTGCTGACCCGTATCACCGTGCTCGGCGCGGCCTATCTGACGATCGTCTGCCTGTTTCCGGAATGGATCATCGCCCAGACCGGGATCCGGGCCTCATTCTTTGGCGGAACGTCGCTGCTCATCGTGGTCAACGTGACTGTGGATACCATCACTCAGATCCAGTCGCACCTGCTGGCACATCAGTATGGTGACCTGATCAAGAAGGCGAAACTCAAGGGACGCATGCGCTGACAAGGCGCGCGCCATCGGGGGAATGAACGCGTGAACATCATCCTGCTTGGACCGCCGGGAGCGGGCAAGGGTACCCAGTCCCAGCGGCTCGTCGAACGGCATGGCATGCGCCAGCTGTCGACCGGCGACATGCTGCGTGCCGCCGTGAAGGCGGGCACGCCTGTCGGGCTCCAGGCGAAAGCCGTGATGGAGCGCGGCGAGCTGGTCTCGGACGCCATTGTCTCGGCGCTTATCGGCGAAGAGCTTGACTCGATGGGCGCGGATGCAGGCGCGATCTTCGATGGCTATCCGCGCACGGCCGCTCAGGCTGAGGCGCTCGACGGGATCCTGTCGCAGCGCGGCCGCACGCTCGATCACGTAATCGAGCTCGACGTGAATGAGGACGCTCTGGTCGAACGCATAACCGGGCGCTTCACCTGTGCTTCGTGCGGCAAGGGCTACCACGACAAGTTCGAGCAGCCGCGCATTCCCGGCACTTGCGACAAGTGCGGCTCGACTGAGTTCAAGCGCCGCCCGGACGATAACGAAGAAACCGTGCGTACCCGCATGGGCGAGTACCGCGCCAAGACCGCGCCGATCCTGCCGATCTATGACGCGCGCGGTATAGTCTCGCGGGTTAACGGCATGGCCGAGCTTGAGCATGTCACGGCGGCGATCGAAAAGGCACTCGGCTTCTGACAGCGCGCGTGCCGGGGGCTTGCGGCCCCCGCGCATTTGGCTAGCATCGACTCCCGACAGGGAGGATTTTCGATGCGACTTTTGCCCACCACGCTGGCTGCATTGCCGATGGCCATTATGGCGCTTCCGGCCAGCGCAGAAGTGGTGGCCAGCAGCGATGCCGGCTTCGTCATCCGCCTGACCGAGGAAGTCACCGCCACCCCCCAGGAAAGCTGGAAGATGCTGCTGACCCCCGGTGAGTGGTGGTCGGGCGCCCACACCTATTCTGGCGATGCCAGGAACCTCTACCTCGATGCCCAGGCGACCGGCTGCTTTTGCGAGAAGCTGCCCCGTCCCAAGGATGCCCCCGAAGATCAGCGGAATGGTTCGGTCGAGCACATGCACATTGTCTATGCCGAGCCAGGCCGCGTGCTGCGCATGACCGGCGGCTTGGGGCCGCTGCAATCGGAAGCCCTGCATGGATCGCTGACCATGACCTTCAAGGCGGTGCCCGGCGGCACGCGGATCCTGTGGGAATATGTCGTCGGCGGTTACATGCGCTACAAGCCGGAGCAGATCGGCCCGGCAGTCGACAAGGTGCTGACGGAACAGTTCCGCCGTCTCGGTGCCAAGCTGGGTGCCAAGACACCTGCTGCGCCTCCGGCCAAGGTGCAGGACAAGGATGAGCCGGCGCCTGCTGGGGAAGGAGATGCCGGAGCGGTTTCGGTCGGCAGCGATGTCGCGGCGGACTTCGATGCCTCGCTCAAGCCGGTGGCCAAACCCAAGGCGGCGGTTAAGCCCGCGCCCAAGTCTGCGCCCAAGTCTGCGACCAAACCTGCGGCAAAGAAGCCAGCCGGCGAATAGGCCCGGGCAGACTGGCGATTGGGGTTTTGACGAAGGCCTCCGGCAGCGGTATGAGGGCAGGGCAAGCAGCGCCCCGGCACCGTCAGGTGACCGGCCGGCTTCGCACTTGCAAGGCGTTGACAGGCGGGCCGAATCGGCCTAAGCGCGCCGTTCACTCGACAAAAACGGGTTAGTCCGGAAGGCAGCCGCCTGCGTGCGCGCCGACCCGGCTTTTCGCGTTTATGCCGAGGTGAAGCGTTGAGATGGTGGGCGCCGCATCCTTTCGGATCAGGCTAACCCACTGTGGAGCATGGAGAATTAAGTGGCTCGTATTGCCGGGGTAAACATCCCCACCAACAAGCGCGTTATCATCGCGCTCACCTACATTCACGGAATCGGACCCTTCAAGGCGAAGCAGATCGTCGACAAGCTGGGCATCGATCACAGCCGCCGGGTTGCCGATCTGAACGATCAGGAAGTCCTGCACATCCGTGAATCAATCGACGCTGAACACACCGTCGAGGGTGACCTTCGCCGTGAAACGTCGATGAACATCAAGCGGCTCATGGATCTGGCTTGCTATCGCGGCCTGCGTCACCGCAAGGGCCTTCCGGTCCGCGGCCAGCGCACGCACACCAACGCCCGTACCCGCAAGGGCAAGGCCAAGCCGATCGCCGGCAAGAAGAAGTAAGCCGGTCCTGAAAAGGACCTGGCTTCCCTTCCTTGATATTCGAGTAGGAAACGAAAAATGGCACGCGAACCCCAGCGCATCAAGCGCCGCGAGCGGAAGAACATCTCCAGCGGCATCGCGCATGTGAACGCCAGCTTCAATAACACCATGGTCACCATCACCGATGCCCAGGGCAATGCGATCTCGTGGTCGTCTGCCGGCGCGATGGGCTTCAAGGGTAGCCGCAAGTCGACGCCTTATGCTGCGCAGGTTGCCGCTGACGACGCCGGTAAGAAGGCCGCCGAACACGGCGTGCGCACGCTTGAGGTTGAGGTCAAGGGCCCCGGCTCGGGCCGCGAAAGCGCGCTCCGTGCCCTGCAGGCGGTTGGCTTCACCATCACCTCGATCCGTGACGTGACGCCGATTCCGCACAACGGCGTGCGTCCTTCCAAGCGTCGCCGCGTCTGATCCGCTTTTGCGCGGCGGCTTCGGTCGCCGCGTTTCAGGATCGGCCGCGGACCCATCTGGGGAAACGGCCGTCCCGCCAGAACAAACCCATAGGGGAAGTCCATGTCCGTCAATATCAAGAACTGGCAGGAACTGAAGAAGCCCAACAGCCTCGAAATCAAGCCGGGCAATGACCCGAAGCGCAAAGCGACTTTCGTTGCCGAGCCGCTTGAGCGTGGTTTCGGCCTGACGCTGGGCAATGCCCTGCGCCGCGTGCTGCTCTCCTCGCTGCAGGGCGCCGCGATCACCTCGATCAAGATCGAGAACGTTCTTCACGAATTCTCGTCGCTTGCCGGCGTTCGCGAAGACGTGACTGACATCGTGCTCAACGTGAAGCAGATCGCTCTGCGGATGCAGGGCGAAGGCCCGAAGCGTCTCCAGCTTTCGGCAACCGGCCCCGCCGAAGTCACCGCCGGTGACATCGCGGTGACGGGCGACATCGAAGTGATGAACAAGGATCTCGTGATCTGCCATCTCGACGAAGGCGCCACGCTGAACATGGAACTGACCGCCGACACCGGCAAGGGCTATGTTCCCGCCGTGTCGAACCGTCCGATCGATGCGCCCATCGGCCTTATCCCGGTCGATTCGCTCTACTCGCCGGTTCGCCAGGTCAGCTACAAGGTCGACAACGCCCGTATCGGCCAGGAGCTTGACTACGACAAGCTGAGCCTGACGGTCGATACTGATGGCACCATCACCCCGGAAGACGCCGTGGCCTATGCCGCGCGCATCCTTCAGGACCAGCTGGCGCTGTTCGTCCACTTCGAAGACGTGGCCCCGATCGGCCAGTCGCCGATGATTGGCATGGCGGCTTCGGCCCCCAGCGACGAAGGCGATACCAACCAGCTCAACCGCTACCTCCTCAAGAAGGTGGACGAGCTGGAACTGTCGGTCCGTTCGGCAAACTGCCTCAAGAACGACAACATCATCTACATCGGCGATCTGGTCCAGAAGACCGAGGCCGAGATGCTCCGTACGCCGAACTTCGGCCGCAAGTCGCTCAACGAGATCAAGGAAGTCCTGAGCTCGATGGGTCTGCGCCTCGGCATGGACATCCCTGGCTGGCCGCCGGAAAACATCGAGGAAATGGCCAAGAAGCTCGAACAAGAGCTGCTGGGCTGATCCAGAAGATTCCCTCCCGGTTCTCCGGGAGGTTGGGTGGAGGCGGCGGCCCAAAGCGTCGCCTGGACCGGGGTACCTGATACGGCCCCCTTACGAACGGAATAGAAAAATGCGTCATAAGATAGGCCATCGCAAGCTTAACCGCACCTCGTCACATCGTATTGCGATGCTGCGCAATATGGCGGCGGCTCTGATCAAGCACGAGCAGATCACCACCGGAATTGCCAAGGCCCGCGAGCTCGCGCCCTATGTTGAAAAGCTGATCACGCTGGGCAAGCGTGGCGGGCTTTCCAACCGTCGTCTGGCTCATGCCCGGCTGTTGGACGAGACGCAGGAGCGCAAGCTGTTTGAAGTTCTGGCAGCCCGTTATGCAGACCGCGCCGGTGGCTATACCCGCGTGATCAAGGCTGGCTTCCGCGCTTCGGACGCTGCCCCGATGGCCGTGATCGAACTGGTTGACCGCGACGTCACTGCCAAGGGCCAGGATTCGGGCCCGGTGATGGCTGACGAAGACTTCGACGAAGCTTGATCTTTTGAACCCCGCTCCGGTGGGGTTTCAGCCAAGATTGCAAAAGCGGTTGCGGGTGTTAGGTCACTCACAGCCGCTTTTTTGCATGTAGGGAAGATGATGGCCGCCCTCGGTCGCTGCCGTTTGTTCACTGCCCGGATGGTGTTTGGCCTGCTGATGTTCGGCCAGCAAGGCGCTGCCCATGCCGCCGGCCCATCTGCTCCGATCTATCCAGCCACCCCTCGCGGCGATGTCGTCGAAACCCAGTTTGGCGAGGCGATTGCTGATCCCTATCGCTGGCTCGAAAACGATGTCCGCACCGACAAGGCCGTGGCCGCGTGGGTGGAACAACAGAACGCCGCGACCGACGCCTACCTCGCCAAGCTGCCGCAGCGTGACTGGTTCGCCCGGCGCATCCGCGAATTGCTGGATTACGAACGCTTCGGCCTGCCGCAGAAGGCCGGCGGACGCTATTTCTACACGCGCAATTCGGGCCTGCAGAAGCAATCGCAATTGTTCGTGCGCAAGGGGCTGAACGGCAAGCCGCGCCTGCTGATCGATCCCAACACCTGGGCAAGCGATGGCACCGCCGCGCTTGATGAATGGGTCCCTTCGCGCAATGGCAAGCTGCTGGCCTATGCGGTGCAGGGCGGCGGCTCCGACTGGCGCACGATCCGGATTAGCGATACCAAATCGGGCAAGGACCTCGCCGATGAACTGCGCTGGGTGAAGTTTTCCGGCCTTGCGTGGATTGGTTCGGAAGGCTTCCTCTATTCGCGGTTTCCCGAGCCCCGCGAAGGGGCCGAATTTCAGGCGGTAAACCTGGGTCATGCCGTCTATTTCCACCGGATCGGCACTCCGCAATCAGCAGACGAACGCGTTTACGCGACCCCCGATCACCCTGAACTCAGTCACCGCGCGCGGGTAACGTGGGACGATCGGTGGGCAGTGATCTCATCGTCGCAAGGGACCGAAAGCAAGTTTGAACTGCACGCCATTCCGCTCGCCGGACAGCGCAAAACCAGTCCCATTCCCGTAGCGGATGTGCGGACTGCGTTGCTTACCGGAAGGCAGCTGCCGAAGATCGAGCCCCGGCGCGACTGGTCGGCGCTAGAGTTGGTGAACGGCCTTGATCACAATTGGCGGCTGATCGAAGGCGTTGGTGACAGCCTGTGGTTCGTCACCAATCGCGGGGCGGGCCGGGGAAAGGTGGTGCGCGCCGACCTTGACCGCTGGATTCCGCGAGGCCGCAAGATCGCACACGCGCCGGCGCTCGGCTGCGGGCCTATCGATGGCGAGCCGTGCCCGTCCGACAATGAACCGCCCTGGACCTTCCACGAGGTCGTGCCCGAGCGCGCCGATACGCTTAACCGCGCGCAGATCGTTGGTGACCGGCTGCTGCTGTCCTACCTCAAGGACGCATCGACACGGGCGGAACTGGTCTCGCTGGATGGCAAGCCGGTGCAGGCGATCCGGCTCAGCGCGATCGGCACGGCATCCGGTTTTTCGGGCAAGCCGGGCGACCCCGAGACGTTCTACTCGTTTGCCAGTTTCAACCAGCCCCCGGCGGTGTTCCGCTTTGACAGCCGCACCGGGCAATCGCTGCCCTTCGCCGTGCCCAAGGTCTCTTTCGATCCGGCGAGCTACGAAGTGGAGCAGCGCACCTATGCCTCACGCGATGGCACGCGGGTGCCGATGTTCCTCGTCCGCAAGCGGGTGATTGCCGAGGCGGGCAAGGCGGTGCCGACGCTGCTTTACGGCTATGGCGGCTTCGATGTCTCGCAAGTGCCTTCGTTCTCGGCGGTCAGGATGGCCTGGCTCGAGGCGGGCGGCGCCTTTGCGCTCGCCAACCTGCGCGGCGGCGGGGAATTCGGCAAGGCATGGCATGATGCCGGACGGCTGGCGAACAAGCAGAACGTGTTCGACGATTTCATCGCGGCGGGTGAATATCTGATCACGCGGGGCGTGACCCCGAAGAACGGCCTTGTCATTCAGGGTGGATCGAACGGCGGATTGCTGGTCGGCGCCGTGGTCAACCAGCGGCCGGACCTGTTCGCCGCCGCCGTGCCGCAGGTGGGCGTGATGGACATGCTGCGCTTCGATCGTTTCACTGCTGGACGCTATTGGGTCGACGATTACGGCTATCCGTCAAAGGAAGCGGATTGGCGGGTGCTGCGCGCCTATTCGCCGTACCACAACCTGAATGCCGGAGTGGCCTATCCGCCGGTGCTGGTGACCACCGCCGATACCGATGACCGGGTGGTGCCGGCCCATTCTTTCAAATATGCCGCTGCATTGCAGGCCGCCAACCCCGGCGGCAAGCCACACTTGATCCGCATAGAGACGCGCGCCGGGCACGGCTCGGGCAAGCCGACCGACAAGGTCATCGAAGAAGGCGCCGATATTCTGGGCTTCCTGTCCGCGTGGAGCGGACTGGAAGTCGATACTAGGCCGTAGCGGTAGTGGTGGCCGGCGCTTCGGCCTCAACCTCGTCGACACGGCCTTCGAAATGCGGCCATGACAGCAGCTCGCGCAAGGAGCGCGGAGCGGTGGCCTGTCCGGTCGGCGGCCAGCCGTCGGGCCGGCGGTAAGTGCCGAAGACCACATCGAACACCGGGAACAGCGCCGCGAAGTTCGAATCGAAGTGTTCGGGCAATTTCGAATGGTGGCGGCGGTGATAGGCGGGGCTGTTCAGCACCCACGAGAAGCGGCCGAAGTTCACCTTCAGGTTGGCATGGATGAAGTAGTTGTACAGCGAGATTGCGGCGTAGCTGACCAGCACCATCTGCGTCGGCTCTATGATCATGAATGACAGCGGCCAGATGGTAAATGACTTGAAGAACTGGTCGCCCCAGAAGTGACGGTTGGTTGTCAGCGCACACATTTCCGGATCGGAATGGTGCAGCGAATGCATCCGCCAGAGAAACGGCACACGGTGCTGGGCATAGTGGAAGGCATATTCGACGCCATCCCGCACGAAGAGGAAGATCAGGAAGCCGGCCCAAAGCGGCAATTTCTTGGCATCGATCAGCGCGCCGCCGGTCCAGTCGGGCACGAAAACCAGGAACAGCATTCCGGCGAAAAAGCTGACCAGCCAGGCCTGGATGTTGCGTATCCAGTCCAGTGGCCCCGGATTGAGGCGCTTTTCAAGCAGGGTGATCCCGCCGATCAGCGCAATCTGGGCCATAAGGAAGTACAACGCGAGCATGGGCTTTTCCAGTAACCGCAAAGGGTTAACGTTTGGTGCCGAGCATCGTTCATGTTTTTGGCTGTTTTTATGAATATTGCCTGTCAGGCAGGTTCAGCCTCGCATCACCCGCGATTCGGTAGTTCAGCGTCATCGGACGGGAATCGCCCCGTTCACGTGACGAGGATCGAGACATGAAGACCATTTCAAAAGCACTGGCCAAGGGCGCAGTTGCCACTTTCGTGGCTGGCGCAATGGTGGCTTCGGCAGCAGCTCCGGCCGCCGCGCGTGACCATCGCGACCGTGATGGCATCAGCGCAGGCGACGTAATTGCCGGCGCTGTCATCCTTGGCGGGATCGCCGCCGTTGCTTCGGCATCCAGCCGGGACCGTGGGTATGATTACAACTATGGCCGTGCTGGCTATGACCCCCGCTACAATCGCGGTTACGACAATCGTGGTTACGACAACCGTGGCTATGACAACCGTTACGGCAACCCGCGCCAGGCGATCGAGCTGTGTGTCCGCACTGCCGAACGCGACGCCGGCCGCTACTCCTATGGCCGGGCAGACGTGACCGACATCCGCGATGTCGATACCAACAGCCGTGGCTATACGGTGCGTGGCCGGATCGCGGTGAATTCGAACGGTCGTGATTGGCGCAATGGCGACAACCGGTATGGCCGCGGCTGGGGCAATGACTATCGCGGCTGGAACGACAACCTGCGCGGCTACGACAGTGGTTCGTTCAAGTGCAAGGTCGAATACGGCCGCGTTGTCGACATCGACTACAGCGGTGTTCGCGGCCTCTGAGCCCCCTCAGTCGTCGCTGAACAAGGCCCCCCGTCTCGCAAGAGGCGGGGGGTTTTGTGTCTATGGTCACCTCGCCGCGTCCGCAGCGTCGCTGGCCAGCTTGTCCGCCCGTTCATTCTCCGGGTGGCCATCGTGGCCTTTGACCCAGATCCATTCGATGCGGTGCGGGCGGGTGGCTTCGATCAGTTCGATCCACTGGTCGGAATTGGCGACGGGCTTCTTCGCCGCGTTGCGCCAGCCGTTCTTCTGCCAGCCGTAAATCCACTTGGTGATGCCGTCGATGACATAGCGGCTGTCAGTGTGGAGATGCACCTGGCACGGCTCCTTGAGCGCGCCGAGGGCATTGATCACGGCGGCGAGTTCCATGCGGTTGTTGGTCGTCGCCTTGTCGCTGCCCGACAGTTCCTTTTCATGGTGCCCCATGCGCAGGATCGCGCCCCAGCCGCCGGGGCCGGGATTGCCCTTGCAGGCGCCGTCGGTGAAAATCTCGACCTGTTTCACGCGAAGACGCCGGCGTTCACCGGATCGGCGTAAAATTGCAGGCGGCGGGCGAAGGCCATCGGGTCCTTGCGGGTGACCAGCGCATCGCCGGGCGTGTTCAGCCAGTCATAGGCCCGCGTGGCAAGGAAACGCAGCGCCGCGCCGCGTGCCAGCAGGGGGAGGGCCGCCTGTTCCGCCGCTGACAGCATGCGGACCGAGCGGTAGCCGGCCAGCAGCGCTCGGGAAATTTCGGGCAAGAATGTCGCTCCCGAAGCGTCGAAGCACCATGCCGCGTGGGTCACCGCAATGTCGTAGGCAAACTTGCCGGTGCAGGCGAAATAGAAGTCGATTAGGCCGGTGACTTCGTTGCCGAGCATCAGCACGTTGTCGGGAAACAGGTCGGCATGGATCACGCCGCTAGGCAGGTCAGACGGCCATGCGTCGACGGTTGCGGGCAAATGCTCAGCGACGAGCCCGGCCAGTGCCGGGTCGATCGAAGCGAGGCCAGCCTCTCCGCATGCCCCGAGCAATTCCTGCCAGCTCGCCGGTCCCATGCTGTTTTCACGGGCATCGGCGAAGTCGGCAGCAGCGAGGTGAATCCGCGCCAGCGCTGCGCCAACTGCTTCGGCCTGCCCCACAGTCGGCTTGCTCACCGAAACGCCGGGCAGGAATTCGATCAGCGCCACCGCCTTGCCGTCGATCAGCTGATAGGCCTGTCCCTGCCGGTCGTGGATCGTTGCCGGAACCGGGCAGTCCTTGGCCGACAAGTGATCGAGCAGGCCAAGGAAGAACGGCAGGTCCGCCACCTCGGTGCGCTGCTCATACATCGTCAGGATGAAGCGCGCGCCCCCAGAACCGACAGCGCCGTCGGCGCCGGTGGTGTCGATCAGCCAGTTGGAATTGGACACGCCCTCGGCAATGCCTTTGGCCGAAACCAGCGCGCCGACATCGAAGGTGGCGATGAGGGCGGCAAGCTGTTCCGCGCCAAGGCTGGTATAGACCGCCACGGCCTCAGCCTTCCGTCAGCTGACGGGGCAGCTTGAAGATCATCTTTTCCTCGGCAGTGACGACCGTTTCTTCAACCAGCGTGCGGATCGCGGCGAGCCGGTCAACCACTTCGCGCACCAGTTCTTCGGGTGCAGAGGCACCGGCGGTGAGGCCGACCGTGTTCACGCCGTCCAGCCACGCCGGATCGATCTCGCTCCCGCGTTGCAGCAGCCTTGCAGGGGTGCCGCAGCGTTCGGAAACCTCGACCAGCCGCACCGAGTTTGAGCTGTTGGGCGCGCCGATCACCAGCACCAGATCGCAATCGGGGGCGATCTGCTTGACCGCTGCCTGCCGGTTCGACGTGGCATAGCAGATGTCCTCCGCCTTGGGCCCGGCAATCTGCGGATAGCGCTGGCGCAAAGCCTCGACCACGGCGGCGGTATCATCGACCGACAGTGTCGTCTGGGTCAGGAAAGCCAGCGGGGCGTCATCGGCAAAGGTCAGCGATTCAACATCGGCGACGGTTTCGACCAGCGTGATCTCGCCTTCGGGAACCTGGCCCAGCGTGCCGATCACTTCGGGATGGCCGCGGTGGCCGATGAACACGATGTGCCGCCCGGCCTCGATCTGGCGTTCGGCCTGGCGGTGGACCTTGCTGACCAGCGGGCAAGTGGCATCGAGCCATTGCAGGCCGCGCTCCGTAGCCTCGACCGGCACCGATTTCGGCACGCCGTGCGCGCTGAAGATCACCGGCACGCCGTCCGGCACTTCGTCCAGTTCCTCAACGAAGATCGCGCCCTTGGCCTTCAGGCTGTCGACAACGAAGCGGTTGTGGACAATCTCGTGCCGGACATAGACCGGCGGGCCATAGCGCTTGAGCGCCAGTTCGACGATGTCGATTGCCCGGTCAACGCCGGCGCAGAAGCCGCGCGGGGCGGCAATGATGAGGCGAAGAGGGGCTGACCCCTTTGGCGCGGATAATGCGGCGTTCATTTCGTGCCCACTAGCGCTTCGTGCGGCCAGCCGCTAGGGCGGCAAAACGATTTTAAAGGAACCGGATTGCGATGACTGCCCGCACGCGCCTGATTGCCGCCACTGCCCTTGTTGCCGCACTTGCCGGATGCCGCAGCACCGGTGACATCGTTGTCGATGAAGGCGTAGGCATCACGGCGGTCCGCACGGCTTGCCCGGCGGTCGGCATTCCCGACTTCACCGGCGATGTCACCCTGTTCCGCACCCCCGGCGCGACCGACGCTGGATCGATCGATGTCACCGCCGCGATGACCAACCTGCGCACCCAGTGCAATGAAGCCGGCGCCAAGGTCTATTCGACCTCGACCTTCGACGTACTTGGCCGCCGCAGCGACGTGCGCGGCGCTCGCACCGTGCAGATTCCCTATTTCGTCACCGTCCTGCGCGGCCGTTCGGCAGTTGTATCGAAGCGCGTCGGCACGGTAACTCTGAACTTCGCTGACGGACAGGAACGCGCCCAGGCACGCGGTCAGGCTTCGGCCTATGTCGACAAAGCGGAAGCAACCCTGCCGGCAGAGATCCGCGCTGAAATCACCCGCAAGCGCAAGGCCGGCGATTCTGATGCTGCGACCGATCCGCTGTCGCGCCCGGAAATCCGCGCCGCCGTGAACCGTGCGACGTTCGAAGTTCTGGTCGGCTTCCAGCTTGACCAGACCCAGCTGAACTATAACGCCACCCGGTGATGCAAATCCTCCCCCCTCGCGGGGAGGTGGCAGCCGCAGGCTGACGGAGGGGGCTCTCCTCCGAACGCTGCGCCCGGACGATAGCCCCCTCCACCACCTTCGGTGGTCCCCCTCCCCGTTCTGGGGAGGATTTCCAATTGCCGACAAACCGGCTAACGGCCCCCCATGCCAATGACCAAAACGCTCTACGCCGCCTATGCCGGCCATCTTTCCGCTGCGCTGGATGCGCTAGAAGCGTCGGGCGTGCTGCCCGCTGGAAGCCCGCGCGCCAACGTAACGGTCGAGCCGCCGCGCGACACGTCGCACGGCGATCTTGCCACCAACGCCGCGATGGTGCTGGCCAAGGGTGCCGGCACAAACCCGCGAGCCCTGGCCGAGGCACTGGTCGCCGAATTGGTCAAGGTTTCCGGCATTACCAGCGCCGAGATTGCCGGCCCCGGCTTCATCAACCTGCGGCTGGCCGATGGCGCGTGGATCGATGAGTTGCGCGCGATTGCGGCGCTGGGCGCAGACTATGGCCGCTCCAACCTTGGCGGCGGATCGACGGTCAACGTGGAATACGTCTCGGCGAACCCGACCGGCCCGATGCACATGGGCCACTGCCGCGGCGCGGTGGTCGGCGATGCGCTGGCCACACTGCTCGAATGGTCGGGCCACAAGGTCATCCGTGAATACTACGTCAACGATGCCGGCGCGCAGGTGGAGGTGCTCGCGCGTTCGGTGCACGTGCGTTACCGCGAGGCGTTGGGTGAGGAGGTCGGCGCGATTCCGGAGGGGCTTTACCCCGGCGATTACCTTGTGCCGGTGGGAAAGAAGCTCGCGGATCGGTATGGTGACAAGTTTGTCCATGCCCCCGAAGCCGAATGGCTCAATTTCTTTGAGGAATTCGCCGTCGCGTCAATGATGGACATGATCAAGGCGGATCTTGCCCTTCTCGGCATCCGTCACGACGTTTTCACGTCCGAGTTTGGTCTCCATATGGCCGGCAAACCCGACGAGGCCGAAGCATGGCTGCGCGCGCACGATCTTGTCTATGATGGCCAGCTTGAAGCGCCCAAGGGCAAGACGATCGAGGACTGGGAAGCGGTCGAACTGCCGCTGTTCCGCTCGACGAAGTTTGGCGACGATCAGGACCGGCCGATCAAGAAATCGTCGGGCGAATGGACCTATTTTGGCGCCGATCTCGCCTATCACTTCCAGAAGGCACAAAGCGCCGACGCGCTCGTCGATATCTGGGGCGCCGACCACGCCGGCACGGTAAAGCGGATCAAGGCCGCCGTCGCCGCGATGACCGGCGCAAAAGGCACGCCGACCCCATTCGAAGTCAAGCTGGTCCAGATGGTCCAGCTGATGAAGGGCGGCCAGCCGTTCAAGATGTCAAAGCGGTCGGGCAATTTCGTTACCCTTGCCGATGTCGTCGAGATGGTGGGCAAGGACGTCGTCCGCTTCACCATGCTGACCCGCAAGCCTGACGCCCAGATGGACTTCGACTTCGACAAGGTGGTCGAAGCATCGAAGGACAACCCGGTGTTCTACGTGCAATATGCCCACGCGCGTATCCGCAGCAACCTGCGCAAGGGCGCGGAAGCGGGCATTGCGCCGTCGGACGAGCACCTCGACCTGCTCGGGGCTGAAGAAATGGAGCTGCTCAAGGTCGCCGCGCAATTCCCGCGGCTGGTCGAAGCCGCCGCCGTGGCGCGCGAACCACACCGCATCGCTTTCTATCTCTATGACCTCGCCGGGGCGTTCCATTCGTTCTACAACGTCGGCAATGACCGTCCTGAAAAGCGGTTCATAGTGGCACAGGATCAAGCGGTTACAAGCGCAAGGCTTTTCCTTGCCGCACAAATCGGGCAACTTGTCCGCAACGGGCTCGCCATCCTTGGTGTGGAAGCCGTCGAAGAGATGTAACTGCTGCCCCGGGGGGCGGCTGCGGAGGGCGCAATGATCGAAGAAAACGGCCGGGATCCGGAAGACAACGGCGTCGAAGGCCTGCAGGACTCCGTCGAAGATGGTCAGGACTTCGTCGAGCAAGCGGTCTATGACAATGAAGAGCCGAAGGAGCTCGACCTCGACGAGGACGATCGCTTGCCGTGGCTCGAATCCGCTGACGACGATTATGACGAGGAGGGCGTCGATGGCGCCCGCGTCTTCGGGTTCGTTCTCGCCGGTCTGCTGGCGCTCGCCGCGATCGTCTATGCGATCTGGTGGTTCAGCCACCGCACGCCCGATCCCGCGCTGGTCGCCGATGGCAGCACCATTGCCGCGCCGACCGAACCCTACAAGGAAGCGCCGAAGAATCCGGGCGGCAAGTCTTTCGCCGGGCAGGGCGATACCTCCTATTCGGTCGCTCAGGGCAAGGACAGCCAGACCAAGCTGGCCGGCGGCGGCGAAGCGCCCAAGCCGAGCATCGATGCCGGCGCTCCCGCAACTGCGGCGGGCTCCGCGCCTGCTACCGGGGGTGTCGGCGTGCAGGTTGGCGCCTATGGCAGCCGCGAAAAGGCCGAACAGGCGTGGTCCACTCTCGCCGGACGCAGCGATGCGCTCAAGGGCGTGAACCACCGCGTGGTTGAAGGAACGGCCGACATTGGCAAGGTCTATCGCCTTCAGGCTGTTGCCGGTGACGGCGCAGCGGCGGATGCCCTGTGCGGCCGGCTGAAGTCGGCGGGCATCACCTGCCAGGTGAAGCGCTGATTTTCCCCATTTCCTGACCCCTGCGCGCTTGCATTGATAGCGCGCAGGGGCCAGTTTCCGGCCATGGTTCCTGCAATTTACGGCCTGTCCGGTTTAACCCTCACCGCTGAAGAACGCGCATTTTTCGCGGATGCCGATCCGGCGGGCTACATCCTGTTCGGGCGCAACATCGAAAGCCGTGAACAGGTCCGCGCGCTCACTGACGACCTGCGGGCGCTGCACGGGCGGAACCGCCTGCTCATCACCATCGATCAGGAAGGCGGCCGCGTGGCGCGGATGAAGCCGCCGGTCTGGCCGGCCTATCCGGCAGGCTCAGCGTTCGACCGGCTTTATGACATTGGCCCGGCCAGCGCGATCGAGGCGGCGCGGGCCAATGCCGAGGCGTTGGCGATTGATCTTGCCGAAGTCGGCATCTCCTGCACCCACGCTCCCGTGCTCGATGTCCGCTGCGAAGGCGCGCACGACGTGATCGGCGACCGCTCCTATGGTTTCGAGCCGATGCGCGTGGCCGCTTTGGGACGCGCCGTTCTCGATGGGCTGGCGCGCGGCGGGGTGGCCGGCACGATCAAACACGTCCCCGGCCACGGCCGCGCCTGTGCTGACAGCCACAAGGAACTGCCCACCGTCACCGCCAGCGAAGAAGAACTGGAGCGCGACCTTGCGCCGTTCCGCGCGCTTGCTGGCGCGGCGATGGGGATGACCGCGCACGTTCGCTACACCGCGTGGGATGCGGACAACCCCGGCACGCTCTCGCCGTTCGTGGTGGGTGAAATCATCCGCCGGCGCATCGGTTTTGACGGCCTGCTGCTGACTGACGACATGGACATGCAGGCGCTCGCCGGACCGGTGCCGGATAATGCCGCCCGCGCGCTCGCGGCGGGCTGCGATATTGCGCTCAATTGCTGGGCCAAGATGGATGACATGCTGGGCATCGCGCGGGCCTGCCCGGACATTCGCGCTGACAGTGCCGCGCGGCTGGAGCGGGCGCTGGCTCCGACGCGTGTTCCGGCGGATGATACGGCAGGGCAGGGTGACCTGTTCGCCAAGCGCGATGCCTTGCTCGCCTTGTGCGAGGGCGAGGCGTGAGCCAGCAAGACCTCGATCTGCCGGTAACGGCGCAACCGGCGGAGGAGGATTGGGCCGGTCCGGCTGCTGCGGCAGGCGCGGACGAGGCGCTGTATCTTGAGCTGGACGGCTGGGAAGGGCCGCTCGATCTGCTGCTCGATCTGGCGCGGCGGCAGAAGGTGGACCTTCGGAAGATATCGATCCTTGGCCTTGTCGATCAGTACCTGCTGTATATCGAGCGGGCCGAGGAGCTGCGGCTGGAACTGGCGGCAGATTACCTCGTGATGGCGGCCTGGCTGGCTTACCTGAAGTCATCGCTGCTGCTGCCGCGCGAGGAGCAGGACGAGCCAAGCGCCGAGGAACTGGCGATGCGCCTGCAATTGCGTTTGCAGCGGCTAGCGGCGATGCGCGATGCGGCGGCGCGGCTGATGGGGCGCGACCGGCTGGGGCGTGACGTGTTCCTGCGCGGTGCGCCGGAGGGGCTGCGCGTCGATCGCAAGAACCGCTGGCAGTGTGACTGGTTCGATCTGGTTCAGGCCTATGGTCAGGTAAAGGCGCGCACCGCCCCGGTGGTCCACATGGTCCGCGACCGCATGGTGATGACGCTCGATTCGGCGCTTTCCCGCGTGTCGTCGATGCTCGGCGTGACGCTCGACTGGATCGAACTGCGCGAATTCCTGCCGCCGCATGCCGATGCCAAGTTGCGGAAATCGGCGCTGGCTTCCAGCTTCGTTGCCGCGCTCGAACTGGCGCGGATGGGCAAGGCGGAGATGGTGCAGGAGGAGACCTTCGGGCCACTGCGACTGCGGCGCATGACGGCATGAGCCAGAAGCCCGATGACCTTGTTCGCGCGGTGGAAGCCACCCTGTTTGCGGCGGAAATGCCGATGACGGCGGAGGCGATTTCGACTCATCTCGGCGGGGCGGATGTGAAGGCGGCGCTACGCGAACTGGCGGCGCATTATGCCGGGCGCGGTATTGCCGTGGTTGAACGCGCCGGGCGCTGGCACTTCCAGACTTCCGCCGATCTGGCCCACCTGCTGCGCCGCGAGCGCGAAGAAACGCGGCGCCTGTCGCGCGCAGCTACCGAGACGCTGGCGATCATCGCTTATCACGAACCCGTCAGCCGCGCCGAGATCGAATCGATTCGCGGTGTCCAGACAGCCAAAGGCACGCTCGACGTGTTGCTCGAGGCGGGCTGGGTGCGCGTGGCCGGACGGCGTGAAGTGCCGGGGCGGCCGGTGATCTATGCCACCACGCCCGAATTTCTCGCGCATTTCGGGCTGTCTTCGCGCAAGGACTTGCCGGGGATTGACGAGCTCAAGGCCGCCGGCTTGCTCGATCCGGTCGACGATGCGCTTGATGCGGCGCTGGCCCGAAAGGATGATGCAGCAGCCGAGGAAAAGGAAACCCGCCTGGCGGACGAAAATTGGTCAGACGGACTGGCAAGCGAGGATGAAAGCGCCTAGATACCCCGGCGAGGGGCGCGGTCGTGTAGTGTACGCACGGCGCTTTTGCGGAGTATTCTGAAATGGGTTTCGGGTCTGCCTGGCACTGGATCGTGGTGCTGATCGTCGTCCTCGTGCTGTTCGGCCGTGGCCGGGTTGCCGATGTCATGGGTGAATTCGGCAAGGGGCTGAAAAGCTTCAAGCAGGGCATGAACGACGAGGACAACAAGCCTGTCCCGCCGCCGCCCGCACAGATTCCCGCTCCGGAAAGCGCAGCTGCACCCGCTCCGGCACCGGCGGCCAGCGAAACGATCAAGACCGGCGAATAAGCCGGTCATCCAGCCATGTTTGACGTCGGCTTCGACGAGATGCTGTTGATCGCCATCGTGGCGATCGTGGTTATCGGTCCCAAGGACCTGCCGATGGCGCTGCGCACCGTCGGGCGCTGGATGGCGAAAGTTCGCCGCATTTCCGGCCATTTCCGCTCGGGCGTGGAAACGATGATCCGCGAGGCGGAGCTGGAGGACATGGAAAAGAAATGGCGCGAACAGAACGCCGCGATTCTTGCCGCCCACCCCGATCCGGGCCCCGATGCGGAATCGCGGGCGGCGGCCGCTGCGGCAGAGGGGGATGCAACCATGCTGCCGCTTTCCGCACCCCTTCCGGAAACGGCCAAGCCTGACGACACTGCGCCCGAGCTTCCGCTCGCCGGTCCGCGATAGGGGGCTGGGGTGGTCTTCAAGATTCGCGAGATCGACGATTCGCAGGCACCGCTGCTTGATCACCTGGTCGAGCTGCGCACGCGGCTGATGCGCTGCATCTTTGCGCTGCTCATCGCCTTTGGCTTGTGCCTCTATTTCGCGCGCGACATTCTCGGCTTTCTTGTCCAGCCATTGGTCGATGCCGGTCAATCGCGGCTGGTCTTCACCAAGCTTTACGGCCAGTTCTTTGTCGAACTGAAAGTCGCCATCTTTGCCGGCTTCTTCGCCAGCTTCCCGATCATCGCCAACCAGCTTTGGGCCTTCATCGCGCCGGGGCTCTAAGCCAAGGAAAAGCGCGCTTTTCTGCCGTTCCTGCTGATGACCCCGGTGCTGTTCATCGGCGGCGGCGCGCTCGCCTATTATGTCGTGATGCCCACCGCGTTCCGCTGGTTCCTTGGCTTTCAGGGCATGCAGGGCGATATCAAGATCGAGGCGATGCCCAGTTCCGAGGACTATCTCGGCCTTGTCATGCAGTTCATCCTCGCCTTCGGGTTCAGTTTCCTGCTGCCGGTGCTGCTGCTGCTGCTCAACCGCGCTGGCATTGTCAGTCGTGCGCAGCTGAGCGGCGCGCGGCGCTATGTCATCGTCGGGATCACCGTGCTGGCAGCAGTGATCACGCCGCCAGACGTCATGTCGCAGCTGATGCTGGCGGTGCCGCTGTTCCTGCTGTTCGAAGGCGCGCTGGTGATCATGTGGTTCACCGAGCGCAAT
>NZ_JANPGP010000033.1:0-32266 GCF_031424035.1 Novosphingobium sp.
CGGCGATCCCGGCGTCGGCAAGACCGCCATCGCCGAGGGTCTGGCGCGCAAGATCATTGAGGGCGACGTGCCCGAAGTGCTGGAAGATGCCGTAATCTACAGCCTTGATATGGGCGCACTGCTCGCTGGCACGCGCTATCGCGGCGACTTCGAGGAGCGGCTCAAGCAGGTCGTGTCCGAACTGGAAAAGATGCCCGAGGCGGTATTGTTCATTGACGAGATCCACACCGTGATCGGTGCCGGCGCGACCAGCGGCGGTGCGATGGACGCATCGAACCTGCTCAAGCCGGCGCTGTCGTCTGGCGCGATCCGCTGCATTGGCTCGACCACTTACAAGGAATTCCGCAACCACTTCGAAAAGGATCGCGCCCTGCTGCGCCGGTTCCAGAAGATCGACGTCAACGAACCGACGATCGAGGACACGATCAAGATCCTCAAGGGCCTGCGCTCGGTGTTCGAGGAACACCACCGCGTGCGCTACACCCCCGAGGCAATCAAGACCGCCGTCGAACTGTCGGCGCGCTACATCAATGACCGCAAGCTGCCCGACAAGGCGATCGACGTGATCGACGAGGTTGGCGCGATGCAGATGCTGCTGCCGCCCAGCCGCCGCAAGAAGACCATCACCGCGCGCGAGATCGAGCAGGTCATCGCGACGATGGCGCGCATTCCGGCCAAGTCTGTGTCGTCCGACGACAAGAAGGTGCTCGAACACCTCGACCGCGACCTGAAGCGCGTTGTCTTTGGTCAGGACGCCGCCATCGGCGTGCTCTCGACCGCGATGAAGCTCAGCCGCGCAGGGCTTCGTGATCCGGACAAGCCGATCGGCTCGTTCCTGTTCTCCGGCCCGACCGGCGTCGGCAAGACCGAAGTTGCGCGCCAGCTGTCCGACATCATGGGCATCCCCCTGGTGCGCTTCGACATGTCCGAATATATGGAGCGCCATTCGGTCAGTCGGTTGATCGGTGCGCCTCCGGGCTATGTCGGTTTCGATCAGGGCGGGCTTCTGACCGATGCCATCGACCAGCAGCCGCACTGCGTCTTGCTGCTCGACGAAATCGAAAAGGCGCACCCGGACCTGTTCAACATCCTGCTGCAGGTGATGGATAATGGCCGCCTGACCGACCATCACGGCAAGACAGTGGACTTCCGCAATGTCGTGTTGATCATGACGACCAATGCCGGTGCCAGCGACATGGCGCGTCAGGGCATCGGCTTTGGCGACGTTTCGAAGGCCGATGCCGGTGACGAAGCGGTCAAGAAGATGTTCAGCCCCGAATTCCGCAACCGTCTCGATGCGATCGTGCCGTTTGCCTACCTCGGCGGCGAAGTCATCGCGCGGGTGGTCGACAAGTTCATCCTCCAGCTCGAATTGCAGCTGGCCGACCAGAACGTCCACATCCAGTTCGATAGCGATGCCCGCCTGTGGCTGGGCAAGCGCGGCTATGACAAACTCTATGGTGCTCGCCCGATGGCGCGGCTCATCCAGGAAAAGGTCAAGCAACCGCTTGCTGAGGAACTGCTGTTCGGCAAGCTGGTGCACGGCGGCGAGGTGCATATCTCGGTCAGAGAAGATGCCCTCGCCTTTGAACTGACGCCGGCCCCGCCCAAGCTGGTCAAGCGCAAGGCGGCGAAGCCCGAACCGGAGGCCAAAGCCCCCGCCAAGGCGAAGCCCAAGGCCAAGCCGAAGGGCAAGGTCGCCAAGGCCAAGGAGGGCGGCGACGAAGGATAGGCGCTTTCCGCCAGACCCGGAACCTGCACGCAGGTATCGGCGTTAGGGCTTGATGGCGGCTGCCTTTTCCTGGATTCGTCCCGAACCGTGGGGCCTGCATGTCGTCCCGGCGGACTTCTGGATCGATCCCGCCCGTCCGGCGCCCCGCGCGCTGGTCACGCATGGCCACGCCGACCACGCGCGCGGCGGGCACGGCCTGACCATTGCCACGCCTGAGACGCTGGCGATCATGGGCGTGCGCTATGGCGTGGCAGATGGGGCGCAAGCTGCCGCGCTGGGTGAGCGGGTTCCGCTGGGCAATGGCGTCCATGCAACGTTTGTCTCCGCCGGCCACGTGCTCGGCTCGGCACAGATCCTGCTCGAACATGCGGGCGAACGCATTGTCGTGACCGGCGATTACAAGCGCGCACCCGATCCGACCTGCGCGCCCTTTGCCGTTACCCCCTGCGACCTCTTCGTTACCGAGGCGACGTTCGGCCTGCCGGTGTTCAAGCATCCGCCGATTGAATGCGAAATTGCCCGCCTGCTCGATGCGCGCCGCGCCAACCCTGATCGCGCGATCCTCGTCGGCGCCTATGCGCTCGGCAAGGCGCAGCGCCTGATCGCCGAACTGCGCCGCGCGGGGCATCATGAACCGATCTATCTCCACGGCGCTATGGAGCGCATGTGCCGGCTTTACGAGGAACTCGGCGTGCCGCTGGGCGACCTGCAACTTGTCGCGGGAATGCCCAAGGGGGCGCTCGCCGGCCAGATCGTCGTCTGCCCGCCTTCCGCGCTCAACGACCGCTGGAGCCGCCGCCTGCCAGAACCGATCACCGCCATGGCGTCAGGCTGGATGCAGGTCCGCCAGCGCGCGCGGCAGAAGAATGTCGAACTGCCGCTGGTCATTTCCGACCATGCCGACTGGCAGGCGCTGACCGAGACGATTGCCGAGGTGAACCCGGCGGAAACGTGGATCACGCACGGCCGCGAGGAAGCGCTGCTGCGCTGGTGCCAGCTGAACCAGCGCCGCGCCCGCGCTCTGGCACTCGTCGGCTACGAGGACGAGGACGACTAGCGTGGAACGCTTCGCCGCCCTGATCGACGCGCTGGTCTATACCCGCAGCCGCAATGGCAAGCTGGCGCTGATCGCGGACTACCTGCGCACCACCGCCGATCCCGATCGCGGCTGGGCACTCGCCGCGCTGACCGACGGGCTCGACTTTCCGGCAGTGAAAAGCAGCGCGGTGCGTGGCCTGATCATGGAGCGGGTCGATCCGGTGCTGTTCCAGCTGAGCCGCGACTATGTTGGCGATACGGCGGAGACGGTGAGCCTGCTGTGGCCCGATCCGGCACATGAAGTCGCCCCGCCCCCGGCCGTCAGTGAGGCGGTCCACGCCCTGCAGGGCATGACCCGCGCGACCGTGCAGGACGAACTTGCCGAGCTACTCGACCGGCTCGACGCCAATGGCCGCTACGCCCTGCTCAAGCTGGCGACCGGCGCGATGCGCATCGGTATTTCCGCCCGGCTGGCGAAAGTGGCCTTCGCGCAGGCCTTTGATGTCTCGGTCGATGATGTCGAGGAATATTGGCACGGGCAACTGCCGCCCTATGCCGAGCTGTTCGCCTGGGCCGCCGATGGCGCGCTGCCGCCCGATGCCGCCGGCCTGCCGCTGTTCCGCCCGTTCATGCTGTCGCACCCGCTCGAAGGCGCGGCGCTCGCCAACGTCGAGGCCGATTTCGCCAGCTATGCCGCCGAATGGAAATGGGATGGCATCCGGGTGCAGATCGTCCGCGTCGGCGAGGAAACGCGGCTCTATTCGCGTTCTGGTGATGACATTTCCGCCAGTTTCCCCGAGATCGTTGCCGCGCTGGATATCGAAGCCGTGCTCGATGGCGAATTGCTGGTGCGCGGCAGCCACCAGGGCGGCGAGGCCGGTGGTGCCGCGAGCTTCAACGCGCTGCAACAGCGGCTTGGGCGCAAAACCGTTTCGAAGAAGATGCTGGCGGAATACCCCGCCTTCGTGCGGCTCTACGACGTGCTGGTGGCTGAGGGCGAGGACCTGCGTCCCTTCGCATGGGAACAGCGCCGGGCTGCCCTGGAGGAACTCGTGCCCCGCCTGAACTCCGGCCATTTCGACCTGTCGCAAGTCATCCCTGCGACCTCGCTCGATGACCTCACCGCGATCCGCGAATCTGCGCGCGATGACGCGATCGAAGGGGTCATGCTCAAGCGGCGCGACTCGAGCTATGTCGCCGGGCGCAAGACCGGGCTGTGGTTCAAGTGGAAGCGCGATCCGCTGCTGGTGGATTGCGTGCTGATGTACGCACAGCGCGGGTCGGGAAAGAGGTCGAGCTTCTATTCGGACTTCACCTTCGGCTGCTGGGCCGGTGACCCCGATGCCGGCGCGGAACTGCTGCCAGTCGGCAAGGCTTATTTCGGATTCACCGACGACGAGCTCAAAATGCTCGATCACCATGTCCGACAACATACGGTGGGCCGCTTCGGCCCGGTGCGCGAAACCGACAAGTCGCTGGTCTTCGAAGTGGCTTTCGATTCGGTGCATCTGAGCAAGCGCCACAAGTCCGGTGTCGCCATGCGCTTCCCCCGCATCAGCCGCATTCGGACCGACAAGCCGGCGCACGAAGCCGACCGGCTCGACACGCTCAAGGGCATGATCCGCGATTGATGCGGATCAAGGCGGGAGCAGGGCGCTCGGATAAAGGAAGGCTCCCCCAACGCCTTTCGCCGGAAGCCCAATGACTGCTGAAGTTCAGGAAAAACCCCGCCCCAATACGCCTTACGAACGTCTGGGCGGCCTGCCCGTGCTGCGCGATATTTCGAACCGCTTCTACGATCTGATGGACAGCGACGCGGCCTATGCCGAGCTGCGCGCGATGCATGCGCCAAGCCTCGACAAGATGCGCGAATCGCTCGCGCTGTTCCTCATGGGCTGGTCCGGCGGCCCGCGCGACTGGTTCGAGGCCAACGAAGGCCGCTGCATGATGTCGGTCCACAAGCCCTTCACGATCACCACAGATGTTGCCGGCCAGTGGTCCAGCGCCATGACCCGCGCGATCGACGAAGTACTCGGCGAAAGCGATGCGCCGCTGGCCCAGGAAATGAGCCGCGTGCTCGACCAGATGGCGCGGAGCATGGGTCACTGATACACCCGTGCGCATGAACCGCTTTGACCGCCCGCGCCAGCTCCTCGCCATAGGCCTCGCCGCGCTGGCTGGCTTCGTCGACGCTTTTGGCTTCCTGTCCGCCGATGGCTTTTTCGTCTCGTTCATGTCGGGCAACACGACCCGGCTGGCGGTGAACCTTGCGGGCGATCCGCGATCCGCCCTGCTTCCTGCCCTGCTGATCGTCGGCTTCGTCGGCGGCGTGGCAATCGGTGCCATCGTTGCCGAGCGGGCCGGAACGCGCCGCAAGGTCGCGACGCTTCAGCTGGTGGCCCTTCTGCTCGCGGTCTCTGCCCTCGCGCGGATGATGGGCTGGCATGGGGCGATGATCGCCGCGCTGGTGCTGGCGATGGGCGCGCTCAACAACACCTTCCGCCGTGATGGCGAGGTGGCCGTTGGCCTGACTTACATGACCGGTGCATTGGTAAAGCTGGGGCAGGCGATTGCCGCGTTCGCGATGGGAAAGGATGTGCGTGGGGGTACATCGTACTTTTGGCTGTGGACTGGACTTGCCGCAGGCGCAGTCTGCGGGGCGCTGGCCTTTTTCCACCTGCCAACGGCGGCGGCATGGATAGCGACGGCTTGGGCGGGCGCAATGGCGCTTGCCGCGGCAAAGCTGCCCCGAAACAGCTAGCTGACCCGAAAAAGTTTCTCGCGAGAAGTTGCGCCGCGCAACATTTCGATGCGCGATGGCGCGATGGCGAGGGCCTTGGCAAGCATCTGGCGGACAGCTTCGTTGGCCTTGCCGTCCTCCGGCTTGGCGCGGACTTTTGCCTGCAGGCCTGTTGCCGAAACTTCGAGCGATTCAACCTTTGCGCCGGGGGTAACACGCACGGCGACACGGCCTTCGGCATCGATCAAAGCCCGGACTTCCGCCGGATCGGGAAGGTCAATCCTGATCCGAGCCATCGCCTGCCTCAGCCAGCGCGGCCTTGTGCATACGGGCGTTGAGGACATAGCCCTGCACGCCCATCTGCATGTCAGCAAGGTGCAGATCGCCGAGGTCTCGCATGAACGCCGCGGGCCTTCCGCTCCACAGCTGGCGTGACGGAATCCGCTTTCCTGAGGTCAGCATCGCCCCTGCCGCCAGCATCGAATCGCTTTCCATGTGGCAGCCGTCCATCGTGATCGCCCCGATGCCGACAAAGGCCCGGTCTTCCAGCACGGTGCCGTGGACCATCGCCATGTGGCCGATCAGCACGTCTTCGCCGATGATCGTCGGGATGCCTTCGGGACGCTTCGGCTTGGGGCTGTCACAGTGGATCACGCTGCCGTCCTGGATGTTCGACCGGGCGCCGACGACAATGCGGTTGGCATCGCCGCGCAACACGCAGTTGTACCAGATGGAGGCGTCGGGCCCGATCTCGACATTGCCGATGATCCGGCAGCCGGGAGCGATGAAGGCGCTGTCGTGAATGCGCGGCCAGATGCCGTTGAACGGCGCGATAGTAACGCCGGGAGGGGCGGTCTTCATTGGGAATTTCCTGTAAAGGCGTGCCACTGCACATAGGGCAGGATCGAGGCGTGGTCATCGGTCCACATGCGGTTCGCCGCGGGACTCAGCGGCTTGAGCGGCGTCTTGGGCGACAGGCGGGCAAGGTCATCCAGCCGCGCCTGAGTGCGCGCGATGACCACCCAGGAACTGGGGGTATACTCGGTCACACCGGGCGGATTGTCGGCGCGGACCGCCGCTGCCAGACCCCGCGATTTTACCGCAGCGGCGAGCACCGGTTCCAGTTCGATGAACCGATTGGAGATGTGGATCAGCAGCAGTCCCTTGTCGCTCAGGGCATCGAGATAGACGCCCATCGCCTCATTGGTCATCAGGTGCATCGGGATTGCATCGCTACTGAAAGCGTCAATCGCCAGCAGATCAAAGCTGCCGCGCGGGGCCTTGGCCAGTTCGATGCGGGCATCGCCGATCACGACCTTCGTTTGCGGTGCGCAATCGCGGAGGAAGGTGAAGGTGCCGTTGCGCGAAAATTCCAGCACGGCGGGATCGATCTCGTAATAATGCCACGACTGTCCCGGCACTCCATAGCAGGCGAGCGAGCCGGTCCCCAGCCCGACCACACCCAGCCGCGCATTGGCTCCGAACAGGGCGGTGGCATTGGCAAAGGCCATGCCGGCGCCCGAGCTTGGTCCATAATAGGTCAGCGGCAGGCGGCGCTCCGCGGCGCTGAGCATCTGCTCGCCGTGCAGCGTGGTACCATGGGCGAGCGTGCGCATCTTGCGCGTCTCATAGGTACGCACCGTGTAAATGCCGAAGTAGCTGCGACTGCGCAGCCCGTCGCGGGTATCGGCCAGCGTCTGGAAACCGCCCTGCACGATCATCGTCGCCACCAGCACCAGCAGCACCGGCCCGCGCAGTTGGACAAGGACCAGCGCACACAGCGCGATGGCTACGGCGAGGCCCCAGCGCTTGAAGCCGAAGTCGCTGTCCAGCGTCACGCCGTAAAGCAGCCACAGCAGGAAGGCGGCGAAGACCAGCGCGGCGATCATCGTGATCTTGACCATCGCCGGGTCGAGGCCCCTGAGCCGGCGCCAATCGGGCAGCGAGGTCAGCGGCAGCAAAGCCGCGGCGGCGAAGACGAGGATCGGATGCTCCCAGGCCCAATCGAACACCACCGGGGCGACCAGTGCAGTGAAGGCACCGCCCAGCGCGCCGCCTGCCGACATTACCAGATAGAACTGAGTCAGCCGGTCGGAATCGGGCCGCAGGTCATACATACGCCCGTGCAGCGCGACGCAGACAAAGAATAGCAGCGCGATGCTGGCGATCACCGGCAACAGACCGACCGACCCCTGCGACACCATGGCGAAACCGCCGGCGACGAGGATTACCGGCCATGCCAGCGCAGAAATGAGGCGTGCCGCGCGGCGGTTGTCGGCAAAGGCGGGGACGAAGCTCAGCAGGTAGATGCCGAGCGGAATCACCCAGAGCAGCGGCATGGCGACAAGATCGGTGGTCAGGTGCGTCGTAGTCGACAGCATCAGCCCCGAAGGCACGGCGGCGAGCAATAGCCACAGCACGATGCGCCGCGCTGGAACCTTGGGCGAAGTCACTTCGACGGCGGCCACGGCCTGTCCCGCAACCCCGCGCCGCGCCCGCGCGCAAAGCAGGACCAGCACGACCAGCAGGCCGTAACCGACCGACCAGCCGATCGCCTGATTGCGCACCGACATCAGCGGTTCGGCCAGCAGAGGATAGGCAATCAACCCAGCGAAGGAGCCAAGGTTCGACGCCGAATAAAGCGCCCACGGCGCGCCGGCGTTCGGATCGGCGGCGAACCAGCGCTGCATCAGCGGGGCCTGCGCCGAAACGAGGAAGAACACCGGGCCGATGGTCAGGGCCAGCAGCGCCGGCACCCACAGCACTTCCATTCCGGCAGCCGGCGGCGGCAGATTGGCAAGGCTGACCGGCAGGGTCAGCGCGGCAACGGCCAGCAGCATCAGGTGAATCCGCGCCTGCTTGGCCAGCGATACCTTCGACAAGCGATGCGCATAGAAATAGCCCGCCAGCAGCAGCGCCTGATAGACCAGCATTGCACTGTTCCACACAGCCGGCGCACCACCGAGGCGCGGCAGGGCCATGCGGGCGACCATTGGCTGGACGAGGAACAGCAGGAAGCTGCCCGTCAGGATGGTGAGGACGAACAGGGGCCGGCCAGCTGCCGATGGTCTGGCTTCAGCCACGCAATTTCTCCCAGGCTTCACGGGTGATCGAATAGACAATGATGCGTCCGCCGTCGGGATCGAATTCGGTGTTATCGAAATCGAGATCTTCCCGGCGTTCCATTCCCAGCCGCACCATCAGCCCCCAGCTTCCGGTATTCCCGGGAACAGTCAGCGCAATGACATGCGGCGCTTGGTGGACAAGGAAGGCTTGCTCCAGCGAGGCCTGCGCCGCTTCGCGCGCATAGCCCTTGCCCCAGGCATCTTCGCGCAGCCGCCAGCCCACTTCGAAATCACCCAGCGGCGCGCCTTGCTGGTTGGCGCGCTTGAGCCCGCAGAAACCGAGCAGTTCGCCGTCTTCCTTACGCTCGACCACCCAGAAGGTATGACCGTGATCACGGGTATAGCCTTCAAGCCGGTCCTTGAGCCAGGAGTGCTTCTCTGGCGGCAGCACGCTGCCCAGCCAGCGCATGACTGCGGGCGTGTTGGTTACGCCAAGGAAACGCGGCCAGTCATCCTCGCGCCAGTCGCGCAGGATGAGGCGTTCTGTCTCGATCCGGGTTTCAGCCATTCAGCAGGCGCGCGGCATGGGCGGCGTGGTAGGTGAGGACGCCGGAGCAACCCGCGCGCTTGAAGGCGGTCAGCGTTTCCAGCACCAGCGCATCGCGGTCACCCGCACCAGCCGCAGCCGCAGCCTCGATCATCGCGTATTCGCCGCTCACCTGATAGGCGAAGACCGGCACTTCGAAGCGCTGCTTCACCCGCACGACAATATCGAGATAGGGCAGGCCGGGTTTCACCATCACGCTGTCGGCGCCTTCGGCAAGATCCATCGCGACTTCGCGCAGGGCTTCTTCGCCATTGGCCGGGTCCATCTGGTAGGTCTTCTTGTCGCCCTTGAGCAGCCCGCCAGAACCGACACATCGCGGAAAGGACCGTAGAAGGCCGAGGCATATTTTGCCGCATAGGCCATGATCTGGACATTGGCGTGGCCCGCACCCTCCAGCGCCTGACGGATCGTGCCGACCCGGCCGTCCATCATGTCGGACGGGGCAATGATGTCAGCGCCCGCTGCCGCCTGGTTGAGGCTCTGGCCTACCAGCATGTCCACCGTGGCATCGTTGAGTACATAGCCCGCGCCGTCGATCAGCCCGTCCTGCCCGTGGCTGGTATAGGGATCGAGCGCCACGTCGGTCAGCAAGCCGATGTCCGAGCCGCAGGCATCGCGGATCGCGCGAATCGCGCGGCACATCAGGTTGTCTGGATTGAGCGCCTCGGCCCCGTCTTCGCTGCGGCGGCCAGCTTGCGTGTTGGGGAACAGGGCCAGGCAGGGAATGCCGAGTGCCACGGCCTCTTTCGCCCGCGCCGCAATGCCGTCCACCGACCAGCGCGACACGCCGGGGAGCGAGCCGATCGGTTCCTCCACGCCGCTGCCATCGGTGACGAACAGCGGCCAGATCAGGTCAGCCGGGCTGAGCACGATCTCGCGGTGCATGGCGCGGCTCCACGCGGTGGTGCGCGTGCGGCGAAGGCGGGTGGTGGGGAAGCTGGCAGTCATGGCCACGCGTCCTGCCGCAAAGCGCCAATCTCTTCAATGGGCGAGCGCTTCATGGGGGTCAGCGCTGCAACGGAATTCAGCGAAGCGCGACCTGTCCGGTGCGGGCCATCGCGACGGCACTTGAGGCTCCGCCCACGCTCCCACCGGGGCGGATAGCCTTGAACTGCGCCATCTTCGCCTTGAACGCGGCGAGCTGCTTCGAGTCGATCTTTTGTACCACGGTCGTGGTGGTGGCAAAGTTCATGCCGCCGCCGAGCGGATTCACCGTGCGGCCGTTGCGGTACATTTCGTAATGCAGATGCGGACCGGTCGACAGGCCGGTCGAGCCGACATAGCCGATGATTTGCCCGGCGCGCACCCGCGTTCCGCCCCAAGCGGCGATCGAACTCATATGGCCATAACCGGTGCCGAGCCCGCCACCGTGATCGATCCGTACGTAATTGCCGTGGCCGCCGTGCCGCCCCGCAAAGGAAACGACACCGTCCGCCGTTGCGCGGATCGGGGATCCCCAGCCGGCGCCGAAATCGACCCCGGCGTGAAGCCGCGCATAGCCGAGGATCGGATGGCGGCGCATGCCGAAGTTCGAGGTGATGCGGCCATTGACCGGGTAGAGCAGGCCAAAACTCGACGTGTAGGTTTGCTCGACAGGCCGGGTGATGGCGTCTGCCGAGTAGAATTCGTTGCCGCTGCCCCAGCGCATCAGTTCGACCACCGGGCGGTTGCCGCGATCGAGCCCGGCAAACAGCACCTGCCCCGCCTGTCCTTCGCTGCCTTCGGCGCGTTTCCACGTCATGACGATGTCGAAAGCATCGCCCGGCTGGATGTCGCCCTCAAGGCTGATATGCGAATCGAGCGCTTGCAGATATTGCTGGATGGCATCGGCCGGAACCCCCGCCGAGCGCGCCGAACGGTACAGGCTCTGGCCGACCGTGCCGCGGATGCGCAGCGGTGCGGTGTCGATCGGGATCACCCGCGCGGCGATGGCAAGATCGTCGCCAGAGCGCGAGATCGACAAGGCGAGGTCCATGCGGGCGCGCAGGTCCAGCCCGGTAAGCCGGCGCGGCTCGCCCGGGGCGGGCCGTTCACCCAGCACCAGCGATACCCGCGTGCCCGGCGCGATGCGGCTCAGCGGAACCTGCCCGCCGACCAGTTCGGCGGCACGCATGGCATCGAAATCGGAAACGCCGGTGCGCTGGAGCAACCGCGTCAGGTTGTCGCCTTCGCCGAGCACGGCGGCGAGTTCAATCCGGGCGCGTTCCGGCGCGGCACCAACGGCAGTGACTTGCGGACTGGCGGCCATGCGGCGGCCGCTTTCGCCGCCCAGCGCCATCGGCATGATCATCTGGCTGCGATATTCGTCACGCACCGGCAGGTCGGCGGAAACGGCGGGCGCGGCCTCAAGTTCGAAGTTGGGCCAGAAGGCGAGGGTGAACAGGCCAAGGCCAGCAAAAGTGGCAAAGCCGCGCATCCAGCGGCGCGATCCGATTCCCTCGGCCAGATCAGGAGTCCAGTCGATGGCGGACCATTCAATCGCTGCGATTCTCGAAGCAGCCGCGGAAAGGCGGGCGCGCAGACTGCGATCGTCGACGATCCGGTCAAGCAGCAGCGCAGCCGCAGGAGCGGCCGGGCGCGGTTGCCCGAGGTCGTGATCACCGATGGATTGAAACACCCCTGCCTCCTTGCCGGCCCCTCCTGCATGGCAAAGGGTTAATCTTCGCCTAACCCGGCGGAAACGCGGGCTATTTTCGGACAGCTTGGGAAAAGGGTCCGCATTTGCTTGCGGGCATCCGGCCAGCCTGCCAGATTTGTAAATTCAATGGTCGCAAACCGCTCATCCTCCAGTCGCCGCGACGAGTCCGGCAAGCTCGTTGCCGTGCTTGGCCCGACCAACACCGGCAAGACGCACCTCGCTATCGAGCGGCTTTGCGGCCATTCCTCGGGCGCGATCGGCTTTCCGCTGCGGCTGCTGGCGCGCGAGGTCTATGAGCGGGTCTGCGCCATGAAAGGCCCAAATCAGGTCGCGCTGATCACCGGCGAAGAGCGCATCGAGCCGAAAGACGCGCGCTATTTGCTGTGCACGGTCGAGGCCATGCCGGTCCACGCCGACCTTGCCTTCATGGCGATCGACGAGGTGCAGCTCGCCGCCGACCGCGAACGCGGCCACATCTTCACCGACCGCCTGCTCCACGCCCGCGGGCGTGAAGAAACGATGATCCTCGGTTCCTCGACGATTGAGCCGCTGGTCCGCAGCCTGCTTCCCAAGGCCGAAATCATCGGGCGGCCGCGCTTTTCCACCCTGCGCCATGCCGGAGCAAAGAAGCTCAGCCGGGTGCCGCCGCGCAGCGCCATCGTCGCCTTCAGTGCCGAGCAGGTCTATGCCGTGGCCGAGCTTTTGCGCCGGTTTCGCGGCGGCGCGGCAGTGGTTATGGGTGCGCTCAGCCCCGAAACGCGCAACAAGCAGGTCGCAATGTTCCAGTCGGGCGAGGTCGATTACCTCGTCGCCACCGATGCCATCGGCATGGGGCTCAACCTCGACCTCGATCATGTCGCCTTTGCCGGCTTGTCCAAGTTCGACGGCCAGCGCCAGCGGCGGCTGACCACCGCGGAAATGGCGCAGATCGCCGGGCGCGCGGGGCGTCATCACCGCGACGGGACCTTCGGTACGCTGTCAGGCACGCGTAGCCATGACGCCGAGTTCACACCCGAGGAAGTCTACGCGATCGAGGAACACCGCTTCCCTCCGCTGACCAAGCTGTTCTGGCGCGATTCGGACCCGCGCACCGATAGCCTCCGGCACCTGATCGACGACCTGTCCGCGCCCCCCGAACGCCCAGAACTCGCTCCCGCACCCGAGGCGATCGACCTTGCCGTGATGCGGCGGCTGTCCGAAGAGGCGGACGTCGCCTCCACCGTTCGCGGCCGCGCGCTGGTCGAACGGTTTCGCGAGGCCTGCATGCTGCCCGATTTCCGCCAGCAGGGCGCCGAGGTCCACTCGCGTTTCGTCGCGCGGCTGTGGCAGGACCTGCGCCACGGCGCGCTGCCGACCGATTATATCGCTGCCCGGATTGCCGAGCTCGACAATGTCTCCGGCGATATCGACACGCTGCAAGGGCGCATTGCCGCAATACGTTCATGGTCATACATTACTCAGAGACCAGACTGGGTGATCGCCCGCGAGGAAATGGCGGCGCGGGCGCGGGCGGTGGAGGCGCGGCTGTCCGATGCGCTCCATTCCCGGTTGACCGAACGCTTCGTCAACCGAAGGCTAACCATTCTTATGCGAGGAGCCGGCGCAGACGCGGCCCTGCTGCCGGTAACAACACAAGGGGAAGAGGTTTTGGTCGACGGTGAGCCAATTGGTAAGTTGGAAGGATTCAGGTTCAAGGTCGACCCGGCAACGCATCACGCTGATCACAAGCTGCTTTTTGCCGCTGCTGAACGCCACTTGCCGCAGATTTTTGCCGAGCGCGCCCGCGAACTGACCGAGGGCGTGGCCAGCGGCAGCGAGGCGCTGCATATCGCCAATGGCTCGCTGCTGCGCGGCAACGAAGTGCTCGCCCGGATCGAGGTTGACCGTGCCCGGTCAATGACCCCGCGCATCGTTCTCGACCGCGCGCTCGAAGCCGTACCCGAGGCCGAGCGCCGGGCGCTGAAGGAGCGACTGGACGAATGGCTGTCCGCCTGGCTGGCACCGCTCGCCGGCCTCGTCGCGCTGGATGAAGCCGCGCGTGCCGAGGATGGCGGACCCGAACTGCGGGCCCTGCTGATCAAGCTGGTCGATGGCGGCGGCGTGCTGTTGCGCGCACGATCGGGGCTTGAAGGCCTGTCAAAGGATCAGCGCCACAAGCTGCGTCAGCTCAAGGTGTTCTTCGGCGCTCTCGATATTTACCTGTTGTCCGCGCTCAAGCCGGCGGCCCAGCAGCGTTGGCGCGAACTGGCCATGGCGCGCGGATGGACCCTGCCCCCGGTGCCCGAAGGCATGCCCTCGGTCATCACCGCCGACAAGGACCGTCCTCCGGCCGCCTATCGCCGCGCCGGCAAGCAGGCAATCCGCATCGATCTGGCCGAGCGCCTGTTCCGCGCCGCTCACGGCGTGCGGGCGGAAGCGAACCGCAAACCTTTCGCCATCGATGATGCCATGGCGACGTCGATGGGCCTGACCGAACCGGGTTACGAGGCGCTGATGCGCAGCGCCGGTTTCCGCCCCAAGCCGCGCCGCACTCCTGGCGAAGGCGAATTCGGCCCGCCGGCTCCCAAGCTGTGGACATGGCTCCCGCCCCGGCCCGACGAGGCCACGCCCCGCGAGCGCCCCTCACACCGCGCGTCTCCGGCAAAATCTGTGCGTGCAAAGCCGTCGCGCACAGATATGGCTGGCGGCGAACCGCGCCGACACGAACCGAAAACGGACGCGCAAAAGGCGACTGAGCGGCCCATGAAAAGGCCGCCCGCACCTCCAGCTGGCGGTGGCGCCTTTGCCGGGCTGGCCGATCTCCTGCGCGGCGGAGCAAAGGACTGACCGGCGCGATGCGCATCGACCGCCTGTTGTGGTACCTGCGTCTGGCACCCAGCAGACGCCACGCGCACGACTGGGCGCTCGACGGTCATATCCGCGTCAACGGACGGCGGATCGAGAAACCCAGCGCCGGAATCGCGGCGGGCGATGTCATGACGCTGCCGGTGCGTTCCGGGGTGGCCGTGATCGAGATTATCGCCTTGCCACAGCGGCGCGGCCCCGCCTCCGAAGCCCAATCGTGTTATCGCGCGCTTGACGCGACCTCACCAATGCCGATAGCAGCACCTCAAACGAAGCAAGATATCGAAGGGGATACCAAGCCATGACCTATGTCGTCACCGACGCCTGCATAAAGTGCAAGTACATGGACTGCGTCGAGGTTTGCCCGGTCGATTGCTTCTACGAAGGTGAGAACATGCTGGTGATCAACCCCAGCGAATGCATCGACTGCGGCGTTTGCGAACCCGAATGCCCGGCCGAAGCCATCCTGCCCGACACCGAAAGCGGGCTGGAACAGTGGCTGGAGCTCAACGCCAAGTTCTCGGCCGAATGGCCCAACCTGACGACCAAGAAGGACTCGCCGGAAGATGCCGACGAGTTCAAGGGAGTCGACGACAAGTTTGAGAAGTTCTTCTCACCCGAACCCGGCGAGGGTGACTGAACCAGGCGCCCGTCCGCATGATTTTCTGCGGATAAACCCCTGAATTATCAAGGTATGTCACCCCTGCCGCGCAGCGCGCGGCAGAGCTGTTCGCCATTGCGACTCGTGGGTCTGGCAATTTTGTTACAGTGATGCTATATAATGCTGCGAGTGGCGGCGCATTTCGCCACCTCGCATATATGGTTTCATGAAAGGCACAGGTCGCGCAAACGTGGGTTGATCGGGTTCGGACCCGGATCGCCGAAAGGCTTTCTATTCTTCCGTTCCCAATATCGCCTGCGTCATCCGATTCTGCCGAACGAAAGGACGCACGATGTCGGCCAAGGCGAACGCCTTTGATGTTGGTGACTATGTCGTTTATCCCAAGCACGGTGTCGGCCGGGTGATCGAACTGCAAGAGCAGGAAATCGCCGGAATGAAGCTGGAACTCTATGTCCTGCGCTTTGAAAAGGAACGCATGACCCTGCGCGTTCCGATGAACAAGGTCGAAGCGATCGGCATGCGCAAGCTGTCGTCGGACAAGACCCTGCGCGAAGCTCTCGACACGCTCACCTGCAAGCCCAAGGTCAAGCGCACCATGTGGTCGCGCCGCGCCCAGGAATACGAAGCGAAGATCAATTCGGGCGACCTCGTGTCGATCGCCGAAGTGACCCGCGATCTGTTCCGTGCCGATGACCAGCCGGAACAGTCCTATTCGGAACGCCAGATATTCGAAGCGGCCTCGTCGCGCCTTGCGCGCGAACTGGCTGCCATGGAAAAGACTGACGAACCGGCAGCGCTGCAGAAGATCCTTGCGATCCTCAACGAGCATGCGCCGAAGTATTACGAGACTGCCGCTTCGGCCTGATCCGAACGGTATATCAAAATCACCGAGAAGGGCCGCTTTTGTAAGGAAGCGGCCCTTTTTGTTGGGTGCAGAGTCTGTGTTTAGTGCGCCCATCACCTGCGTGATGGGCTTGCGGCACCGGCCCACTCCCCCGCCCGGCCACCCAATCCAGAATATCCTGTCGATGGGTGGCCGGGCGGGGGAGAGGGCTGGTGCCGCTTCTGCCGCGAGGCAGAAAAAAGCGCCCTTGAATCTCGGGTTCTGCTGTATTACATCAGCAACACAGATCAAAGGGAGATGCCCAGATGCAATTCGCCAAGTTCATCCGCACCATCGCGCCGCTGGCGGCAGTCGTCGCCATGGGCCTTTCGGTTTCCGCCTGCGACGGCAACATCACTATCAACGGTGAAGACGGCAAAAAGCTGTCTGAACTCGACCTTGGCGGCGAGGCACCGCACAAGCTGGCGCTGTTCGGACCGGACAATGTCAAGGTCACCCAGGGCGACAAGCTGGCCATCACCATCGACGGCGATGCCGCATCGGCAGACAAGCTGCGCTTCTCGCTCAAGAACGGTACGCTCGCGATCCTGCGCGCCAAGGACTGGAGGGAAGGTCCTTCGATCACGGTCAACGTGACCATGCCGGCCCCGCGCGAAATCGCGCAGATGGGTTCGGGCAAGATCGAGGCCGGCGCGCTCGACAAGGATGCCAAGGTTAACCTGATGGGTTCGGGCGATGTCAACGCTACTGCTCTCGCCGGTGACAAGCTGTCACTCGCAGTCATGGGTTCGGGCACAATGCACGGCGCCGGCACAGTCAAGCAGCTCGACCTCAAGGTCATGGGTTCGGGCAGTGCCGATCTTTCCGCGGTCAAGGCGGACAATGCCGATGTCGACATTCTTGGCTCGGGCAGCGCCTCCTTCGCTTCCGATGGTCAGGTCAAGGCCAAGATCATGGGCTCTGGCACGGTCACGGTGAAGGGCCGCGCGACCTGCACCGTCAAGTCGATGGGGTCTGGCTCGCTCGTCTGCGAAAGCGGCCCGGCGACCAAGACCGAAGCAAAAGACGAACCGAGCGCAGAAGCTTCGGCTGGCTGATCAGGCAGCGGCGCGGCGCAGGCGGTCGTTGATCGCCGCGCCGATGCCGTCGTCCGGCACTGGAGCAATCGCCACACGCGGCCGCGCATCGGCGGCGGCGAGATGCAGGCAGGCGTAAAGGCGGGCGGCGGCCTCGGCGAGGTCGCCAGTTTCAGACAGGTTGGTATGGCCGTCAACAGCTCCGAATCCAATCAGGAATTCATCGTCCCGCGCTTCCACAGCGCCCAGCCGCACCGGCTTTCCGGGAGCATAATGGCTGGCCAGCTGCCCGGGTGCCTCGATCTTGCCGGTTGACGTCATGCCGTCACCGGCCGGGCCGATAGTGGCAGAAATCTGCGCTTCCGTGATCGGACCAGGCCGCAGGATCGACCAGCCGGAGTCGCGCGGCGCAACTATTGTCGATTCAATCCCCGCCTCGCAGGCACCGCCATCAAGCACCATGTCGACGCGGCTGCCAAGGCTCGACGCTACGTGCCCAGCCGTCGTCGGGCTGACCCCGCCGCTGCGGTTGGCAGATGGCGCGGCGAGCGGCAGGCCGCTGGTTTCCAGCAGCGCGCGCATCGCCGGATGGGCCGGAACGCGCAAGGCAATGGTCGGCAAGCCAGCGGTAACGGCGGGCGTAATCCCAGTGCCATCGCGCAAGGGCAGAACCAGCGTCAACGGTCCCGGCCAGAACGCCGCCGCCAGCCTGCGCGCACGCTCATCAAACACCGCGATGACCTCGGCCGCATCAAGTGATGACAGATGGATGATCAGCGGATTGAAGTCCGGCCGGCCCTTGGCGCGGTAGATCGCCGCCACCGCCGATTCGCTGTCCGCCCGCGCGGCGAGGCCGTAAACCGTCTCGGTCGGCACCGCGACCAGACCTCCGCCACGCAAACAGTCTGCCGCTGCGGCCAGTGCCGTAGCGTCAACCAATCGTACATCAGGGCCGCTCTTGCCGCTCATCCTGCTGCGCTATAGGCAAGCCAGCGAACATTCCAAGCGAAAGCCCCGGGGAACCGCCATGACCTATGCACCGCCCAGCGCCGAACAGGCCTTTGCCCTCAAGATCAGTGCCGGCATCGAGGAACTTGCCGCCAGCGAGCGCTTCGCCGCCGCCAGCGCCGACATGGTCGAGGCCATTGTCGAGGGCATCGGACAATTTGCCGCCGGTGAATTCGCCCCGCTCCGCCGGGTAGGCGACACGCAGGGCGCGCGGATGATCGACGGTGTCGTCACTCTGCCCGCCGGATATGCCGAGGCTTACCGCGCCTATGTCGAGCAGGGCTGGAACGCCGTATCGGGTCCGGAACACTTCGGTGGACAGGGCCTGCCCTTCAGCCTGGCCGCCTGTGTGCTGGAAAGCCTCGGCACGGCGAACATGGCCTTCTCGCTGCTGCCGATGCTCACCGTCGGCGCTATCGAGGCGATCGAGAAGCATGGCTCGGACGAACAGCGCGCGATGTACCTCGCCAAGCTGGTCAGCGGCGAATGGCCGGGCACGATGAACCTGACCGAGCCGCAAGCCGGGTCCGATGTCGGCGCGCTGCGCACCACCGCGACGCCGATTTTGGCAGGCGAACATTCCGGCAAGTACCTGATCAAGGGCACCAAGATCTTCATCACCTGGGGCGAGCACGAACTGGCGGACAACATCGTCCACCTCGTCCTTGCCCGCACACCCGGAGCGCCTGCGGGATCGCGCGGGATCAGCCTGTTCATTGTGCCACGCTTCCACGTAAGCGCCGATGGCAGCCCTGGCGCAGCCAATGACGTGATGGCCGTGAGCCTTGAGCACAAGCTCGGCATTCACGCCTCACCCACCTGCGTGATGTCCTATGGCGACCACGACCAGTGCGTCGGCGAACTGATCGGAGCCGAGAACGAAGGCCTGAAATGCATGTTCACGATGATGAACTCGGCGCGGATCAACGTTGGCGCGCAGGGCGTGATGGTTGCCGAGGCCGCCTTGCAGCACGCGGTGGCCTATGCGCAGGGCCGCGTTCAATCCGCCCGCGCCGGCTCGCCCGACAAGACCCCGGTGGCCATCATCGAGCATCCCGACGTGCGCCGCATGGTGCTGCGGATGCGCGCGCTGACCGAAGGCGCGCGCGCACTGCTCTACTACACCTGCGGACAGGTCGATCGCGCCGCGCTCGGCGATGAACCCGCCAGATCGCGCGCCGACCTGCTGGTGCCGCTGATCAAGGCCTGGGGCACCGATGCGGGCTGCGAAGTCGCCAGCCTTGGCGTGCAGATCCACGGCGGCATGGGCTTCATCGAGGAGACCGGCGCCGCCCAGCATTACCGCGATGCCAGGATCACCCCGATCTATGAAGGCACCAACGGCATTCAGGCCGCTGACCTCGTCACTCGCAAGCTCGGCATGGAAAACGGCGGCGTGCTGGCGGCGCTCATGGCCGAGATCGCCCGCGATGCCGGTGATGAGCGCGGCCTTGCGGCACTGGCGGGTGACTGCGCGGCGGTGGGCGAATGGATGCGCGATGCGGCCAGCCTTGATGACAAGCTGGCCGGTTCGGTGCCCTTCCAGACGATGTGTGCGGTCGCGGTCGCGGGCTGGCAACTGCTGCGCCAGTCGCGCGCAGCGGCAGCTGCCGGAGGTAACCTCGCCCGGACCAAGCCAGTCGTTGCCCGCTGGTTCCTTGACCACCTCGTGACCGAAGCCGCCGGGCTCAAGGCGTCGGCAATTGCCGGTGCCGCGCTGCTCTACGCACTTGACAGCGAAAGCCTGGCGTCATGACGTCAGACGGTCCGCTGCTCGAACGGATCGCCCTTGCGCTTGAACAGCTTGCGCCGGCACCGCCAGCGGTCGCGGACTGGCTGGCCGCCCCCGCCTATGTCTGGGATGGAGCCTCGGCCCGCGCCGTCGACCGCCTCGAAGCCCCCGCACTATCCCTGTTGCGCGGGGTCGATCAGCAGAAGGACGCCGTCGTCGGCAATGTCTCGCGCCACGCTGCCGGACACGCCGCGCATGACATGCTGCTCTGGGGATCGCGCGGCATGGGCAAGTCGGCGCTGATCCGCTCGGCGGTTTGCGATGCCCAGGCAAAGGACGCCGCCGCCATCGCGCTGGTTCAGGTCGCGCCCGATGCCTTGTCGGGCCTGTCGGCGCTGTTTGGCGAACTCGGCAAGGTGCAGCGGCGTTTCATCGTCTATATCGACGATCTCGGCTTCGAGGATGGCGACAGCACCGGCCCGCGCCAGCTGCGCTCATGGCTTGAAGGCGGGGTCGAGGCCCGGCCTGACAATGTCCGCATCGCCGTCACCGCCAATCGACGCGCCATCGTATCGCGGCACATGAGCGAGCAGGACGATCCGATCAATCCGCGCGATGCCGTGGATGACAGACTGGCCCTGGCTGACCGTTTTGGCCTGTCGATCGGTTTCCACAATTGCAGCCAGGACGATTACCTCGACATCATCCGGGGCTATGCGGAAAGCCTGAGCCTGCCCTTCGACGAAAGCGACGCGCTGGAATGGTCAAAGCGCCGAGGCGCCCGGTCAGGCCGGGTCGCCTGGCACTATGTCACCGAACTGGCGGGGCGTGCGCAGCGTCCCCTTTAGACACCGCTCACTACAACGGGCGCTACTTGCTGAGCGCTTCCTCGATCTGACGGCGGATCTGCGCTTCCGCTGCCGAATCGATCGCGCGCGAGGGCGGCATGCGCGTGCTGGAGATTATCTTCGGCTTGGCCAGCGGCTGCGCGTTAGGCGCGATTACCCGCCAGACCACACCGCCAACATCGTCGGTCACCAGCAGCGCCCCTGTCTTGTCAAAGCCCAGCCACACCGGCCGCCCTCGCGCCTTTTTGCCATCGGCGAGGAAGCCGGTCAGCACAGGAACCGGCTTGCCCTTCGGGTTGCCCCACTCGTCGAAGGTGACGAAGACCACGTCATAACCAGAGAGCGGCTTGCGGTTCCACGAACCGTGCCGCGCCACGAAAGCGCCCGAGTTGAACTGGGTGCCCAGCCGGTTTCCCTCAGCCACGAAGCGCATGCCCAGAGGAGCCGTATGCGCGCCCAGCGCGAATTCAGGCTTGCGGACATATTCGCCGAGGAAGTCGGGCATCGGATGCTCGACCCGGTCATCAAGCCGATCCTTCCAGTAATACCACGGCCAGCCATACTGCGTGCCCACCGGTACGTTGGTCATGTAATCGGGAACCAGATCAGGGCCGAGCATGTCGCGCTCGTTGACCACGGTCCAAAGTTCGCCGGTCACCGGGTTCCAGTCAAGCCCATTGGGATTGCGCAGGCCGCCGCCGTACTGGCGCATACGCCCCGTGGCGACGTCCAGCTCATAGATCGCCGCGCGGCCTTTTTCGGCTTCCATGCCCTTTTCCGCGATGTTCGAAGAGGACCCGACTGCGACGTAAAGCTTCGTTCCGTCCTGACTGGCGAGCAGGTTGCGCATCCAGTGGTTGCCGCCAGCGGGCAGATTGACCAGCTTGCGCGGGGCGCCTTCCAGCGTATTGGCGCCGGGCGTATAGTCAAAGGCCAGCACCGCGTTGTGGTTCGCAATGTAGAGTTTGCCGCCGATCCAGGCCATGCCCGAGGGCGAATCCATGTCCTTTTCGCGCAGGACTGAGCGAGTTTCCGCCACACCGTCACCATCGGCATCGCGCAGCAGAACGATTTTGTTCGGTGAAGGCTCGCCCGCCCCAGCCTTTTTCCAGAAATAGCGCTCGATTATCCCGGTAATGCCGCCGCCTTCATCCTTCGATGCAGGATGGTCGCTCTCAGCCACCAGAACATCGCCATTGGGCAGGACCAGCATAGTGCGCGGATGATTCAGTCCGGCAGCAAAGCGGTTGACCGCAAGGCCAGAAGCCGCGGCGGGGGCTTCGTTCGCCGCCCAGCCCACCGGATCGGCAATACCCATGCGGGGAATCGTTTCGGCTTCGGGGGCGCGAAGCTCCACCTGCGTGCCCTCGGTCGCACCAAGAGGCAGGTTCGAGGGGTTGCCGTGCGAGAACCAGACCCAGACGCCGCCCAGCAGGATGGCGAGGACGACAAGGACAATGAGAGGTTTTTTGAAGGAGCTCATCGGCAAGAGATAGGCTTGCTCCCGGCACCTCGCAACCGCTGCTTTTGCGCTAAGTGTCCTTCTGCGGACTGCACCGTTTCGGGACAACGCCCCAAGTCACCGGGCCGATGGCTTGGTTTTCTGCCGGTGACGATGGTAAGTTCCAGGTTAACAGGCGGGACTCGTCCGCCCAGCCTTACGGAACAGAGGGGAATTGCCCATGCGCCTTTGCGCAACTGCCATGATCGCCGCGTCCACTGCCTTGTTCGCCGCTCCCGCCTTCGCTCACGAAGATGGCGGCGAAGCGATGCGCGGCCCGCATTCGATGCACCACCAGCAGGGCGGCATGCGGCCGGGTTGGCAGCAGCAGGGATCAGGTGATGGTGCCTGGGAACGTCAGCGCGAAGGCTGGCTGGTCGAATGCCGCCGCCGCATTGGCGGAAATCGCAACGGCGCAACCGGCGCTGTCCTTGGCGGAGTCGTGGGCGGTGTGCTGGGCCATGAGGTTGCCGGCCGCGGCAATCGCGCAGTCGGTACGATCGCTGGCGCAGCGATTGGCGCCGTTGCCGGCGCCGCCATCGAACGCGGCAGCGAAGGCCGCCGGTACCGCGACGAATGCGAAGCGATGCTCGACAATTCCCAGGGCGGCTACGGCCCGGGCTATCCGCAGCAGGCCTATGGCTATGCCGTGCCGATGATGATGGTGCCGGTTACCATGGTATCCGTGCCGATGCAGCCGAAGCAGGATTGCCATGAACACGTGACGACCGAATATGTCACGACCTATGACACGGTTTACCGCAAGGTCCGCGAAGTCCGTTACCGTTCGGTGCCGACGTACAAGCGCGTGAAGGTTGTTCCCGACAAGCGCGTGCGGATGGTGCCGGACAAGCGGGTTATGGCCGACTAAGCTTCTGAATTTAATAGATTGATCGATAGGCCGGAGCGGCGCAAGCAGTCTCCGGCCTTTTCACATGGCGGCACATTCAGATGCCGCCGCCGGTCAGCCGCTGGCAGATCAGATCAAGCTGGTCGAGCGTGCGATAGCGGATTGTCACTGCGCCACTGCGGGGATCCGCATCGGCCTGGATGCGCACCGGTAGGCCGAGAAATTCCTCGAGGTGCGCCTGCACTGCGGCAATATCGGCATCGTCTGCCGCGCCGCCGCTGCTGCGTGCCCGGCGAGGAGCCGCCGAAGCGCCCCGGATCTGTTTGCGCACCAACTTCTCGACTTCGCGAACCGACATCTGCTTGGCGACGACGCTCGCAGCCAACTCCTCGGCATTGCCAACACCGATCAGCGCGCGAGCGTGGCCCATCGACAGCCGGCCTTCCTGGACATGGTCAAGCACCACGTCGGGCAATTGCAGCAGGCGCTGGAAGTTCGCCACGTGACTGCGTGACTTGTCGACAAACCGGGCGATTTCGGCCTGAGTCAGGCCCTCTTCCTCGCTGAGCCGGTGATAGGCCCTCGCCTCTTCCACCGGATTGAGATCCTCGCGCTGCAAGTTCTCGATAAGTGCGAGCGCCATGACATCGCGGTCGGACAATTCGCGAACAAGGGCTGGAATTTCATGGAGTTGTGCCCGCTGGGCGGCACGCCAGCGGCGCTCGCCAGCGACCAGCTGGAAACGCCCCTGCCCAACCGGACGGACGATCACCGGCTGGATAACACCGCGCGCGGCGATCGATTCAGCCAGTTCGGCCAGCGCCGCCTCGTCAAAATGGCGGCGGGGCTGGTTGGGATCAGGATCGATCAGCGAAATCGGCAACTGGGCAAGCCCAGTCGTCGCCGAAACGGTTCCTGCGGTCTGCGCAGGAACGCCTCCCACCAGCGGCTCCTCACGCCGCGATTCACCGAGCAGTGCGCCTAGGCCGCGCCCGAGGCCCGACATCTTGCGCTTCGCCGGCGCGGCTGTTGCAGCAGGTTCCGTCTGGGGAACCGAAATGCGGATTACCGGATCGTCGTTCATGCCGCTTTCCTCATCGCCGGCAGCCGCGTGATCAGTTCGCGCGCCAGGGCCATATAGGCCCGGCTGCCCGGGCAATTGTGATCGTAGACCAGCGCCGGCAGTCCGTGGCTGGGCGCTTCGGACAAGCGGACGTTGCGCGGGATCACCGTTTCGAACACCAGGTTGCCAAGGCAGGACCGTACGTCATCACTGACCAGATCGGTGAGGCGGTTGCGCCGATCAAACATCGTCAGCGCCACGCCGAGGATCGACAAGTCAGGATTGAACCGCTGCTGCACCCGCTCGACCGTCTGGAGCAGCTGGCTCAAACCTTCGAGTGCAAAGAATTCGCACTGCAGCGGCACCAGCAGGGTATTCGCCGCACCCAGCGCGTTGAGCGTGAGCAGCCCGAGCGACGGCGGGCAATCGATCATGACGATGTCGTGGCCCTTGTGTGCGGCAAGCGCGTTGCGCAGGCGGTGGGCACGATCTTCCTCACCGACCAGCTCAACCTCGGCGCCCGACAAGTCGACGGTGGCGGGAATCAGGTCGAGGCCAGGAATTTTGGTCGCGTGGACACAGTCGGCAATCGGCACCTGATCGAGCAGCACGTCATAGGACGACGCCGTGCGGTCCGGGGCTGAAATGCCGATGCCGGTCGAGGCGTTGCCTTGCGGGTCAAGGTCGACCAGCAGCACCTTCCAACCGATTGCCGCCAGCGCGGTGGCAATGTTGATCGCAGTCGTGGTCTTGCCCACCCCGCCCTTCTGGTTGGCTACTGCGATGGTGATCACGCGCGGTTCCCCTTCGATTTCGCTGTTTCACCACTGACTTGGCCGACGATAATCCCGGCATCGGGGTCGGTTTGCGATTGTTCCACGTGGAACCTATGCTGCCAGCCGGAGAGCTCCTGCAATTCCTGCCGTGCCGAACGCCCTTTGGGCAACAACCAAATCGTGTCGGGTGTGGAAAAACGTGCGGATAGATCGAGCAAACGCGGCAATGGTGCAAATGCGCGTGCCGAAATGACGCTGCACTTACGCGATTCGATCAGCTCCAGTCGCGATCCGATGACTTCCGCCCGCTTGAGGCCGAGCGATTCGCAAACCCTTACCAACCAATCGATTCGCCGCGCGCGCGATTCGACCATCAGCACGCAGGTTTCCGGCAAGACGCAGGCTATCGCCAGACCGGGGAAGCCCGCCCCGGTGCCAAGATCGAGCCATGGCCGCGATGTTTCACGTGGAACATGGCATAGAAGCTGTAGCGAATCGGCGATATGCCTCTGCCAGACATGGTCGAGGCTGGCGGCGGCAACCAGGTTCTGGACGCTGTTCTCATCGGCCAACATGGCGGCGAGCCGCTCAAGCCGGTCGATGGCTACGGCGTCCACTTCGGGGATCTGGCTGACAAATTCCCTCGCCTGGTCTTCATTGGTGATCACGCCGCATTCCTTCGTGCATGGACCAGCAGCGCCGCGAGGGCTGCCGGCGTGATACCCGGCACTCGCCCGGCTGCCGCCAGGTTCGCAGGGCGCGCGCGGGTGAGTCGCTCGACCATCTCGTTCGACAAGCCCGGGATGCGGTCATATGCGAAGGCATCGCCAAGCAGCAGTGCCTCACTGGCACGCAAGTCACGCAGCTCGCCGTCCTGCCGGGCCAGATAAGGCGCATAGGCCGCGTCTTCGGCCACCTCGCTTGCCAGCTCCGGGTCATCCGGAAGCGCTTCGCCAAGCCATGGTGCCAGTCCATCGAGATCGACACCGCCGAAGCGCAGCCAATCCCGCAGCGACAAACGGCCGGTATCCGCCCGCACCGGCAAGCCTCCCTGTGCAAGTTCTGTCCCGGTCGCCTGCCGATCAAGCGCGGCTTCGATCGTCGCGCGATCCGCCACGCGGCGTTTGAACCAGGCAGCCCGCTCCTCGCCCACCGCCCCAACCGCCATCGCCAATGGCGTGAGCCGGGTGGACGCGTTGTTGGCGCGCAGCCGTAGGCGGTACTCGGCGCGGGCGGTCAGCATGCGATAGGGCTCGGTGACGCCATGCAATGTCAGGTCATCAACCATCACCGCCATATAGCTGTTTGCCCGGTCAAGCGGCGCCGCCTCACGCCCCAAGGCCTGCGCGGCGGCATGCATACCGGCGACCAGCCCCTGCGCTGCCGCCTCCTCATAGCCGGTGGTGCCATTGATCTGCCCGGCGCAATAGAGCCCCGGTATGTCCCTCAGCTCAAGGCTTGGCCGCAGCGCGCGGGGATCGATGTGATCGTATTCAACCGCATAGCCCGGCACTGCCATTTCGACACGCTCCAGCCCCGCCATGGTCTGCAACATGGCGAGCTGGACATCGGCCGGGAGCGACGTGCTGATCCCGTTCGGATAGACCAGATGGGTGTCGAGCCCTTCCGGCTCAAGGAACACCTGATGCCCGTCTCGGTCGGCAAAACGGTGGATCTTATCCTCAATCGACGGACAATAGCGCGGCCCCGAGGCTCCAATGGCACCGGTAAACAGCGGGGAGCGGTGCAGGTTGGCGCGAATGATGTCATGGCTCTGCGCATTGGTGCGGGTAATCGCGCAGAAGATCTGCGGCAGCGCCCTGCGCGGCACGTCGGGCCCGAAATTCGGCAAGGCCGACATGGTCCACGGCTCGGCATCCGAGGCTTGTTCTTCGAGTGTCGCCCAATTGATCGTCCGTCCATCGAGCCGGGGTGGTGTGCCGGTCTTCAGCCGCGCCATCGGCAATCCGGCCCCACGAAGCTGTGCCGCAAGGACCTGCGCAGAGGCTTCACCAATGCGCCCGCCGACAAGCCGCTCCTCGCCCCTGAACAGGGTGCCGCCGAGGAAGGTGCCCGTACACAGCACCACGGCTTGGGCTTCTAGGGCCATTCCGTCCGCCAGTTCGATCCCGCAGACTCGTCCGCCTTCGATCCGTAGCGCTGCCGCCTCTCCGGCAATTGTCGTCAAGTCGCCCTGCTGACCGAGCAGCGTTTGCACCGCCGCCTTGAACCGCTTGCGGTCAGCCTGCACGCGCGGGCCCTGTACCGCTGTGCCCTTTGAGCGGTTGAGCATGCGGTAATGGATTGCGCCGGCATCGGCGGCGCGGGCAATGATGCCGTCGAAAGCATCGACTTCGCGGACAAGGTGTCCCTTGCCGAGCCCGCCGATCGCCGGGTTGCAGCTCATCGCGCCGATCATAGCGGTATCGAAAGTCACGAGCGCCACGCGCGCACCCATGCGGGCCGCGACGGCGGCGGCCTCAACCCCGGCGTGTCCTCCGCCAATAACAATGATGTCGAACCGGTTCATGAAGGCCGCGTTTAGACTCGCAATGCCGCCCGGTCAAAACCCGGCATGTTTCACGTGGAACATGCTACTTGCCGATGCAGAACCTGCTGAAGAGCGTGTCGAGCATATTCTCCGTAGTTGTCCTGCCGAGCAAGCTATCGAAAGCAAGCCGCGCCTGCCGCAGGCCTTCCGCGGCCAGCAAGGGATCAGCCTCATGCCGTGCGTCCGCCAATGCCCGTGTAGCGCGGGTGAGCAAGCGGTGCTGCCGCTCATTCAGCGCTGCATCACCGGGCGCGGGCATGGCCTTGCGCGCCGCGACGACCAGATCCTGCCGCAGGTCGTTCATCCCGTCACCGGTCATCGCCGATATCCGATGGCGCGCGGCCCGTTTGGGTAAGGCATCATTGCGGTCAATCTGCGAGGCAATTTCCCAGGCACCTTGCGGCCCCATGCCTTCCGGACCGAGCCAGAGCACGAGGTCAGCCCGGTCGAGCGCTTCCATCGCCCGTTCAATGCCGATGGCCTCTATTTCGTCATCAACGGCGTCATGCAAACCGGCGGTATCGGCGAACAGGAAAGGCACCCCATCAATCGCGACGGGGCGCGTCAGTACGTCGCGTGTGGTGCCGGCAATTGGCGTGGTGATGGCGGCGTCAGATTCAACCAACTCGTTGAAAAGGGTGCTTTTCCCAAGGTTTGGCGGTCCAGCGATAACCACGCGAAAGCCTTCGCGCAGAACTTCGGCGCGCGGGCGGGCAAGCCAGTCGCCAATCTCGCTGCGCAAGGCCTCGATTTCCTGCGGGAATTCGGGCGGCAGCAACGCGACATCGTCCTCATCGGCGAAATCGAGCACGGCTTCGAGACTCGCCGATGCCATCAGCAGGCGTTCGCGCCACTCCTCGACCAGACGGGAGAAGGTTCCGCCCGCCATGGCCATGGCGCTGCGGCGCTGAAGTTCGGTCTCTGCGGCGAGCAGGTCCGCGAGCCCTTCAGCCTCGGCCAGATCGATCCGGCCATTGGCAAAAGCGCGGCGGGTGAACTCGCCCGCCTCGGCCTCACGCAGGCCGGGCAGCTCGCTCAACGCATTTTCCAGTGCAGCGATAACCGCGCGGCCGCCGTGCAAGTGAAACTCGGCAAGGTCCTCACCCGTTGCGGTGCCGGGCCCCGGGAACCAGGCGACCAGCGCGCGGTCAATCTCTTCGCCCTCACCGTCAATCAGCCGCGCCACGCCCATACGGCGCGCTTCGGGGATCGTTCCGGTCAGCGAGCGCAGGGCATTGCCCGCCCCCGGTCCGCTCACCCGGACAATGGCGATTGCGGAAGGCGGAGAGCCGCTCGACAAGGCAAAGATCGTATCGGTCATGCGGGTGCGGCGATCAGCTTTCGCCGTCCTTCTTCTTTTTCGCGCCGCCGGTGCCGGCATCCATGAACTGCTGGAACAGCTTCAGCCCGATCTCACCCATCGGCGCGACCTGCTTGGCCATGGTCTGCAGCTTTTCGAGATCACCAACGCCCTGCATCGCCTTGGCCACGGCATCGACATAAACGTCGTTGGCCTTGGCAACATCCGGCAGGCCGAGAAAGCGGCGCGCTTCCTCTGGCGAGCAATCAACCTCGACGTGAACCTTCATGGGCTAAACCTCCCGCGCCAGCTTGGCGCACCTGAACTAGATGGGCAGCCCGTGCGCACTTGGCAATGGTCTTGCGCAGCACCGAGGGGTTGGGCCAAAGGAACGGCAAGTGCCAACCGCACGCATAACCCAAGGAGAGTTTCGATGGGCGAAAAAGTCCGCATCCCCACGTTCGAAGGCGACAAGAGCTTCCCCGCCTATGTCGCCCGCCCGGCAGGCACACCCAAGGCGGCGATCATCGTCGTGCAGGAAGTGTTCGGCGTGAACCCCGGCATCCGCAAGAAGGCTGACGACTGGGCGGCCAAGGGCTACCTCGCCGTCGCGCCCGAAGTGTTCTGGCGGCAGGCCGAGGGCATCGATCTCGATTCGGACATCCCCGAGGAGTTCCAGCAAGCGATCCGCCACATGCTGGCACATGATTTCGATGCCGGCGTGCGCGATATCGAGGCGACTATCCGCTGGATTCGCGGCACGGAAGGCGTCGCCAAAGTCGGCCTCGTCGGCTTCTGCATGGGCGGCAAGGTGGCTTATCAAGCTGCTGCACGCACCGATATTGACGCCTCGGTTGGCTACTACGCCGTGGGCATCGACCAGATGCTGAATGAGGCCCACGCCATCGCCAAGCCGCTGATGCTGCACGTGCCGACGGCGGACGGTTTTGTCCCGCCCGAAGCGCAAGCGGCAATGCACGCCGGGCTGGATGACAATGCCCACGTAACGATCCACGATTACGCCGGGCTCGACCACGGATTCGCCGCCGAACACGGCGTGCGGCGGCAGGATGTGGCCGCGCAGCTCGCCGATCAGCGGACGGACAAGTTCTTCGCGGCGAATTTATAAGGAACCACAAATCAAGTGACTCAAATCAAAGCAAATTATGTTCGTGACCTAGAATCCTGATTCTGTTAGATTCTTTCAGAAGAGGACGACCATGCACGACCAATCGACTTCCAATTTGGAGTGGTTCAAGAGCCGCTTGCCGGAGTTGCTCTCGGTGCATCGGGGAAAACATGCTCTTCTACACGATAGAGGTGTAATCGGATTTTATGAGTCCAGTCTTGAGGCAATCTTGGATGGGATGAATCGGTTCGGTGAGGGTCGGTTTTCGGTCGAACCCGTTGATGATACCGTCGAAGACCTGGGCTTTTATTCGCATGTTAGTTCAGCGCTGCACGCTTGAGGAGCATCGGTTGGTTGTCGTCGTTAGTTTGACGAAGCCGGCCGTTTGCGACAGCACGTTTCAAAGCGTTTTTTCAGGTAATCAATTTCGGGCGCTCATTGATACCGGCGCTCAACGCAGCGTGCTAACCCGATTAGTCATCGCCGACCTAAATCTGGTGAGAACGGGGCACATGCAATTTGCCGGTTTGCATGGTCCAAGAACGCACAGCCGCTATCTGGCAGGTATCGGCCTTTGGGCCAAGCGTGTGGACAAGAACCGTTCCCCACGGGAATACGAAGATGCAGAGCTCACTTTGTATTCGATCGAAGAACCATTTGAGGTCGTCGATATGGACAACAACATGAACTTTGACATGATCTTGGGGTTTGATGTTCTGAAAAACCACGCGTTCAATTTCAACGCGGGAAAACAAGAATTCGAACTCATCGTCCAGGCCTGACTTCAGTTGATCCCAAACGTGTCGATCGCCTGGAAGATCCGGGCGATCGCCGTACGGTCCTCTTCAGGGATTTCGGGGCGCCAGATCTCGAACAGCAGGATGACGCGGGTTTCGGGTCCGGCGTTGATCGCTTCATGCTCGATGGAATCGTCGAACACCAGGGCCTGTCCGTCGATCCATTCGCGCCGCTCATTGCCGACCCGCAGCGAACAGCCGGGTGCCGTGCGCACCGGGACATGGCAGATCAGCCGGGTGTTGAGCATCCCGTGATGCGGAGCGATGTGCGCACCGGGCAGCAGACGCGACCACAGCGCGTTGGGCGCGCGTCCGGGGACCTGAGGCAGCGGGGCATGGCCAAGCGCCTCCATGGTGCGCGGACAGGCTCTGGCGTGGCCCTCGACCATCGATCCGTCCTGCCAGAAGTAGTGTGCGCTCCAGTCCATGCGGCCAAGCAGCGGATTGTTCGGCGCGGGGCGGTTGGCCTGCTGTTTTACGTAGGGTTCGAATCCGGCCCCTTCTCGCGCCTCCAACTCCTCGCGCATCGCCGGAGCCAGCTCCAGCATCGTTTCGAGCCAAGCGAAGTCGGCGGGATCGTAGAACCATTTCTGCGGCAGCCCCGGATAGTAGAAAACCGAAGGTTCCTGCAGGTAAAGCCGCGACTGGCCCGTCAGCAGGTCAATCGCCTCGCGCATGGTTGGGCTGAGTCCATCGCCGACGACTTCGCGCAAGTGCGCTCCGTAATCGCCCTTGGACGATTCGATGAATTGCCGGCCATGCGCCATCAGGCTGGTGAGCGGCGGCGGGATCGGCGACCCTGTAGCCACCTGGTTCGCTGCAGCCTGATAGAAGCTGGATGCTCCGCGCGGATCGCCTAGCCGTTCGCGCAAGTGCCCTTTGACCAGCAGCGCCCCGACATCGCGGGTTTCCAGCTTCAATTGTCGGTCAACCGCCGCTTCTGCCGCATCAAGATTACCCAGCGCCAGCTCGACATTACCGAGCGCCATCCACGGGAATTCGATTTCTGGCAGCGCGCTGCTCGCAGAACGCAGCAGCTGCGCCGCGCGCTGCGGCTCGCGCGCTTGCAGGGCGGCAAGGCCCTCGGCGATCGCTTGATGCGGATCCGAAGGGCCTGCCATCCTGCCAGCCTTACTGGTTCATCGTGGCGAAGAAGTCCTCGTTGGACTTGGAGTCCTTCATCTTGTCGAGCAGGAACTCCATCGCGTCGACCGTGCCCATCTGCATGAGGATACGGCGCAGGACCCACATCTTCGAGAGCTGGTCCTTGGGAACCAGCAGCTCTTCCTTGCGGGTGCCGCTCTTGCCGACGTCGAGCGCGGGGAAGATGCGCTTGTCGGAAACCTTGCGATCAAGGACGATTTCCGAGTTACCGGTGCCCTTGAATTCTTCGAAGATGACCTCGTCCATGCGGCTGCCGGTATCGATCAGGGCCGTGGCGATGATCGAGAGTGAACCGCCCTCCTCAATGTTGCGCGCCGCGCCGAAGAAGCGCTTGGGGCGCT
>NZ_JANPGP010000034.1:0-12974 GCF_031424035.1 Novosphingobium sp.
CCTCCAGAACGAACCGCTCGCCGCCGCCCAGCTGCGCGCGCCGCTCTATGAGGACAAGGTCGTCGACTTCCTGTTCGACAAGGCCGAAGTCACCGAACGCACCGTGACCAAGGACGAGCTGCAGGCCGCCATCGAAGCCGAAGACGCCGCTCCGGCCCCGGCCAAGGGCACCAAGAAGGCTCCGGCCAAGAAGGCTGCAAAGGCTGAAGAGGCTGCTCCCGCCGAGGAAAAGGCTGCGGAAAAGCCTGCCAAGGCGAAGAAGGAAGCCGCTCCCAAGGCTGAGAAGGCTGCAGACGAAAAGCCGGCCGCCGAAAAGAAGGCTCCGGCCAAGAAGGCCGCCGCGAAGAAGTAATTCGCGCGGCGCTTTTTGAGCGACAGACAATGGGGGCGGGCAAGCGATTGCCCGCCCCTCTTGCGTTTGGGGCGGGTTGGCGAATTATTGAGAGAAAAGCGGACTTTCCGGACACGACCCGATTGCGGACATTGGCAATACGGTGGGCGCGGGCGCTACGAGGAGGCAGCTCCGATCACATTCGGCTCCGGCAGACCTGCGGCTTCACAGCTGCCACGATAGAAGGCGAGAGCCATTCCGGCGTCCATCACGAACAGGACACCCCCTTCTGCGTCGAGATCCAGGTTGGCCCCGTAAATAACGAAAGAAACGTCGGTAATTTCGGTATTTGTCGCCGGGAAGTGAAGGGTGTGTATCGAGCCCGCCGGTTCATAAAGGTAAGAGCCTGCGGTGTTGATTTCCGGATATTCAAGATACCGCCACGAGCCCGTATGCGTAAAAGCAAAAACCTGCCCAGTATGTTTGTGACGCGCCAGTGTCGCGCCGGGCTCGGCGCGTAATCGAACCACGAAAAAGCCGCCTTCAATATCGGCCTGAATTAGTTGAACGGTAACGCCCTCCTGCAATGGCACGAAGGGCAAGTCGTTTTCACCGCGATGAAGCGCCGCTGGTACTGACAAAGTCATTTGGCTGCTCTCCCCCGCACCGCAAGCGCAATGAAGAGCAGGTAAGCCGACGCGGTGCAATCGTTTAAGTGCTATCCCACCAATGTCCGTTTCCCCGCAGGTCTGGGGCTCTGAAGTATTTCTGGGAGTCCCTACGCGATATGATAGACTCGGTGTTGATCAGTACGGTGGGCGATTGGGTCGTCGCTTGGACAGCGAGGAGGATTCTAAGTGACGCTGATAAGAACCTGCAAGCTAGCGGTGATGGCGGGAGCTATGTTCTGCAATATCAGTCCGTCTTGGGCTTCCGAAGCTAGCGACTTAGACGCGATAGTGCATCGATGGGCTGCAGACATGAATGCCGGGAATATGAACGCATTCTATAAGGCGTGTGCGCCGCGAGTTGCGATAGTCGACGGCTTCCCGCCCTACGCTTGGCACACGTGTCAGGGCTGGATGAGAGATTATGAAGCTAACAACCTAAGAATAAAGGCCGCGCGGGGAACACTTTTGATCGGCAATCCGCTTTGGACTGACGTCCAAGGAGATCGTGCGGTGCTCAACTATTCCGCGACTTTTACGGACATTCAGGACGGCAAACCCATTTCTTACAAAGGTATGTGGGCGGTTTCGCTTATCCGCACGAAGAAAGGGTGGTTGATCACGGGCTCGGGGTCTGCGTGGGGAGCTGACTAGCTCAGTCAAACGGCTTGGTCGAGTTAGCGAACCGACGCGAGCACCATGCCCATGCGCAACTTTGTCATCTCGGTTCACCGATTGCTGCAAGTCTGCTTCCCACAACATTCCGGCCCATCATGCTCGCGTGGTAGCGTCTCACAAGCAGTCAATCTCCAAGCGCCGCAGTGCAACCCAGCCACCCTGCCTCAACGTCAGCCTGACCAGCGACAAAGGCACCAACACTAAACCGACTTCTCCGCCCGCTCGGTATCGGCAGCGATGATCTGTTCCATTGCGGTCTGCATGACGGCGTAGAATGACGCGAGGCTGGCGATGCGTTCGCTGGCCGGGCCATCGGCCGATCTTGCGCCGCGCGTTTCCATCAGGCGGCTCAGCGCGCCGAGCGAAGCGGTTCGGTGCAGGAAAGGCGTGCCGAAATCCTCGCGCGCGACATAGAGCACGCGCTTGCTGCCGCGTTCGCCCACCCGCCGGATGTGGCCCTTGTCCTCAAGCATCTTGGCGGCCTTGCAGGCGTTGCTCTTGCTGATTTCGAGCGCCTCGGCGATCTCGTCCAAGCTTGCCGCGTGGTTCTGGAACAGCAAGTAGGCATAAACCTGCGCGCCGTTGGCGGGCATGTTCCAGCCGGCCAACAGCGTGACGAATTCGTCGATGAAGCGGCGTTGGTCGTCAGACAGCATGATTGACAATATTTCTCATTTCAGAAATATACAGAATATGAGACGGGAATCAAGCGCCGGATTCGTCATAGCGCAGCGCCCAAAGTCTCTCGGATAAAAACAATTTGGGAAATCACAAATGTCCAGCCTGCCTGAAACCGCCGCCCCCGTTCTTCCCGAAGGCATGCTCTATGTCGATGGTGTAATTCGCCGCGCCGAGCATGGCCGGACATACGACAACATCGGTCCATGGACCGGGCAGTCGGTAGGGGTCGCCGCCGATGCCTCGGCCGCCGATGTCGAACAGGCGATTGCCGCCGCCCGCCGCGCGTTCGACACGACGGACTGGTCAACCAACCATGAAAAGCGCTTCGCTCTGGTGAAGAAGCTTTATGACCTGTTCGAAGCCAACAAGGACCGGCTGGTCGCCATCGCCCGGCATGAAGTCGGCGCGCCGCTGGTCGCGGTAAACCGCGCGCAGGTGGCCAATTGCCTCAACAGCTGGCGCGACCTGATGGAGGTCTTCCCGCAAGTGAAGTGGGAAAAGGATTTCGGCGTGAAGGCGACCGCGTTCGGCACTAGCCAGCGCACCGCGCACTATGAAGCGATCGGCGTTGCCGCCGCGATCACGCCGTGGAATTTCCCGCTTTATGTGAACGCGGAAAAGGTGGTTTCGGCGCTGCTGGCGGGTTGCACCGTGATCCTCAAGCCGGCGCCCGATACGCCGCTTGCGGGCGCTATCTTTGGCGAACTGGCAGCGGAAGCCGGTTTCCCGGAGGGTGTGCTCAACGTGATCACTGCCAGCGATCCGGCAGAAGCGGGCGAGATGCTCGTCACCGATCCCCGTGTAGACCTGATCACGTTCACCGGATCGACCGCGATCGGCAAGCACATCATGCGGCAAGGCGCGGAGACGATGAAGCGTCAGTTCCTCGAACTCGGCGGCAAGTCGGTCAACATCGTGCTCGATGACGAGCCCAATTTCGCCCGAGTCGTCGCCTCGTCGATACTGGTCTTCCACGCCGGCCAGGGCTGCGCAGTCCAGTCGCGCCTGCTGGTGCCCCGCGCCCGCTATGAGGAAGCCAAACAGATCCTGAAGGCCGCTTACGATGGCTTTGCCGACAAGTGGGGCCACTTCGACGAACCCACCTGTGCCATGGGTCCGGTCGTGTCGAAAAAGCAGATGGAGCGGGTGAAGGCCTACATCGACCTTGGCGTTGAGGAAGGCGCGACCCTGCTCAGCGGCGGCAATCTTCGTCCGGACAAGGGCACCGGCTGGTTCATCGAGCCGACCTGCTTTGTCGATGTCACCAATGACATGCGCATTGCCCAGGAGGAGATTTTCGGACCCGTGCTAGTCGTCATTCCATTCGAGGACGACGAGGACGCGATCCGCATCGCCAACGACAGCGTTTATGGTCTGTCAGGCGGCGTCTGGTCGGGCGAACTCCAGCGCGGCATCGACGTGGCCAAGCAGGTGCGGACCGGAACCATCGGCATCAATGGCGGCACGCCGATCAACGGCGACCTGCCGTTCGGAGGCTACAAGCAGAGCGGCATCGGCCGCGCCTGGGGTGTGGAAGGGATCGAGGAATACCTCGAGACCAAGGTCATGGCCTATCCGGTTTGATGACCTGCGCGGCTCGGTCTCATGGCCGGGCCGTGACTGCTTACCGAACCGTCAGCGCCCGCCTGATCAGCACGGCCATTTCATCGGCAATGTCCTCAAACTTGCTGTCGGCCATGCCAATGCGGATCATGCGGCCGATCCATTGCGGGGCGCCTGAGACGAGGGTGATGAAGGCGTCGGGACTGATCGGCGGTAGGTGGCCGGATTCGAAGTGGGGCCGCGCCCAGGCGAGGCCGCGCTGGATGCCGGCGTCGTATAGCTCGCGGTTTTCGCCGGCGTAATTCTCGATCCACTTGGCGCCGGTAATGTCTTTGATGAAGGCTGCCCCGCCGGGATTATCCTGTTGGTAGGCGAAGGAGGCGCGCATCGCCGCCTCAACCCCGTTCAGCGGGTCATCGTGGACGACCATGGCCGAGATCACCCGGTCCCAGAACTCGCCGCGCACTTCGGAAAACACGGCGAAGGCAATGTCTTCCTTGACCTTGAACTGGTGGAACAGCGCGCCGTTGGACACGCCGGATTCGCGGCAGATTTCCGCTACGGAAGTCTCGTCAAAGCCCTTTTCGGTAAAGAGCGGCCGCGCTGCGGCAATAATCCGCGCGCGTGTCAGCTCTGACTTTTTGTGCTTCATGGACAGGGGTTTATGCGACTTCAGCTGATCATGCAAAGGTTTGCATGTAAACTATGATGGGCCGAGTTTACGCCCGCGGTGCCTGCCGGCGATAGCTCAGCGCCTCGGCCACGTGGATGCGGCCGACGATATCGGCCCCGGCCAGATCGGCAATCGTCCGCGCCACGCGAAGCATGCGGGTGTAGCCGCGGGCGGAGAGGCGCATGGCTTCGGCGGCCTGGAGCAGCAGCTTGCGGCCGGGTTCGTCCGGCGTGGCGACCGCGTCGAGCGCTTCGCCGTTAAGCTCGGCATTGGTGCGCGCATGTGTCGCCTCGAACCGCGCGGTCTGGATGGCGCGGGCTGCGGCGACGCGGGCGGCGACTTCGGCGCTGCCCTCGGCCGGCGGGGGCAGGGCAAGGTCTGCGGCGGAGACGGGGTCAACATCGACGTGCAGGTCAATGCGGTCCAGCATCGGGCCGGACACCTTGCTCTGGTAATCGGCGGCGCATTTGGGCGCGCGGCTGCAACCCAGCGCCGGATCGCCAAGGTGGCCGCAGCGGCAGGGGTTCATCGCCGCGATCAGCTGGACGCGGGCGGGGAAGGTGACATGGGCATTGGCCCGCGCCACGCTGACCTCGCCCGTCTCAAGCGGCTGGCGCAGCGAATCGAGCACCGGGCGCTGGAATTCGGGCAGTTCATCAAGGAACAGCACGCCGAGGTGGGCCAGGCTGACCTCACCCGGGCGCACCTTCAGCCCGCCGCCGGTGAGCGCCGCCATCGAGGCCGAGTGGTGGGGCGAGCGGAACGGGCGGTTGCGGCTGATCCGCCCGTCCTCCAAGGTGCCGGCGACCGAGGCGACCATTGACACTTCCAGCGCCTCTGCCGGGGTCAGGTCTGGCAGGATGCCGGGCAGGCACGAGGCCATCAGCGACTTGCCGGCGCCGGGCGGGCCGACCATCAGCAGGTTGTGACCACCCGCGGCGGCAATCTCCAGCGCGCGCTTGGCGGTTTCCTGGCCTTTGACCTGGCGGAGATCCGGGCCATGGGTGCGGGGAAGCGCTTCTCCGGGTTGGGGCGGCGAGAGCACCTGAATGCCGCGCAGGTGGTTGAGCAGCGAGACGAGATCGGGCGCGGCGAGCACGGGCACGCCGCTCGCCCAGCCGGCCTCTGCCCCTTGCGCTGCCGGGCAGATCAGCCCCTTTTCCAGCCCGGATGCATGAATCGCTGCCAGCAGCACACCGGGCGAGGAAATGATCCGCCCATCCAGCGCCAGTTCGCCCACGGCGACGTATTCGGACGCCGTTTCCAGATCGACCACGCCCATTGCTGCGAGCAGCGCCAGCGCGATCGGCAGGTCGTAATGCGAGCCTTCCTTGGGCAGATCGGCGGGCGAGAGGTTCACCGTGATCCGCTTTGGTGGCAGCGACAGCCCCATCGACGAGAGCGCCGCGCTGACCCGCTGGCGGCTTTCGCCCACCGCCTTGTCCGGCAGGCCGACGACGTGGAAACCGACCATGCCCGGTGCGACCTGACACTGCACTTCGACGCTGCGCGCCTCAAGCCCGAGGTAGGCCACCGTCGATACCAGTGCGACCACGAATGCCCCTTCCGCATAAATCCCTAAGTCGTTGATGGAGGATGACTCTCCCCCTGTCGAGGGATTGCCGCAGGAATGGAGGCACTTACGGGAATGTCCTTGATTGGCGGCAAGCAAATCTTAACGATTTCCCGAAGGAAGCGGGTAAAGCCTGCGCGTGCACAAGGGCGGCACGATGCGCATTCCGTCCGTCCTTGCCCTTGTCCTTGTGCTCGCCGCCGCGCTGGCTGCACCGGCCCATGCCTCGCCTGCGCGTTACGAAGTGGTGAGCGAGGAAGTGACCGTTGAAGAGGTCGTGGTGGAGGAAGGCGGCTCCAGCCGCTTCGTCCAGTCACCGGCTGCCTCGGTCCCCACGGGCATTGCCCGCTTCGGCCCGTTCCGCGTCATCGACGCCAACCGCGCCGCGCTGGTCGACGTTACCGATGGCCGCAGTCCGGCGGCGTTCGCGGCGATGATGGTAGCCTTTCCCCAGATCACCGAGCTGCAGATGATCGAATGCCCGGGCACGCTGGATGACAGCGCCAACCTGCGGCTGGGGCGGATGATCCGCGCGAAGGGGGTGGCCACGCATGTCCCTTCGGGCGGGTCGGTTCGATCGGGTGCGGTCGAACTGTTTCTCGCCGGAAGCCGCCGGCTGGCCGATCCGGGCGCAGAGTTCGCGGTCCATGCATGGGAAGATGAAAACGGCCACCAGCCGGGCGATTTCGCCAAGGATGCGCCGGTCAACCTGGCCTATATCGCCTATTACCGCGAAATGGGCATGAGCCCGGTCGAGGCCCGTGCGTTCTATGATATGACCAATGCCGTGCCTAACCGCGACGCGCGCTGGCTCAATGCCTCGCAGATGGGCCAATGGATGAGGCTTGAAAATGACGTCGCCATAGCCCCTCGCGCGCTTGACTCAGGCCGGGTGCTTAGGTAGGGGCGCGGCTCCAAATTTAGGCCGGATGACGGCCACAGCATGATTCCAGAGGTTTTTGACATGAAGCGCACGTTCCAGCCCAGCCGCCTTGTCCGCGCCCGCCGCCACGGCTTCCGCGCCCGCACGTCGACCGTTGGTGGCCGCAACGTCCTGCGCGCCCGCCGCGCGCGTGGCCGCAAGAAGCTGTCTGCGTAAGCATTGCAATGAAACTGTCCGTCCTTTCGAGGCGGGCTGATTTTCTTGCTGCGAACCGGGGCCTGCGCATAGCACGTCCCGGTTTTGTTTTGCTCGCCCGCCCCAACGAGGCGGGCGCGATTCGTTTCGGCATCACCGTCACCAAGAAGATCGGCAACGCCGTGGTGCGCAACCGCATGAAGCGCCGCTTCCGCGAACTGCTGCGCGATGCGCTGCCGGTTGAGGGCCTGCCCGGCCACGATCACGTGCTGATCGGCCGCGAGGGCGGGGTGGAGCGGGACTTTGCGCTGCTACGCGCCGAACTCACCGCTGCACTCTCCCGCGCGTCGCAGGGCAAAGGTGATCCGCCGCGCAAGCCTCGGCCGCCGAAGCGGTGAAACTACGGGTTCGCGCAGAGAGCGCAAAGGCCGCAAAGATGTTGCTCTTGCGGCAAAGCCGCGCTCATATCGGGCACAATAGTGCAGGAGCGCCTTCGGCGAATTGAATTCCTTTGCGTTCTCTGCGAACTCTGCGCGAACCGAAATGAAACGCCTCCTCATCCTCATCGCGCGCGGCTGGCAGCTTGGCCCCAGCCGAGTGCTGCCGCCGACCTGCCGCTATTCGCCGTCGTGCTCGCAATACGCGATTGAGGCGCTGGAAAAGCACGGCGCGTTTCGGGGTGGATTGCTCGCCATCAAGCGTCTATTGCGCTGCCACCCCTGGGGGGGACACGGGCACGACCCTGTGCCTTGAAGGTCCGGGTGGTATGCCTATTTGAGGCAGATAAAGGGTTCTAGGGAAGCTTCGTGGAAAACCAGCGTAATCTCATCCTCGCGGTCGTGCTGTGCGCGCTGCTTCTCTTCGGCTGGGATTCAGCCATCAGCTATTTCTATCCGCACGCGAACAAGCCGGTGGTTGCTGCTGCCAGCCCGTCGCCGGCTGCTGCTGCCAATGGCGCCAAGCCGACGCGCGAAGGCGGATTGATGAACGAAGCTGACCGCGCCGCCGAAGTCCGCGACCTCAAGTCCGCGCTGGTCACACCGGGCCGCATCGCCATTGCCGCTCCCGGCCTGTCGGGTTCGATCAACCCCGCCGGCGCGCTGCTCGACGATCTCGTCACCTTGCGCCACAAGAATGTCGAACTGAACGGGCCAGAACGTATTTTCTCGCCCGTCGGCACTCCAGCTGAACATTACGCGCAGATTGGCTGGGATGGCCAGAACGTAGAGATCCCTGCGCCGAACACCCTGTGGACCGTGCCCGCCGGGGCCAAGCTGACGCCGGAAACGCCGGTCACGCTGACCTGGACCAATGCCGCCGGACTGGTGTTCGAGATCACTTACGCGATCGACAAGGACTACATGATCACCGCGAATGCAAAGGTTGCCAACCGCGGCACCGCGCCGGTGACCGTCACGCCATTCGCTCGCCTTGGCCGCACCAAGAAGACCGCCAGCCTCGATACCTGGAACATCCATTCGGGTCCGTTCGGCGCGTTCGACAGCAAGGTCTCGTTCGCGCCTAACTACGGCGACATCGACGAGCTTCCCGGGGCGGTTCAGGTCAATGAGGGCAAGACTGACTGGATCGGCTTTACCGACATCTACTGGATGTCGGCGCTGGTTCCCGGCAGCCCCACCGCGTCAAGCAATTACCGCGCAATCGGCGGTGATCTTTATCAAGCCAACCTGTTCTACCAGCCCGTCGCCGTGGCCCCCGGCCAGTCGGCGGGCACCAGCACGCGTCTGTTCGCCGGAGCCAAGGAAGGCGACGTGCTGTCGGCCTATGAGAAGACAGGCATCGCCAAGTTCAGTCTGGCGATTGACTGGGGCTGGTTCCGCTGGTTCGAAGAACCGATCTTCTGGCTGCTCAAGAAGCTGTTCAGCCTTTCCGGCAACTTCGGCATCGCCATCATCCTTCTCACGCTGATCGTGCGCGGCATCATGTTCCCGGTCGCCCAGCGCCAGTTCGCTTCGATGGCGGCGATGAAGGCGATCCAGCCAAAGATGAAGGCGCTGCAGGAACGCTTCAAGGATGACAAGCAGGCGCTTCAGCAGGAAACGATGAAGCTGTACAAGAGCGAAGGCGTCAACCCGCTCGGCGGCTGCCTGCCGATCTTCCTGCAGATCCCGATCTTCTTCGCGCTCTACAAGACGCTGACGCTCGCGGTTGAAATGCGTCATCAGCCGTTCGTGCTGTGGATCAAGGATCTGTCCGCGCCCGATCCGGCGCATATCCTAAACCTGTTCGGCGTGCTGCCGTTCACCGTTCCGGGTTTCCTTGGCATCGGCGTGCTGGCCGTGCTGCTGGGCGTGACGATGTGGTTGCAGTTCAAGCTCAACCCCTCGTCGCCCGATCCGGTGCAGCAGCAGGTGTTCGGCATCATGCCGTGGCTGATGATGTTTATCATGGCGCCGTTTGCCGCCGGCCTGCTGATCTACTGGATCACCTCGAACCTGCTGACCATTGGCCAGCAGAAGTACCTTTACGCCCGCCATCCGCAGATGAAGGCCATGGTCGACAAGGAACGCGCGGACGTGGCAGCGGCAAAGAAGCCCGCGAAGTGAGCGACGAAGACGACAACGCACTGGCGAACAGGGAGCTGATAAAGGAAGCCAGCCGGCTGTTCTCGGGCCGGGTGGAGTTCCTGCTCTCGGCCCCGTCGCTGCAATTCCTGCCCGATCCGACGGTGCCTGAAGTGGCCTTCTGCGGCCGTTCCAACGTGGGCAAAAGCTCGCTGCTCAACGCGCTGACGGGCCGCAAGTCGCTGGCGCGCACCTCGGTCACTCCGGGGCGCACGCAGGAGCTGAACTTCTTTGAAGTGGGCGAGCCGACCCAGTTCCGCCTTGTCGACATGCCCGGCTACGGCTTTGCCAAGGCACCGCCAGCCGTGGTGGAGAAATGGCGCCGCATGGTCCGCGATTTCCTGCGCGGGCGCGTGGTGCTGAAGCGCAATCTGGTGTTGATCGATTCGCGCCACGGGGTGAAGCCGGTCGATGTCGAGATGATGAAGATGCTCGATGAATCCGCAGTCGGATACCGTGTCGTGCTGACCAAGGCCGACAAGATCAAGGCTAGCGAGCTTGACGCCGTGCTCGTTTCCACCACGGCCGAGGCGCGCAAGCATTCCGCCGCCTATCCGGTGATTCACGTCACCAGCGCCGAAAAGGGCATGGGGATCGATGAACTGCGCGCTGCCGTTCTGGCCGACGCACGCTTGTAAATTCTACCTAACCATACGGTTAACCCCGTTGCAAACTTGTGGAAACTGTGGCGACTTGCCGCATCGGTCCTTGACGTAAGCGCGAATCGCAAAAACGCGACATCGTCGTCGGGGCCCAGCGACACACGGGGGATGTCGATGGGAGTCGTTGAATTCAGCCGGCGCGATTGCGCGCCCATGGAAATTGCTGTCGAGGGCGAGCATCCGCGCGCCGTGGTGTCTGACATCGCGCGCCGACCGCACCACTTCGAGCAGGTCATCACAGTTGCCAACGAAAAGGGCGGGGCGGGCAAGTCCACGCTGGCCGCGCATATCGCGGTGTCGCTCGCCTCTGCGGGCTACCGCGTGCTGGCTATCGACCTTGATCGCCGCCAGCGTTCGCTTTCGCGCTTCTTCGCCTCACGCGATGCCACGGCTCGGCGGCTCGGCGTGGGTCTGCCGATGGTGCGGCACGTGGTGCTGGGTCAGACCAGCGGCGCGATGCTGTTCCAGGAAATCGCCCGCGCCGGCCCCGATTGCCAGGTCGTGGTGATTGATGCGCCGGGCGCCGATTCGCCTATCGTGCGCCGCGCCATTGCCATGGCGGACAAGCTGGTGACGCCGGTGAACCTCTCGTTCGTCGATCTTGACCTGCTGGCTCACCTCAATCCGGTGACTCAGGACTACGTCTCGCCCGGCTGCTTTGCCGAGGCGGTGCAGGGACTGGCCGAAACCCGCGCCGAAATGGGCATGGCGGCGACCGACTGGATCGTCGTACCCAACCGCCTACGCGGCGGCACGGGCGGCAAGATGGGCGAAGCCTGCCGTGCCGCGCTCGAACGGATTTCGCCGCGCGTCGGGTTCCGGCTGGGTTCGGGAATGACCGAGCGTGCCGCGTTCCGCGACCTGCAATTGCTGGGACTGACCCAGCTTGACCTGCATCACATTCCGGACCTGCCGCGCGCGCATACGGTCGCCCGCAAGGAAATCCTGCGCCTGCATGGAGAACTGAATCTCCATGCCGCCGGGCAAGTCAGGGTGCGCAAGGCAGGGCTAGTCCCGGCCTGAACCGGTGGAGCCGCCGGTGGAGCCGCCGGTCAGGTGGCGAACAACTGGCCGATATCGGCAAATGCCTTGATCTCGACGGCGTTGCCCGAAGGATCGCGGAAAAACATCGTCGCCTGTTCGCCAACTTCGCCCTCGAAGCGCACGTAAGGTTCAATCGCGAACCCGACGGCGGCAGCACGCAGCCGCTCGGCCAGTTCGTGCCATTCGTCCATCGGCAGGACCAGCCCGAAGTGCGGCACCGGCACACCGTGCCCGTCGACCGGGTTGGCCCCGGCATCGGCAGAGCGTTCCCCGACGCAGTGTGCGACGAGTTGGTGCCCGCGGAAATCGAAGTCGATCCACTGGTCACTGCTGCGTCCCTCGCCGCAGCCCATCACGCCGCCCCAGAAGGCGCGGGCTTCGGCCAGATCGCGGACGGGGAAGGCGAGGTGGAACGGGGGCAGGCTCATGACGCAGAACTAACCGTTCAGCCTCGACACTGTCAAACTGAACGGCTACCCCGGTGCTATGAAGCTCATCATCGGTAACAAGAACTATTCGAGCTGGTCGCTGCGCGGCTGGCTGGCGGCGAAGCAATCGGGGCTGTCATTCGAGGAAATCGTCGTCCCCATCCACACCGACGACTGGTCCGAGCAGAAGAAAGCGATGGGCGAAGTTGCCCCCAGCCACGGCAAGGTCCCGGTGTTGTGGGACGGTGACGCCGTGGTGTGGGACAGTCTGGCGATCATCGATTACCTCGCCGACAAAGTCGGGCGCGACCGCTTCTGGCCCAAGGCTGACGATGCCCGCGCCATGGCCCGCTCCATGGTCGCGGAGATGCATTCCAGCTTTCAGGCGCTGCGTGTCCAGTGCCCGATGAACGTGCGGCGCCGCGTTGAAGGCGCCAAGCTCGATGATGCCGCCCGCGCCGATGTCGTCCGCGTGCTGACGCTCTGGGCCGAAGCGCGGGCGCGGTTCGGCAAGGGCGGGCCGTTCCTGTTCGGAACCTTTTGCGCCGCCGATATCTTCTATGCCCCGGTGGTCAGCCGCTTTATCACTTACGGCGTCGGCGTGCCCGGTTTCGCGCAGGTCTATATGGAGGCCGTTTGGGAGCACGAATGGCTCAAGGCCTGGGTCCACGCTGCCGAGGCGGAGGACTGGGTGATCGAACAGTACGAGGTTCCAGCGAAGTGACTTTCTCCAAGATGATCAAGCGCCTGTCCGCCATTCTTGCCGCCCTTTCGCTGGCCTGGGCACCCGCCGCCATGGCCTGGGGCGAATATGGCCATCACACCACCGGCTCGGTCGCCTGGGCGAATATCAAGCCCGAGACCAAGGCCGCGATCCGGCAATTGCTCAAGTCCGAAAAAGCGCTCGGCACGCCCAAGTGCCGGGTGCGCAGCATCGAGGAAGCCAGCTACTGGCCCGACTGCATCCGCAGCCTTGCCTGGCGCTATGCCTATACCTTCCCGTGGCATTA
>NZ_JANPGP010000035.1:0-110267 GCF_031424035.1 Novosphingobium sp.
GGAAATGCGCGAAAAGCACGATCCGATCGAAGCCGCGAAGGTTGAACTGATCGCCCGCGGCATGTCCGAGGACAAGCTCAAGGACATCGACAAGGCAATCCGCACCCGCGTTTCCGAAGCCGCCGATTTTGCCGAAAGCTCACCCGAGCCGGAGATGGGCGAATTGTACACCGACGTTCTGGTGGAGCGTTACTGATGGCCGTCGAACTCAAGATGCCCGCGCTCTCGCCGACGATGGAAGAGGGCAAGCTCGCGCGCTGGCTCGTCAAGGAAGGCGATGAGGTCAAGTCCGGCGACATTCTCGCCGAGATCGAGACTGACAAGGCGACGATGGAATTCGAAGCCGTCGATGAAGGCACGATCGGCAGGATCCTCGTGGCCGAAGGCACCGAGGGCGTGAAGGTGGGAACGGTCATCGCTGTGATTGGTGATGGCGATATCGCTTCGCCAACCGCCGCTGCGCCTGCGCCAGTCGCCGAAGCCGCGCCGGTTGAGGCTGCTCCGGTTGAGGCCACACCCGCGCCCGCCAAGTCGAACATGAAGACGATCACCGTGCGCGAGGCCCTGCGCGATGCCTTGGCCGAGGAAATGCGCCGCGACGACCGTGTCTTCGTCATGGGCGAAGAGGTCGCGCAGTATCAGGGCGCCTACAAGGTTACGCAGGGCCTGCTCGACGAATTCGGGCCGAAACGCGTGATTGATACGCCGATCACCGAATACGGCTTTGCCGGCATCGGCACCGGCGCGGCGATGGGCGGCCTGCGCCCAATCGTCGAATTCATGACCTTCAACTTCGCCATGCAGGCGATTGACCACGTCATCAATTCGGCGGCCAAGACCAATTACATGTCCGGCGGCCAGATGCGCTGCCCGATCGTGTTCCGCGGACCCAACGGCGCGGCCAGCCGTGTCGGCGCGCAGCACAGCCAGAACTATGGTCCGTGGTATGCCTCGGTCCCCGGCCTGATCGTAATCGCGCCGTTCGATGCGTCGGACGCCAAGGGCCTGCTCAAGGCGGCGATCCGCAGCGACGATCCGGTGGTCTTCCTCGAAAACGAGCTGGTCTATGGCCGCAATTTCGAGATCGCCGAGGAAGATGACCACGTCATCCCCATCGGCAAGGCCCGCGTCATGCGCGAAGGCAAGGACGTGACGATCGTGTCCTATTCCATCGCCGTCGGCTGGTCGCTTGACGCGGCGGAAGTGCTGGCAGGCGAGGGGATCGACGCCGAGGTACTCGACCTGCGCACCCTGCGCCCGCTTGACCGCGAGGCCGTGCTCAAGAGCCTGGCCAAGACAAACCGCCTCGTCATTGCCGAGGAAGGCTGGCCGGTCTGCGGCATTGCGTCGGAAATCATGGCGATCTGCATGGAGGAAGGTTTCGACCACCTCGATGCCCCTGTGCTGCGTGTCTGCAACGAGGATGTGCCGCTGCCCTATGCCGCGAACCTTGAGAAGGCGGCGATCATCGATCCGGCGCGCATTGCCGCGGCGGTGCGCAAGGTCTGCTACAAGTAATCAGGTCGCGCTGAAAGTCGAGCAGCTGGCAACGGTTCCGGCGGGGTTGGTCTGATAGACTTGCGTCAGGTCGCGACTGTCGCGCACGTTGAAGGCGGCGGTCGACCGGATGGTCTTGTTGGCGATCAGCGCGGCGGAAATCAGCGGCTTGTAGTCATAGACGACCTCGACGAAGATCACCCCGTCGCCCACCGGCGCGAGGACTTCCTGGCCCGTTGGTCCGATGCCGGTCGGCTTGAGATCGCCTTGCACGCCATAGCTGGAGGCGACGTTCTTCAAGCCCTTGCAGCGCTGCCAGTGGATGTACTGCTTGCCGGCGGAGTTGACTTCGAGGCTCGAGACAATGACCCGCGCGCTGGACAGCAGGTTCAGCGCGTCGCCGCCATCGAGCTGGGCGCCAATCATCACGTCGTTGATGTCGCCTTCGTAGATCTTGCGGTTGGTCAGGCTCGACGTGTCACCGATGCGCGAGGCGTTGTCGGCTACCTGCAGCGTCACCTGGCTCACCCGCAGGTTGACCATCATGTACCACGCCATTTCCCCGCCATACAGAAGGGTTGTCAGCAGGATCGGCGCGATCAGGGCAAATTCGACCGCCGCGACGCCGCGCTCCGAAATGCCCAAGTGGCGCAGAAATGGACGCAGTTTTTTCATGGCGGACAGTTCCTGTTGACCTTGGTCAGGTCCTGGATGCCGAACGGCTGGTTGCGCAGCACGGTCTGGGTCTTCACCGTAACGGTGTTCGAAAGGCCCACCATCGGCGCAACCGCGAGCGGGCGCGGATAGGTCATGGTCACCGAATAGAGCACTGCATCCTTGGCGCCGCCCTGGCCTGTCTTGCCCCGGTCAGTGTCCCACTTGTTGTTGCCGTTGATGTCCTCGTAAGGTTCACCCTTGTCACAGGAGCCGTTGCCGTTGACGTCCGTAAAATCCTCGGGCTTCGAGACGGATCCGAAGGTTGCATAGGCCTTGCGCGCGTAAGCCAGCGTGGCGTTGGGCACGACCATCTTGATTTGGTCTGTCACGCGCTGGTCGATCGTGGAGGTGGAGGTCGCCGCCCCTTCGATCGTCGAATCACGGCCCGCTTTCTGAAGCGCCCCCTGCAACACCGAGGTGGCATAGAGCTGGTAACCGAGGTCATACGTGCCCATCAACAAGACCAGCAGGACCGGCGCGATCAGGGCGAATTCGATGACCGTAACACCACCTGTGTCGCGCATCAGGGCGCGCAAGGTGATCACTTGGAAATCCGCAGGTCGCCCATGGCTTCGGCGATCTTGGTGAAGACGTTATTGAGCGTGGCGGCATCCTTGGCGCTGAAGGACTTGCCGGGGCCGGCGCAGTCAGCCAGCACCGGGTTGAGATCGAGCCCGAAGCTGATCACCCAGACGGTGATGTTCTTCTTCTTCACTTCGTTGCAGGCCACGGTGAAACGGTTCTCGACCGTCTGGGTCAAGGTGTAGGGCGAGGCCGAATTCCAGCGGCGCTGGGTCAGCGGCTCGATGCCATAGGTTCCATAGGACAGCTCGAGTGGTGCGGTCAGGCCGTCGGTCAGGAAGATCAGGTGGCGGTGCGTGGCCGATCCGCCGACGTCCGCGTTTTCTGTGGCGAACAGGCCGGTGGGCGAAAGCAGGCGGCCGCCCCAGATCATGCCGATGTCGTGATATGTGCTGCCCGCGGGCACCAGGCTATCGACATAGTTGGACACAGCGGTGGCGTTCATTTCGCTCAGCTTGGCGGCAGGTGCCGGGCAGGCGGCATAGCCATTCCAGCCTGCGTGAATGTAGTCGCCATCATAGTTGATCGGTCCGACTGACCAAGGCCATGACGACCAGTTCCACCAGTCGATGCCGCGCGCCCAGGCCACGTCGGGCAGCCTGAATTTCCACTGGGTATCAGGGTTTCCGGCAGTCGGAACCGTATCGATGTCGAGATCAAGCGCCCGGGTCAGGTCGACATTGGCATAGTCCGTAATCACGTAGGTGGCGCGTTCTTCGATGCAGCCGCTGTACCAGGCATCCAGCTTGTCGACCTTCTCGGGATAGCCGCCCATATCGACCGAAATCTTGCCGCCTTTCGGGGGCTTGCTGGCGTTGCTATCCTTGAAGGTGCTGACATCAAGTGTGTAGGGCTTGTAAGTCCAGTCGTAGTCCTTGACCTTTTTGTCGCCGAGCCGCTTCTCGGTATAAACATAGGTGTAATTCGTATAGGTATAGGGCTGAACGGAGATGTACCCTTCTGCCGTGGTCGAGCAGTTGTACCCCGTCCCGTTGACGACATAGCGAATGTTCACCGTCCCGTCAGGATCGGTCCACCGCGCAATTTCGGTCCAGGTCGGATAGCCTGACGGGCACGATACGGCGGAATAGGCCGTGCCATAGGCAAAGCCTCCGCTCTCGTAGATCCAGTTTTGCTGATATTGCGGGACGATCACCGTATTGCCCGTGTCGCGCGCTTCGCGACCGTGGAACACGTTGGTGTCGGCCATCCAGCCCGACTGGAGCAGCCCGGCCACGTTGACGTTGGTCGAGTAGGGCACAAAGCCATAGCGCATCCGCGTACCGGGGGTCTTGGCAGCTTCAAGCCGGGCGTGGAAACCCTTTACCACATCGCGCAGCACTTCGATCTTGGATTTGCTGTCTCCGGCGTTGGTTTCTGTCATCGACCCGGTGGTATCGAGCACCATCATAACGTCGGTGTTGGAAAAGTTCAGTTTGGCCTGGCAGGTTACCGCGATGTTAAGCTGGGTATAGCCGAACAGCGCCATCAGCGTGGTCGGCACCTGGACATTTGCGTTGCCGGTGATCGAGTAATTGGCCTCGATATTCATCGTGAAACTGCGGGTGCCGGTGCCATAGGAACCAGACTTGAAGTTCGCGTTGAACAACTTGTCGCCTTCGGCCTGGACGTCGCTGGTCGGCGTGGCGGTGGTGATGATGTCGCTGCCCAGCTTCTTGCGCGCGGCGAGCACGCCGGCATCGCAGGCCTGCTGCAAACGGCTTTGCGACAGATAGCCGCGGCCCATGTCGATCCCGCCGCCGATCATGGCAAGGATCGGGACGAGCGCGAACGCAACGATCATCAGGGTATTGCCGGCCTGGTCGCGCGAAAGCCGCGCGAAGAATCGCGCTGCCTGCCGTGCCATATCCCTGCCGTTCGAAAAGCGCATGCGCCCCACCTGAGGTTTCCCGGTACGCTGCCGCAATAGATCAGGGCCTGTAACGGCTTCGTTAATTCTGAGGGTTAATTTGTTGACCGAGTGCGTTTTTACTTAGCGCTCGAAACCACATGCCCGGAACCGCAATCGGGGCCTATTCGACCAGGAACACCGGTTGTGAATAGCTGAGCGGGATGTCGCTGACGCCAATCAGGTTCATGACCGATGGGGCGTTGTATCGGATCGATACCGACAATTCGGTCGTGCCTGCAACGCGCTGGGTCACGGGACGGCTGACGCTGATCGTCAGCCGGGACGTATCGAGCATATAGGGTGCCGAAGTCGCCATGGTCCGCGCCGTGGTCGTCAGGTCGTTGGTATCGCGGTAGCTTCCGGTCTGGTACTGCACCACGGCATATCGGGAAATATCGGCCGCCGCGCTGCGCATGGCGTTGTAGCTGTTCATCGTGATGCCGATCTGGAAGACGCCGAGCATCATCGTGATCAGAACGGGGATGAGCAAGGCGAATTCGATCGCAACAGAGCCGCTGGAGTCGCGGACAATGCAATTTGCGCGGCGCTTGATCATATCGCGTCCGTCGATGTGGTCTGCTGCTTGATCATGACATAGCGCGTGACGTTGAGCGGAACTGCATTGCCAATGCCGAACTGTGTCCAGACCGGGGCATAGCTGTCAGTCAGCGATATCTTGATGTAAGAACTGATAAGGTTGGTGCCGCACCCGGTTGCATCGGTGGCATATGTAGTCGTCGACCCGCACCGATATGCCGCGTCAACCGCGACATGGTCCTGATCAAGTCCGGTGGATGTCTGCAGGATCCCTTTCAGGGTTGCGCGGCGCGAAGGACTGGTCGGTTCAGAGGCCAGCGCAACGGACGACGCCTCGGCTGAAGCGATCTGCAGTTCCGATTGCCGGGCGACAATGCGGCTGGCTTCATAGGATCCCACTGACATGCTCAGAAGCACTGGCGCAATCAGCGCGGTCTCCAGTGAAACCGCGCCCAGCTTGTCGCCAGCCAGGCCGGAAAGGATTCGCTTCAGGCCCATCATGAAACCAGCGTCACTACGGATTCTGCGCCGCCGGCATCAAGGATGTTGGCACCTGCGGGAATGCAGAAATTGTTGAAGTCGGTCGCGCCGGTGATCGTCACGTTGTTGGCCACCACCATCATGCACACACCGGAAACTGCGGTGGTGCCGTTGAACCAGATTTCCCGCTTGGGCGTATAGAGGATCCCGTTCAACACGACGTCGGAATTGCCGTTCAGCTTGATCTGTTCGGTTGAATCCTGATCATGGAAGACCAGCGATGCCAGCGTGTCGGCAACCGCGTTGGTGAAGCCATAGGTGTTCACCAGGGTTTCCTTGGTGATTCCGCTCAACGTCACGTCGGAATTCGAATTGATGTGCATGCCGTTCGAAGTCTTGATGACGAACATGACGTCAGTGCCAGTCACTACCTGATTCTGGCCGAAATCGATAGAATCGACAACATAGATTCCCGGCTGGAAATGGGTCTCGCAGGCGACGCTGATGGCTCCATATGTCCCCGGCTGAGGGCGGGCGATGCCGTCTGAACCGGCCGTCGTGGTGGTGGTGACATCGCTGAGGGTCGTTGTTGTGACGATCTTCTTGATTTCATACTTCTTGGGCGACGTGCTGACCTGTCGCACATAGGAATAGCTGGTTACCGACGTCGATCCGTTTACCGAGCCGGACGGAACTTCTGCATTGCTGATCGCTGTTCCGGCGTCAGACGAACCGGCGGTTGCCGGCGACCAGGTCGTCGTGTTGGTTCCGGCATTGGCCGATGCCAGCGCCTGATTGGAATTGTTGCCGGTGTGGTACTGATAGGTCGTAACCGTCGAAACCCGCTTGGTTGCCTTGGTGGATGTGCTGGCCGCCGAAACAGAAGGACACGAATAGGTCTGGGCCGGGCTGGGGCTGGGGTTCGGTTGGGGAATGGACCCGAGCGGATTGGTCAGGCCGCCGCTGTTGGGGTGCATGGTGCCATTGCTCGAGAATTCGCTGTCAATGCCGCCGCCCGCAACCAGCATGCCCAGCTGCGCCGTGGAGGATCCGTTCTTGACCATTGCTGCCGTCGCGTGCGTTGAAAGCGCGACAACGCCGCAAGTTGCGGAGCCGCTGGCATTGCCGCCAAGGGTAAAGGCACCTTGCATCGATGGATGCAGCGCGACAATACAGCCGGAATAGTTCGTTCCCGCCGAGGTGGCGGCCTTTGCGCTGACCTTTACCGTCACTGAGCTGCCGGTCAAAAAGCTCGAAAAGGGCAGCGACTTGCTCGCCGAAGCTTCGACGGTGACGGCATTGTTCAAGCCTGTGCCATAGTTGCCCAGCGTCACCGTTGGCGTAGCGTCGAAGTCCCCAACGGTCTGGATGTTGGCGTTGTATTCCTGGATTGCGCGGGTCTGGTAGGTGGAAATGGTCGATGAACTGGTGCGTGCCCAAGCACCGGCGATCGCCGCCTGATCGACCGCGACCTGCAATTCGCGCTTCCACAGAAACCATTGGGCCGTATCGACGGCAAGCCCGCCACCGCCAATGATTGCCGGCATGCTGATCGCCACGACCAGAGCCGCATTGCCACTGGCGTTGCTGACCAGATCCCGGAAAATCTTTCGCGCTCTGTCAAACATCGGATTACCTTGCTCAGGCCCATTTTTGGCACGTGGCGTATTGGCCCTAATACGTAGGTGCTGGTAAACGCTTCATTGCAAAGGTTCGGTTAACGCTGCGGAAGGTGGCAGATTGCTGCGAATCTCGCCCCGAAGCCGGCCCGCACTTGACAGCGAGCGGCCAAGGCATGAACGCGCTGGGCATGGATGCTGCGCTGATCGACGGGCTTTCGCCGCTTTATCGCCTGGCGCTGGCCTATGCTCCCGGCCCCGCCAAGCCGGCCTGGCTGACCTTTCTTGCGCTGGATGCTCGACTTGCCGGACTGCTGCGGCAGGCGCGCGATCCGGTGCTGGCGCAGATCCGTCTGGCCTGGTGGCGCGAGCGGCTGGAGCAACCGCCCCGCGATCGCCCGCGCGGTGAGCCCTTGCTCGCCAGGTTTGCTGACTGGCCGGATGGGGGGAGTGCGCTTTCGCCATTGGTCGATGGTTGGGAGGCGCTGCTAGGCGATCCCCCCCTGCCGCTGGCTGCGCTGGATTGCTTTGCCGAGGGCAGGGCGGCAGGAATATCCGCGCTGGCAGCCTGTCTGGGACTGGCTGATCCGGCGCCCGATCTGGCTCGTTCATGGGCCATGGCGGACCTCGCTTGCCACCTCGGCGATCCGCACGAACAAGCGCTGGCTCTGGAGGGGCTGGCGGATGGCCCTGCGCCTGCCGGCCTGCCAAGGGGGCTGCGTCCTTTGCTCGTGCTCCAACGTGTGAACCACCGTGCCGCGCGTAAGGGCGGGGCGGCGCAGCTGACCACACCTGCGGCCCTGTTCACAGCCATGCGCGCGGGCTTGCTAGGCCGCTAAGGACTTGGCACTAAGGCTTTTCACGGAGAATCAGCGATGAATCGCACTGTCATGGGAGCTTTCGCCGCCCTGCTGCTCGTCGCTACGGGCTTGTTCTGGTGGCAGGGCCGCGCCGCGCTCGACATCGGCGAGCCGCCGCCCGCCGTTCCGGGGGGATTGCCGGCGGACGAAGGTCTGCCTGATGCAACCGGGCAGGGCCTGCGCGGGGCATTGCCGCCGGCGGCCAGCGAAGCGACCAAGGAACAGCGCCGCTTCGACCGGCTTGACCGCAACCGCGACGACAAGATCACCCGCATCGAAATGCTCACACCGCGCATCGCCGGCTTCCGCAAGCTCGATGCCGATGGCAACAACCTCCTGAGCTTTGAAGAGTGGGCGGTGAAAACCTCCAATCGCTTCAAAGGCGCGGACGGCAACGGCGATGGCAATCTGGACCGCGGTGAATTCACGAAGACCAAGCCAAAGGCGAAAGCGAAGCCCGCGTGCAATTGTGGGCCGACAGCCAAGGCGCGGGCGACCAATAACCGCGCTGCGGCGACCGAGTCGGCAGACGAAGAGAGCGAGGAATAGGCGCGCCGTTCGGGGTTTGACCGGGACTGCTGGCCAAATTGCTCAGCCTTCACGTTCGCGCCAGCGTTCCGCCGGTCCCGGGTCAAGTCCGGGACGACTTTACAGCGTGGCGGCCTGCTTCCAATCTGACAAATCTGCCTTGGCCCGGTCCGTATAAGCCGCCTTGCGCGCCTTCTTCTTCACATCGTGCAGCGGCGGGAACAGGCCGAAGTTGACGTTCATCGGCTGATAGCTGTCCGCCTCGGCATCGCCGGTGATATGCGAGAGAAGCGCGCCCAACGCCGTGGTGGCCGGCGGCGCTTGCCAATCGGTGCCCGCCAGTTCGCAGGCCGTCATCAACCCGGCGATCAGGCCGACGGCCGAGCTTTCGACATAGCCTTCGCAGCCGGTGATCTGCCCGGCAAAGCGGATGTGCGGCGCAGACTTCAGCCGCAATTGCCGGTCGAGAAGCGTCGGCGAATTGAGGAACGTATTGCGGTGCAGCCCGCCCAGCCGCGCGAATTCCGCATTTTCCAGCCCCGGGATCGTGCGGAACAGGCGCACCTGTTCGGCGTGCTTCAGCTTGGTCTGGAAGCCGACCATGTTCCACAGCGTGCCCAGCTTGTTGTCCTGCCGCAGCTGGACCACGGCATAGGGCCAGCGGCCATTGGGATGCTCCTCGGTCGCCCAGTGCGGGTTATCGAGCCCGACCGGCTTCATCGGCCCGAAGCGCAGGGTTTCGACGCCGCGCGATGCCATGACCTCGATAGGCATGCAGCCATCGAAGTAGGGTGTGTTCGCCTCCCACTCCTTGAACTCGGTCTTTTCGCCCGCCATCAGTCCGGCGTGGAATTCCGCGTATTGCTCGCGGGTCATCGGGCAATTGATATAGTCGCGCCCGTCGCCGCCCATTTCAAAGCTGGCCTCGGCACCCTTGTCCCAGCGACTGGCCATCCAGGCGACGTCCATGTCGATAGAGTCGCGATAGACGATCGGCGCGATGGCATCGAAAAAGGCGAGGCTTTCCGCGCCGGTGGCACGGCCGATGGACCCAGCAAGGCTCTCTGCTGTCAGCGGCCCGGTGGCGACGATGGTCAGGCCGGCTGCGGGCAGGGTATCGATGCGTTCACGCACCACGGTAAGATTGGGCAGGCCGGCCAACGCGGCTTCGACCTGAGCCGAGAAAACATCGCGGTCGACCGCCAGCGCCGATCCGGCGGGCACGCGCGCCTTGGCGGCGGCAGCCATGACCAGCGAATCGAGCGCACGCATTTCATGATGCAGCAGGCCGACCGCGTTCGACGTGTCGTCGTCCGAACGGAACGAATTCGAGCAGACCAGTTCGGCCAGCTGATCGGTCTGGTGCGCGGGCGACCTGTCTCCGGCTCCGCGCATTTCCGACAAGCGAACCTTGAGCCCGCGCCGCGCGAGCTGCCACGCTGCCTCGCTTCCGGCGAGCCCGCCGCCGATGATGTGCACGTCATATTGCATGGAGCCAGCCTCTAGCCCTTGCGGCCCTGCTTGGACAGGGGTTAGCTGGCCCGATGATTTCGACATTCGACACCCGGGGTAAAACACTGATCGCGGCGAGTGTGATCGCCGCGATTGCTTTCTACTTGCTGCGCTCCGCTGATCCCATGCCTGTGGCGCTTATCATCCTGAAAGGCACCGGAGTCGGGATGCTGGCCCTGCTCTCCCTGCTGTACGGACCCGGACGAAACGGCGCGATGTTGGCGGGCGTCATGGCGCTGGGCGCGTTGGGCGACATGCTGATCGAGTTCGACACGGTCGCCGGAGCCGCCGCCTTCCTGATCGGCCACCTGCTCGCCGTGGTTCTCTATCTGAGGTTCCGGCGTGAACGGTTGACGACCAGCCAGATGATGCTCGCCTTGGTGATCCTCGTAACCGTGCCATTCGCCGGCTGGAGCCTGCCCGCCGACCGCGCATCGGCCCCGATGGTTCTGGTCTATGCACTGGCGCTTGGACTGATGGCAGCGGCGGCGTGGACCAGCCGGTTTTCGCGTTATTCAGTCGGGATTGGTGCGGTGCTGTTCGTGCTGTCTGATCTGCTGATCTTCGCGGAGGGCGGCCCGCTGGCGGATAGCGCCTTGCCGCACCTGCTGATCTGGCCGCTCTATTATATAGGGCAGCTGATGATCTGCCTCGGTGTGCTGGGCGTCTTGAGACGCGAGCCAATTCGTTGAACAGGTCAACTGCTCCTTTACCAACTCGTCATGCTGAACTTGTTTCAGCATCCATTTCAAGTGTCGCCCCTAAGCCTCGTTGCGAAGAGCGACCGAGAGGCTGCATAATATTCACCGCGCCGAGCGTGCGGCCTGATGGATGCTGAAACAAGTTCAGCATGACGACACTCTTGGATCGGGCAAAGCCCGCAAGCCTAGCCCGCGACAGGCAGCCGCACTGTGCCGTCGTCGTCGCGGTGCAGGGGGCTGTAGGCCACGGCGGCGGATAGCGGCAGGTCACCATAGATATGCGGGAACATCTGCCCGCCGCGCGATGGTTCCCACTTCACCGCGCCGCCCAGCGCTTCGAGATCGACCGCGACGATATGCAGGTCATCCTGCCCGTCGAAATGCTTGTCGACCGTTTCGGTCAGTTGCGCGGCGGTCGACAAGTGGATGTAGCCATCGGAGAGATCAACCGGCGCGCCCTTGAACACGCCGGCCTCTTCCAGTTCGGCCATCTGCGGCCCGGTCAGGACCTTGTAGGCGGTGAGGGGGAGTTCACTCATTCGGCAGCGGGTTCCGCATCGTCTGTCGGGGCTTCGGGGGCTGCCTCGGTCGCTTCGATATCCTCGACCTCGGTCTCATCCTCGCCGGAATCAGCCAAACGCACGGCGCTGACCACATGTTCCGCGTCGGCGACGCTGAACAGGCGGACCCCGGCCGAACCGCGCCCGATCACGCGCAGCGACTCGAGTGGCAGGCGGATCAGCTTGGCCTGATCGGTAACAAGCATCAGCTGGTCGGCCTGAACCGCCGGGAAGCTGGCGACGACAGGCCCGTTACGGCCAATATTGTCGATATTGGTGATGCCCTGACCACCACGGCCCGTGCGGCGATATTCATAGGCGGAGCTCATCTTTCCATAGCCATTGGCGCAGACGGTAAGGATGAACTGTTCGCGCTCCGCCAGTTCGGTCATGCGTTCGCCCGTCAGCGAAGGTTCGCCTTCCTTTTCGCCCTTCCACGGGGCGAAGCGGACATATTGTTCGCGCTCTTCCGCGATGGTGCCAACGCGGTGGAGGATCGACAGGCTGATCACCTCGTCGTCGCCCTTGAGCAGCATGCCGCGCACGCCGGTGGAGGTGCGGCTGGTGAACTCGCGCACTTCGTCGCCGGCAAAGCGGATCGCCTTGCCGGAGCGGCTGGCGAGCAGCACGTCGTCGGTCGGATCGAGCAGGGCGACGCCGATCAGGCGATCTTCGCTGCCCTCTTCAAAGCGCATGGCGAACTTGCCGTTCGAGGGCACGTTGGCGAACGAGTCCATCGAGTTGCGGCGGACATTGCCCTTGGCCGTGGCGAAGACGACCGAGAGGTTGCCCCATTCCGCCTCGTCCTCGGGCAGGGCGAGAACGGTCTGGATCGTCTCGTCCTTGTCGAGCGCCGGGAGCAGGTTGACGATGGGCCGCCCGCGCGTGGCCGGCCCGCCTTCGGGCAGCTTCCACACCTTGAGGCGGTAAACCTTGCCGGCGGTCGAGAAGAACAGCACCGGATTGTGAGTCGAACAGACGAACATGGTCTGCACCACGTCCTCATCCTTGGTCGCCATGCCGGCACGGCCCTTGCCGCCGCGATTTTGCGCGCGGAAAGTGGCAAGCGGGGTGCGCTTGATATAGCCGTCCATGGTCACGGTAACGACCATTTCCTCGCGCTCGATCAGGTCTTCGTCGTCGATGCCGTCCCATGCGGGGGCGATCTCGGACTTGCGCGGCGTGGCATAGGCGGCGCGGATTTCGGTGAGTTCCTGCACCATCACGGCATAGAGCTTCTTCCGGTCCCCAAGGATCGCGAGGTATTCCTCGATCGCAATCGCCAGCAACTTGAGCTCGCCGCCGATCTCGTCGCGGCCCAGCGCGGTGAGGCGGTGCAGGCGCAGGTCGAGGATCGCCTTCACTTGCGCTTCGGACAGGCGATAGGTGCCGCCGCTCTGCTCGGCATCGGGCTCGATCGCTTCGACCAGACGGATGTACTGGGCAATATCGCCGATCGGCCATTCGCGGGTGACGAGGGCCGCGCGGGCCGCTGCCGGATTCGGCGCGGCGCGGATGATGCGCACGACTTCGTCGAGGTTGGTCACCGCAATGACGAGGCCGAGCAAGATGTGCGCCCGGTCACGCGCCTTGTTCAGTTCGAACTTGGTGCGGCGGGTAATCACTTCCTCGCGGAAGGTGATGAAGGCGCTGATGAATTCGCGCAGCGTCAGCGTTTCGGGGCGGCCGCCACGGATGGCCAGCATGTTCGCCGGGAAGCTCGACTGGGCTGGCGTATGCCGCCACAACTGGTTGAGCACGACTTCGTGCGTCGCATCGCGCTTCAGTTCGATGACGACGCGCACGCCAAGGCGGCTCGATTCGTCGCGAATGTCGGAAACGCCTTCGATCCGCTTGTCCTTGGCGGCTTCGGCAATCTTTTCGACCAGCCCCGATTTGCCGACCTGATAGGGCATCGAGGTGAGAATGATCGAGCGGCGGTCGCCTCGGCCTTCCTCGATCTCGTAGCGGCAACGCTGGAGCACGGAACCGCGCCCGGTCAGATAAGCGGAACGCGCTCCGGCCTGACCAAGGATCATCGGCGCGGTCGGGAAGTCCGGCCCGGGGATGATCTCGATCAGTTCCTCGGTCGTGATCGCGGGATTCTCGATATAGGCGAGGCAGCCGTCGATCACTTCGCCCAGATTGTGCGGCGGAATGTTGGTCGCCATGCCGACCGCGATGCCGCCGGCGCCGTTGACCAGCAGGTTGGGGAAGCGGGCCGGGAGGACCGACGGTTCCTGGCGGGAGCCATCGTAGTTGTCGATGAAGTTGACGGTATCCTTGTCGAGATCGTCGAGCAGGGCATTGGCAACGCGGGCAAGGCGCGCTTCGGTGTAGCGCATCGAAGCCGGTGGATCGGGATCCATCGAGCCGAAGTTGCCCTGACCGTCGATCAGCGGCAGGCGCATCGACCAGTCCTGCGTCATGCGGGCCAGCGCGTCGTAAATCGCGGTATCGCCGTGCGGGTGGTAGTTGCCCATCACGTCGCCGACGATCTTGGCGCTCTTGCGATAGGGCCTTCCCGCGACCATGCCGCCTTCCTGCGCGGCGAACAGGATGCGGCGGTGAACCGGCTTCAGACCGTCGCGAACATCGGGCAGGGCGCGCGCCACGATCACGCTCATCGCGTAATCGAGGTAGCTGGACTTCATCTCGTCGACGATGTCGACGCGGGTGAATTCCTCTGCCGGTTGCGGCACTACAGGCATTTCGGTTTCATCGCTCACTGCTGCGGTAATCTTTGTTCTGTTTTCGGTTCCGTGGCCCTAGGCGAATGCGCCGCAAAGGGCCAGCGCGGCGTGCCTTTGCCGTCCCTTTACGCCCCGTTTTTCCACACATTGCCGTCTGCTCGCTGCACGAGCCATTCAATTGGCATTCACCGGGCAAATTCTAGGCATGCCAGCATTGCAAAAGGCCCATTTCCCGGCCATTGCTGGGGATGAAGTCTTGCAGTCCGCCACGACAGTCGCGGCGGGCACTTTGGAGGAGAATACTGCCCATGTCCGCCATTTCCCGGCGCTCAGGCCTGCTTTCGCGCGGTGCCATTGCCTTGGCGCTTGCCGCTGCTTCGGCAGCGGTGGCCATGCCGGCCAATGCCGCCAAGAAGGAAAAGGAGGCCGCCGCGCCTGCCGCTTCCAAGATCCAGATGTCGAAGGCCTTCCAGCCGCTGGCAATTGCTGCGCAGAAGAGCCTCGACACGGCCAAGGTGCGGCCTGACGTTGTCGCTGCCCAGCAGGCCGTCAAGACGGCAACTGATGCCTACAACGCTGCCCAAGGCTCAGCCGCTCGCAAAACTGCTATGACCCAGCGTGAAGCTGCGCTTGCCAGCCTGCTCACCGCTTTCTCGGCCGAACGCACGCAGATCGAAGCGCTCAAGGGCGCCGCGACGACTCCGGATGACAACTTTGTCGCCGGTCAGCTGCTTTCGGGTTTGGGACTTGCCGCACAGGACATGAAGATCGTCCGTAGCGGTTATGAAGCGATGCTGGTCTCGGGCAAGTATCCGGCTGCCGACACGCCCAAGCTGCAGAACGCGATCGGTTCGATCTGCTATGATCTCAAGGATTACGCCTGCGCCGTCACGCAGCTCGATGCTGCGGTGAAGATGGGTTACAAGGGTGACGCCACCGAAGTCCTGCTGGCCGACTCTTACATCCAGCAAGGACAGGTCCAGGTTGGACTCGACCGCCTGATGGCCGGGATCAAGGCGCGCAGCGCTTCGGGTACTGTCGCTCCGCAGGAATGGTATCGCCGTGGCCTTTCGGCCGCTTACAAGGCCAAGATGCTTGATCAGGCCGGCGCCTTCTCTAACGCGTTGGTGGAAGCCTATCCGACCAAGGAAAATTGGGCGGGTGCCATTTCGATCCTGCGTCTTGTTGCCAAGTACGAAGTTCAGGAACGCCTCGACCTGATGCGCCTGATGCAGCGGACCGACAGCTTCAGTGACGGCTCTGACTACTTCGAATTCATCCAGGCTGCCGATCCGCGCCGCCTGCCGAGCGAAGTTCTCACTGTGATGAACGCAGGCCTCGCCGCCGGCAAGCTGCAGCGCAGCGACATCTCGGTGACCGAAGCGCTGTCGCAGGCCAATGAGCGAGTGAGGACGGAAACGCCGACGCTGCCGGGCCTCGAAAAGAGCGCGATGGTGCCGACCGCGACGGGCAACTCGATCTCCGCAACGGCTGACGCGCTGATGTCCTATGGCCAGACGGCCAAGGCTGAAGCGCTGTACCGGATTGCCTTGCAGAAGGGCGGCGTTGACGTCCAGCGCGTCAATACTCGCATCGGCATCACTCTGTTCGATCAGGGGAAATATGCCGAAGCCAAGGCCATGTTTGACGGGATCACCGGCATTCGCCAGCCGATGGCGCGCCTGTGGTCGGTCTATGCCTCGCAGAAGATGAAGCCCGCCGTCTAAAAACGCGGCACTGCCAGAATTGAAAGGGCGGCGGGAAACCGTCGCCCTTTCCGTTTGCGCGCTGCCTGGGGCTCAATCGGCGGGGTGGAAGTGGCCGTCATACTCGTCAAGTACGTGGAGCAACCCATCCGAGATGGCGAAAAATGCGCCGCGCAATGTAAGCTCGCCTTTGGCTTCCTTGCGCTGGATGCAGGGGAAGGTGCGCAGGTTTTCCAAGCTGACCTTGACGCCGGCCTGTTCCATCGCTCGCTCTGCTACGCGGCCTTCGGTGCCATGCTGGGCGGCGACTTCTTCGCGCGCTTCGTCGAGCAGGGCGATCCAGTCAGCCACGAAGCCGCCTTCGCCGGGTTCGGTGCCGCGCAGCTCCTGAGTCAGCGCCGCCTTGCAGCCACCGCACATGCCGTGACCGACGACGACGATTTCCTTCACCTTGAGCACCTGAACCGCAAATTCCAGCGCGGCGGAAACGCCGTGGTGACCGGGCGTCGTCTCGAAAGGCGGGACCATCGCGGCGACGTTACGTACGACGAACGCCTCGCCCGGATCGAAGTCAAAGATCTGCGACGGGTCAACGCGGCTGTCCGAGCAGGCGATGACCATGATTTCGGGCTCTTGCCCTTCGCGCAGCGTTGCCCAACGTTCGCGGTTGGGATTCCAGCCAGATTGGCGAAAGCGGCGATAACCTGCGAGCAGGCGGTCGAGTTGGGGGGACTTTGCATCGGCCATGCGCAGTCCCATGCGCAAGGCGATTGCCTCTGGCAAGAGGGCATTTTGCAGCCTATGGGCAGGCGCGATGAACGACATGTCCTCTCCGCCCCCTGAACGTCAGCGCAAGCCGGACTGGATCCGCGTCAAGGCGCCGACTAGCCGCGAATATGCCGCGACTCGCGATCTGATGCGCGGCCTCTCGCTCACCACGGTGTGTGAGGAAGCGGCCTGCCCGAACATTGGCGAATGCTGGTCGAAGAAGCACGCCACGATGATGATCCTGGGTGACGTCTGCACGCGGGCCTGCGCCTTCTGCAACGTCAAGACGGGCCTGCCGCGCAAGGTGGATCCGCTGGAACCGGAACATGTTGCCGAAGCCGCCGCCAAGCTGGGTCTTGAACATATCGTCATCACTTCGGTTGACCGCGATGACCTTGCCGATGGCGGGGCCGGGCAGTTCGTGAAAGTGATTCAGGCGCTGCGCCGCATGACGCCGTCGACGACGATCGAAATCCTCACCCCCGATTTTCGCGGCAAGATGCGCGCGGCGGTTGAAGCCATCGTCGCGGCGGGGCCGGATGTCTACAACCACAACCTTGAAACGGTGCCGCGGAATTACCCGATGATCCGCCCGGGCGCGCGGTATTACTCATCGCTGCGCCTGCTTGAGGAAGTGAAGCACCACAACCCGATGATCTTCACGAAGAGCGGCATCATGCTCGGCCTTGGTGAGCAGCGGCTTGAAGTACATCAGGTGATGGACGACATGCGCAGTGCCGACATCGATTTCCTCACCATGGGGCAATACCTGCGGCCGACGCCGAAACATGCCGAGGTCAAGGAATTCGTCACCCCGCAGGCATTCAACGCCTATGGTGCGATCGCCCGGGCCAAGGGTTTCCTGCAAGTCGCATCGACGCCGCTGACCCGTTCGTCATACCACGCTGGCGACGATTTCAAGGCGATGCGCAGCGCGCGTGAAGCCAAGTTGGCCAAGGAAATGGCGAAGGCCTGATGCCCGGTATCGCCGAGATTCGCCGGCTGCCATGGAGCGCCCAGCAGATGTTCGATCTGGTGGCTGACGTTTCGCGCTATGGCGAGTTCCTGCCCTGGGTCATCGCCACGCGAGTGCGATCCGACTCTGACGAGGAAATGATCGCCGACATGCTGGTTGGCTTTTCGGCGATCCGGGAAAAGTTCACCTCGCGGGTCATCAAGCACGGGCCCCATGCGATCGAAGTGATTTACGAAGACGGCCCGCTCAAGGACCTCGACAACCGCTGGCAGTTCCGCGATCTGCCCGAAGGCGGCTGCGAGGTCGACTTTTCGGTCCAGTTCAGCTTTCGCAACGCCCTGTTCGAAAAAATTGCCGGCCAGTATTTCGACAAGGCTTTCAGGAAGATGGTCGCTGCTTTTGAGACGCGAGCTGAACAGCTTTACGGCAATAGCAATTCCAGCGCCACCAGCGCCGCCTGAAGCCGCACCTGCGCCCGGGTGCCGGGTTCGAAGTGCTTTTCTTCCGAACTTGAATCTACTTCGCCGCGAATGGCCTTGGCGAAGACCACCGTGCCTACCGGCTTCTCGCGCGATCCGCCGCCCGGTCCGGCAATCCCGCTGATCGCCACGGAAACGTCGGCCTGGCTGTGCTTGAGCGCGCCTTGCGCCATGGCCCAGACGCAGGCGATGGAAACCGCGCCGAACGTGTCGATGATGTCGGGCGATACGCCGAGCAGTTCCTGCTTGGACTCGTTGGAATAGGTCACGAAACCGCGATCGAACACGTCGGACGACCCGGAAATCTCGGTCAGCGCCGCGGAAACAAGTCCGCCAGTGCAGCTTTCGGCGACTGAGACCCTGCGGCCAGCGGCAGCGTTTTCTTCGATCACCCGGCGGGCGAGTGCGGTCAGTTCAGCGGGGAGCAGGGAGTCTTGCTGGTCGGTCATTTCAGTTCGCCTGGCAAATCATCGCGCCAGCCTTGCTCTTGCGGTCGCGCACGGCGACGACGATGATCTCGCCCGCCAGATCAACCAGCTGATCCGGAGACAGCGGTGAAAGTTTAGCAGCTATTCCGCTGATATCCTTGCATTCACTGGCGTTCAATTTGCCAATAATTTCCTTGGTGACCTTCTCGTTCAGACTGGCCTGGAGGACGTCATCAGGCAAATCGAGCTCTTTTGATCCTCCCCAAACGCGCATGACGGCCGCTTTCGCCGCCTTCCATTCCACATCCTTGCGCGCGGCAAGAGCCTCTGAAATCCGTTGTCCGCCCGACAGCAAATAGGCATCCGAAGCGAGGTGCGGCCGGCAGCTGGTGATCATCGGGTCCATGACGACCGGCAGGGCATAGGCGATCAGGCTGTTCACTTCCGCACGGGTGAAGCAGGCCGGTTCGGCCGCTTGCGCCGTCGTGGAAATCAGGGAGGCAATGCCCGCGGCGGCGCGAAAGGTGGCTTTCATCGAATGTCCTTGCGTCATGTCTGGTCAGCCCTTGCAGATCGCGATTCTGCCGATCCGCGGATTTTTCCCCTGTGCCATGAGCCCCAGTGACAGGGCAATCAGCTCAGCCGTGTTTTCCGGAGGCAAGGGCGAGAGCAGCCACAAGGCGCGGTCAATCGGGCTGCAACGGTCGGTCGGCATCTGTTCCACGACCATGCTTGTCACCAATCCATCGACCAGTGGCTGCACGGTGGCGTCGGGAAGCTTGCGCACGGCGTCGGTCATGTCACCCGCGCCGCCCACCTTGAGCAGCGCGGCCCTGGCTGCGGGCCATGCTGCCGCCTTGCCGGGGCCATAGCGCGCGGAAAGCTTCATGCCCTCGCGCGTCAGATAGGCGTCCTTGCCCAGAACCGGGCTGCAGCGCTGGCTGGTGCCGGCAATCACGCTGGGCAGGGCGTAGGAGGCCACCGCCGTCGCCTCGCGCGGGGTCAGGCAAGCCGCATCGGCCGCCATCGCCGCTTGCGAGGAGGCCAGCGACATCAGCGAAAGTGTCAGGGCTATGGCACGCATCGGGATAAAGTCCGTTTCATTTGCGGATCACGCTGGCAACGGCCTGAGCGGCAATGCCCTCGCGCCGGCCAGTGCTGTCCAATCCCTCGGTTGTCGTCGCCTTGACGCTGACCTGGCTGGAGGCGACGCCCATGATATCAGCCAGCCGCGCCTGCATTTCCGCGCGGTGCGGTCCAATTTTCGGAGCCTCGCAGATGATTGTTACATCGACATTGCCAACCGCATAACCCGCCTCTGCGACCAGTTGCACCGCGTGGGCGAGGAACCGCGCGGAAGGTGCGCCCTGCCATTGTGGGTCGCTCGGCGGGAAGTGCTGGCCGATATCACCTGCTGATATCGATCCGAGCAGTGCATCGACAAGCGCATGGATCGCTACGTCGGCATCGCTGTGCCCGGCCAGGCCGTGGCTGTGTTCGACCTGCACGCCGCAGAGCCACAGTTCCTCACCTTGCGCAAGCCGGTGGACGTCATAGCCGGTGCCAACGCGCATGGCGGGCAGGGCGGCGAAGTCCTCGGCGAAGGTCAGTTTGTGCAAAGCTTCGTCTCCTTCGACGAGTGCGACGGGAATCCCGGCTGCCTGCGCGACTTGCGCATCGTCGCCCGCATCAGGTGCGCCGGCCCATGCACGATGCGCGGCGAGGATTGCGGCAAAATCGAACGCCTGCGGGGTCTGGGCCCGCCGCAGCGCTTCACGCGAGGCAGGGGCCCCCATATAGCCGCCCTCTGCGTGGGTCAGGCTGTCGACCACCGGCAGGACCGGGATCGCGGCCTTGTCGACTTCCAGCGCAGCGTTGAGGCGGTCCAGCAGGGTGTCGGGGATCAGGGGCCGCGCGGCATCGTGGATCAGCACCCGCGCCGCAGCATGGGCAGCGAGGGCCTCAAGACCCGCGCGAACCGAGGCCTGCCGCGTCGCACCGCCGGTGACGAACCGGACCTCAAGGCCTGCCAGCGCTTTGGCAGCGATGTCCTCTGCGCCTTCCGGAATGCACACGACAATCGGCGCAATACCGCGACGCGCCAGCCGTTCGACCGAATGGCGCACTAAAGGCTTGCCGCGCCACAGGGCGAACTGTTTGGGCAGCGGTTGTCCGGCGCGCAGGCCGGCACCGGCCGCAACCACGACAGCGGCAGTATCGCGAATGGGGTAAGGATGCTCGCTCATCAGGCAACGCGGGTAGTATCTTGCGGTTGCCGGGGCAATCCACTATGCGCTGCCCAAATTTTAGGCACATTTCGATGATCGCAGTTCCTCCTCCTCCGCAAGTCAGGCCGATTGCTGTCGGACCGGTCGGTATCGACTGCCCGGTGATCCTTGCGCCGATGACGGGCGTTACCGACTTACCGTTCCGCCGGCTGGTGCGCCGCTTTGGCTCGGGGCTCAACGTCACAGAGATGATCGCCAGCCCCGCCGCGATCCGTGAAACGCGCCAGTCGCTGCAAAAGGCGATGTGGGATGCGGCGGAGGAGCCGGTTTCAATGCAGTTGGTTGGCTGCGAACCGGCGCAAATGGCCGAAGCTGCGAAGCTGGTCGAAGATCAGGGCGCCGCGATCATCGATATCAACATGGGCTGCCCGGTGAAAAAGGTGGTCAACGGCGATGCCGGATCGGCACTGATGCGCGACATTCCGCTCGCCACGCGGCTGATCGAGGCAACGGTGAAGGCGGTATCGGTGCCGGTGACGGTCAAGATGCGCATGGGCTGGTGCCATGACAGCCTCAACGCCCCCGAACTCGCCCGCATTGCCGAGGATCTCGGTGCGAAGATGGTCACCGTCCACGGCCGCACGCGCAACCAGATGAACAAGGGCGAAGCCGACTGGCGCTTCGTCCGCAGCGTCAAGGAGGCCGTTTCGATCCCGGTCATCGTCAATGGCGATATCTGCACGATTGAGGACGTCGCCGCCGCCATGGAGCAATCAGGCGCCGACGGCGTGATGATCGGGCGCGGCGCTTACGGCAAACCGTGGCTTCTGGGCCAGGTCATGCACTGGCTGCGAACCGGCGCGGCGATAGCGGACCCTGATATTGACACCCAGTTCGCCACCATGATCGAACATTACGACATGATGCTTGAGCTCTACGGCCGCGAAACCGGCGTGAAAATGGCCCGCAAGCACCTGGGTTGGTACACCAAAGGCCTGCACGGGTCGGCAGACTTTCGTAACAAGGTGAACTTTGTTGATGATCCCGATGAAGTTGTTCGAAATTTACGCGAGTTCTACGCGCCGTTCTTGAAGCGGCAGGCAGCCTGAACGACCATCATGGCAGAATTCCCCGATGCTCAGCGTCAGCTATCATCCCTCGGGCTGGCGCTTGTGCTGCTGGGGCCGGGGCAAAGGATTATTCAGGCCAACCCTGCTGCCGAGCAGTTTTTCAGCCAGAGCCTGCGCCGCTTGCGCAGGTTTTCACTGACCGAGCTGATTCATTTCAAGGATAACCGGCTGATTGCCCGGCTGCAGGACAGTGAAACGCCGATATCAGCGCGTGATATCAATGTAATCGTGGCCGGACTGGGGCCAAAAAGGCTTGATATAACAGTCGCTCCGATCATTGACGAGCCTGGTTGGCAGATGGTCACCCTGCAGGACGCCAGCGGCGCCGAAGCGCTGGGCAACGATGGCGGCGGCGCTGAGGATGTGGTGCTGCGCGCGCCGGAAATCCTCGCGCACGAGATCAAGAACCCTCTGTCCGGCATAAAGGGAGCGGCGCAGCTGCTGGCCCGCAAACTCGGCGAGAAGGACCGCGCGCTGACCAGCCTGATCGCGGAAGAGGTCGACCGGATTGCCCGCCTAATCGATGAAATGCAGGCGCTTTCCAGCCGCACTGTTGCTCCTGTTGCTGCCTGCAATCTGCACGAAGCCGTGCGCCGCGCGCGGGCCGTACTTGACGCGGCGGGCAAGGGGGACGCGCTTGCCGAGGAGTTCGATCCCTCGATCCCGCCAGTCCTCGCCAGCCGGGATGGCCTCCTGCAAGTGCTGATCAACCTGCTGTCCAACGCGGTCGAGGCTTGTCAGAACGTGCGCGGGCCCAAGGTAATCGTGCGCACGCGATTTTCCAGCGGCATCCAGCTTTCTGCGGCAACGCCGGGGGCCAAGCCGGTGCGCCTGCCGATCGAATTGCGCGTCAGCGATAACGGCCCAGGGATCGATCCGGCCATGGTCGACCACATTTTCGAGCCGTTCGTCACGACCAAGAAGACGGGGCAGGGGCTTGGCCTAGCACTGGTGCGCAAGCTGGTGCGCGACATGAACGGCCGCATTGTCCACGAGCGCGATGATGCCGGGGGTTGGACGCATTTCCGGCTGCACCTGCCGCTCGCTACTGATGCTGGCACGCATGAGAAAGGAAAAGCCCCGCGATGAGCGTTCTCCTCGTCGAAGACGACATGTCGATTGCGATTGTCATCACCGCCGCTCTCGAGGCGGAGGGATTTTCGGTCACGCACTGCGATTCGGTTGCCATGCGCGACCGTCTGCTGGCTGACAGTGACTTCAATGTGCTGGTCACCGACGTGATGCTGACCGATGGCGACGGCATCGTGGGCCTGCCCGGCATCCGGGAGAGTTTTCCGAAGATGCCGATCATCGTGCTTTCGGCGCAGAACACGCTCGATACGGCGGTGCGCGCCACGGATACCGGCGCTTTCGAGTATTTTCCGAAGCCCTTCGACATCGACGAACTGGCCCGCACGGTGCGCCAGGCGGCGTTGTCTTCGGGTGGGCAGATCAACGAGATCGAGGATACGCCGACGCCGGGTCTGCCGCTGGTTGGACGCTCTGCACCGATGCAGGCCGTATACCGCATGATCACGCGGGTGCTGCGCAACGACCTGACAGTGCTGGTGCTCGGTGAATCGGGCACGGGCAAGGAGCTTGTTGCTGAGGCAATTCATCAACTTGGGCATCGTAGCTCAGGTCCGTTCGTAGCTGTGAACACAGCCGCGATCCCCGCCGAACTTATCGAAAGCGAACTGTTCGGGCACGAAAAGGGCGCATTCACCGGCGCTGTCGCCCGGCACATCGGCAAGTTCGAGCAGGCCAACGGCGGCACATTGTTCCTCGACGAGATCGGCGACATGCCGATGCAGGCGCAGACCCGGCTGCTGCGCGCCCTGCAATCGGGGACTGTCCGCCGCGTTGGCGGGCGCGACGAGGTAAAGGTTGACGTGCGCATCATCGCTGCGACCAATAAAGACCTTGAACCGATGATCGCGGCAGGGACTTTCCGCGAGGACCTCTATTACCGGCTCAACGTCGTACCGATCCAGATGCCGCCGCTGCGCGAACGCGCTGATGATATCGAAGCGCTGGCCCGGCATTTCCTCCAGCTTGCCGCCGGCGAAGGCCTGCCGCGTCACCAGCTGTCGGCCGATGGCGCTGAACTGCTGTCCCGCCAGCCATGGCGCGGAAACGTGCGCGAACTGCGCAATTTCATCTACCGGGCGGCGCTGCTCGCACGCGATGATATCATTGATGCTACCACGCTAGATACCTTGCTCGTCAGCCAGCCGCGCGATGTGGGCGAGGGCGGCCCTGCCAGCCTGGACGATAGCGTGATCCGCTGGCTCGCCGATACGGCCCCCGGCGCGGGGCAGGTCTATGACGAGGCGCTGGCGGCCTTCGAGCGACCGCTGTTTTCGCAAGTCCTGCGCTCGACTGGCGGCAACCAGCTTCGCGCCGCGCAGATTCTCGGCATCAACCGCAATACGTTGCGCAAGCGCATCAGTGAATTGGACATCGATCCAGACAGTTTTGCGCGCCGTAACTGACGGGTCGCGACAAAGGCCTTGCATTTCTGCAACAGTCGCGTTGTAACGACGCAACGATGGAAGAAGCATACATCCGCAGGCGGAGTGGCTGGCAGCGCTTCTGGCGCCGGTTGCAGGTAACCGCACGGCGGGCCAACTTTTTCGCGCTTATGGCGGTTGCTGCGGCGATCGCCTTCGTCATCATGTCTTCGATCACGGTTTACACTGTGACACAGCCTGACGAAAAAGGTCAGCTCCTCTCCACCAATGTCACGGCCACGCTGCTGATTGGCACGCTGGTGCCGGCGATGGCACTGCTCGTCCTGCTAGGGCGCCGGCTTGCCCTGCAACGCGCTGCAGAAACGCTGGGCGGCACCGGTCGGTTGCACACGCAGTTGGTGTTCCTGTTTTCGATGATCGCCGCGATCCCGACGCTTCTCGTGGTGATTTTTGCGTCGTACCTGTTCCAGTCGGGCGTTGAGTTCTGGTTCTCTGACAAGTCACGCGGATTGCTGGAAAACGCCAACAAGCTCGCCGTCGGTTATTACGAACAGAACGTGCGCGATGTCGGCAATGAATCGATCATGATGGCGAGCGACCTGCACCAGTATCTCGCTCAGGTGCCGATCCTCAGCCCCGCGTTCCGCGAAGGCTATTCCTACCAGGTGCTCAACCGCCGGCTGAATGAAAGCGCGATCCTGCAGAAGGGTTCGGACGGCAAGCTACTCACCGTTGCTATCGTCGATCCCGAGGGCAATGCCAGCCGCGAACGTGTTCAACCTGCCGTCTTGTCCCGACTTGAAAAAGGTGAGCCGCTGGTCGTTACGGTCAATGCCAACCGGGTCGAGGCTGTCGTGCCGATCGACAAGCAGGCCGGAATTTACCTCTACGCAGCCCGCACATCCGACCTCTTGGCATTCAGCCAGGGCCAGCGGGCCGAAAATATCGTGCGCGATTATGAAGTGCTGACGGCGCGCGCGCGGCAATTGCAGCTGCGCTTCAACATCGCCCTGTTCGCCGCCTCGCTGGCTATCGTCGGGCTGGCCGTGTGGTTCGCACTGCGCTTTGCCGACCGGCAGGTGAAGCCGCTCTATGATCTTGTGTCCGCCGCGCGGCAGGTTGGTTCGGGCAATTTCTCGATGCGGGTCGAAGGACGTACCGGCGCGGATGAGGTGGGCCTGCTCAACCGCGCCTTCAACCGCATGACCGCTCAGCTTGAACGCCAGACGCAGGCGCTGGTCAGTGCCAACCAGCAGCTTCACGAACGCCGCGCCTTTATCGAAGCGGTGCTGGAATCGGTCTCCGCTGGCGTCATCTCGGTTGATGGCAAAGGCGTGATCCAGCTGATCAACAGCCCGGCCATGCGGCTGCTTTACGGCGATCAGGATGCAGAGCCGGTGAGCGAGAAGCTGGCCGATGCCGCTCCGCAATTTGCCGCGCTCATGGAAACCGGGCGCGATCAGGGTGTGATCCAGTACGGCAAGGGCGGAGATCTGCTTACCCTCGCGGTCAAGATCGCCAAGGACCGGGCTGGCCACGTGATATCATTCGAAGATATCACCCGCCAGGTGCTCGATCAGCGGCAGGCCGCATGGTCTGACGTTGCCCGCCGCATCGCGCATGAGATCAAGAACCCGCTCACCCCGATCCAGCTCGCCACCGAGCGGCTGAATCGGCGCTACAAGAAGCAGATCGTCAATGATCCCGAACTGTTCAGCGAACTGACCAGCACGATCATCCGTCAGGTCGGCGACTTGCGGAAGATGGTCGACGAGTTCTCCAGCTTTGCGCGGCTGCCCAAGCCGGTGTTCCGCAATGAGGACCCGGTCGATCTCGCCCGGCAGGCGCTGTTCCTGCAGGAAGTCGCGCGCCCCGATATCGATTTCAACTTCCGCGCCGAAACCGACGTTCCCGACCGCATCCTCTGCGACCGCCACCAGTACGGGCAGGCGATGACCAACGTCATCAAGAACGCCATCGAAGCGGTTGAAGCGCGGGCGCGCAACGCTTCGGCCGACTATCGCGGCAAGGTTTCGGTCGAGATGTGCGCCGAAAGCGAGCAGGTCGTCATCGCCGTGGCTGACAATGGCATCGGCCTACCGCAAGATCGTGAACGGATTGCCGAACCCTATGTCACCACGCGCGAAAAGGGCACCGGGCTCGGCCTCGCCATCGTCAAGAAGATCATCGAGGAACACGGCGGCATCATGACCTTCGCCTCGGTTGAGAGCGGCGGCACACTCGTCACCATGCGCTTTGCGCGTGACCCCTTGGCGCGGCGCCCCGCGTCCGAAGCTGCAGAATAGTTGAGAAGAGGAACTTATGGCGCTCGAAATTCTGATCGTCGACGATGAACGCGACATCCGCGATCTCGTCGCTGGAGTGCTCAGCGACGAGGGGTACGAATGCCGTACAGCCGGGGATAGCGGTGCCGCGCTCGCCGCGATTGACGAGCGCCGGCCCAGTTTGGTCCTGCTTGACGTCTGGCTCCACGGCAGCCCGATGGACGGGCTCGAAGTGCTCGACGCGATCAAGGCGCGCGAACCCGAACTGCCGGTGGTGATCTTTTCGGGCCACGGCAACATCGACACGGCTGTTTCCGCCATCAGCCGAGGCGCAATGGACTTCATCGAGAAGCCGTTCGAGGCCGAGCGCCTGCTGCTGCTCGTTGGCCGCGCTACCGAAACCGAGCGACTGCGCCGCGAGAATGCCCGCCTCAAGAAGGACCGGGTGCCCGAATACGAATTCACCGGCAATTCGAGCGCGATCAACCAGGTCCGCGCCACGCTGAAGCGCGTTGCCAACACCGGCAGCCGACTGCTGATCACCGGTCCGGCCGGTTCGGGCAAGGAAATCGCCGCCCGCCTGCTGCACGACTGGAGCCCGCGTTCCGCCAGCCCCTTCGTCAGCGTCAATTCGGCGCGCATCACGCCTGAACGCTTTGAACACGAACTGTTCGGCGAGGAACAGGATGGCAATCTCGTCCGTCCGGGCCTGCTTGAAATGGCCGACGGTGGCACGCTGTACTTCGATGAAGTTGCCGACATGCCGCTATCGACCCAGGCCCGTATCCTTCGCGTGCTGACCGAACAGGCGTTCGTCCGTGTTGGCGGCAACCGGCAGGTCCGCGTCGACGTGCGGGTGATTTCCTCGACATCAAGGGACCTCGAACGCGAAATCGCCGAGCGCCGCTTTCGCGAGGATCTGTTCTACCGGCTCAACGTGGTGCCGGTTCATGTGCCCGCATTGTCCGACCGGCGCGATGACATTCCCTCGCTCGTCGATCACTTCTTCACGCGCTACGCCGCCGATCAGGGGCTGGCCGCACCGGAGGTTTCATCCGAAGCCATGGCCGCGTTGCAGAGCTATGAATGGCCGGGCAACGTGCGCCAGTTGCGCAACGTGGTCGAACGCACAGTCATCCTCACCCCGCGCGACAAACTTGGCCGGGTAGAGGCCGATATGTTGCCGCCGGAAATCCTTTCCGGCCGGATCGCGGGCGAATCGGGCCTCTCAGCTCTGATGGGCGTGCCGCTTCGCGAAGCGCGAGAGAACTTCGAGCGCGAATATCTGCGCGTCCAGATTCGGCGGTTTTCCGGCAATATTTCCAAGACGGCAACTTTCATAGGGATGGAGCGTTCCGCCCTGCACAGGAAGCTCAAGCTGCTAGGAATGGTGGGTAAGGACTTTGAGGAAGAAGCCGAAGCCTGACGGAAATTGTGTAATATTATTGCCATTTTCCGCATTTACCCGAAGCCGGCTTGATAGTAGCATTCTTCAACCAAACGGCTGTTCACCCGCTTCGCAGGCGGGACGATCAGCCTGATCGCGGACCGTATAAACGGCCGCCAAAAAAGAGAAGGAAGTGAATGATGCCCGGACCGACCAAGACTCTGACTGCGCGCCCCAAGCCTGCTTCCGCTGCTGTTGAAAGCGAAGCGCCCGCCCCGGTAACGGCAGGGAAGGGCAGCCCCAACCTTCAGGACCAGTTTCTCAACCTGCTGCGCAAGAACAAGACCCCGGTGACGATGTTCCTCGTCAAGGGCGTCAAGCTGCAGGGCATCGTCACCTGGTTTGACAATTTCTCGATCCTGCTGCGCCGCGATGGCGCCTCGCAGCTGGTTTACAAGCACGCGATCAGTACGATCATGCCCAGCCAGCCGGTCGATGCGCGCCAGTTCTCCAGCGCGGAAGGCAACAAGCGGCAACGCCTGCTGCAGGACGTGTTCCTCGCCTCTATCCGCGCCGCCGGCGTGCAGGTGACGATGTTCCTGGTCAACGGTGTGATGTTGCAGGGCCGCGTTGCCGCCTACGACCTCTTCTGCATGCTTCTCGAACGCGAGGGCTATGTGCAGCTCGCCTACAAGCATGCGGTCTCGACGATCCAGCCGGTCACGCCGGTCGACCTCCAGGGCGAGGAAGACGAGGACGACTCCTGAACCAGGATGACGATCTCGTCGGCGAGGTAGCCCGCGGCGCGCGGGCCGTCGTCGTTTGCCCGGTGATCCGGGGCAGGGGCGGTGATGGCGATGCGCGGGTTGAGGAAGCGAAGGGCCTGGCGCTCGCCATCGGTCTCGAGGTCGTGGAAGCGATCATCATCTCGGTGCGCGAGCCGAAGGCTGGGACGCTGTTCGGCGAAGGCCAGATCCAGAACATTGCCACGGCCTGCACTCTGGGTGAGGCGGAACTGGTCGTCGTCGATGGCGCACTGACGGCGATTCAGCAGCGCAATCTTGAGGAAAAGCTCAAGCGCAAGGTGATTGACCGTACCGGGCTGATCCTCGAAATCTTCGGCGAACGCGCGCGAACGGCGGAAGGCCGGCTTCAGGTAGAGCTGGCGCACCTTGATTATCAGGCCGGACGGCTGGTGCGCAGCTGGACTCACCTCGAACGCCAGCGCGGCGGCTTCGGCTTCCTTGGCGGCCCCGGCGAAACCCAGATCGAATCCGACCGCCGGATGATCCGTGACCGCATGGCCCGGTTGCGGAGAGAGCTTGAACAGGTGCGCCGCACCCGCGGCCTGCACCGGTCGAGGCGCGGCAAGGCGCCCTGGCCGGTAGTTGCGCTGGTCGGCTATACCAACGCCGGCAAGTCCACACTGTTCAACCGGCTGACCGGGGCGGACGTAATGGCGGAGGACTTGCTCTTCGCCACGCTGGACCCGACGATGCGCGCAATCCGGTTGCCCGGCGTGGACAAGGCCATCCTGTCGGACACGGTGGGTTTCATTTCGGACCTGCCGACGCAGCTTGTCGCCGCTTTCCGTGCCACGCTGGAAGAGGTCACCGCGGCAGACGTGATCGTCCACGTGCGTGACATCGCCAATCCGGATAGCCAGGCGCAGAAGTCACAGGTGCTCGATGTGCTGGCGGAACTCGGCCTTGTCGAGACAGAGGAAGGCGAGGAGCCAAAGGCGCCGATTGTCGAGGTCTGGAACAAATGGGACCTGCTCGAACCTGATCGCATGGCTGACCTTGAAGAAGAGCGGGCACGCCGCAAGGGTGACAAGATCGTTACATTGTCGGCGCTTACGGGTGAAAACTGTGACGATCTGTTAGAAGTTCTCGGTCATATGCTCACAGCCGAAGCGCAGAGCTATGTTTTCGTGTTGCCCGCCAGTGACGGGCAACGAATTGCCTGGCTGCGCGCCCACGGTGATGTCATATCCGAAGACGAACTCGTGGCCGGCGACGAAATCGAGGAAGGGGAGCAGGGTCCCCAACGCCGCCTGACTGTGCGGCTCACCCCGCGCGAATTCGGCCGTTACTCACACCTCTGAAGCTTTGGCCTCAAGCCAGAGGGCTTCCTGTTCGTCGAGGCTGAGTGCGGCGAAATCTTGTCCGCGCGCGCTGGCCATCTGTTCCATTTGGCGGAACCGCCGTTCGAATTTGGCATTGCCCCGGCGCAGGGCATCTTCGGGCGCGATACCGTGCTTGCGGATCAGATTGACCGCCGCGAAGAGCAGGTCTCCCGCTTCCTCGACAGCATGATCGGGATCGCGCGCGTCAGCGAGTTCAGCCATCTCTTCAAGTACTTTGTCAGCTGGAGCTGACACGTCCGGCCAATCGAACCCGACCCGGGCCGCGCGCTTCTGCAGTTTTTCAGCGCGCATCAGCGCCGGCAGGGCGGCAGCCACGCCATCGAGCGCGCTGCTGGCGCCCTTGGCGGCGCGTTCCTGGGCCTTGAGCGATTCCCAGCGGACTTCACGGGACTGGCCAATGTCTGGCTGGTCGCCGAACACGTGCGGGTGGCGCGCGTGCATCTTGTCGCTGATGGCATTGGCCACGGCCGAAAAATCAAAGTGGCCAGCTTCTTCGGCGATGCGCGCGTGAAACACCACTTGCAGCAGCAGGTCGCCGAGTTCGTCCTTGAGCGCCGCCATATCGTCGCGCTCGATGGCGTCAGCGACTTCATAGGCTTCCTCGATCGTATAGGGCGCGATCGTTGCGAAAGTCTGGGCGACATCCCATTCGCAGCCGTCCTGCGGGTCGCGCAGGCGGGCCATGATCGAGAGAAGGCGGTTCAGAGGTTCTGACATATTAGATTGATAATATATATTATGTTAAATTAAGCACGACTGAAGGGGATGTCATTGCTCCACTCCCAGCTGTTTGAGCACGAAAACAAGCGCTACGAATATGCCGACCCAGGCCGCAGCCATGATCGCGGTCTCGCGCCTGGACTTGCGATAGCTGCCAAACGATCGCCATGCGAGAAAGCCGCACGCCGTCAGCGCGGCCAGCGAAACGAGCATGTCGCCGGTCATGCCGTTATCACCATGCCATCGTAGCCGACCAGCACATGATCCGGGATCTCACGGCTCAACGTCTGGTAGTCCATCGACTTGTCGAGATGGGTCAACACGGCCTTCTTGGCGCGCGTCGCATTGGCCAGTTCGATCGCCATTTCCAGGTGGCAATGCGTAGGATGCGGCTCGCGGCGCAGGCAATCAACCACGAGTACGTCGCAGCCGTAGAACAGATCGAGCATTTCCTTGGTAACGGCGCTGAAGTCTGTCGCGTAAACTATTGTCTTTCCGTTGCTATCGAAGCGAAAGCCGGTTGTTTCACTCGGCCCGTGCGGCATCTGCACGCTGGCCACGCCGATACCGGCGCAGATCCTAAGACGGTCGAGGCTTTCGAGCGAAATGATCGTCGGATAGCCGTGCTGCCCGGCAAAGGCATAGCCGAACCGCTGGCGCAGTATGCGCACGACATCGCTATGCGCGTAGCCCAGCAACGGCCCGCCTCGGCCATAGCGCAGGACGCGCAGATCATCGATGCCGTGGCAATGATCGGCGTGCTCATGAGTCCAGAAAATGCCGTCGATCCGGTCGATGTCATTGGCGAGTAACTGCGCGCGCAAGTCTGTTGAGGTATCGACCAGCAGCCGCGAACCATCATCGCTTTCGACCAGGATCGAAGCGCGCAGCCGCCGGTTGCGCGGCTCTTCGGGGTCGCAATCGCCCCAATCGTTGCCGACGCGCGGAACGCCGGTCGATGTGCCTGATCCAAGGATCAGCGCCTTCATGCGGCGGCTTTCGTGAACAGATTGAAGAAGTTCCGGCTGGTGGTAGCGCGCAGGTCTTCTTCCGAAACCCCGCGCAGGCCCGCAACGAAGCGCGCCGTATCGGCCACGAAAGCCGGCTCGCAGACCCTGCCGCGATGCGGGATCGGCGCGAGGAACGGCGCATCGGTTTCGACCAGCAACCTGTCCTCAGGCACTTCGGTGGCAACGGCCTGCAAGTCCTTGGCATTCTTGAACGTTATGATACCAGACAGCGATATCGTCAGCCCCATGTCGATCACCTTGCGGCCGAAATCGGCCGATGCCGTGAAACAGTGGATAAGCGCCGGGAAGGCCCCCTTCCCCATTTCGTCCGACAGGATCGCGGCGGTATCGTCTTCGGCATCGCGGGTATGGACGATCAGCGGCAGGCCGGTTTCGCGCGAAACGGCGATGTGCGTGCGGAACAGCGCCTGCTGGGTCTGCCGGTCGGAGTGATCGTAATAGTAGTCGAGCCCGGTCTCTCCGATGGCCACCACACGCGGGTGGGCGGCGGCTTCAAGCAGCGCAGCCTCGCCAAGATCGGCATGGGTGTCAGCCTCGTGCGGATGAATGCCCACGCTGGCCCAGACGTCGCTTTCCTGTTCGGCCAGCGCGATGATGTCGGCCCATTCGCGTTCGCGGGTCGAGATGTTGAGAAACCCGGTCACTCCGGCAGCGCGCGCGCGGGCCAGCACGGCCTGCTGCTCCTCAACAAGGCCTTTGTAATTCAGGTGGCAGTGCGAATCGATCAGCATCAGGCGTCTTCGGCCGGCAATTCGAGCCGGGGAAACAGCGGCGTCGGCGCGGCGAGGCGGAATTCGCCCTCGGCGAGCGGCGAATACCAATGCGAGCCGATTGCCTCATATGTTCGCAGGTCCGCCGCGATGCCCATGGCGTCAAGCAGCCGATCGGCGCTCGCCGGGATCACCGCGCGGGCGGCAACGGCCAGTTGCGCGATGCAGATGTAGAGCGTGGCCAGCACGGTTTCCATGCGCTCCGGGTCGGTCTTGCGGAGCGCCCAGGGGGCCTGCGCGTCGATATAGGCGTTGCAGGCGAAGACGGCCTGCGTCCATGTTTCCAGCGCTTGCGTTGGCGCCACAGCGTCAAACAAGGCGGGAATGTCGTGATGAACTGCCTTGCCAACCGCAGAAAAAAGCGCGTCATCGGCTGCATCGTGACCTGAAATGCGCGGCAGTGCGCCTTCGAGGTTCTTGGCGATAAAGCTCAGCGTGCGCTGCGCGAGATTGCCGAAAGCGTTGCCCAGTTCGCTGTTGCCGCGCAGGACAATGGCCTCGGGCGAATAGGATCCGTCCTGCCCGAAAGCGACTTCGCGCATCAGGAAATAACGCAGGACGTCGACGCCAAAACGATCCGCCAGTCCGAGCGGATCGGTGACATTGCCTAGCGACTTCGATTCCTTCTGCCCGCGATTGAGCAGGAAGCCGTGCCCGAACACCTGCTTGGGCAGCGGCAGCTTGGCGCTCATCAGGAAGGCCGGCCAGTAGACCGTGTGGAAGCGGACGATGTCCTTGCCAATCAGGTGGAGATCGGCTGGCCACCACTTGGCCATATCTTCGGTTTCTACAGGAAAACCAAGCCCCGTCAGATAGTTGGTTAGCGCATCGACCCAGACGTACATGACGTGCCCGGATTCTGCTTGAGCGTCGCTGCCGGGAACCTTGACGCCCCAGTCAAAGCTCGTGCGCGAAACGGAAAGATCGCGCAGTCCGCCTTCCACAAAGCGCAGGACTTCATTGCGGCGGCTGTCAGGCTGGAGGAATTCCGGGTGGTCGCGGTACAATGCGAGCAGCGGTTCGCCGTACTTCGAAAGGCGGAAGAACCAGCTTTCCTCGACCGTCCACTCGACCGGGGTACCCTGCGGCGAGAGCTTCTGCCCCCCTTCTCCGTCGGTCAGCTCGCTTTCGTCGTAATAGGCCTCGTCGCGGATCGAGTACCAGCCTTCGTAGCGATCGAGATAGAGGTCGCCATTGGCCTCCATCCGCCGCCACAGGGCCTGGCTGGCCGTGTGGTGGCGGGACTCGGTCGTGCGCATGAAAACGTCATAACTGACATTCAATGCGTCACACATTTCAATGAAATACTGAGACATTTCATCGCAGAGCGCTTGCGGCGTCATATTCAGCTCGCGCGCCTTTTGCGCCATCTTCAGGCCGTGTTCGTCGGTCCCCGTCTGGAATCGCACGTCGCGCCCGCGCATGCGCTGGTGGCGGGCGATGACATCGGCCGCAATCGCCTCATAGGCGTGGCCGATATGCGGCTTGCCGTTGGGATAAGAGATCGCCGTGGTAATGTAATAGGGATCGGCCATTGCCGGTGGGGTACTTTCAAAGCTGCAAGTCAGGCCGTCTCTCTAGGCATGGCTGCCGAGGCCAGCAACCCGCCAATTTCCATAGCCAGCAGGCCAGCATCGAAATTGTGCGTCGGAACCAGCGCGGTCAGGCTTGAAAGCTCGGCATGGGCAGCGATCACGCGCGACTGCTGCGCGGGGCTGGCGACGCGCAACATCCCGGTGAGCACGGCGCGGGCAAGGTCGAGCGTGGCCAGTTGCCGTTCCCGATCGGGCCGGGCGCCGATCAGGGCGGAAAACTCGCCGCGCAGGGCAAAGTGCTCGTCGCCTTCCTGAACCAGCCGGCCCATGATCCGGTGGAGGGGCGCGAGATCCTGATCGACGAAGCCGAGCGCCGCCCCCGGCGATCCCCCCGCGGCGGCAATCGCGGCGCTGCGGGTCGCAGCGTCGGCTTCGGGCGCTTCGAGGGCGAGGATGCGCTCCATTTCGGCATCGCTGATCGCCGGAAAGCGCAGGACGCGGCAGCGTGAGCGGATGGTCGGCAACAGCCGCGCCGGTCGGTGCGTGACGAGCAGGAAGAAGGTGCCGACGGGCGGTTCCTCCAAGCTTTTGAGCAGCGCATTGGAGGCCGCGCGCTCCAGATCGTCCGCCGGATCGAAAATCACCGCCCGGCGGCTGCCCAGCGTGGGCCGTGTGGTCAGGCGGCGCTGGAGGGCGCGCACTTCCTCGACCGGGATCGAGCGCTTGCGCTTCACATCTGGATCGCCCGCCTCGGCCTTTTTTTCCTCGCCTTTTTCGGGCGGGTGTTCGGGGATGAGGATGTCCGGGTGGTGGTCCCAAGCAGGTTGCGAAACGCCCGCCTGCGCCACCAGTTCGGCAGCGGCGGCGCGGGCGAACAGGCCTTTGCCGGTGCCTTTCGAGCCGACCAGCATCCACGCGTGGTGCATCCGGTCGCCCGCCATGGCACGGCGCCATTCGCGCCATGCCTCCTCATGGCCGACCAGCGTCATGTCAGCGGCTCGATGGCTGAAAGGATCGCGCGATGAATCGTCTCGGCATCGCCATTGCCGTCAATCAGGGCAAAGCGTTCGGGCTGCTCGGCGGCAAAGCGGGCAAAAGCGGCGGCGACGCGGGCGTGGAACTCTGCCGGGCGGCCGCCGATGCGGTCCGAAACGTCGCCATCGCGCGCGGATAGCCTTCCTTCTGCGACTTCAGGCCTGACCTCGATCAGCAGCGTCAGGTCGGGCAGCAGACCCTGGCTGCCGATGCGGTGGAGTTCCATCACCTCTTCATCGGAAAGGCCGCCGCCACCGCCCTGATAGGCGCGGCTTGAATCGACGAAGCGGTCGCAGATTACCCATGCGCCACGAGTCACTGCAGGCACGATCAGCCGCTCGACATGGTCCGATCGTGCAGCAGCGAACAGCAACGCCTCGGCGCGCGGGTTCCAGCCATCGCCGTCCAGCCCGAGCAGCAGCCCCCGGATCGCCTCGGCACCCGCCGTGCCGCCCGGTTCGCGCGTGGTGACAACTTCAAGGCCGCGTTCGCGCAAAGCCTCTGCCAGCAAGCGGGCTTGCGTGCTTTTGCCCGCCCCTTCCCCGCCTTCAAGCGCGATGAAGCGACCGCGGGTGGTCACAGCAGCGGGCTCACGATGCCGTTGCGCAGTCGGGCCAGCCAGCCAGCCGGCGCGACGTCAGCCCCGGCGAACAGCGGCACGCGGTGCGGTTCGCCCTTGCCGGTGGTAATTTCGAGCGCGGCGATCATGCTTCCCTTTTTCACCGGAGCCTGGATCGGACCTTCATAGACGATGCGCACATGCACGTCGCCTCCCGCATCGCGCGGCATGGTAATGCCGAAGGCGGCTGGCGCGACGAGCGGCACGGTGAGGTTCTCACCGCCCTGCACCCGCGCTTCGCCCACGCGCGAACCCGGCGCAAAGATCGGGCGATTGGAAAAGGCGGAGAAGCCCCATTCCATCAGCGCCGCGGCGGCCTTGTCGCGTTCCTTGCCCCGGTCGACCCCGGCTACGACCATGACCAGCCGCCGCCCGTCGCGCTCTGCCGATCCAAGATAGCCGAAGCCGGCCTGATTGGTGAACCCGGTCTTGATCCCGTCTGCGCCGCGCAATTTGCCGATCAGCGGATCGTGATTCCGTTTGCTCCTGTCGTCCCATTGCAGCGACTTGTGACCAATATAGTGGCTGTAAAGGTCCGGATGGGCGGAAACCATGGCCGTGGCTAGCGTGACAAGATCGCGCGCGGTGACATAGGTTTCGCCTTGGTCCATCCAGCCATTGGGCGTGCCGAAATGGCTGTTGGACATGCCGAGCTGCCGGGCATCGGCATTCATCAGCGTGATCCAGTTATCTACAGATCCGGCCGCGCCTTCGCCCAGGACCGCTGCCGCATCGTTCGCCGATATGTTGGCGATTGCGAGGACCAGCGTTTCAACCGTGGCCTGCTTGGTCAGGTCCAGTTCGAGTGACGTGCCGACATTGTGCCACTTGCGATAGGCCTCGGGGCTCATCACCATTGGCTGTTCGGGCTTGATCCGGCCTGCCTTGAGCAGATCGAAGGCGGTATAAAGCGTCATCACCTTGGTGATCGAGGCGGGCAGGAACCGGCGATCGGGCTCTTTTGAATAGAGCACTTGTCCGGATCCGACATCGACGAGGAAGGCGATCGGGATCGTGTCCAGCTCAGCCGGGGGATGGGTGCGGTCGCCCACGGCAATCGGTGTGGCCGTGACTTCGGGCGCATCGGTCACGGCAACGATGACGCGAGTCGGTTCGGACAGCAGCGGTGAACCGAGCAGCGGCAGCGCCGCCAGGGCCAACATCAGCTTGAGCTTTGTCTTCAACAGGACACCCGCACTCTTACCGCGCAGGCCTGATCAGACGTCAGGACGCGGTCTGGATTCGTGCCTCGCTATAGCCAGCCGCCTTCGCCTTGGCGAGCGCGGCTTCGGCTTGTCCACGGCTGGTGAACGGCCCCATGCGGACACGGAACAGCTTGCCGGCAGGCGCCACGCCGGCGCCAAGTTTGCGGGCGATTTCGTTAGACCTGGCCTCACTGGAAAACGCACCGATCTGGACGACGAGCGAGCCCGAAGACTTGGCTGCGGGTGGGGCCTTTTGCGGCGGTGCTGCCGCCTGAACTGGTGCAGCGTTCGGCGCAGGCTTGGGTGTAGCTGCGACCGGGGTAGCCTTGGGTGTCGACACCCGCGGGCTGGTCGGTACGGGCGGGTTAGCAGCAATTGGCGGAGTGACCGCGGCGCCTATCACCTTGGGCAGCGGCAAGAGGACCGGCGCGGCCGCCGGATCGAGCTTGCGGCGCAGCACGGCGACCAAGGACTGCGGCGTATCCATGCGCAGCGGCGCGGCGCGGCCATCGCGCAGGGCGGCGCGTTCGGCCTCGGGCGGGTTGACCCGGCGTATGCGGATCGCGGTGCGGCTTGCGGTGACGCCAAGCTGGGCGGCGGCATCGGGCGACAGATCGACGATGTTCGGCCCGTCCATCGGTCCCCGTCGCGTAACGCGCACAAGGATTGTGCGGCCGGAATCGAGCGAGGTTACCTCGGCATAGCTTGGCATCGGTAGTGTGCGGTGCGCGATGCTGATGCCTGTGCCCCCGCCCACGCCGGCATAGCCGACCTGATCGAAGTTCAGCTTGTCCTGCGGGGTATAGGTCACGCCATCGACCACGAAGGGATCACCCAGCACCATCGGATAGTCGGCCGCCGGGCCGCTTGTAGGAGCAAGCACGACAGCGCGCTTGTCCCCCGCGTGAGCGGCGGTGGCGAACAACAAGGTAGTAAGGGTCAGCGCCGCAAAGCGGTTAACGGGCAATCTCATCTGCAAGCAATCCCACGGAAAGAGCGTAGAAGTTCGAGCAGTTGTAATGGAGGATAACCCGATAATTCCCGGTTAACAGGTAAGCCGGCGCGCCCGGGCCATCGGGTTCGAACAGCGCGGCCATCACCGAATCGCCGACCGGAGCCAGCGGCGTTATGCCGCGTGACTTCCATTCCGACACCGGCATCCACCGCGAATGGCGGGCATGGACACGCGGACAGGACGGGGATTTGACCTTGCCGGCAACCGAGGCACGGTCGAACTCGGCAGGAACGGCGGCCTGAACGCCCCACGGCTGACCGGGACGCCAGCCAGCATCGCGGAAATAGTTGGCGATCGAGGCGAGCGTATCAGGCTGCGAATGCCAGATGTCGCGGTCCCCATCACCGTCGCCGTCGACAGCGAGGCGCAGGTACATGCTGGGCAGGAACTGCGGATTTCCGAAGGCGCCGGCCCACGATCCCTTGAGCCGGTCGCGCGGCACGCCGCGGTCCGCCATCTTGAGAACAGCGACGAATTCCTCGGCAAACAGCTCGCGCCGACGGCCTTCGAAAGCGAGCGTTGCGAGTGCGCGCGCCAGATCGAAATCGCCCTTGTAGCTGCCGTAATTGCTCTCATGCCCGAATATGGCGAGGAGAATCGGGGCCGGAACGCCGTATTGCGCCTCGATCGAGGGGGCAAAGCTAGCGACCTGTTGATAGACGCGGCGGCCCCCGTTGATACGCGCGGCATCGACATGGGTGCGGCGGTAAGGTTCGAAGCGGGGAATGGCGCTGGTCGAACTTGACCCCGGCTGCGAGCGATCAAGCGCAACCACGCGCGGATTTTCGGTCAGGCCTTCGGTAAAGGCTCGGATCGTCCGCTCGCTCACCCCTTCGGCCCGCGCGCGTGCGGCGAGTAGCTGGACATAGCCCTGGAAGGCGGCATTGTTTGGAGCCTGCTCCTCAGGCGCGGGGTTTTCCGGCAGGGGCTGGACAACCGGCACGGAAACGCTCCCCGACGATTGCGCCGCCATTTGCTGGGGCCCGAGCAATGTCGCTGCGGCAAAAACCCCTGTCAGGCGAAAGATCTGCTGAATTCCAATCATTGCCCCAACAATTGCACAGTCAGGCCGCAAAGGGAATTGCACTCGTCGCAGACTGCCGCTAGCCGCGTCCATCTGGGCATTCGGGCGTTGAGTTCGAACCGGATGCGGAAGAGTGGCCGAGCGGTTTAAGGCACTGGTCTTGAAAACCAGCGATGGGGAAACCTATCCGTGGGTTCGAATCCCACCTCTTCCGCCAGATTTGCCATTTCCAAACGCGCAAAAAGACCCGGCACCGAAACCGGTACCGGGCCTTTCTGGGGGGCGTCAGCCTGTCCGAGCGCTTACTTGAGAAGCGATAGAACGTTCTGCTGTGCCTGGTTGGCCTGCGCAATCATCGCGGTCGAGGCTTGGCTGAGGATCTGCGCCTTGGCGAGCATGGTGGTTTCGGCCGAATAGTCGGCGTCCATGATGCGGCTGCGGGCATCTGACAGGTTGGTCGAGTTCGACGTCAGATTGTTGATTGCCGACTGCAGCTGGCTTTCACCGCCGCCAAAGGCCGCGTTGGTGTTGGCCACTTCGGCCAGCGCCGCATCGACATTGGCCATGGTGGTCACGGCCAGCGCCGATGTCGAAACGTCAAGCGCGGTGGCATCAATATTGGTGCCGTCGATGGCAAGGCTGGTGACCGAGATGACGTCGGCAGCATTGGCGCCGGCCTGGATGTCGAAGGTGATGTCGGTGCCAGCAGTGGTGCTGAACAGGGCAACGCCGTTGAATTCGGTATTGGCGAGGACCGAGCCGACTTGCAACGTCAGCGAGCTGACTTCCTGCTGCATGTTGGCGCGGTCGGCAGCCTGATAGGTGCCTGATGCAGACTGGACGGCGAGTTCGCGGACCCGCTGCAGCATGTTTGTCACTTCGTTCAGAGCGCCTTCTGCCGTCTGGGCGAGGCTGATGCCGTCGTTGGCGTTGCGGACGCCCTGCTGCATGCCGGTGATCTGCGAGGTCATCGAGGTCGAGATGGCAAGGCCGGCGGCGTCGTCCTTGGCGGAATTGATGCGCTTGCCGGTAGCGAGGCGCTGCATGGCGGTGCCCTGCATGAGCGCGGCGGAATTCGAAGCATTGGCAGCGCGCATGGCGCTGATATTGGTATTGATGACAGTCATGGTCTAAAACCCCCCGGGTATAGGAACCTGCGATGCTCTTCCGGACCATCCGGCCGAGCTGTCATGGGTAAGACCGGCAAGGGCGCGCCAAAGTTAAGTGCCGTTTGCCCGCCAGCGCAACATCTCGGCAGTTTTTAGGGCGCTGGAATTAATGCTACGCTTGAGGTAGCATTAATTCGAGAACACATCCGGGAGAGATTCGATGCTCAACAACCAGGCCGCCCAGTGGGACATGGAAGCCGACTTCGTTTCGATCGGTTCGGGTGCGGGCGGCCTTGCCGGAGCGATCGCCGCGCATGATGCGGGCGGCAGCGCCATCGTGCTTGAGCGCACCAGCAAGGTGGGCGGGGTTACGGCGCTGTCGATGGGTGAAGTCTGGGTGCCGGGCAATCGCTATGCCGCCGCGTTGGGAGTCGAGGATTCGCCGGGCAAGGGGTTTGAATACCTCCGCCGCCTGTCGATGGGCCACGCCGATGAGCGGGCGATCCTGAACTTCGTGCTCCATGCGCGCGAGGCGCTGGCCTGGTTCGAGGAACACACCGACCTGCGGATGAAGGCGATCCGCCACTGCCCGGACTACTTTTATGGCGTCGATCCCGATGGCGTGCCCGAAGGCCGCTTGCTGGAAATAGAGCCCTTCCCCGCCGCCACATTGGGCGAATGGGCCGAACAGACGCGGATTTCGCCGCAGATGCCGTTCGGCTTCACGCACGATGACATGTACGAATTCGGCGGCACCGCGCACCTCGCCAAGTGGGACTTCTCCCGCCTGGCCGAGCGGATGGAGCGCGATGAGCGCTGCCTCGGCCCGGGTCTCGCGGCCGCCTTCGTCAAAGCGGCGGTCGATCGCGGCATCCCGCTGCTGACCGGGGCCGAGGCAGTCGAACTGTTCAGCGATGGCACCCGGATCACCGGAGTGCGCGTGATCCATGACGGCCGCGAACTGGCGATCCGGGCAGACAAGGGCGTGCTGATCGCGGTCAGCAGCTATGAACGGCGCGAGGATTACAACCGCAGCCTGAGCCAGCAGGTCGATGCCGGATCGCTGGTGTTCTCGGCCGTCGACGGCGCGAATTTCCGCCTCGCCTGCCCCTTCAACGCGCGGATTTCACGCGTACCCGATATTTCGCTGCTCGGTGTGAGCCTGCCCAACGAGGAGGACGAGGAAGGCCATCCGATGTACCGCAGCGCCATGGCGGTGATCGGGCTGCCGCACGTCATCGTGGTCAACCGTTCGGGGCAGCGGTTCGCCAATGAATCGTTCTACCGCGATTACGGCTTCAAGCTCGATCTGGTGGACGGCAATACCCAGACCCAGCCGAACTATCCGTGCTGGGCGATTATGGACAGCCAGGCGCGGGAAAATTACCCCTTCGCCGGGCTGATGCCGGGACAGGAAGTGCCCGAGGGTGTTGGCCATACCGCCGATACGCTTGAGGAACTGGCCAACCTCGCCGGCATCGATCCGGCTGGACTAGTGGCGGCGGTGGCGCGGTTCAATCCGCTGGCCGATCAGGGCGTTGACCCCGACCATCACCGTGGCACCCATCCGTGGAGCGCATGGATGGCCGGCGACCGGTTCCACCAGCCCAACCCGAACCTCGGCTCGCTGGTGAAGGCACCGTTCCACGCCATCCAGCTGAAACGCATGTCCGGCTCGGCCATTCCCGCCACCGGCCTGCTGGCGGACGAGCATTGCCGGATCATGTCATGGGCCGATGCGCCGATCGAGGGGCTATACGGCGCAGGTAACTCGCTGGCGCGGATCGAAACCGGCGGCATGATGCAGAGCGGCATCTCCAACGCGCGCGGGATCACCACCGGCTGGCTCGCAGCCCGCCACGCCATGGGTCAGCCGAGTACCTTGCTTGCCGAAGAACTGGCGCGCCGGGCATGATTGAAACGACGCAAGGCACCGTGATTGCCGCGCCCATTGGTGCGGTGTGGGACTTTGTTTCCGACATTTCCGGCTGGGCCCCCCTGATGCCGGGGATGCAGCACGTCGAGATGATCGACGCTGATCACTCGCGATGGGTGCTCAAGGTCGGGGTTGGCGGACTGGTGCGCACGGTCAAGGTCGATGTCTCGGTCGATCGCTGGGCTGGCCCCGGCGAGGTCGACTTTACCTATGCGCTGACCAGCGATCCGGTCAAAGGGAGCGGCACCTACCGCGCCGTAGCTCAAGGCGCTGGTGAAACCGCAATCGAGCTGCACGTGAAGGTCGAAGGCAGCGGGCCAATGGCACCGATGTGGGAAGCGATGGGCCGGCCGCTGTTGCCTCAGCTCGCCAAAGCCTTTGCCGGTGCTCTCAAGGCGCAGATCGAAGCGGCGGCTTCGCCCGTCGCGGCGGCAGGTCCGGGGCCTGTCTCGATTGTGGACCGCTTCTTTGCGTGGCTGCACAGGCGGCTAGGACTGTCCTGACCGAAACTGTGCTATGGGCCTCCACACGAATCCGTGGGGGTATCCGTGCAAGTGCATATTTTTCGCAGAAATTTGCCGATCGTCGCCGTGTTGCTCTGCATGGGATCGGGCCCGCTGCACGCTGCTCAGGGCGGTGAGGACACGTTTGTTTACACGGTGAAGCGATCCGACACGCTTTACGGCCTCGCACAAGGCTATCTGATCGGGCCAAATGCCTGGCGCGAAGTGCAAGCTGCGAACCGCGTTCGCATCCCCCGGAACATGCCGGTCGGCTACCGTCTTGCGATTCCGCGCCGCCTGCTGAAGTTCACGCCGGTTGCGCTGCGCGTGCAGACCTTTTCCGGCCCGGTTGCAGTTTCCGGCGCAGAGATGCGCAAGGGCCTTGAACTGGCTGAGGGCAGCGTGATCACCACCGGGGCGAACGGCTTCGTGGTGATCTCTGGCGCCGATGGATCGCGCATTGCCCTGCCTTCCAACACTCGGGTGAAGATCGGGCAGGCGCGGAAATATCTGCTGATGCCGGCTACCGATATCGAACTGCAGGTCGATCGCGGCAAGGCCGAGGTTCAGGCGGCGAAGCAGGCGCCAGACAGCCGTTTCCGCGTCCGCACACCGGTTGCAGTCACCGCCGTGCGCGGCACCGTTTTCCGCGCTGGCTATTCCGAGGAAGCCGCCAGTTCGGCCAGCGAGACGATCGAAGGGGAAGTCGCGGTCGCTGCCGGCAAGGCCGAGCTGGCCGTGCCCGCCGGCTTCGGAGCTGCGGCAAAGGCAGGCCGCGGCTTGGCCAAGGAAGCCCTGCTCCCCGCCCCGACCCTCGCCGATCCCGCCAAGGTCCAGACCGAAGTGCAGGTTTCATTTGATTTCAAGCCGATAGAACGTGCGCAAAGCTACCGTATCCAAGTCGCCCGTGATGCCGGGTTTCTTGAAGTGATCGCCGAACTTCAGGCGCAACGGCCCCATGCCGAATTCGAAGGCCTGACGAACGGCATGTACTTCGTGCGCGCCGCTGGTTTTTCCGCTGCCGGTTTGCAGGGGTTGGAAGAAGCCTATGCCTTCCGCCGCCAGCGGCTGGGCCTCGCCGCCGATGCCGGGCAAGCCGGCTTGCCTGGAGGATTCCGCTTTGCCTGGCAGTCGGAAGGCGAAGGGACCTCGCTGTTCCGCTTCCAGCTGTTTAACACCAGCGATGATGGTCTGCCGCTGGTGGACGAACCGGCACTCGGCAAGCCCGAGATGACCATCACCGGGCTGCGGCCGGGTGCCTATCGCTGGCGGGTCGGGGTGATCCAGACTACGCCGGATGGTTCGGCTCAGGTGTGGCTGCCGTTCCAGAAGCTGACGGTCGGCGGCTGATCCTTGCCCCGCGCGCGGCTCTTTGCCGAATGGCTGACGATCTTCGTGCTGACGCTGGTGATTGCCGGCTGGGCCTGGCGATCGAGTCTGACCGGGCGGTTCGATAACGCCATATTAGACCGGGCGCTGGTGGCAGGAGCATCGCCGGCCAACCCGGACATCGTTATCATCGCCATCGATGAGCGCAGCCTCGCGAGCGAAGGACAATGGCCTTGGAACCGCAGCCGTATTGCCGCGCTGGTTGACCGCGTTGCCGAGGCCACGCCGCGCGCGGTGCTGCTCGATATTCTGTTCACCGAACCGTCCGACGCCGAGGCAGACGCCGCGCTGGCCGCCAGCCTGAGGCGCGCCGGCAACGTGGCCTTGCCCGTGGGGCTGGCCCCGGCCCCTGACCGCAATTCCGGAACGATCGAGGTGCCGCCGATCGTCGCGCTTGACGAAGCGGCGCTTGTCACCGGGCACGTCGGCATCCGTCAGGACAACGATGGGCCGGTGCGGCGGATCGAGCCCTTTCTGCCGGTCGCTGGACGCGCTCCGGTGCCACATCTGGCGCTCGCCTTGCATGAGAAGCTGGGCGGCGCACACACAGCACGGGCCGATAATGCACTGCACTTGCGCGCCGCCGGATCCTTTCGAACGCTGCCTGCTTCCGCCGTGCTGACGGGTGAGGTTCCGGCGCAGTTCCTCGCCGGGAAAGTGATTATCATCGGCGCAACGGCGCAGGGTCTGAGCGATAATTTCCCGGTTTCTGCGCCTGCCGGATCGATGATGAGCGGTTCGGAATTGCTCGCCAACGTATACCAGAACGCCGGCGAGGCAGGTTTTATCGCGCCGCTCGGAGACGGCACCACTTTCGCCTTGCTCTTCGTATTCATTGGGCTGTTGTTCGCTTCGTTTTGGGTCTTGCGACCCGTCTGGTGCCTGTGGACCGCTCTGCTGTGCGGCGCATTGGCGCTGACGGTGTCCTACCTGCTTGCGGTGTTGGCGGGCCTGTGGGTTGCCCCCGGGCCGGTGCTGCTTGGCCTGGTGATTGCTTATCCGCTGTGGGGATGGCGGCGGCTCGCTGCGATCAACGGCTATCTGATGGCCAAGGCCGATCGTTTGTCGAGCAGCAAGCCGTTTCTCGTCCGCCGGGCAGACGGCTTCGATTCTGTCGCACGCGCGGTGAACCGGCTCGACTTTCTGGTCGACGAACTGAGCGAGCGCCGGACTTTTCTTGGCCGCGTGGTCGAATCGACGCCGGACGCGTTGTTCGTCTTTGATTCGCAGTTCCGGCTGCTGACGATGAACCGCCGCGCCACCGCCATCATGGGCGCGCCGCTTGCCGCGATGGAGGGCGAAACAGTGGCCCAGTTGCTCGCTCGCATCGATGGCGCACTAGGCACGAATGAAACCGAGCTCAAGTTTGGCGATGGCCGCATTTTCGTTGTCACCCGGTCAATGGGCGAGCCGGAAGCGCAGTGGAGCGACATTCACCTCGCGATGCTGACCGACGTGACTGACCAGCGCCGCGCCGAGGCAGAGCGCCGCCATGCGCTCGAATTCCTGTCGCACGACATGCGTGCGCCGCAAGTTGCAATTCTGGGCCTGACGAGCGGGCGTGCCGATCGCGAAGCGCCTGAGGCCCGGTTTGGCCGGATCCGCCTCCATGCGCGCCGGACGCTGGATCTGGCTGATAACTTCGTCGAACTCGCCCGGCTCGGCGATAGGCCGCTGGACATCGCCGACACAGACCTCGGTGCGCTGACGGATGAAGCCGCTGACCGGGCCTATGCCCTTGCGACCGATCAGGGCGCCAGAGTTGCCGCGCAGGTCGGTGAAGACCCGGTTTATGCCTTGGCCGACGGCGCGGTGCTTTCGCGCGTGCTCGACAACCTCGTCGGCAATGCCATCAAATATGGTGCCACGCTGGTCACGCTGGTGGTTGCCGTCACGGAGGACAGGGCCGTGATCGAGATCGATGACGATGGCCCCGGTCTGCCTCCTGAGCGCGCCGGCGATCCGTTCAAGCGTTTTGGTTCGCGCGCTGGCGAAGGCAAGGGCGGCTCTGGGCTTGGCCTTGCCTTTGTCTCGGCTGCAATCGCACGCCACGGCGGCAAGATCACCTGTCGAAGCGACGCAGGCGCCGGCACGAATTTCAGGATTGAATTGCCGCTCAGCGGCGGGTGATTGCCCCGGCCAGAGCTACGGCAAGGCGGTCAAGTTCGGCAGTCCGGTCCTTACAGCTATCGAGTTCCGCTTCAGCGACGAGCGGCGGATTGGCATTGAGCCCGATGCTGCCCACCGCGACCGCGCGCAGGCGATCAGCCGCACAATTCTCGAACAGTCCCTTTCGCCGTGGCCGCGACTGCCAGTCGATTGCCTTCGGGTCGCTGCCGCCATCGCTGGTCACACCTGCCAAAGATGGCTGCGCCGATAGTGTCAGGGTCAGCCGATAAGGCGCATCACTGCGCACTGTTACCCCGCCCTCATTCAGTTGGCGGGTGAACCGGTTGGCAAAGGCGGTCAGCGCTGGACCGGGCTGCGGGCCAAGATCGAGCGAGACGGCGTCAGGCAGAGCGGACTGGCGCGGCACCGACAGGCGCACCGGCGTAGAGACGGCGCAGGCCTGAACCGCCACGACAGAGATCAGCAGGAACGCCTTTGGGAAAAACTGCATGGATTTACGCCAGTTGATGCCGCACGGAGCAACCTCAATCGCGCGCTTGGCCCGTGCTGTCCAGCCGATAGCCGAAACCGAAGATCGTTTGCAGGGCAAAGCCGCGCTCGGGGCGAAGCTTCAGCTTCGCGCGGAGGCGGGAAATGTGCACGTCGAGCGTGCGCGTTTCGATGTCGGGGCTGCTTTGCCAGACCTTTTGCAGGATATAGCTGCGCGACAGCGGCCGATTGAGGTTTTCAAACAGCAACCGGGCGAGCGAATATTCCTTCTGGCGCAGTTCGATGACTTCATTGTCAAAGCGGACGGTGCGCGTAATGGCATCGAAGGCGAAACCACCAAAGGAGTCGGAAGGCTCCGGCGTTTCCTTGCGGCGGTCGCGAAGTGCGGCGCGGATGCGGGCGCGAACGATTTCGGGCTCTTCTGGTTTGCGAATATAGTCTGCGGCGCCGGCATCGAGCGCGAAGACAATGTCTTCCTTGCGGTCGCGGTTGGTCAGCATGATGACTGGCGGCGGCGGATCGAGATTTTCGCGCGCCCAGGCCAGCACCTTCATCCCTGACATGCCCATCATGTTCCAGTCGAGCAGCAACAGATCAAAGGTTTCGCGGCGCAAGGCGGCAAGCAATTCTTCGCCGCTGGAATATAGCGAACAATCTGTTCCGGACGCGCGCAGAGTTGCTGCAATATCGGCAATTTCATCCGGATCGTCGTCAACCAATGCGATGCGCATACCCTGCAACCCCTCTGTCCGGACCCCTGTTGGGTTAGCCCGGTTCCCCATTTTCGCCTCTCGAAACATGTTGCAAACCCGATTGGGGATTTTAGCCCCATGATCGCAATCAATTAGCATTTCGAATTAGGTAAAAAACTCAGTAAAACATCGCTGCCCCAAGTCCGCGCAACAACCAAGTTAACTGATGTAAATTGTTAAACACCTGTCCCGAAACGATACTTCCGAAACCCCGGATTTAAGCGGGTTGCGTGCCTAACCGCTTGTTAAGAATTTAACGCGAAAAGGCGCTGTAACGGAGGCCCAAGTGACCTATCAACCTCATGGCAACGACCGCAGCGACATGAACGCCCGCGCCACTCGCGCGGAAGTATCGCTTACCTGCGACGTGCGTCAGGGCACGAAGCCGTGGATGCGGATCAAGTTGCACGACATTTCGGAATCCGGCTTCTGCATGGATTGGCGCCCCGGGCTGAGTGAGCAGCACCAGATTTACATCCGAATTCCGGGACTTGAACTGCTGGTCGCGCACCTGCGCTGGAAGCGCGAAGGCATGATTGGCTGCGAGTTTTCCTCGCGCCTCTATCCGCCGGTATTCGATCACATTGTCCGGCAGTCGCTGCTCGAAAACTGAGAATTCTGGCCGGAGCGCTTTATGCCCCGGCCCATAACCAATCAGATGTGTAGCGCGCGCCCGTAGGCGGCAAGCGTGGCCTCGTGCAGCATTTCCGACAGCGTCGGATGCGGGAACACGGTCTGCATCAGCTCGACCTCGGTGGTTTCCAGCGTCTTGCCCACAACATAGCCTTGGATCAGCTCGGTCACTTCCGCGCCAATCATGTGCGCGCCGAGCAGCTCGCCAGTCTTGGCGTCAAACACCGTCTTGATGAAGCCTTCCGCCTCGCCCAGCGCGATGGCCTTGCCATTGCCGATGAACGGGAACGTTCCGGCCTTCACCGTGTAGCCGGCTTCCTTGGCCTTGGCCTCGGTCAGGCCGACAGAGGCGACTTGCGGGTGGCAATAGGTGCAGCCCGGGATGTTGCGCTTGTCCATCGCATGCGGGTGAACGTCCTTGTTGCCAAGCGCCTGGGCAATCGCCTCGGCAGCGGTAACGCCTTCGTGGCTGGCCTTGTGGGCAAGCCAGGGGCCAGGGGTGACATCGCCAATGGCCCAGACGCCGGGCACGTTGGTGCGGCCATAGCCGTCAATGGCGATGATGCCGCGCTCTGCCTTGATGCCCAGCGTTTCGAGGCCGATGTTTTCGGTGTTGGGCGCGATGCCCACGGCCACGATAACGTGGCTGAAGTCGGTTTCGCTGACTGCACCGTCCTTCGCCTTGATCTTCGCCTTTACGCCGCTGTCACTGCCCGCAAGGCTTTCCACACCGGCCCCGGTCATGATTTTCATGCCCTGCTTGACCAGCGCCTTTTCAAGGAAGGCAGATACGTCGGCATCTTCCACGGGAACAACGCGGTCCATCATCTCGACGACGGTAACGTCCGAACCCATGTCGTTGTAGAAGCTGGCGAATTCGATGCCGATCGCGCCCGATCCGATAACCAGCAATTTGCTTGGCAATTCGGTGGGTGTCATGGCGTGGCGATAGGTCCACACCCGCTTGCCATCAGCCGGGGCGAACGGCAGGTCGCGCGCGCGGGCGCCCGTGGCGACGACCACGTGCTTGGCTTCGAGCACTTCGGTGCCCTTGTCGGAAGTCACTTCCAGCTTGCCCGGCGCAGTCAGCTTGCCGGTGCCCATGTGGACGGTGATCTTGTTCTTCTTCATCAGGTGCGTGACGCCCTGATTGAGCTGCTTGGCGACGCCGCGGCTGCGCTTGACGACGGCATCCAGATCGGCGCGGATATTGTCAGCGGCCAGGCCATAGTCGGCGGCGTGCTTCATGTTGTGCAGCACTTCGGCGGACCGCAGCAGTGCCTTGGTCGGAATACAGCCCCAGTTAAGGCAGATGCCGCCCAGGTTCTCACGCTCGACGATGGCGGTCTTCAAGCCCAGCTGTGCGCAGCGGATCGCGCAGACATAGCCGCCGGGGCCGGAACCGAGGATGATGACGTCGTAAGCATCTGCCACTGGGAACTACTCCTGATTTACTGGCCGCGGCCGTCCCGCATCGTCGATGGCGACGAAAGTGAAGACGGCCTCGGTAACTTTCTGCTGAACTTCCTCAAAGCGGTGGCGGCGCCATGCTTCGGTCGCAATGGTGATCGATGAGCGGCCGACCTTGGTGACCTCGCAATAGACCGAAACTTCGTCACCGACGCCCACGGGCTGATGGAACTGCATTCCGTCCATCGCGACCGTGGCAACGCGCCCATGCGCGAGCCGCGCGGCGACGAGCCCTGCCCCCATGTCCATCTGGCTCATCAGCCAGCCGCCGAAGATATCGCCGTTGGCATTGGTATCCGCCGGCATGGCCGTGACGCGGATGGCGGGTTGGCCGTCCGGCGTCATGTCAGACAACGAGACCCAGCGGGCTCTCCACCAGTTCGCGGAAGGCGGACATCAGGCGAGCGCCGTCAGCCCCATCCACCGCCCGGTGATCGAAGCTGCCGGTGACGGTCATGACGTTGGCCACGCCAAGCGATCCGTCAGGCATGACCCACGGCCGCTTCTCGCCCGCGCCAACCGCAAGGATCGTCGATTGCGGAGGGTTGATCACGGCGGTGAAGTGCTTGATGCCCATCATGCCCATGTTCGAAATGCTGGCCGTGCCGCCTTGGTATTCACCGGGCTGGAGCTTGCCTTCCTTGGCGCGGGCACCCAGGTCCTTCATGGCCGTGGCGATCGAGGCGAGGCTGCGGCCACTGGCGTCCTGCACGATCGGCGTGATCAGGCCGCCCGGGATCGATACTGCCACCGAAATATCTGCGCGGCTGTAGCGGATCATCTCGTTACCGGCGAAGGTCACGTTGCATTCGGGCACGGCGACCAGCGCCTTGCCGAGCGCCTTGACGAGCATGTCATTGACCGAGAGCTTGACGCCGTCCTTTTCCAGCACAGCATTGAGCTCGCCGCGCAGCCTGAGCAGCTTGTCGAGCTGCACATCGACCGTGAGGTAGATGTGCGGCGCTTCGGCCATCGACTGGGCAAGGCGGCGGGCGATGGTCTTGCGCATGCCCGACAGCTTCTCGACCGAGTGCGGAATGCGGTCATCGAGCAAGGCGCGGGTTTCGGCGGCCATGTCAACTGTCGGCACGCTGGCGGCGGCAGGTGCGGCGCTCGCCGGAGCGGCAACCCCGACTGGCGCATTCTCTACGTCGGCTCGGACGATGCGGCCATTGGGACCGGAGCCCTTGATGCCGGCGAGGTCAACTCCGCGATCGGCAGCGATGCGCTTGGCGAGCGGGCTGGCGATCACGCGGGCGCCGCTGGTGGCAACGGGGGCGGCAGGCGCAGCCGGGGCCGGACTTGCAGCGGAAGCAACCTTCGGAGCGCTGCCTTTCGCGCCTTCAACGTCAGACTGGACGATGCGGCCATTCGGCCCCGTGCCCTTTATGGCCGAAATGTCGAGGCCCCATTCTTCGGCCAGCTTTTTCGCCTTGGGGCTGATGAGCACGGCGGGGGCTGCCGGAGCGGCAACGGGTGCCGGTGCAGCCGCAGGAGCCTCAGCCACAGGTGCCGCCGCGACCGGAGCCGCCGCTTCACCCTCAGCACCAAGCTGCGCGATGACCGTGCCGACTTTCACGCCTTCAGTGCCTTCGGCCACGTCGATTGACAGGATCGTGCCCTCGTCGACGGCTTCGAATTCCATCGTCGCCTTGTCGGTCTCAATCTCGGCCATGATGTCGCCGGAAGAGACGGTATCGCCCACCTTGACCAGCCACCTGGCAAGTTTGCCTTCCTCCATTGTCGGGGAAAGGGCGGGCATCTTGATGGCGATCGGCATAGGTCTGATTGGCTCCGCATCTGGGCTTTGCTTGGATAGCCTTTGGCCAAATTGCGCCGCTACGGCAAGTCGCCTTGCAGCGAAATCGAATGTGACAGATAAGAACTGATGGCGGGAGGGCCTTTGATGCGCGTTTACTTGGTAATCATGGACGAAACCGACGAGGCGAGCGCGGCGCTGCGCTTCGCATCCCGGCGCGCGGTGCGGACGGGTGGGCAGGTCCATTTGCTCGCCATTGTTCCGCAACAGGAATTCATCGCTTTTGGCGGCCTTCAGGCGACAATCGAGGAAGAGGCCCGCACCCGCGCGGAAGTGCTGGTGACCAGCGCGGCAGGCAGCCTTGCCTCCGAAAGCGGCGTGATGCCGGTGATCGCCGTGAGCCAAGGCGAAACCATCAAGGTCGTGACCGATTACATCGCGCAGCATCCAGAGGTGTCGGCGCTTGTGCTCGGCTCGGCGGCCAATGGCGCGCCGGGGCCGTTGGTCACCTATTTTTCGGCCGCCGGCGTCGGCGTGCTGCCCTGCCCGCTCTACATCGTTCCGGGCGGGCTGAGCGAGGAGGCGATTGACCGCCTGAGCTGAGCTACTTCTTCCGCCCTTGATGTCGGATATTCCCCGGCCGACCGCGCGGACCGGCAAGGTGCTTGCCCTTGTGCTTCAGCGGCAGCGGTTTGCCGCGCCGTTCGATGGGCGCGCTGCCGCCTTCGGGCAGTTCAAATTTCAGGGCTCCGGTCAGCGGGTTCGCTTCGGCCAGCCGCAGGTCGAGGATCTGGCCCTGGGCATAGCGTTCACCGCTTTGCGCGCCTTCCAGCGCCTGCGCCTTTTCATCGAATTCGAAGCGTTCGTAGCCAAGTGTCGAAACCGGCACGAGGCCATCTCCGCCCAGCCCGATGATCGTGGCGAAGAAGCCAAAGCTGCGCACGCCGGTGATGCGGGTCTTGAACACTTCGCCGACGCGCGCTGACAGCCACGCCGCGACATAACGGTCGATGGTGTCGCGCTCGGCCTCCATCGCGCGGCGCTCCGCCTGACTGATTGCCTCGGACACGCGCGAGAGGTCCGCGCGGTCGCGGTCCGACAGGCCGCTGTGCGAAGGCAGGTCCTTCGGTGCAGGCTGCTCCAACCCATAGGCATCAACCAGCGCGCGGTGGACCAGAAGGTCGGAATAGCGGCGGATCGGCGAGGTGAAGTGGGCATAAGAGCCAAGCGCCAAACCGAAGTGCCCGGCGTTGCGCGGACCGTAATAGGCCTGGGTCTGGCTGCGAAGCACCGCCTCCATGATCAGCGCCTTCTCGGCCTCGTCAGCCACGTCCTTGAGCATGCGGTTGAATAGGCCGGGGGTGATCACCTGCCCCAGCGCCAGCTTGCGATCAAATGTGGCGAGGTAATCCTTGAGAGCGACGAGCTTTTCGCGGCCCGGCGGTTCGTGGATGCGGTAGACGACCGGCGCGACCTTGGCCTCGAGCGCCTTGGCGGCAGCGACATTGGCGGCGATCATGAAATCTTCGACCACTCGGTGCGCGTCGAGCCGTTCGCGAATGGCGATCTCGGTGATGCGGCCTAGGTCATCGAGCTTTACCCGCCGCTCGGGCAGGTCCAGTTCGAGCGGATCGCGGGCATGGCGTGCTTTTTCGAGCAGCTTCCAGCAATTCCACAGGTTTGTCAGATACGGCTCCGCACGCTCCTCGTCGACACGCGCCTGTGCTTCTTCGTAGGCGATGACTTCGTGGATGCGGACCAGTGCGCGGGTGAAGCGCCATTCGGTGACACGGCCCTGCGCGTCGATCTTCAGGTGGCAAGCCATCGCCGCCCGGTCCTCGCCCGAGCGCAGCGAACAGACGTCGGCGCTGAGCACTTCAGGCAGCATCGGCACGACGCGGTCAGGGAAATAGACCGAGTTCGCTCGCTTGCGCGCCTCGCGGTCCAGCGGACCGCCGGGGCGGACGTAGAACGACACATCGGCGATGGCGACGAGTGCAGTGAAGCCGCCCTCGCCATCGGGTTCGGCCCAGATCGCGTCATCGTGGTCGCGCGCATCAGCCGGGTCGATGGCGACGATTGGCAGCACGCGCAGGTCTTCGCGCTTGGCCTCACTGAGCGGCAATTTGGCTGCGAGTTCAGCTTCCTGAACCGCTTCCTCAGGCCAGTGGAACGGAATGCCGTGCTTGTGAATGGCGATCAGGCTGAACGCGCGCGGGGCGAGCGGATCACCGAGCACAGCGGTGACCTTGACGCCCGAACGCGGCGATTTGCCCGCAGGTTCCGCCAGGACAAGCTGGCCGATTTCCGCATTGCCGACATCGGCAACGGGGAGCGAATTGCGGACCCGCTTGTCCACGGGGGCAAGCCAGTGCTTGCCCGCGTTGTCCCGCTCAATCACACCGAGCATGGCATCCTCGGCGGACGGCAGTTTCTTCATCGGATGGGCAACAAGACCGCCACCCGTTTCCTCGGTGCGCGCCAGCACCCGGTCGCCGACCTTGAGCGCCGCCATCGGGGCCTTGGGTCCCTTCGTCTTGCCGCGTGCCTCGATAATCCGCAGGCGCGGCGGCGGCGTGGCGTCGTCGGGCTGCCAGGTATCCGGAATGGCAAAAGCCTCGCCATCCTCGATCGCCATGACGCGTAGCACAGTGACCTTGGGCACTCCGCCCATGCGGTGGAAGGCGGTGCGATTGCCATCGATCAGGCCCTCATCGGCCATGTCCTTGAGCAGCGCCTTAAGCGCGATCTTCTCATGGCCTTTCAGCCCAAAGGCCTTGGACATTTCCCGCTTACCGGCGGGGCCTTCAGACGATGCAATGAAGTCGAGAATCTGCTGCTTGCTGGGCAGTCCCTGGGGGAGCTTGGCCATTACTTGAGCGGCGCAAACTGGCCGCCGGGAACGGCGGAGGAAATGGGGCTTTCGACGCCTTTGGCCGAAATTGCGCTGACGCCGAAGATCCAGTCGTCACCTCGCACGCCCTTGAGTGTGCGGCTACCGGCATTTCCGGCTTCACAAACGTAGGACTTGCCCCAGCTCGCTGCGGTCGTGGCGCGGCGGTAGATGCAATAGGTGGTCGCGCCGGGTGCCGGGTTCCAGCTCACCTTGGTATCGGTCGATACGGCTGCCTCGACCTTGGTCACTGGCGGCGCCGGCGCATTGGCAATAGCGGCCAGAGCCCGGACGTTCAGGCGCGTGACCTTGGCCAGATAGGGAAAGTCCATAAATTCGATCGTGTCCCCGTAAACCTTGCCCATTTCGGTGCGCAGGTCCTGATGCTGGTGGTCATAATTCTCGACGCCAACCGAGAAGCGGATCGCCGGGATGCCGGCATCGAGGAAGGGAATGTGATCCCCGCCCCGGCCCATGCGGTCGGTGCGCCAGATCTGCCGCACGGCGAGTTCCGGCGCGGCAAGGCTGGCGACATAGCGCGAGAGGTTGCGGCTGGGATTGTCGTTCTCGCCGCCAAAGCGCCGGGCAGCAGCGCGCAGCTTGTCATCGCCGTCCGCGCGCGGCCCTTCGGAGAATACGCGCACGGTCTTGGCATCGATCAGCCCATCCGAGCCGCGCGTGTTGCCGACGATGTCGTTGTTCAGCACGGCCTTCACGGTCCAACCCTGCTCCTTCGCATAGTCCGCCAGAAGTTTTCCGCCGAGCAGCCCCTGCTCCTCGCCGGAGAGCACGGCATAAACGATTGTGGTCGGGAAACGGCTGCGCGAAAGCACGCGCGCGGCTTCGAGTACCAAAGCTGTGCCGGAACCATCGTCGTTCGCTCCAGGGGCGTCGGACGTGGCGTTCATGACGTCGGTTACGCGGCTGTCGATATGGCCCTGGACGATGACGACCTCATTCGGACGTTCGGTCCCGCGCTGGATGGCGACAACGTTGACCAGCCGCGTGGGTTTGGGTACCCGGTCACCCGTCACCATGCGTTCTGGCAGCACCACCTCAAGGCAATTGCCACAGGCGGCGGAGGTCTTGCGAAGCTCGCCTTCCGCCCAGCGCCGTGCCGCGCCGATACCGCGCTTCGGGTCGTCCTGAACGGATAGCGTGTGGCGCGTGCCGAAGGACACCAGCGCCTCGACATCGGCGCGCAGCCGTGCTTGCGAAACCGTTTCCGGGGTGGTGGCCAGCGAAGGTGTCGCCAGCACGCTGGTGATCAAAAGGCCCCTAGTAAGAACGCGCAACATAAATCGTCTCCACAGCCGGCTTCCCGGTGAAGAGACATTGCCCGCTCGGGGTTCCCGCGTCCATCGGCGTATTGCGGATTGTCAGCTTGAGCGTCTTGAGCTTGGCGATCACCTCTTCGAGTTCATCGCCCGAAGGCCGTGACCAGCCGAGCTCAACCCAGCCGGGGTACTTGTTGCCGTCGTCAAAATGGGCCGAGAGATCGTCCATCGAAGTGACTCCGCGCACGATATTGGCATCGCGGCGCGTGGCGGCTTCGGTGTGCAGCGCGGACTGGATATCTTCGAGCAAGGCAGCAGCATCGGCGGCGAATTCATCGCGGTCCTGCGGAGCGAAGTTGACCTTGGCTGCATCGTTCCACAGCCGGTCGCGGCGGATGACGCTGACCTTGCCTTCGGCCATATCTCGGCCGCCGACTTCGAGGATGACCGGCGCGCCCTTTTTGACCCACGCCCAGCGCTTCTGCGTGGCCTTGCCGGGGCGCTTGTCGAGTAGCACGCGGATCGGCTCGCCCAGCGCGGACAGGCCGGCAACCTTGGCGCGGACCTCTTCGCAATAGGCGAGCAGCGCGGCATCACCATCGTCGTCGCGCAGCATCGGCAGGATGACGATCTGCTGCGGGGCGATGCGCGGCGGCACGCGCAGGCCGTCGTCATCGCCGTGAGTCATGATCACGCCGCCGATCAGCCGCGTCGAAACGCCCCACGATGTCGTGTGGCAATGCGCCTGCTGGCCTTCCTTGTTCTGGTACTGGATGCCCGCGGCTTCCGCGAAACCGGTGCCGAGGTAATGGCTGGTGCCGGCCTGCAGCGCCTTGCCGTCCTGCATCATCGCTTCGATCGAATAGGTCGCAACGGCGCCGGGGAAGCGCTCGTTCTCGGGCTTTTCACCGGCGATCACAGGCATGGCGAGCACGTCTTCGGAGAAGGAGCGGTACATCTCGAGCGCGCGCAACGTTTCTTCCATCGCGCCTTCGCGGTCGGCGTGGGCCGTGTGGCCTTCCTGCCAAAGGAACTCGCTGGTGCGCAGGAACATGCGCGTGCGCATTTCCCAGCGGACGACATTTGCCCACTGATTGGTCAGTAGCGGCAGATCGCGCCACGACTGAATCCACCGCGCCATGGCTGCGCCGATCACCGTTTCGGAAGTCGGACGAACGATCAGCGGCTCTTCCAGCTTGGCGTCGGGATCGGGCACCAGTCCGCCCTTGCCGTCAGCGATCAGCCGGTGATGCGTGACGACCGCCATTTCCTTGGCAAAACCGTCAACGTGCTCGGCTTCCTTGGCGAAGTAGGACAGCGGGATGAACAGCGGGAAATAGCAGTTCTGCACGCCTGCGGCCTTGATCCGCGCGTCCATCACCTGCTGGATGCGTTCCCAGATGCCGTAGCCCCACGGCTTGATCACCATGCAGCCGCGGACGCCCGATTCTTCGGCCATGTCAGCTTCGGAAATGACTTCCTGATACCATGCGGCGAAGTCGGCTTCGCGGGTGACGGAAAGGGCGTGCTTGATTTTGGGCTGATTCATGGCCGCGCTGTTAGCGGCACTTGGCCCGCACTTCAAATGGCCTGTTCAGCTGGAGGGGTTACTTGCCCAGCGAATCGAGCTTTTTCTGCATAGCCGCCATCTGCGCGCGCAGAGTGGAAAGCTCGTCCTCGCCTTCCGCAGTGGCAGGTTCCGAGGCGGCGGGATCAGAAGGCGCAGCGCCTTCCTGCTGCATCGCGCCCGGCATGAAGGCAGCGGTCGCGGCCTTGAACATTTCGAGGTTCTGCTTGGCGATCTTGGCCAGCGGATTGTTGCCGAAGCTTTCCTCGAAAGCGGAGCGCAGCTTCTGCTGATTATCGCGGAAATTGTCCATCGAGGCTTCGAGGTAGTGCGGCACCAGCCCCTGCATCGAATTGCCGTACATCGAGATCAGCTGGCGCAGGAAGTTTACCGGCAGCATCTGCTCGCCGCTGGCTTCTTCGTCCATGATGATCTGGGTGAGGATCTGGTGCGTGATGTCATCGCCGGTCTTGGCATCGACAACCTTGAAGTCGACGTTTTCGCGGACCATCTGCGCCAGGTGATCGAGCGTGATGTAGCTGGACGACTGGGTGTTGTAGAGCCGCCGGTTTGCGTACTTCTTGATGATTACGCAGTCGCCGTCTTTAACTTTCGCCATGTTTGGCACCCTTGTCCTGCACGCCCCTGCCGCTTCTTAGCACTTGCACCTAGTGCGGTGCAACATGAGTTATGCTGCGCAGCGGCAATCTGATCAGGTCAGCGCGAAAACCGGCGTCCCAGCAGGGTGAGAAGCTCGTATTGCGAAAGGCCTGAAATATGCGAAGCCTGCGGCAGGTCATAGTCCACTTCGACCCAGTCGCCCTCACTTAGCGTGGGTGCGGCGGAAAGGTCGATCACTGTCATGTCCATCGAAACGCGGCCCAGAACAGGCAATTCGCACCCGTTGCTGCGCAGCATTCCCTTGCCCGACCAGCAGCGCAAAAATCCGTCGGCATAGCCCAGCGCGACAACTCCGACGCGCATTGGGCGCGACGCAGTGAAGGTGGCGTTGTAGCCCACTGTATCGCCAGCGGACAGTTCACGCACTTGCATGATCTTCGCCGCAGGTTTCGCCACACTGGCGACTTCGCCCGTCAGTTCGGCGCGCGGTACACCGCCGTAAAGCGCCAGGCCCGGGCGGGTCAGCGTGCCGTGATATTCTGCGCCGAGCACGATTCCGGCCGAGTTTGCGAGGCTGTAATCGCGCGCCTGTACCGCAGCGCGCGCCTCCGTCCACCGTGCGCGCTGCTGGGCGTTGAGGGGGGAATCCTCATCCGCCGAGGCAAGGTGTGACATCAGTGTGCAGATACCCAGCCGGCTGACCAGTTCGTCGCCGAGCTCTGCCATCGGCAGTCCAAGCCGCTTGATCCCGGTGTCGACCATCAGGTCGCAGGCCCCGCCCCCGGCCTTCAGCCAGCGCGCCGCCTGCGCGAGCGAGTTGATCGTCGGGCGCAGGCCGGCCTGCTTCATGTAGGCAGTGTCATAGTCGCCCAGCGGCCCGTGAAGCACACTGATCGCGGCGGGGTCGATCACGCCGTCCAGTTCGGCCGCCTCGCCCGCATAGGCCACGAAGAAATCCCGGCAGCCGGCATCAGCGAGCACCTTGGCAACGCGCCGGGCCCCCAGCCCATAGGCATCCGCCTTGACCGCCGCCCCCGCACGCGCCTTGCCGGACAGCGCGTCCAGCCGCCGCCAGTTGGCGGCAAGCGCTTCGCGATCAAGGCGCAGCCGAAGCGGCGGTTCAGGCGTCATCTTCGAAGTCGCGCGGCGGTCCGCCCTTCAGGCCCCACATGGCGACGACGAAGGCCACGGCAACGATGATCCACGTGTACCACAGCCCCGAGAACGGATTACCATTGAGCGCGACGATCATGCTGGCTATCAGCGGCAGGAAGCCGCCGAAATAGCCGGTGCCGATGTGGTAGGGGATCGACATCGAACTGTAGCGGATCTTCGGCGGGAACATTTCGGACAACAGGGCCGCCACCGGGCCGTATGTCATGCCTGAAAGGAACATCAGGCCCAGCAGGCAGAGGAAGATCGTGAACAGGCTTCCGGCAGACGGCTGGATCTTCCTGAGGTCATAGCCCGCCTCGCCCAGCCAGGCCTGCAACTGCTTGCCGCGCGCGGCCTTGTCAGCGAAGGGATAGGCTTCGAGCGGTAGCGCCCTGCCGCCGACCGTCAGCATCAGTGCGCTGCTTTCAACGCGCTGGTAGGCAACGCCGACGCCGGCGAGATCGGCCAGCAATTTGCCGCAATCGGTCTTCTGCTCGGCGTCGAACAGGTTGTAAGAACAGTCCGGCCCGCCGACGACAACCGGCGCGTTCTGCGCAGCAGCAGCGAGACCGGGATTGGCGGCATTGCCAATCGCCCAGAATGCCGGGAACAGCAGCAGCAGCGTCAGCACATAGCCGATGACGATGGGCTTCTTGCGGCCGATCCGGTCAGACATTTGCCCGAAGATTACGAAGAATACCATGCCGCAGGCAGCAGCAAGGCCAACGACCACTTCCGCCGTGGTATCCGCCACCCGCATTGGTCCCTTGAGGAAGCTCAGCGCAGAGAACATCGCCGTGTACCAGATCACCGTCAGGCCGGCGGCGATGCCGAACAGGGCGATGAAGATGCGCTTCTTGTTGCCGGGGTAGGTGAAGCTTTCGACAAAGGGATTGCCGGCGATCTCACCCTCTTCCTGCATGGCGCGGAAGACCGGGCTTTCCGATAGCATCAGCCGCATCCACAGCGAGATGCCGAGCAGGATGATCGACAGCAGGAACGGCACGCGCCAGCCCCATGTGGCCCAGTCCTCGGGGCTGAGAAAGGCCTTGCAGCCGAGCACCACGACCAGACTGAGCACGAAGCCGCCGACCACGCTGGCCTGAACGAATCCGGTGAAGAACCCGCGCCGTTCGGGCGGCGCATGTTCGGCAACATAGATCGCGGCTCCGCCATATTCACCGCCGAGCGCCAGCCCTTGCAACACGCGCAGCAGGATCACGATGATTGGCGCGGCAATGCCGATCGATGCCGCAGACGGGATCAGGCCGACACCAGCGGTGGCGATGCCCATTAGGGTAACTGTGACGAGGAAGGTGTACTTGCGGCCCAGCTTGTCGCCGATATAGCCGAACAGGATCGCGCCGAGCGGGCGGAAGCCGAAGCCTACGGCGAAACCGGCCCAGACGAGCAGCGTTTCCAACGTGGCATTGCCTGATGGAAAGAAGGTCTTGCCAATGATCGCGGCGAGCGTGCCGTAGATGAAGAAATCATACCATTCGAACACCGTGCCCATGGAACTGGCTGCGATGACGAGCCTGATTTCCTTGTCGCTGGGTTGAACATCGCTTGGTTTGACGTCCGGATGCCGCGCTGGTTCGTTCATTTCTAGGTCCCCGCCCGATCAATTGCCGTTCCTCTAGCGGGCAGGCGCGGCTTAGGGAAGCGCATCCAGCGCGGATTTCCATGGCAAAAGTACCGCTCCGTGGCGCGCGGGATAGTCTTTTGCGGCATCGATGGCCGAAAGGCCGGGCCAGTCAGGCTGCGGCCCCTCGCCCTTTAGCCATGTTTCGATACTGGCCAATGCGGTCTGCAGGTCAGCCTTGCCCTGCCCTGGAGCTGCTTCGGCAAAAATCGCGGCGGAGGCTTGACCGATGGCGCAGGCCTGAGCGGAAAGTCCGATTTTCTCGATCGCGCCCGCATCATCCAGCGCCAGCGACATCGCCAGCACCGATCCGCAACTTGACGATCGGGCACGGCCTTGCAGCGGCATTTCCGGATCGTGCGGCCAGCGCGCGAGCTGCGTCGCCAGCGAGAGCACCTCAGGCGTGTAAAGCTTCATCGGATTGCTGGGCATTGTACCGCAATCACTGGCGGTTGAGGCGCTTCTGTTCTGCCCGCGCGGCTTCAGAGCGGCGTTCGGCGATGATCTTGACCAGTGCCTCGCTGCCTGAATTGACAAAGGGATAGGTCCGCGCCTGGGTCATCCACATGGGACGGCCGCCAACGCCGCGCAGGGTATCGAAGCCCAGCACCAGGATCGAAAAACCCATGACGATGATCAGCAGGCCCTTGATGCCGCCGAAGCCGAAGCCGATCAGCCGATCAATCGGGCCGATCAGGGAATCGCGGCTCATGTCACCCATGCGCTTGGCCAGCATCTTGATGATGAAATAGGGGATCAGCAGCAGCAGCGCGAAAGCGAGCACGGCGGCGGTGCCCAGCTTGTCGCCGGTAAAGGGGATCAGCTTTTCCGTGAGGGGGCTGTGAAGGTAATGGATCGCCAGCACGGCAACCACCCACGCGGCGAGGCTGAGGATTTCATGAATGAAACCCCGCATGAAACCGCTGGCCGCAGTAACGCCCACCACGATCAGTACACCGATGTCGAACCCTGTCATTAAGGCGAAAGTTACTCTTCCCCCACAACGCGGTCAACAATTTGCCGCAAGTGCGAAACGGCGTGCTGGCGCATGTCGGGAACGGACTGTCCATTATCTGACGCCATGACAGCAGCCTTGAAACCCAGCTTCGCCGCTTCGCGCTGGCGCAGGCCCGAATGAGCGACCGGTCGGACCTCTCCGGCAAGCGACACTTCACCGAACCAGACGTGACCATTGGGCAATGGCTTGTCACTGAGTGCGGAGACCAGCGCGGCGGCAACAGCAAGGTCGGCCGCCGGGTCAGACAAGCGGTAACCGCCCGCGACATTCAGATAAACCTCGGCGCTGGAGAAATTGAGCCCGCACCTTGCCTCGAGCACGGCGAGCAGCATCGCGAGTCGCCCGCTGTCCCACCCGACCACTGCGCGCCGCGGGGTTGCGCCGCTCTGTAGGCGGACAATCAGCGCCTGGATTTCTACCAGCACCGGCCGGGTGCCCTCCATCGCCGGGAACACGGCGCTGCCGGGAACGGCGTCTTCGTGGCCAGACAGGAACAGCGCAGAGGGGTTGCCCACTTCCTCAAGTCCTGCCCCCGCCATGGCAAAGACGCCGATTTCATCGACCGGACCGAAGCGGTTCTTGATCGATCGCAGGATGCGGTACTGGTGACTGCGTTCACCCTCGAAAGCCATGACAACGTCGACCATATGTTCAAGCACGCGCGGACCCGCGATCGAGCCGTCTTTGGTAACATGGCCGACCAGCACCAACGCGGAACCCGCCTCCTTGGCAAAGCGGATCAGTTCGAAGGCCGAGGCGCGGACTTGGCTGACCGTGCCCGGTGCGCCTTCGATCATATCGGAATGCATCGTCTGGATCGAATCGATGACGACAAGCGCCGGGGCGTCCATGCCGCCCAGTGTCGTCAAAATATCGCGCACCGATGTGGCTGAGGCGAGCAGCACCGGGGCTCCCGCCAACCCGAGTCGTTCGGCGCGCAGTCGCACCTGTCCGGTCGCTTCCTCGCCGCTGACATAGACGACGTTACCGCCGGCCTGTGCGATCTTTGCAGCGGCTTGCAGCAGCAGCGTTGACTTGCCGATGCCGGGATCGCCGCCCATCAAGATCGCCGACCCAGGGACCAACCCGCCGCCCAGCGCACGGTCAAATTCTGGCAGCCCGGTGGAGCGTCGCACCGGCATTTGCCCTTTGGCATCCAGCGCCTCGAACGCCAGCGGACGGCCGCCGCTCGACAAGTCATGCTTGGTGGAAAAGGTCGTCGCGGGCGCTTCCTCGCTCAACGTGTTCCATTCGCCGCAGTCGGCGCACTGGCCCTGCCAGCGGAATGAAACGGAGCCGCAGGCGGCGCAGACATATCGGCGTTTGGGCTTGGCCATGGCTGGCGATCTATCCGGAACGGATCGGGAACGCAATTGCCAAGTGCGCTTTTCCCCGCCAAGCATGCATCATGCGCCAAAAGGAACTCCGCATCGCGCTCGTCTGCTACGGCGGAGTCAGCCTCACCGTCTATATGCACGGCGTGACCAAGGAATTGTGGAAACTGGCGCGCGCCAGCCGCAATTTCCATGGCAATCGCCCCTGCACCGAAGGCAGCCAGACGGTCTATCGCCGGATGCTGGAGCGTGTCGAGCAAGCGCATGACCTGCGCCTGCGGGTGCTGATCGACATCATTGCCGGGGCCAGCGCCGGCGGGCTTAACGGCGTGTTCCTCGCTCAGGCGATCCATTCGGGGCAAAGCCTTGAGCCGCTGACCACGCTCTGGCTGGAAAATACCGACGTCGACAAGATGCTCGATCCCGATGCGCGGTTGTGGACCCGCTTCGTCAAGTTCTGGGCCGTGCCGCTGGTGCATTACTTGCTGACCCGCCCGGGCAATGTCGTCACCGTCAGCGTGGCGCAGGAAACGCGGCGCGAGGTGCGGGCAAAGCTGTCACGCTTTGTCCGCTCGCGCTGGTTCGAGCCGCCGTTTGGCGGTCTGGGTTTCTCGCGCGTTCTGGCCGGGGCGCTGGATTCGATGGCGGCGAGCACGACCGCTGATCCGCTGTTGCCCCCGGACCATCCGCTCGACCTGTTTGTCACCACTACCGACTTCAAAGGCCACAGCCAGACGCTGCGGCTCCACTCGCCGCCACAAGTCGAGGAAAGCGAGCACCGCGTCTCGATCGGCTTTCGCCGCAATGTGCCCGCAGAGGGCGGCACCGGCCTTGCCGATCCGCTCGAACTGGTTTTTGCTGCGCGCGCAACGGCGAGCTTTCCAGGCGCTTTCCCGCCGTTGCAGGCGCGAGAGATCGACCAGTTGGCAGACGAGCGCGGCGCAGAGTGGACCGGGCGCGAAGCCTTCCTCAAGCGCGTCTTGCCCGGCCATGCCCGCAAAGGCGATGTCGAGGATGTGGCGCTGATCGACGGCTCCGTTCTGGTCAACGCGCCATTTTCCGAAGCGATCAGCGTGCTGCACGATCGCCCCGCCCAGCGCGAGGTGGACCGGCGCTTCGTCTATATCGATCCCAAGCCCGATGAAGTCGGCGGGCTCGGCCATGATGATCCCCGCGCGCCGGGGTTCTTCGCAGTGATTTTTGGCTCGCTGTCATCAATTCCGCGCGAACAGCCGGTGCGTGACAACCTTGAGGAACTGGAACGCCAGAGCCGCGAGATGGAGCGGCTGCGCGGCATTGTCGAGGCGCTGCGTCCCGAGGTGGAGGATGCCGTGCAACTGACTTTCGGGCGCACGCTGTTCCTTGACCGGCCAACCGTGAAGCGGCTCACTGCATGGCGCGCCAAGGCGCAGGACGCGGCGATGCGGCGGGCCGACTACGCCTATCACGGTTATGGTCAGGCGAAGTTCGTCTCGATCATCGATGATCTGGCCAAGACGATCCATGAATATGTCCCGGCGATCGAGGAAGATCTGCTTTCCCGCACACTGCTGCGGTACTTGCGCATGCAGGGGCTCGATCACTTGTCGGCCATGCGCGGCGGGGCTTCGGAGGATGCCATTGCCTTTTTCCGCAGCCATGATCTGCAACACCGGATCCGGCGGCTGCGCCTGCTGGCGCGGCGGTTGACGCAGGACTGGGACGGCGATCCGGAGGTCACGCCCGCTGACCGCGATTTCGCGCGCGACGCGGTTTACCGGGCGCTGGCTGTCTATTTCGATGCGGACAGTCCGGAGCGGCTTGGCGCAAAGTTCACCGATCTTGCCGCGAACGTCATGGTCGATCCCGGTGCGGTGCTCGATCACATTGCCCAGACCCGCGACCTGCGGGCTGCGGACCTTGTCGCCGACACGATCCTTGCCGAAGCCATGGCGGAAATGCCGCGCGCGCTGCGGCGCAAGGTGCTGCTCGCCTACCTCGGCTTCCCGTTCTATGATGTGGTAACCTTCCCGCTGATGCACGGCGAGGGCCTCAACGAGTTCGATCCGGTGAAGATCGACCGCATTTCACCCGACGATGCCAATTCGATCCGCACCGGCGGCGCGGCCAAGTGCCTGCGCGGGGTGGAATTCTTCAATTTCGGCGCCTTTTTCAGCCGGGCTTATCGTGAGAACGACTACCTGTGGGGCCGGCTGCACGGGGCGGAGCGGATGATCGACCTGATTGCGAGCGCCCTGCCCGAAGGCCAGATATTCGACGCGCGCGAACTGGCGAAGTTCAAGCAGGAGGCGTTTCTGGCGATTCTGGACGAGGAGGAAGGCAAGCTGGTGGCTGACAAGGGGCTGGTGGCTGGGATCAGGGCGGAAGTTGAGGCCCGGATTGGGGGGGGAGATTCATGAAGCCTTGGCAATCGTGGACGTTTTTCTATGTTCTCGTCGCACTGATCGCATTTCTCAGCGCTGACCAGTGGAGCTCCCGACTGATCCTTTTTCTGGTCCTGATCGTTCCAATTACCGCGTGGGCGAGTTGGAAAAAACGAGAAGTCGAGAATTCAGACAGGTGAGTGGGTCCACGACCTACTCCGTCAGCCCTTCCCACACGTTCTTGATCCGGTCGAAGAAACCCTTCGACTGCGGGCATTCGTCGCCAGTCTCGGTTTCCTGAAGCTCGCGCAGCAGTTCCTTCTGCTTTGCGGAGAGCTTGGTCGGTGTCTCGACCTGAATTTCGACCACCAGATCGCCGCGGCCGCGTCCCTGCAGCACGGGCATGCCCGCGCCGCGCTGGCGGAGTTGCTTGCCGGACTGGATACCGGCGGGAATGGTGATCGTGTGACGCGTGCCGTCGAGGCCGGGGAGTTCGATCTCTCCGCCCAGTGCTGCCTTGGTAAAGGTGATCGGCGCGCGGGTGAGCAGCGTGGTGCCGTCGCGTTCAAACACCGAATGGCGCTTCACGTGGACGAAGATGTAGAGATCGCCCGCCGGCGCACCAAACGGTCCGGCCTCGCCCTTGCCGGTGAGGCGGATGCGGGTGCCGGTATCGACGCCCGAGGGAATGTTGACGTCGAGCGTCTGGCGCTGGTCGACCCGGCCTTCGCCGCCGCACGAACGGCAGGGGCTTTCGATCACTTCGCCGCGGCCGTGGCAGGTCGGGCATGTGCGCTCGACCATGAAGAAGCCCTGCTGCGCGCGGACCTTGCCGTGGCCGCCGCACAGGTTGCAGCGCCTCGTGCCGGTGCCGGGCGTGGCGCCCGAACCGTCGCAGGGTTCGCAAGCGACTGAAACGTCGATCTCGATCTGTTCGGACTTGCCGTGGAACGCCTCGTCAAGGCTGATTTCGAGGTCATAGCGCAGGTCCGCCCCGCGCCGTGCCTGGCCGCGACCACCGCCGCCGCCGCCGAAACCGCCGAAGATCGATTCGAAAATATCGCCCAGATCGTTGAACGGGTTGCCGCCCATGCCGCCTGCCCCGCCCATGCCGCCGTTCTCGAACGCGGCGTGGCCGTACTGGTCATAAGCGGCGCGCTTCTGCGGGTCGGAAAGACACGCATAGGCTGAACTGATCGCCTTGAACTTCGCTTCGCTTTCCGCGCAGCCCGGGTTCTTGTCCGGATGGAATTTCATCGCGAGCTTGCGGTACGACGACTTGAGCGTCGCATCGTCCACGCCGCGCGAGACTTCCAGCAATTCGTAATAGTCTATTTCGGCGCTGGGCATTCCAGTTCCCCTGAAAAACCTCGTCACCCCCGCGCAGGCGGGGGCCCATCTCTTGCGTCATGTCCAGGAGGATCGGCCGGAGATGGGTTCCCGCCTGCGCGGGAATGACGACAGTTTTTACTTTCAGCCCTTGTTGTCGTCGACTTCCGAGAACTCGGCGTCGACCACTTCTTCTTCGCCTGGCTTCGCTTCGGCGCCCGGCGAGGCAGCTGCGGCCTGTTCCTTCTCGTAGATCGACTGGCCCATCTTCATGGCCACTTCGGTCAGCGCCTGAGTCTTGGCCGTCATCGCATCCGCATCGCCGCTTTCGATCGCGGTCTTGGTTTCAGCAATGGCAGCTTCGACTTCGGCCTTGAGGCTGGCGTCGATCTTGTCGCCATGCTCTTCGAGCTGACGCTCGGTGGCATGGACAAGGCTGTCAGCGTTGTTCTTCGCCTCAGCCTCGGCGCGGCGCTTCTTGTCCTCTTCAGCGAACTTTTCCGCGTCCTTGACCATCTGGTCGATGTCGGAATCGGTGAGACCGCCAGAAGCCTGGATCTTGATCTGCTGTTCCTTGCCAGTGCCCTTGTCCTTCGCCGTGACGTGGACGATGCCGTTGGCGTCGATGTCGAAGATCACCTCGATCTGCGGCACACCGCGACGCGCCGGCGGGATGCCGACGAGGTCGAACTGGCCAAGCAGCTTGTTGTCCGCCGCCATTTCGCGCTCGCCCTGGAAAACGCGGATGGTCACGGCCTGCTGGTTGTCCTCAGCTGTCGAATAGACCTGGCTCTTCTTCGTCGGGATCGTCGTGTTGCGATCGATCATGCGGGTGAACACGCCGCCCAGCGTCTCGATGCCCAGCGACAGCGGGGTCACGTCGAGCAGCAGGACGTCCTTGACGTCGCCCTGAAGCACGCCGGCCTGGATCGCCGCGCCCATGGCAACGACTTCATCCGGGTTGACGCCGGTGTGCGGTTCCTTGCCGAAGAATTCCTTCACGACTTCGCGAACGCGCGGCATGCGGGTCATACCGCCGACCAGCACGACGTCGTCGATGTCGCTGGCCTTGAGGCCGGCATCGGCGAGTGCGCGCTTCATCGGCTCCTTGGTGCGCTCGATCAGGTTCGCGACCATCTTTTCCAGATCGGCGCGGGTGATCGTCTCAACAAGGTGAAGCGGCGTAGTGGCGCCGCCTTCCATGCGGGCGGTGATGAAGGGCAGGTTGATTTCGGTCGAAGCCGTGCTCGAAAGCTCGATCTTCGCCTTTTCTGCTGCTTCCTTCAGGCGTTGCAGGGCAAGCTTGTCGGTCCGGAGGTCCATGCCCTCCTTCTTCTTGAACTGCTCTGCCAACCATTCGACGACCTGGGTGTCAAAGTCTTCACCGCCAAGGAAGGTGTCGCCGTTGGTGCTCTTCACTTCGAACACGCCGTCGCCGATCTCGAGGATCGAGACGTCGAAGGTGCCGCCGCCAAGGTCATAGACCGCGATGGTCTTGCCGTCGTTCTTGTCGAGGCCGTAAGCCAGCGCAGCCGCCGTCGGCTCGTTGATGATGCGCAGCACTTCAAGACCGGCGATCAGGCCGGCATCCTTGGTTGCCTGGCGCTGGGCGTCGTTGAAGTAGGCGGGAACGGTGATGACGGCCTGCGTCACGGTTTCGCCGAGATAGGCCTCGGCGGTTTCCTTCATCTTCTGAAGGATGAAGGCGGAGACCTGGCTGGGCGAATAGTCTTCGCCGCCGGCCTTGACCCATGCGTCGCCGTTCTTGCCCTTGACGATGGGATAAGGAACCAGTTCGGTGTCCTTCTTGGTCACCGGATCGTCAAAGCGGCGGCCGATGAGGCGCTTCACCGCGAAAATCGTGTTGTCGCCGTTCGTTACCGCCTGGCGCTTTGCCGGCTGGCCGATCAGGCGTTCGCCATCCTTGGTGAAAGCAACGATCGAAGGCGTGGTACGCGCGCCTTCAGCATTTTCGATGACCTTGGGCTTCCCCCCATCCATCACAGCCACGCAGCTGTTGGTGGTGCCAAGGTCGATCCCGATTACCTTTGCCATTATTCCCTATTCCTCACGTCTTGCAGTTGGACACCGCTTTGGCCCCTCCCCGATAGTCGGCAGAGTGGCCCCGCGGCTCGTTCGAAGCGCGATATAGGTCTGCTTTCGCTTGGCACAAGGGTATCACGCACCTAAGTGATCCGGCGTATCAAACTGGTCCGAAAGGTTGCTTCCCATGCGTGCTCGTCTGCTTGCCCCCGCCCTTGCTGTTTCGCTTCTGCTGCTTGCGGGTTGCTCGGAGGGGAAGAACGAAGTCGTTGTCACGAAATCCACGGTTGAAGGCTTGCAAGTGACGGACCCGCGTCTGGTTCTGCCGATCGTCAAGGACAGCCCGGGTGCGGTCTATTTCACTCTCGTCAATTCCTCCGCCAAGCCGCGTAAGATCCTGTCGATCGAAGTCGCGGGCGGCGACATGGCGATGATTCACGATACGGTCGACAAGGGCGGCCATTCCTCGATGACCATGGCGCATGACGTGGTGGTCGCGGCGGGCAGCTCCATGGCCTTCGCGCCCGGCGGGCGGCACGTCATGGTCACAGGGTTGAAGCCCGGTCTCAAGCCGGGGGTGGACTCCGAGCTCAAGATCAACTTTGACACTGGAGATGCGCTGGTGACGAACCTGCCGGTAGTGGCACCGGCGGCTGCTGCGGGCAACTGATCGATGAATCATGCCTGCCCGGCAGGCAGGGAACGCCCCCTGACCGAAGGCGAGCGCGCACTTGTGCGCTCGGTCTTCGGTAGCGCGGTCGATCCCGATCCGGTGACGATCCGCCGGCGCAAATGGTTCCCCTTCCAGCCGGCGCGCGTGGTGATGGCGCCTATGGGCCACCTGCACTTCCACCCCGAGGGCACGCAGTATTGCGACGATTTCTCGCAGGCGTCGTGGTCGCTCAAGGGCCTGTTCATCCATGAAATGGTCCATGTCTGGCAAGCGCAGCAACGCGGAAGGTTCTGGCTGGTGCTGATGCGACATCCGTTCTGCCGCTATGACTATGAGCTGGTGCCGGGCAAACCGCTGGAGGCCTATGGTATCGAGCAGCAAGCCGACATCGTCCGCCATGCGTTCCTGCTTCGGAACGACGTGATAGTGGCTGGCAAGCCTCCGCGCAGCGCCTATGATGCCGTGGTTCGGTTCCCCGGGACCGGCTATGCTGGAGCCTGATGATGAAACGCTTGGTCCTTGTCTTTGGCGCCCTGCTGGTTTCGGCCCCGGCTCAGGCCCAGTCGGTTCCTGACCTTGGCAAGTTCCTGCCGATTGGCGCGGAAGTTGAAACGCGGGTCGACGCCGATCTGACGGGCGACGGGCTGGTCGATGTCGCTGCCGTGGCGGTGAAGGATGATGAGCGCCTGCTGGTGGTTGTGGCAGATTCGCCGCGCGGGCTCGTCAAGATCGGGCAGGCGGAGATGGATCCCAGCCCGCTGGGCAGCGCCGAACTCAAGGTATTGCGCGGTGTGCTTATCGTTGATGACCTGACCGGCGGCACCACCGCGCTGTCCTCGACCTATCGGTGGCGGTTTGATCCAATGGTGCGGAAGATGCGGCTGATCGGGGATGATGTTTCGCTCTACAGCCGGACCTGGGCGCATGATGGCCGCGATGTCAGTACCAACCGGCTGACCGGGGTGCAGATCTCCACATTCAAGAAGCTCAAGGGTCGCGGCGAGAACGCCAGCTATGCGCCTAGCAAGCCGATCCGCAAGACCGTGTCGCGCGATCCGATCTACATGGGCAGTGCGCCGACGCCGGAACGTACGATGGGTTGGGGCAACTGAGCGCCGGGGCAAATGAGGGGCAGTGCAAATTGACCGGCCTGGGCTTGTGAGGCCCCGCTAAACCGGTAACAACGGAAACCATTCCGGGCGGCCGAACCCGCGCCCGGCCCATGAGCGAAACCATGCAGTTATCCGACTATGGCATGTCGCGCGACCGCGGCTTCCTATCGCATTTCGAAATCGACGAGGTAGACCTCCCCGCTGAATTCGCCCCCTACCTCCACGCCGCCGAGACACTCTCGGGCCTGATCACTTCGGGCAAGGTGCGGCACTGGCTTAACCGCCTCCCCGCGATCGACCTCAGCGAATGGGCGCAGTCCGCCCCCGAAGAGCAGGTCCGCCGCGCCATGGTCCACCTCTCGTTCCTCGTGCAGGCCTACGTCTGGGGCGAGCATGACGCCCCTGCCCACCTTCCCGCCAACCTCGCCCGGCCGATGGTTGCCGTGGCCGACCGGCTTGGTCAGGCTCCGCTCCTGCCCTATTCGGGCTACGTGCTCGATAACTGGGCGCGGATCGACAAGTCCGCGCCGCTCGCGCTCGACAATGTCCGCATGGTTCAGAATTTTGCCGGCGGTGATGACGAGAACTGGTTCGTGCTGGTCCACATCGGCATCGAACTGGAAGCCGGCGTCCTGCTCGACAACGCTGTCAAGCTGATCGCCGCTTCCGATGTCGGCGATGCCGCGACTTGCGAGGCGCTGCTGCTGGAGAACCACGCCGCGTGGGAACGCATCTACGACGTGTTCAAGCGTATGCCCGAACGCTGCGATCCCTACGTCTATTTCCACCGTGTGCGCCCGTGGATTCACGGCTGGGCGAACAACCCGGCGCTGGGCGGCGGGCTGGTCTATGAAGACGTCGACAAGTTCGCCGGTGCGCCGCAGCCCTTCCGCGGGCAGACCGGATCGCAAAGCTCGATCGTGCCGTCGATGGACGCGCTGGTTGGCGTGCGCCACAGCGACGATCCGTTGAAAGCCTTTCTTGACGAACTGCACTTCTACCGCCCCGTCCCGCACCGCCGATTCATCGAAGACCTCGGCGCGAAATCAAACCTGCGTGCTTTTGTTGTCGGTTCAGGATCGGAAAGCCTGAAGGACGCGTTCAACGCCAACCTCGAGCAGGTCGTGCGGTTCCGCACGCGGCACCTCGAATATGCGGCGAGCTATATCAACAAGCAGGCGTCGAACGAGCCGGGCAACGATCCCGATGTCGGCACCGGCGGCACGCCATTCATGAAATACCTCAAGAAGCACCGCGACGAAAACGCGGCGCAGTTGGTCTAGCCCTCGCCGATCCGCCCGCCCGCAAAATCAGGCTGCGCCGGTTCACCGAACGCCGCGTAAAGCGCATCAACCCGTGCCTTGAGGGCATCGAGGTGATCAGGGTGGGTAATGATATGGAGCTGGTTTTCCTGGACCGCGCGAACGACCGCGCGGCCTAGCCAGACCGGCTCCATCATTTTGCCGGCGATCGCCGCTTTGATCTCGTCCGGAAGGTCGTCCATCTGGCCTTCGGACATGCGGCTGCGAGTCAGGCCGGGATAAAGGATCGAGACGCCGACGCCGAACGGCGCCAGCTCCTGCCTGATCGATTCCGATAGCGCCGCCACGGCAAATTTGCTCGCCGAATAGCAGGCGAAAGTGCCATGCGGCAGCTGGCCGTTGACCGAACTTGTGTTGACGATGTGGCCGCTTCCCCGCGCCTTCATCTCGCCCATGAAAAGATGACACCCCAGGAACACGCCGCGCACGTTGATCGCCATGACCCGGTCGAACTGGTCAAGGGTGATGTCCTCCATCGGCTTGAACGGCAGTGAAATTCCCGCGTTGTTGCACAGCACGTCGACTGGCCCGCACACAGCCTCAACGCCGGACTTCACCTGCGCCCAGCTTTCGGGCGAAGTCACGTCGTGCGGGAAAGCAATGGTGCCCCGCCCGATCCGCGCTGCCTCGGCCTGCGCCCAGTCGCCGTTGATATCGGTGATCGCCACCATTGCGCCAGCCTCGGCAAAGGCCTCGGCAATACCCGCACCGATGCCGCCACCTCCGCCGGTGACGACTACGACTTTGCCTGCGACGTCCATACGAAAACTCCTGCCGAAATATCGACAGGAGTGTCGCAAACCTAATCGCAATTGGAAAGGGTCGTCATTCCGCCCCGCCGATATCAATCCGGCTTTTTGGAAACCGCCACCATCGCGGGCCGCAGCAGGCGGTCCTTGATCATGTAGCCGGCCTGAAGTTCCTGCAGCACGGTGCCGGGTTCGGCATCGGCGGAAGGCACTTCGAGCATGGCCTGATGCTGGTTGGGATCGAGCGGCAGGCCGACAGCGGCGATGCGGCTGATGCCGTGGGCGCCGAACACCTTCTCGATCTCGCGCGCAGTGGCTTCAATGCCAGCGATGAAACTCTTTGCCTTGTCATCCTCGCGCAGATCCGCGCCAATCGCATCGAGCGCACGGCTGAGGTTATCCGACACCGAGAGGATGTCGCGCGCGAATCCGGTCGCGGCATAAGTGCGCGCGTCGGCCACGTCCTTTTCCAGCCGGCGGCGCACGTTCTGCGTCTCGGCCTTGGCGTAGAGAATTTCCTGCTTGGCGGCGTCAAGGTCGCTGCGAAGGTGCGACAACGCATCGTCGAGCGAATCGCTCGCCTTGTCGAGATCAACCAGATCCTCGGGTACGCCGTTCAATTCTGCTGCCACCGCGGGGTCGTCCTGCGGCTTGGTATCTTCGCTCATGTCTTCAAAAAACCCTGTGTTTATGTACCAAAGAACCGATCTAGCCGATCAGTTTGCCCAGTGAATGGGCCGTGAAATCCACCATGGGGACGACGCGCGCATAATTCAACCGAGTCGGGCCGATTACACCTACGACTCCGACGACCCGGCCCTCCCGGTCGCGATAAGGCGAAGCGATCACCGAAGAGCCGGAAAGCGCGAAAAGCCGGTTCTCCGCGCCGATAAATATGCGGGTCGCATCAGCCTCGCGCGCGGCGTCGAGCAGTTCGGCGACCGACTGCTTGCTCTCGAGATCGTCGAGCAACTGCCGCACCCGTTCGAGGTCGGTGATCGCTGCATCGTCAAGCAGGTTGGATGCGCCGCGCACGATCAGCACCGGGCGTTTGAGGGCATCTTCGCTCCACAAGGCCAGCCCGCGTTCGACCAGATCGCGGCTCGCGGCATCGAGCGCGCTCTTGCCCGAAGCGATCTCGGCGCGGATCGCGCGCACGGCTTCACTGAGCGTGCGGCCAACAAGCTGGGCGGAAAGGTAATTCGATGCCGCCTCAAGTGCTGATGGTGGCAGGTGCGCGGGCACATCGACCACGCGGTTCTCGATCCCGCCGTCCTCGCCCACCAGCACCGCCAGTGCCTTGCCGGGCGACAGCGCGACAAGCTGCAAGTGCTGCAAACGAGGTTCGCGGCGCGGCACCATGACGACTCCGGCGCAGGCGGAAAGGTCGGACAGGACACTGCTCGCCGCCGCCAGCGCCGCCTCGATCGGTCCCGGTGCGGCAAGCTGGCGTTCGATGGCCGTGCGCTCGGCATGGGTCGGCTCGGCTACCTGCATCATCCCGTCAACGAACAGCCGCAGCCCCACCTCGGTCGGCATCCGCCCAGCCGAGGTATGCGGCGCGGCGAGCAGGCCAAGATGCTCCAGATCATGCAGCACCGAACGGATCGAAGCCGGCGACAGGTTGAGCCCCGAAACGGCAAGCGTCTTCGATCCCACCGGCTGGCCAGTGGACAGATACCCTTCGACCACGAGACGAAAGATGTCGCGTGCGCGGGTGGTCAGTTCGGTGATGGGTGGGTTGGGCATTCGCGCAACGTAGACAGTGCTTTAATTTTGCCAAACCTTGTTTACGATAACGGGGGTGTCGAAAAGGGGGAAGGGGTCGACTTATGCCACATATTTCGAGCAACTACAAAAGCGCTTCCGATGCGCCCATCGGAAAATGGTGCTCAGCTCCGACTTCAAAATTGAAGCCAGTTTCAATCCTGCCAAAAGGGGCCGTGACCGATTCTCCTGATTACCTTGGCCAGTGCGTTTCGTATGTAAAGCGTGTCTGTGGCTCACTTACGTTGACAAAAACAGATAAGTGGAAGGCAGGAAAAAAGTTACAAAAAGGAGTTTCTATTAATTCTGGAACTGCCATAGCGTGGTTTAATGCAAAAGGAAAGTACAATTTCCACACGGCTATTTTTGATTCAAAGGACAGTAAAGGAATTTACGTTTACGAACAATATGTCATTCAAGGCGGGAAGGCATTATCAAAATCTTTTAAGACTTGGGCCCAAGTTGCCGAAAAGAACTACTGCGTGATTGAGTTGTGATTGTTTTATCAATAAGGAATTTTTAATGCGACCTTCCGGCCGTGCGCCTGACGAAATGCGCTCCCTCACTTTCGAGACGAAATTCACCATTCATGCCGAAGGTTCGGTGCTGGTGAGCTTTGGCAATACCAAGGTCCTGTGTACCGCAAGCGTCGAGGAAAAGGTGCCGTCGTTCCTGCGCGGTAAGGGCGAAGGTTGGGTTACGGGCGAATATTCGATGCTCCCCCGCGCCACGCACACGCGCGGCAGCCGTGAAGCGGCCAAGGGTAAGCAGTCGGGACGCACGCAGGAAATCCAGCGGCTGATCGGCCGTTCGCTGCGCTCGGTGGTTGACATGAAGAAGCTCGGCGAGCGCCAGATCGTGCTCGATTGCGACGTGATCCAGGCTGACGGCGGCACCCGCACTGCCTCGATCTCTGGCGCATGGGTGGCGCTGCGCCTCGCCATCGATGGCCTGATGGCCAAGGGGCTGATCACCGAAGACCCCATGCCGCGCCGCGTCGCAGCCGTTTCCTGCGGCATCTGCGAAGGCGTGCCGGTGCTTGATCTCGACTACATCGAGGACAGCTCGGCCGATGCCGACGCCAACTTCGTGCTGATCGAAGGCGGCCACATCGCGGAGGTCCAGGCCACGGCCGAAGGCGCGACATATGACGAGGAAGGCCTACTGCGCCTCCTGCGTCTCGCCCGCATCGGTTGCGACCGGATCTTCGCAGCGCAGGCTAAAGCGGTGGGTAGGTAATATGCCGATCCTCTCCAAATTTGCGCAGCACATTTGGGGTGGTGGATCGTCCGCAGGACGAGACGGAGGGGCATCGACGCCGACGGAGAAACCCCTCCGTCACCGCTGCGCGGTGCCACCTCCCCATTTGCACTGCGTGAAAATGGAGAGGATATGAAGCCATGACCAATCTCTCCGGAAAACTCGTCATCGCCACGCACAATGCGGGCAAGCTGAAAGAGATTTCCGCCCTGCTCGCGCCTTATGGTGTGGACTGCATTTCCGCCGGAGCGCTCGGCCTGGCCGAGCCGGAGGAAACCGGCACGACATTTGTCGAGAACGCGCTGATCAAGGCGCGCGCTGCCGCTGAGGCCAGCGGGATCGTCTCACTGGCCGACGATTCCGGCCTGTCAGTTACTGCGCTGGTCGGAAGGCCGGGTGTTTATACCGCCGACTGGGCCGAGCGGCAGTGGTTTGAGGGCAAACCCGGCCGTGACTGGTACATGGCGATGGGCAAGGTCGAAGGCATGCTCGCCGAATTGGGGCCGGACGTGGATCGCTCCTGCTGGTTCTCCTGCGTCCTGGCGATTGCATGGCCCGATGGAGAGAGCGCCGTCTATGAAGGCCGCGCCAACGGCACGCTAACCTGGCCCCCGCGTGGTACGATGGGTTTTGGCTATGACCCGGTGTTCGTGCCGCTGGGCGATACGCGCACCTTTGCCGAGCACGATCCGGAAGAAAAACACGCCATCAGCCACCGCGCCGATGCCTTTGCGAAGCTGGTGAAAGACCAGTTCGGGAATTGAACGCAATGTTCTCTTCCCGTCATCCTGAACTCGTTTCAGGATCCATTTCGCCCCAGGCTCTAAACACGCGGAGGTAAAGTCACGGCGCCGTTCGCTCGTAATCGGTCTGCTCCGGTCTAGAGGCACGATGGATGCTGAAACAAGTTCAGCATGACGTTGAAATTGATGTAGCAGGAAAACCATGGCCCGCGCGCTCTACATCCATTGGCCGTTCTGCCTGAAGAAGTGCCCCTATTGCGACTTCAACAGCCATGTCCGCGATTCGGTGGATGCGGCGCAGTGGCAGGCGGCGTTGATCGCCGACATGTGCCACGAAGCCGAAGTCGCTGGTGGCGAACCGCTTGAGAGCATCTTCTTCGGCGGCGGCACACCCAGCCTGATGCCGCCCGCCGTAGTCGCGGCGCTACTGGCAGAGGCCGAGAGGCTGTGGGGATTCGCGCCGGATATCGAAATCACGCTGGAGGGTAATCCCTCGTCGGTAGAGGCAGCGAACTATGCCGCGCTGGCGGGTGCCGGGGTCAACCGCGTGTCGCTGGGCCTGCAATCGCTCGATGATGCGGCGTTGAAATTTCTGGGGCGTCTGCATTCGGTTGATGAAGGCCTTGCTGCACTCGATGTTGCGCAACAATTCTTCAAACGCGTCAGTTTTGATCTGATCTATGCCCTTCCCGGTCAAAGCGAAAAGGCATGGGAATCAGAACTTTCCCGCGCAATATCCTTCGGAACCGGGCATCTTTCGCTCTACCAGCTGACCATCGAACCCGGCACCAAGTTCGAGACGATGGTGCGGCAGAACCAGTTCGAGCCGCTGGGTGAGGACACTGCAGCAAATATGTTTGCGCAGACCCGCGCCATGACCGCTGCCTTCGGCCTGCCCGCTTACGAAATCAGCAACCACGCCAAGCCGGGCGAGCGCAGCCGGCACAACCTCTCCTATTGGCATTACCGCGACACGCTGGGCATCGGACCGGGCGCGCACGGGCGGCGCATGGGCGAGACGACCGTGCGGCATCGCAAGCCGGAGAACTGGCTCGATGCCATGGCGCGCAATGGCCATGGCATTGCCGAATCGCGCAAGCTCGGCCGCCGCGAAATGGCTTCGGAGGCGATGCTGATGGGGTTGCGGCTGACCGAGGGGATGGATCTGGCACAGCTCTCTGCGCGCCTCGGCTTGCCGATGGCAGACCTGTTCGATGCTGACAGGCTAGCCTTCTATGAGCGACAGGGCCTCGCCTGGCAGCGGGGTAGCTGCATCGGCGTGACCGAGAGAGGGTTCGCACTGCTTGACGGCCTGCTTGGCGCGATCGTTCCGGACGCGCTGTTCGATACGGAAGAGACGGCCTGACTTGCGCGCCTCGGACATCCTCGAGGCTTGGCGCGGGCACCTTGGCGATGACCGCCGCCGCTCACCGCATACGGTGCGCGCCTATGTCGGCACGGCGGGGCGGCTGCTGGAGGAATTGGGCGATACTGATTGGTCTGCCCTTGCCCGGCTGGATGCGGCGGCGCTGCGGGGTCAGCTTGCCTTGCGGCGGGCCGAGGGCATCGGCAACGTTTCTGCCGCGCGCGAACTGTCAGCGCTGAAAGCCTTCATCCGCTTCGCTCGCGAGCGTTCGGGCCAGCCCGATCCCTCGCCGCCGCGCCTGCGCGGGCCGCGTATCAAGAAGGGCCTGCCGCGCCCTGTTACGCCTGACGAAGCGGTGAACCTCGCCGCCATGGTAGGTGACAGCGGCGTGGAGGAATGGATCGGCGCGCGCGATCGGGCCGTGTTGCTGCTGCTTTACGGCGCGGGGATGCGTATTGCCGAGGCGCTGTCGCTGACCGGCGCGGCCTTGCCACTTGGCGATGCGATCACCGTGACCGGCAAGGGCAACAAGCAGCGGGTCGTGCCCCTGCTGCCGATTGTGCGCGATGCGGTGTCGGATTATCTCGGCAAGTGCCCCTTCCCTGCGGAGCGCGACCAGCCGCTGTTTCGCGGTGCGCGCGGCGGGCCGCTGGCTCCGGGCATGGTGCAAAAGGCGATGGCGCGGGCGCGGATCGCGCTCGGCCTGCCGGCCAGCGCCACGCCCCACGCGCTGCGCCATTCCTTTGCCACGCACCTGCTAGGCGCCGGCGCCGATCTTCGCAGCTTGCAGGAATTGCTCGGCCACGCCAGTCTGGGTTCGACGCAGATCTATACCAAGGTGGACGCGGCGGTTCTGCTTGACGTCTATCGCAATGCCCATCCGAGGGAGCAGTCATGAAAGCGCGCATTATCCTCACCGTGCTCGGCAGCGACCGGCGTGGCCTCACCCGCGAACTGGCCGAGGCGGTTCATGCGGCGGGCGGAAACTGGCTCGAAAGCCACCTCGCGCGGCTTGGCGGCAAATATGTCGGCTCGGTGCTGGTTGAGGTCGATGCGGCGAACTTGCCGCTGCTGTCCGAGGAAGTGCTGGGGATCGACGCCAGCGGGTTGCAGGTGGCGATGGTGCCGGCCGGGAGCGATCCTGCTGACACCGGCAAGGTACTGGTGATCGAGCTGGTGGGGCAGGACCGCCCGGGAATCGTGCGCGAAGTCACCAAGGTGCTCGAAGCGGTCGGCGCGAACATCGATGGGTTTGAATCCGATGCGGTTCCGGGCGCCCAGACTGGCGAATTGTTGTTCAAGGCGAGGATCGAACTCACCATCCCTGCCTCTGCCACGCCCAGCGAAGTTCAGGACGCGCTGGAGGCAATTTCCGGCGAGATCATGGTCGATTTCAGCTTCGATTGACGTCGTCCCGGACCTGATCCGGGACCGCAGGCCTCATCGATGCAACCTTGCGCCCAAAGGCAAGCGGTCCCGGGTCAAGCCCGGGACGACGGTTACATCGCGGCGTAACGCACCTCGATCGCGTCCCAGATCATCGCCGGAGTATCGGTGCCGTTGAAGCTGTCGATGGCGACGATGCCGGTGGGTGAGGTCACGTTGATCTCTGTGAGCCACTTGCCGCCGATCACATCGATGCCAACGAACACCAGACCGCGCGCCTTGAGTTCGGGGGCGAGTGTCGCGCAGATTTCTTCCTCGCGCGCCGTCAGTGTTGTCGCCTCGGCATAGCCACCGACGGCGAGGTTTGAGCGGAATTCGCCTTCGCCGGGGCGGCGGTTGATGGCTCCGGCAAACACGCCGTCAACCAGCACGATGCGCTTGTCGCCTTCGGAAATGTCGGGGAGGAACGGCTGGATCATGTGGGGTTCCACCCAGGCGGCGTCGAACAGTTCACTGAGCGCGCCCATGTTGCTGCCATCTGCCGGGATGCGGACCACGGCCTTGCCGCCGTTGCCATGGAGCGGCTTCATCACCAGATCGCCGGGATGGCGCGCGTGGAAATCGCGGATGTCCTCGATCCGGCGGGCGACGAGCGTCGGCGGCATGAAACGCGCGTAATCCAGGACGAAGACCTTTTCGGGTGCGTTGCGCACGCTGGCCGGATCGTTGACCACCAGCGTATGACCTGCCAGCCGTTCGAGCAGGAAGGTCGCGGTGATGTAGCCGAGGTCGAACGGCGGATCCTGCCGCATCAGGATGACGTCGACATCCTTGGCCAGATCGATCTTGCGCGCCTCGCCCTTCTGGAAATGGTCGCCGGGGACGCGCTGGACTGTCACCGGGCTGGCCCATGCGGTTAACCGGCCTTCATCGAGGGCAAGGCTCTTCACGTCATAATGCCAAACCTCGTGCCCGCGCGCCTGCGCGCTCAGCAGCAGCGCGAAGCTGGAATCGCCGGTGATGTTGATCGTCTCGATCGGGTCCATCTGGACGGCGACGCGAAGGGTCATGTTTAGATTCCCGATTACATTGATGCGTTGACGATGTGGCGCGGCCAGCGACCGGGTGCAAGCAGCAGGACGTCGATCCGCATGTCGTCCCCCGCCTCCATCCAGCGATGCGCCACAGCCTCTACCGCCGCGCGCACACGCCGCAAGCGCCATTCGTCAATCGCGTAGTCTAGGTCGGCATGGTTGGCGCGCCATTTGACCTCGATGAAGGCCACGAGATTGCCGCGCCGTGCGATCAGGTCGATCTCGCCGCGATGCGTTTTGACTCGCTGCGCCAGCACACGCCAGCCCTTGAGCCGCATGTACCATGCCGCGAGCATTTCGCCGCGCCTGCCTCGCCGCTCGGCCTCTGCGCGCTTCACTTGAGTTCCATCGCCCGCGCATAAAGCATCTTGCGGTCAAGCCCGGTCGCCTTGGCCACTTGCCCCGCCGCCTGACTGGCCTTGGCCCCTGCGAGGGCCTCGCGCAGCAGGGCATCAACATCGTGGTCTTCGGGTTCAGCCGGCAGCGGCGGCGCGATCACCAGCGCGATCTCGCCCTTGGGCGGATGGGCGGTGTAATGCGCGATGAGGTCCTGCGCGGTGCCACTGCGGCATTCCTCGAATTTCTTGGTCAGCTCGCGCGCCACCGCCACTTCTCGGCCCGGCAGGACGTCGTCGATTGCCGCAAGCGCATCGGTGAGCCGGGGCGATGTTTCGTAGAACACCAGCGTGGCCGGAACCGCTGCCAGTTCGGCCAGCGTTTCGCGGCGCGCCTTGTCCTTCGATGGCAGGAAGCCGGCAAACAGGAAACGGTCGCTGGGGATGCCCGAGAGCGTGATCGCCATGATCGCCGCGCTCGCTCCCGGCAGACTGGTCACGGCAATGCCGCGCTCGCGCGCCATGCGGACCAGTTTGAAACCGGGATCGGAAATCAGCGGGGTGCCGGCATCGCTGACGAGCGCCAGCGGCCCCTCGCCCGCCAACCGGAGCAGATATTCGCGGGTTTCCTCGCTGGCATGGTCGTCATAGCGCACCAGCCGCTGCTTGATGCCGAGGTGATGCAGCAGCTTTCCAGTGACCCGCGTATCCTCACAGGCTACCGCTGATACGCCACGGAGCGTCTCTACAGCCCGCAGGGTTATGTCACCCAGATTGCCAATTGGCGTCGCGACAATGTAGAGCCCGGGGGCAAGCGCTGTGTCCATCGGGAATTAATGGACCGGCCAGCGGGGAGCATCAAGGCATGATCGAAGGCAAGTTTTCCAGGCGGGGACTGATGGCGGCAACAGGACTGGTGCTGCTCGCCGGGTGTCAGGTCGTGCCAAAGGGCGCTCCGCAGAGCTCAGGCCCCGCCACGCAGGTGCCCAATGCCAACGTCCTGCCCGTCGACCAGCAGCGCCACCGCGTGGCGATCCTGTTGCCCACGAGCGGACCGAATGCCGGCGTCGGGCAAGCGCTGGCCAACGCTGCGAATATGGCCGTGCTCGATACCAATGCGACCAACCTGCGCATCACCACCTACGACACGTCGAGCGGTACGGCTGACGCCGCCACCCGCGCGATTGCCGATGGCAACAAGCTGATCCTTGGCCCCTTGATGGGCGACGAGGTTGCCGCCGTGGCCCGCATCGCGCGCCCCGCACGGGTGCCGATCATCGCCTTTTCGAATGATGCCTCGGTCGCTGGCCGCGATGTTTTCATCATGGGTAGTCTGCCCAACCAGTCAATCGAACGGACAATCGGCTGGGCGCGCTCGAAGGGCGCCCGGCGCTTTGGTGCGCTGCTGCCCGAGGGCGATTACGGCCTGCGCGCCAATGCCGCGCTTAACACGGCGGTGATGGAAGCTGGAGGCACGGTCGTTGCCAGCGAGGTTTTCGCCCGCAGCAATCCATCAATCATCAGCGCCGCCAAGCGCCTCAAGGCCAAGGGTCCGCTCGATGCCGTGCTGATCGCCGATGGCAGCCGCTTTGCCGTTCTCGCCGCGCCGCAGCTTCGCCCTCGCGGCGTTGGGCCGCGCCTGCTCGGCACCGAATTGTGGAGCGGTGACAATGGCGCGCTGACCAGCCCGTCGCTGCGCGGGGCATGGTACGCGGCGGCGTCCGATGGCCGTTTCCTCCAGTTCTCGGAGAGCTACCGCAACCGCTTCGGCGCCCAGCCGCACCGCATGGCGACGATGGGCTATGATGCCGTGCTGCTCACTCTGCGCGTGGCGCGGACGTGGAAGCCGGGAACGACCTTTTCGACGGCCAAGCTGCTCGATCCCGAAGGCTTCCTCGGGCTCGACGGCGTGTTCCGGTTTGGCGCGAACGGCGTGGTCGAACGCGCGCACGAAGTGGTCGAGATCCGGCAGGGCGGCGTTACCGTGGTGAGCCCCGCCCCGGCACGCCTGCCGAACTGAAGCCTGCCTGCGCAGCGGGACGACTGAAGATAAGTCCCGGCTCCTCCTTGCGCGCGGAATCCCTCGCGTTCTAAAGCTTTGGCCATGTCCGACGATCTTTTCGAAGCCCTGCCCAAATCCGCCGCTGGCGAAAGCTATGACGGCTCCGCGATCGAAGTGCTGGAGGGGCTGGAGCCCGTCCGTCGGCGCCCGGGCATGTACATCGGCGGGATAGACGAACGCGCGCTGCATCACCTCGCCGCCGAAGTGCTCGACAATGCGATGGACGAAGCGGTGGCAGGCCATGCCAACCGTATCGAGGTATTGCTGGAAGAAGCCCCCGGCGCGGCGGGAAAGCTGACGATTATCGACAACGGCCGCGGCATCCCGGTGGACGAGCATCCGAAGTATCCGGGCAAGTCGGCGCTCGAAGTCATCCTCACCACGCTTCACTCGGGCGGTAAGTTTTCGGGCAAGGCCTATGCCACTTCGGGCGGCCTGCATGGGGTCGGCGTTTCGGTCGTCAACGCCCTGTCATCGCTGACCCGCATCGAAGTTGCCCGCAACAAGGAACTTTACGCGCAGGAATTCTCGCGCGGGTTGCCGACAGGGCCATTGCAGCGGCTGGGGGGCACGCCGAATCGTCGCGGGACGTCAGTGACCTTCATCCCCGATACCGAGATTTTCGGCGACGACGCCAGGTTCAAACCGGCGCGCCTGTTCAAGCTGGTGCGGTCGAAGGCCTACCTGTTTGCCGGGGTAGAAATCCGCTGGAAGTGCGCGCCTTCGTTGGTCTCAGACGAGGTTCCGGCCGAAGCCGTGTTCCAGTTCCCCGGCGGCTTGGCCGATCACCTCAAGGAACAGATCGGCGCGCGCGAATGCATTACCACGCAGTTCTTCTCGGGAACGCAGGACTTTCCCGGCGAAGAACAGGGCCGCGCCGAATGGGCGGTGGCATGGCCGCTGTGGTCGGACGGGGCCTATTCCTGGTACTGCAACACCATCCCGACACCCGATGGCGGCACCCATGAAGCCGGGCTTCGTGCGGCACTGACCAAGGGTATTCGGGCTTTTGCCGATCTTGTTGGGCAGAAAAAGGCGAAGGACATCGCGCCCGAGGACGTCGTCACCGGCAGCGAAATCATGCTCTCGGTCTTCATCCGCGATCCCCAGTTCCAGAGCCAGACCAAGGACCGCCTGACCAGTCCCGAGGCCGCCCGCCTCGTCGAGAACGCGGTGCGCGATCATTTCGACCACTTCCTCACCGACAATATGGAGCGCGGCAAGGCGCTGCTCGGCCATGTCCTTGAACGCATGGACGAACGCCTGCGCCGCAAGGCAGAGCGCGAGGTCAAGCGCAAGACCGCGACCAACGCGCGCAAGCTGCGTCTGCCGGGCAAGCTCACCGATTGCACTGGCGAGGGCGATGCCGAAACCGAACTGTTCATCGTCGAAGGCGATAGCGCCGGTGGCTCGGCCAAGCAGGCGCGCGACCGCAAGAGCCAGGCGATCCTGCCGATCCGCGGCAAGATCCTCAACGTCGCCAGCGCGACCGCGGACAAGATCCGCGCCAATACCGAAATCGCCGATCTCGGTCTCGCGCTCGGCTGCGGCTTCCGCAAGGACTGCAACGCCGATAACCTGCGTTATGACCGCGTCATCATCATGACCGACGCGGATGTGGATGGGGCACACATCGCCACGCTGTTGATGACCTTCTTCTTCCAGGAAATGCCGGAACTCGTCCGGCGCGGGCACCTCTATCTCGCCCAGCCGCCGCTGTACCGCCTGACCTGCGGCAAGGAGAGCGCCTATGCCCGCGACGAGGCACACCGCACCGAGCTGGAGAACGGCCGCTTCAAGGGCAAGAAAGTTGAAGTCGGCCGGTTCAAGGGCCTTGGCGAAATGAACCCGCAGCAGCTGCGTGAAACCACAATGGATCCGGCGAAACGCTCGCTGCTGCGTATCACCCTGCCGCCCGAATACGAAGGCCGCGCAGCGGTGAAGGACCTCGTCGACCGCCTGATGGGCCGCGATCCCGCACAGCGCTTCATGTTCATCCAGAACCGGGCCGGTGAGCTCGATCCGGAATTGATCGACGCCTGATCCCGGTCAGCCAGTTATTGCGTCAAAGTGCAGGTAGGATAACCGGGATTCCTTGATCCGCCATTTGCCGTCGGGGCAACGGACATAGCGTTCGTGATAGTGGCCATAGCCGGTGTGACCGATATGACCTGAAGCGGCGGCACGCTCGGCGCTCATCTGCACGCGGTCCTGCATGGCCCAGATGACGTTGGCGGCATCGTCGCCGTCAAACACCACTTCCGGGTTGTGGACCTGGTGCGAGGTCTTCGCATCCTCGATCGATCCGCGCACCGTGGCGATTGCCTTGTCGCGTCCTTCGATCCGGTAGCCGCCCGCCGGGGTCGAATCGAGCACCAGATCCTCGGTGAAGACATCGGCCCATCCCTGCCAGTCCTTGGTGTCCATGCAGCGGCAATAGCGCGCCTTGGTTTCGCATATCGCCTGCCAGTCGTCGAAACCGGGCATCGCTTCTCTCCCTGCATTGCCTCTTGCCGCACTGCAAAGCACAGCTTACCGGCACTCGCAAAGAGCCATGACAGGACTGATCGCCGATGCGTTTCGAAGGTACGAGCAATTACGTCGCCACTGATGACCTGAAGGTCGCCGTCAACGCCGCCGTCCTGCTGCGGCGCCCGCTGCTGGTGAAGGGCGAACCTGGCACCGGCAAGACCGTCCTCGCCCATGAAATCGCCAAGGCTATCAATGCCCCGCTGATCGAATGGCACGTCAAATCGACCACGAAGGCGCATCAGGGACTCTACGAATACGATGCGGTCGCCCGCCTGCGTGACGGCCAGCTGGGCGATGAGCGCGTTCATGACATCAACAACTACATCCGCAAGGGCAAGCTGTGGGAAGCCTTCACCGCGCCCGAGCTGCCCGTCCTGCTGATCGACGAGATCGACAAGGCTGACATCGAGTTCCCTAACGACCTGTTGCAGGAACTCGACCGGATGAGCTTCGACGTTTACGAAACCGGCGAGCGTGTTGCCGCCAAGGAACGCCCGGTCGTGGTCATCACCTCGAACAACGAAAAGGAACTGCCCGACGCGTTCCTGCGCCGCTGCTTTTTCCACTACATCAAGTTCCCTGACCGTGACACGATGCAGGCGATCATCGACGTCCACTTCCCCGGCATCCAGAAGACGCTGGTGAGCAAGGCGATGGAGATCTTCTACGAGGTCCGCGAAGTCCCGGGCCTGAAGAAGAAGCCCAGCACCAGCGAGCTGCTCGACTGGCTGAAGCTGCTGCTCAACGAGGATATGCCGCTCGACGTCCTGCAGAACCGCGATCCGACCAAGGCTATCCCGCCGCTGCACGGTGCGCTGCTCAAGAACGAGCAGGACGTGATGCTGTTTGAACGGCTCGCCTTCATGGCGCGGCGCCAGAGCTGATGACGGCGCCTTACACCGGGCGCTGCGCCTGCGGTGCCGTCACCGCGACGATCAAGGGCGAGCCGCTCGCCGTGGCGCAGTGCTGGTGTCGTCAGTGCCAGAAGCTGGCTGGCGGCGCGGCCACGGTCAATGCGCGGTTTGATCTTGGCGATGTCGAGGTCAGCGGTGAACTAGCCTCGTATGGCTACACTGCGGCCAGCGGCAATGCCTACACTCAGATGTTCTGCCCAAGCTGCGGCAACCCGGTGATGGCCAAGACGTCGGGGCGGCCTAACGCGCGGACTTTTCGCCTCGGTTTCCTTGACGAGGGACACGGACTGAAGCCGACCATTTCGATCTGGCTGTCGGAAGCCCCGGACTGGGCCGTCGTCGATCCGGCAATCGATCAGCATCAGGAACAACCGCCCATCCCGCCGCCGGCCGACTGAGCCTTGGCTGGCCAGCGCCACACCCGTTTCGCCGCGATCCGCGGGCGGCTTGAGGCTTTCGAGCCCCGTCCCGGCTGGCATTCGTGGATTTACGAGTTTCTGCTGTTCGGCTTCAAGCAGGCATGGGCCTGCCTGTTCGGCGCGCTGATGCTTGGCCTGCTGCTGGCGACGCACCTGTTTTATCCGAACGATGCGGCGCTGGCGCGGTACGATTTCCTGACGCTCTCGGCCTTGGCGATACAGGTGGGAATGCTGGCCTTCCAGCTGGAAACGCTGGAAGAGGCCAAGGTTATCCTGGCCTTTCACATTGTCGGCACGGTTATGGAGCTGTTCAAGACCGCCTTCGGATCGTGGGTTTATCCGGAACCGAGCCTGCTGCGGATCGGCGGCGTGCCGCTGTTCTCGGGCTTCATGTATGCCGCCGTGGGTAGCTATATCGCGCGGGTCTGGCGGATCTTCGATTTCCGCTATTCGGCTTACCCGGTGAAGTGGCAGACGCAGGTGCTGGCGGCCGCGATCTACATCAACTTCTTTGCCCACCACTGGCTGCCCGACGTGCGGCTGGTGCTGTTCGCTGGCATCGGCCTGCTGTTCTGGCGCACCCGCGTCCACTTCCTCAACTGGCGGTCGCACCGCTGGATGCCGCTGCTGCTCGGCTGGTTCCTCGTCGCGCTGTTCATCTGGGCGGCGGAGAACATCGCGACCTTTTCCAACGCCTGGATATACCCGGACCAGAAGCACGGCTGGCAAATGGTCTCGCCGGCAAAGCTGGGCGCGTGGTATCTGCTGATGTATATCTCGTTCGTGCTGGTGGCGACGGTCCACGGCACGCGCAAACCGGATTGAACCCATGCTCCTCAATTTCCTCGACGAACTGCGCCTCGCCGGCATCCCGGCCTCGATCAAGGAGCACCTCGTGCTGCTCGAAGCGCTCGACCGCGAGGTGATCGAGCAGACGCCCGAGGCGTTCTACTACCTCGCCCGCACGACCTACGTGAAGGACGAGGGTTTGCTCGACCGCTTCGATCAGGTCTTTGCCAAGGTCTTCAAGGGCATCCTCACCGATTACGGCCAGCAGCCGGTCGACATTCCCGAGGATTGGCTGCGCGCCGTGGCAGAACGCTTTTTCACGGCCGAGGAAATGGAAAAGATCAACGCGCTCGGTTCGTGGGACGAGATCATGGAGACGCTGAAAAAGCGGCTCGAGGAACAGGAAGGCCGGCACCAGGGCGGCAACAAGTGGATCGGCACCGGCGGCACCTCACCCTTCGGTCACTCAGGCTATAATCCCGAAGGCGTGCGCATCGGCGGCGAAGGCAAGCATGGCCGCGCCGTGAAGGTCTGGGAACAGCGCGACTTCAAGAATCTTGATAACACCAAGGAACTCGGCACCCGCAACATCAAGATCGCACTGCGCCGCCTGCGCAGGTTCGCCCGCGAAGGCGCAGCGGAAGAACTTGATCTGGAAGAGACGATCCGGGGGACGGCGCGTCAGGGGTTCCTCGATATCCAGATGCGCGCGGAGCGGCGCAATGCGGTGAAGGTGCTATTGTTCCTTGATGTCGGCGGATCGATGGACCCGTTCATCAAGCTTGTCGAAGAACTGTTCAGCGCGGCAACGACCGAGTTCAAGAACCTTGAGTTCTTCTACTTCCACAATTGCCTCTACGAGGGCGTGTGGAAGGACAATTCGCGCCGCCGGTCAGAGCGCACGCCGACCTGGGATGTGCTCCACAAGTACGGCCATGACTACAAGGTGATTTTCGTCGGAGATGCGGCGATGAGTCCTTACGAGATCACCCATCCGGGCGGCTCGGTCGAGCATTTCAATCCCGAGGCCGGTGCAGTGTGGATGCAGCGCGTGTGCAATACCTATCCGGCGACCGTCTGGCTGAACCCGGTGCCCGAGCGGCAGTGGGACTATTCGGGATCAACCAAGGTGATGCGCGAGATCCTGTCGGACAACATGTACCCGCTGACGCTCGATGGCCTCGATGCCGCCATGCGCGAACTGACCCGAAAGAAGCACTAGGTGCGGGTGAAGCGATCCTTGGTTGAAGCAGCGCGGCAAGGACCCAGATTGAAGCCATGACGACACGTATGCCCGCCCTGTTCCTCGGTCACGGCTCGCCGATGACCGTGATTACCGACAATCCCTACCGCGCCAGTTTTGTCGCGCTGGGCAAGGTGTTGCCCCGCCCCAAGGCAATCCTGGCGATCAGCGCGCACTGGGAGACGCAGGACGGCAAGGTTCACCTCACCGCCGGTGAGGCGCCGCGCACAATCCACGATTTCGGCGGCTTCCCGCCGGAGCTGTTCGCCATGCAATACCCTGCGCCGGGTTCTGCAAAGTTGGTTGATCGAGTGGCGGAACTTCTCGGCGAAGAGCGCGTGGTTCGCGACGAAAGCTGGGGCTTTGACCACGGCACCTGGACCGTGCTCCAGCCGATGTACCCGGAAACCGATATTCCCACGGTGCAGCTGGGGCTGGACCGGACGCTGGACGCCGATGCACATATCGCCATCGGCCGCGCGCTCGCGCTGCTGCGGGACGAAGGTGTGCTGATCGTCGGCAGCGGCAATGTCGTGCACAACCTGTCGCTGTGGCGGCAAACGCAGGGCACGCAGCCGGAATGGGCGCTCGATATCGGACGGCGGGTAGTTTCGGCGGCGCAGTCGGGAGACGAAGAGGCGCTAGCGCACTTCGCGCCGGACGACCGGGCGGCGGCGATGGCGATCAACTCAGCCGAGCATTACCTGCCGCTGCTCTATGTGATCGGCGCAAGGCTGCCGGGGGACGATGTGGCCGTGTTCAACGACGACGTCGACGGGGCGCTGTCGATGACGTCATTCCTCGTCGGCGATGCCGGCATGCTGGACGGAATCGCCTAGTAAAGCAGGTGCGGTGCGATCGCCTCGCGCCATTTGGTTTCGTCGCTGCTGGCAATGAGCTCAAGATCGGCGGGGGTTGCGGCCGGGTTGTCCACCCACTCACGAAGCGCTGGCCCGCCGTTGATCACATCAATCGCCAGCCGCTCGAATTCGTACTCGTAAGGGAAGTCGCGCCACAGACCATAGTCCGGATAAAGGTTCCGGATCGCCTTGAAAGCCAGCGCCTGCAAGCGCCACGGACGGAAGGCATGGTGATCGTAAAATGGCCCTTCGGCATGGATCATCAGCCCGCTGCACAGGGTCTTGGCGTGTTTGTGGAAAGTCGGCTCGAACCAGCACTCGCGGATCGCGCAGCCCGCCAGCCAGTCGGGAGCAAAGCGCCGCATTTCGGCGAGCACTGCCTTGGCATCGAGATCGGGCGCGCCGAACAGCACCTCGAGCGGACGGGTGGTGCCCCTGCCCTCGCTGACCGTGGCACCTTCGATCATCACGGTGCCCGCATAGGCGCGGGCCATGTTGATGTTGGCGGCATTGGGGCTCGGGTTGATCCACACGCGATCGGTGGGCCAGCCGAAGCCGGGTCCTTCGGGCTGCCAGCCGTCCATTTCGACCACTCGGTAAGGCACCTTGAGGCCGAAATGCGCGATGAACCAATGCCCCATCTCGCCCATGGTCAGCCCGTGGCGCATCGGCATTGGCCCCGCCCCGACGAAGCTTTCCTGCCCGGGCACGAGCAACGTGCCCTCGACCGGCCGGCCGGCGGGATTGGGGCGATCGAGCACCCAGACTTCCTTGCCATGTTCGGCGGCGGCCTCAAGCAAGTAGAGTAGCGTGGTGACGAAGGTATAGATTCGGCAGCCAAGGTCCTGCAGGTCAAACAGGAACACGTCCGCTGTGCTCATCATCTGGCCGGAGGGGCGGCGGACCTCGCCGTAGAGGCTGAACACCGGGATGCCGTAAAGCGGATCGGTTTCGTCCGCCGTTTCGACCATGTTGTCCTGCTTGTCGCCCTTCAGCCCGTGCTGCGGGCCAAAGGCCGAGGTGACATTGACCCCAGCCGCGATCAACGCGTCGAGCGAGTGAGTCAGGTCCTCGGTCACGCTCGCCGGATGGGCGATCAGCGCAACGCGTTTGCCCTCAAGCGGTTTGCGTAGAGCGGGGTCTGCCAGCAGGCGATCGATGCCGAATTTCATGTCTGCTCCGGTGGCGGAAGTGTTGCGGCGAAGCAAGTGGGCGCGTGGAAATCAGGTGCGCAGGGCGGGTGGGCGATGGCCCAATAGCTTTTCACCCCGCCCTCTTCCTCGATCACTGCGGTTAGACCGAGCTGCAAGGGGCGCGGCGGCAGCACGCTGGCGCGCAATTGCACATCAAAGGTGAGGATATGGGCGTGGCGGCGTTCCTGGCTTTGCGGCGGCGCAACCATTGCCCGCTCGGCCATGCCTTCGCGGTATCCTGTGAAGTCATAGGCCGCCCAGCGGCCGGAGGGAGAGAAGTTGAACTCATGATAGGAATCGCTGTCCGGTGCCCCGAGAAACAGCTCGAAACAGGTGGTCTGCCACAGGCCATCTTCTCGCCCCGGTCCGACAAATTCCGGCACAATCAGCGCGCCCGTACCTTTTATCCGCCAGCGGAAATGCAGATAGTTATCGCGGTTGCGCACGACATAGGCGTCAACCGAGCGCACCTTCAGCGCTGGTGTATCGGGGTGGCAAATCAGGCGATACGTTTGCAAGCGCGCTTCTCCATGCTAGGCGCGCGCCCGAAACCGGAAGACGCCATGACCAGCTACACATCCTCCCTGCTCCGCCTGCTCGACGAGCGCGGCTACATTCACCAGCTGACTGATGCCCACGGGCTCGATAAGCTTGCGAACGAGGCTGTGGTGCCCGGCTATATCGGCTTCGATGCCACGGCGCCATCGCTCCATGTCGGCAGTCTGGTGCAGATCATGATGCTGCGCCGCCTGCAGCAGACCGGTCACAAGCCGATTGTCGTCATGGGCGGCGGAACCACCAAGGTGGGCGATCCGTCGGGCAAGGACGAGAGCCGCAAGATGCTCACCTCCGAGGGTATCCAGGCCAACATCGCCTCGATCCGCACGGTGTTTGAGCGGCTGTTGAAGTTCGGCGATGGCCCGACCGATGCGATCATGGTCGACAATGACGAGTGGCTTTCGCAACTCGGTTATATCGAACTGCTGCGCACGGTCGGACCGCATTTCACGATCAACCGCATGTTGACCTTTGATTCGGTGAAGCTGCGCCTTGACCGCGAGCAGCCGCTCACCTTCCTCGAATTCAACTACATGATCCTGCAGGCCTACGACTTCCGCGAACTTGCGCTGCGCCACGGTTGCCGCTTGCAGATGGGCGGGTCCGACCAGTGGGGCAACATCATCAACGGCATCGAACTGACTCGCCGGATGGAAGGCAAGGAACAGTTCGGCCTCACCACGCCACTGCTGACCACGGCGGATGGCGCCAAGATGGGCAAGACGGCCGCCGGTGCAGTCTGGCTCAATGAGGAGCAACTGTCAGGCTATGACTTCTGGCAATACTGGCGCAACGTCGATGACCGTGACGTCGGCAAGTTCCTGCGCCTGTTCACCGATCTGCCGCTGGACGAGATTGCGCGACTCGAATCACTTGAGGGTAGCGAGATCAATGTGGCCAAGGCCGTGCTCGCCAACGAAGTGACTGCGCTGTGCCGGGGCGCCGATGCCGCCAAAGCAGCAGAGGCCACGGCTTCCGCCACCTTTGCGGGCGGCGGCATTGGGCAAGATCTTCCGGTGCTGGACCTGCCCGCAGAGGGCATGGGAATCATCGATGCATTGGTGGGAATCGGATTCGCGGCGAGCCGGGGCGAAGCCAAGCGATTAATTTCAGGTGGCGGCGCGCGGATCGAAGGTGAAGCGGTCACTGATGAAAACCACCACATTCCGGGTAGTTGCGAGCTTCGTATCTCGTCCGGAAAGAAGAAGCACGGGGTATTGAAGCCCGCCTGACCCGGCAAAATGTTTCCGCGTTTTACTCTTTTTTCGCCATTTTGCGGCAGAGACTTGCCGTAGGTCGCGAACAAGGAGTCGCCAGAGCCAATGCCAGTCGGAGCACAACTTACGGTCACCGATATGCGCCGCGCTGCGCGTCATCCGGTAGACCACAAGGTCATCGGCGAACATCGCCGGCTCGGTGACTTGCACATGCATATTGTGAACATCTCGGCGCATGGATTCATGGTCGATGGTGACCTGCCCCTGACTCGCGGAGAGCGGATTGTCATCCGTTTGCCTCATGTCGGCCGGATCGAAGCGCACCTGATCTGGGTCACCGAAGGTCGCGGCGGATTTCAGTTTGAACGAATCGTCCGGCCGGACGATTTCTTTGCCCTGATTGACACGCTCCAGCCGAACCCGCGCCTGCGCCGTTCGCGTTAAGCCCAGCTTTCCTTCGGACAACCAAGGCTCTGCTTGGCAGGGGTGATTCCTGCTGCCATTGATCGGCGGTGACTGAACCGACCAGCCCGTTCCAGATTGCGGCCTTCCGGCACATCTGGCTTTCCCGCTTTTGCGCGGTGGTCGCAACCACCGGCATGGTCGTCATCCTCGGCTACCAGATCTATGACGTGGCGCGCAGCGACTATGCGATGAGCATCGTCGACGCCTCGTTCCTGCTGGGCCTGCTGGGGCTGGCGCAGTTCGTGCCCTATGCGCTGCTGAGCCCGGTTTCCGGCGTCTTTGCTGACCGGTTCGATCGTCGGCGGATCGCCCTGTTTGCCACCTTGCTCGACCTGCTGATTGCCGCGGCGCTGACCTATGTCACTGCTGTGGGCACGCATTCCCTGCCTGTGCTTTTCGCGCTCGCGGCTGCCCACGGTGCAGCTCGGGTGTTTCTGGGCCCGTCGCTCAGCGCGATGGTGCCCAATGTCGTCCCTGCTCCATTGATGCCCCGCGCCATCGCCATCAGCTCAACCGCGTGGCAATTCGGTTCGCTGATCGGGCCTACGGTTGCCGGACTGCTGTTTGCCGCGCTCGCCTGGTCGCCGCATGCGTTAGCGACGGTCTTGCTGGGATTGTCGGCGGTGTCGTTGCTGACGATCGGACCCGTGCCGCAAGCTGCAAGCGATCGCGAGACACATCCGATCCGCCAATACATCGAAGGCTTCCGGTTCCTGCGGCGCAACCGTTTCCTGCTGGGCTGTGTCACGCTTGACCTGTTTGCCGTGCTGATGGGCGGGGCGACCGCCCTGCTTCCGGTGTTCGCCCGTGACATCCTGCACGTGGGCTCCGAAGGCCTGGGCCTGATGCGCGCCATGCCGGGAGCAGGCGCGGCGGTCGTGGCGTTTGTGCTGTCGTGGAAGCCGATCGAGCGGGAGGTCGGCACGAAGATGCTGGTTGGCGTCGGGGCTTATGGTCTCGCCACCGTAGGCTTTGGCCTGTCGACCAATTTCGTCTTCTCGCTCGGCTGTCTGGCGGCGCTCGGCGCGGCGGACATGGTTTCGGTCTATATCCGCTCGGCGCTCGAGCAATTGAGCACGCCTGACGAAATGCGCGGACGAGTCGGCGCGATTTCCGGGCTGTTCATCTCGGCATCGAACGAACTGGGCGAGATGCAGTCCGGAACGGCGGCGGCCCTGCTGCACAGCGCGGTCGCAGCGGTTGTGTTTGGCGGCGTCGGAGCCATATTGGTCACCATCGCCTGGGCATTCATCTTCCCGGAACTCAAGAACGCACGGACATTCGCACCGCAATATCGCGAAAAGGAGCAAGCGCCATGAAGGTCGATTCGATCCTCGAAACCATCGGCAACACCCCGCACATCCGCCTTTCGCGGCTGTTCCCCGACCATGAGGTCTGGATCAAGTGCGAGCGCGCCAATCCCGGCGGTTCGATCAAGGACCGCATCGGCCTCGCCATGATCGAGGCTGCCGAAGTGGATGGCAGCCTGAAACCGGGCGGCACCATCGTCGAGCCGACCAGCGGCAACACCGGGATCGGTCTGGCCATGGTATCCGCTGTGAAGGGCTACAAGCTGATCCTGGTCATGCCGGATTCCATGTCGATCGAACGCCGCCGGCTGATGCTGGCCTATGGCGCAACCTTCGATCTGACGCCGCGCGAAAAGGGCATGAAGGGCGCGATCGCCCGTGCGCAGGAACTGCTGGCCGAAATCCCGGGCAGCTGGATGCCGCAGCAGTTCGAGAACCCGGCGAATATCGAAGTCCACGTGCGCACGACCTCGCAGGAGATCCTTGCCGATTTCGCCGAGACGCCGATCGATGCCTTGATCACGGGCGTCGGCACCGGCGGGCACCTGACGGGCTGCGCGGAAACGCTCAAGAAGGCTTGGCCAGAGATGAAGGCCTATGCCGTAGAGCCGACGCTGTCGCCGGTCATCTCGGGCGGCCAGCCGGCCCCTCACCCGATCCAGGGCATCGGCGCGGGGTTTATTCCCGGCAACCTGCACACCCAGTCGATCGATGGCGCGATCCAGGTCGATCCTGCCGATGCCAAGGAATGGGCGCGCCAGTGTGCGACTAAGGAAGGCATGCTCGTCGGCATCAGTTCGGGCGCAACGCTTGCGGCGATTTCGCAGAAGCTGGCCGATCTGCCCGCCGGGAGCCGCGTACTCGGCTTCAACTATGACACCGGCGAGCGCTACCTTTCGGTTCCGGACTTCCTGCCCGAATGAGCGCTCTGGAGCGGCTAGATTACCGCGATGGTGACATCGGCCTGACGGGTTGGCTGGCCCGTCCGTCAGGACCGGCGCGCGGTGCCTTGGTGGTGTATGCTACCATTGCCAACGTTACCGCGCCCATCGAGCGGCGCGCAGCCATGCTTGCCGAGGCGGGGTTTCTCGCGCTGATTGCTGACTTCTACGGCGAGCCGGTTGCGGATTTCGAGGCCTCGAAGCCGCTGGCGGAAAAACTGCGCGCCGATGTCGATCACTATCGGCAGCGACTTTCCGCAGCGTTGGCAGTGCTGCGTGAGCTTCCCTCAGTTGGCGGCCTCCCCATCGGCGCGGTAGGCTATTGCATGGGCGGACAGGCCGTTCTCGAACTGGCGCGTGCCGGCGAAGACTTATCGTTGGTGGCCAGCTTTCATGGCATCCTCTCCACCGGGCGCAAGGCAGATCAGCCGATCCGCCCGCGCATACTCGTGTGTCACGGCGATGCCGATCCGCTGGTCCCACGCGAACAGGTGGCGGAATTCTGGGAGGAAATGGATGCCGTGGCTGCCAACTGGCACATCCACGCCTACAGCGGCGTGAAGCACGGTTTCACCGATCCGGGCAGCGATGCCCGCGGCATGGCGGCGATCGGCTATGACGCGAGCGCCGACCAGCAGTCATGGGCTGCGCTGATGAGCCTGTGTGACGAGGTTTTCGGGTTGCAGCCGGACTAGGCTACGTCCCAGACAATCGGCAGGTTGCGGATCGAGAGCAGGAACGGGAAGACGGTCGTGTCCGTCCCTTCCTTCACCTTGAACGGTCCGATCCGCTTGAACCATTCGTCGAGCAGGATGCGCAGCTCGCGCCGGGCCAAGGGTGCGCCAAGGCACAAGTGAACTCCGCCGACGAAAGTGAAGTGCCGGTTCGCCTTGCGCGCCGGGTCGAATGTGCGTGGGTCATCAAACTGGGCGGGGTCGAAGTTGCCTGACGGATTGAGACACTGGAAAGTGTCGCCAGCCTTGATCTGCTGTCCGTGCCACTCAAAATCGCATTTGGCGGTGCGAGTCGAACTCAGGATCGGCTGGGTGCGGAGGAATTCCTCGACGACGCTGGGGATCAGTCCGGGATCGGCGCGAAGCTGCTCCTGAATCTCCGGTTGTAGCGCCATGCGGCGGAACATCTGGCTGATCGTTGCGGCCACCGTATCCAGCCCGCCGAGCCAGAGGAACCAGACCATGCCGATCTTCTCGTCATCGGTAAGCGGCTTGCCTTCGATCGTGCCGTGAACAATCGATGAGACCAGCCCGTCATCGGGATTGGCTTCCTTTTCAGCGATGAAACCGCGCAGGAAATCGAGCACCGACCGCAAGGCCCAGGCCATCTTCTCGTGTGTGCCGCCGTGGAGGATGTTCCATTCCCACTCGAGGAACTCCTCGAACATGGCGGCGGGGAAACCCATCAGGCCCATGAAGATGCGCACCGGAAATATGCGACCGAAGTCATGGGCGATGTCGACTTCGCCCTTGTGCTGGAACTCCTCGATCATCTCGACCACGACCGCGCGGATATCGTCCTGCATCCGGTTGACCCGTGCCGGCGAGAAGTGCGGCATGAGAAACAGGCGGTACTTCTGGTGTTCGGGCGGATCGATTGCCAGCGGGATCGAGCGGAACGTCTCGCCGATCATCCGCTGAAATTCGGCCGTTCCCTTGTTCGAGAAAACCTCGTTATCGGAATAGACGCGGTTGATGTCGGCGTAATGGGTGACCACCCAGGTTCCGCGCCCGCCGCCCGCGCCGCCGGAGGCACCGACCTGTAGGTTGTTCGGTGACGCTGGTTGATAGAGCAGCGGCGGCACGCCAGCACCGGATAGCCAGGCACACGGCTCATAGGGATCGACCAGGTCATTGGGCATCATTCCCGATGCCCAGCCAAGGTCGACCTTCAGTTCATCGGGAATGTGATCCGGCGTCGGCCAGTCCACCCGCATTTCGGCGATGGTCTTCGGATACATGCGCGTGCTCTCCCTTGTGAGGGAAAGCTGCCAGCAGGCGAGCAGGCGCGCAATGCACCTGCCCGCCTGATCACCGGGGGGATATCGCCGGAGGCACGTCTCAGGCCGTGGCGAAGGCTTCCAGCGGCAGGGTCATCATCGTTTCGCTGCCCGCTTCCATCTTGCGGCGCAGGGCTCCGGCATCCGGCGTGTAGCGCTCGCCATAGTACTTGGCGGTGACAAGCTTGGTTTCATAGAACGCCGTGTCGCCGCTGCCGGAAGCCAGCGCTGCCGATGCCACCTTGCCCATTCGCAGCCACATCAGGCCCAGCGTCACGATGCCCATGATGTGCATGTAATGATGCGCGCCTGCGCCGGCGTTGTTCGGGTTGGTCATGGCGTTCTGCATCAGCCACATGGTCGCGGCCTTGAGCTCGCCATTGGCCTTCTCGACGCGGCCAGCCAGATCGGCGAGGCGTTGGTCGCCCTTGGCTTCGGCGCATTCTGCATCGACCATGGCGAAGAAGGCCTGAACCGCCTTGCCGCCATTCATCGCCAATTTGCGGCCGACAAGGTCCATTGCCTGCACGCCGTTCGCGCCTTCATAGATCATGGCGATACGGGCATCGCGTACGAACTGGCTCATGCCGTGTTCCTCGATATAGCCGTGGCCACCAAAGATCTGCTGCATGTTCACTGCAACGTCGAAGCCCTTGTCTGTGCCGTAGCCCTTGATCACCGGGGTCAGCAGGGTGATCAGCGCATCGGCATCGGCGCGTTCCTGCTCGCTGGCGGATTTATGCGCGAGATCTACGAGGAGGCCACCCCACATGGCCAGCATGCGCATGGCTTCGGTGAAAGCCTTGGCATCCATCAACATGCGGCGCACGTCGGGATGAACAAACAACAGGTCGGCCTTCTGCTCGGGATCGACGGGGCCGGTCAGCGCCCGGCCCTGACGGCGATCACCGGCATAGGCGACCGCGTTCTGATACGCGGCTTCCGCCTGGCCCAGGCCCTGAATGCCGACGCCGATACGCGCCGCGTTCATCATGATGAACATGGCGGCGAGGCCCTTGTTCTGTTCGCCGACCATCCAGCCCTTCGCGCCGTCGTAGTTCAGAACGCAGGTCGCATTGCCGTGGATGCCCATCTTGTGCTCGATCGAACCGCAGGAGACGGGATTGCGTGCCCCTGGGTTGCCGTCGGCATCGAGCAGGAACTTCGGCACGATGAACAGCGATATGCCCTTCACCGAATCGGGCGCGTCAGGCGTCTTGGCGAGGACGAGGTGGATGATGTTCTCGGTCAGGTCATGCTCGCCGGCCGAGATGAAGATCTTGGTGCCGGTGATCGCATAGGAGCCATCCGCCTGCGGCACTGCCTTGGTACGGATCATGCCGAGATCGGTGCCGCAGTGCGGCTCGGTCAGGTTCATGGTGCCCGACCACTGGCCGGAAATCATCTTGGGCAGATAAGTCTGCTGCAGTTCGGGCGAGCCCTTTGCCTTCACCGCAGCGACCGCGCCGCTCGTCAAGCCTGAATACATGGCGAACGACTGGTTGGCTGAGACGAGGTATTCCTCAAGCAGCATCCCCAGCACGTGGGGCATCCCCTGCCCGCCAAGGTCTTCCGGCTGCGCCAAAGTGCCCCAGCCCGAATCGACAAAAGCCGCATAGGCTTCCTTGAAGCCCGCCGGAGTGGTCACCGTGCCATCGGGGTGCCGCTTGCAGCCTTCCTGATCACCGGAAAGATTGATTGGCGCGACGACTTCACTGACAAATTTGCCGAGTTCCTCGACGACGGTGTCGACCACATCGGCGGTCGCATTCTCGAAGCCCGGCAGGTTGCCATAGCTTTCGAGTTTCAGGACCTCGTTGATAATGAAACGCGAATCGCGCGTCGGAGCCTTGAAGATGGGCATGGGGGTGGACCTCTCTCTTATCAGTTTTTCTTGAGGGGAAGTTCGAGCGATTCGATCTGTTCGACAAAGGCGGAAAGTTCGGCAATCGCGGCATCGAGATCGGCGCGCTGTCGCTCCATCAGCTCGATGCGGGCGCGGCATTTTTCGGTCGTAACACGGCGCTGTTCAACACGGCCGTCACCAAGATCGTAAAGATCGATCATCTCGCGCACTTCGGTCAGGCTGAATCCCACGTTCTTCGCGCGCAAAATCCAAGCGAGCCGGGCGCGGTCACGTTTCGAGTAGATGCGGGAAAGTCCCTGCCGACTCGGCGAAATCAGGCCTTCATCCTCGTAGAAACGAAGTGCGCGGGCGGTGACGCCAAATTCAGCAGTCAGGTCGGAAATGGTGAATTGCTCACGGTCGAGTGCATCAGGGCGATCGAGGTGGGCACCGGCGTGCGGAAGTGTTGCGAGACTGGCCATGCCTCGCCTTGTATCTTCCCTTTACGTAAGCGTCAACTAGATGCGGATGAGCTTGTCGCCCTCCAGTCGCCGATAGAAGCAACTCGGCGCGAGCGTGTGGCATGCAGGGCCCGCGGGGAAGCATCGCAGGACGATTGCATCCTGGTCGCAGTCGACAAGGATATCCTCGACCTTGAGGACATGGCCTGAGCTTTCGCCCTTCATCCACAGCCGCCCGCGCGACCGGGAATGAAAATGTGCAAAGCCTGTCTCCTGCGTCTTGGCGAGCGCCTCGGCGTCCATGTGGGCAAGCATGAGCACCGACCCATCCGTTGCATCGATCGCTACAGCCGTAAGCAGCCCCGCGGCGTCGAACTTTGGCATGAAGGTTTGGCCCTGTTCGCGGTCTTCAGTCACAGGATCGTTCATTGGGAACTTTCTATCGAAATTCAGTGTCAGCGCGCGATGCTTGTTGCACGATAACCACAACTTCGAGGCAAAATCCATCGCGCCATCGCTTGTCCCTTTCCTTTCGACGCGTTGTCGAAGAAACAGGCTGCGCAGCTGGGAGGCTGCCCCGCCGGGACTGGCGGCGTCTCCAAGACGCCAAGGTACAGGGAAAGGTATCGACCGCCGAAAATCAGGCAGGTCGGACCGCATGAGGGTTTAGGGCGAGGCGAGCGTGGGGGCGCTTGTCGTTACCGGGAAACCGGCGCTTTAGAGTTTCGTCACGAGAACGCTCGGAGCTTCGGTTCCGGGCGTTTTCGTTTGCGCGGTATCGTTGGCGTGCGGAAGCGCTTCGTCAAGCACCCGGGCGAAGCAGGCGATCCGTACTTTTTCGGCACCGGCGCGGCGCAAAACCGATACGCAGGCAGAGCTGGTCGCGCCGCTGGTCAGCACGTCATCAACGAGCAGGATCTTTGCCCCATTCACTTTGGCGGCACGACGGACATTGATCCTGATCGCACCGCTCAGCGCCCTTGCGCGGCCCCTGCGGCCAAGCCCGCCAAGACTGGGCGTCTGGCGATGGCGTTCAAGCGCATCGACCAGCAGTGTTGCCCCTCTTGCCCGGGCAATTTCGTGGGCCAATAATGCCGCCTGATTGAACCCGCGCCGCCAAAGTCGCCAACGATGCAGTGGGACCGGAACCACGATCCAGTCCGGCCCGATATCCCCCAGCCGCGCGATCATCAGCCGGGCGAGCAGCGGCGCAAGCGCGATCCGGTGACCGTGCTTGAAGGCGAGAACAAGCCGGCGGGACGCTTCGTTGTATAACGTGCCTGCCGCAATCCCGTCATGCTTCGGCGAATCAGCAAGGCATGGTGCGCAGACGGCTCCGTCGGGCATGCCATCCGGGAACGGGCGCTGGCACAGGCTGCAACACGGCGCACCCGGTATCGCCAGTTCGCTCCAGCATGCAGTGCACAGGCCCTGCTGCTCGGAAAGTCCCTCGCCGCACAGCGGGCAGCGAGGCGGGAACACCAGGTTGACGATCGGAGCGATGGCGGCGGGCACCTGCATGACCGGCCGACTATCGCTTGCGCTTCCTCCGGACGCAAGGCAGGAGCCGCGCATGTCCCGCGTTCCACCCGCGATCTTTTCCCCGAACCGTCGTGCGATGGCGCAGCTGCGGGCGGACCGGATGCAGTCGCTGCCGGTTGCCGCGCGTTTCCTCGTCGAGGATGTCGCAGACGATCTGGCGGACCGTTTGTCCTTCCTGCGCCACGCCCCGCAGCGATCACTGGTGATCGGCGACCGCGCCGGAGTGCTGGCCCGGACCTTGCCCGCGGCCTCCGCCGTCGCCCCCTTCGACCTGGAACAACCCTGGCCGGTCGAGGGCTACGACCTCATCGTCCTGTCGTTCATGATCGACACCGCCAACGACTTGCCCGGCGCGCTGATCCATGCGCGCCGAGCGCTGGCTCCGGGCGGGCTGGCATTCGTCACCCTCCTCGGCGCCGGGTCGCTGCCCGTGCTGCGCGAGGTCATGCTTGCCGCCGATAGTGACCGCCCTGCCCCCCGGCTCCACCCGCAGGTCGATGTCCGGGCCGGTGGTCAACTCCTGCAGCGCGCCGGCTATGCCAGCCCGGTGGTCGACAGCCGCAGCTTGAAAGTCCGCTACGGCCAGCTTGAAAGCCTTGTCGCAGACCTCCGTGCCCAAGGCCTCGGCAATGTTCTCGCCGACCGTGGCCCACAGCTGAACCGCGCCGCCCTTAACCGGGCCCGCGAAGCCTTCGCCGCACTGGCGGACAACGAAGGACGCGTTACCGAGACCTTCGAAATCCTGACCCTCAGCGGTTGGCGGTAATCGCCGCCTGAGCCGCCGCCAGCCGGGCAATCGGCACGCGGTACGGCGAGGCCGAGACGTAATCCAGGCCCTGCTCTTCGCAGAACGCGATGCTCGCCGGATCGCCGCCATGCTCGCCGCAGATGCCGAGCTTGATGTCAGGACGCGTCGCCCGTCCGCGCTCGGCGGCAAGGCCGACCAGCTGGCCAACGCCTTCGATATCCAGACTGACGAACGGATCGCGGGCGAAGATGCCCTGTTCGACATAGGCCGACAGGAATTTCGCCGAATCGTCGCGGCTGAGGCCCAGCGTCGTCTGCGTCAGATCGTTGGTGCCGAACGAGAAGAATTCTCCGACTTCGGCAATTTCACCCGCCATCAGCGCGGCGCGGGGCAGTTCGATCATCGTGCCGACATGATAGGAGATCGTGCGGCCCTTCTCCTCGAAGACCATCGTTGCAGTGCGATCGACCAGCGCCTTCAGGATCTCGAGTTCCTTGCGCGTGGCGACCAGCGGGATCATCACTTCGGGCACCGGAGCATCGCCGGTTTCCGCGACATCGCAGGCCGCCTCAAACAGCGCGCGTACCTGCATTTCGTAGATCTCGGGGAAGGTAATGCCCAGACGGCAGCCCCGATGGCCGAGCATCGGGTTGAACTCGTGCAGCTCCCCGGCGCGGCGCTTCAGCGTGGGAACGCCGATGCCAATGGCCTCGGACAGTTCCTCGAACTCGGCGTCGGCGTGGGGCAGGAATTCGTGCAGCGGCGGGTCGAGCAGGCGCACGGTGACCGGCAGGCCGGCCATGACCTCGAAGATCGAGTGGAAGTCGGCGCGCTGTTCGGGCAGCAGCTTGGTCAGCGCGGCGCGGCGGCCAGCCTCGTCTTCGGCGAGGATCATCTGGCGCACGGCGGAAATGCGGCTTTCCTCGAAGAACATGTGCTCGGTGCGGCACAGGCCGACGCCTTCTGCGCCAAAGCCCCGCGCGGTGCGGCAATCGTCGGGCGTCTCGGCATTGGTCCGAACTTTCATACGGCGATGCCGGTCGGCCCATTCCATCAGCACGCCGAAGTGGCCGACGAGTTCGGGTTCGATGGTCGGCACCTTGCCCGCCATGATCTGTCCGGTAGAGCCGTCGAGCGTGATGACGTCACCCTCGGCAAGGTCGCGTCCGCCGATCTTTAGCGTCCGGTTCGCCATGTCGATCGAGACGCAGCTGGCGCCCGAAACGCAGGGGCGGCCCATGCCGCGCGCCACCACGGCGGCGTGGCTGGTCATGCCGCCGCGCGCAGTGAGGATGCCGCGCGCCGCGTGCATCCCGTGAATATCCTCAGGGCTGGTCTCGACGCGGACAAGGATCACCGCATCGCCGCGTTCGGCGCGCTTTTCCGCCGTATCGGCATCGAGCACGATTGCGCCCGAAGCCGCGCCGGGGCTGGCCGGAAGGCCAGAACCCAGCACGTCTCGCGGCGCATCGGGATCAAGCGTCGGGTGCAGCAACTGGTCGAGCGCCATCGGATCGATGCGGCAGATCGCCGTCTTCTCGTCGATCAAGCCTTCTTCGACCATCTCCACCGCCATGCGCAGTGCGGCTTTGGCCGTGCGCTTGCCCGACCGGGTCTGGAGCATCCACAAGTGGCCGCGCTCAACGGTGAACTCGATGTCCTGCATGTCGCGGTAGTGGTTTTCGAGCAGGTCGAACACGGCGGCCAGCTCTCCGTAAGCAGCCGGCATCGCCTCTTCCATCGACAGCGGCTTGGCCCCGGCCTTCTCTCGCGCAGCGAGCGTCAGGTACTGCGGCGTGCGGATCCCGGCGACAACGTCCTCGCCCTGGGCATTGACTAGCCATTCGCCGTAATAGGCGCGCTCGCCGGTCGCGGGATCGCGGGTGAAAGCGACGCCGGTGGCCGAGGTATCGCCCATATTGCCGAAAACCATGGCTTGCACGTTGACCGCCGTTCCCCAGTCACCGGGAATGTCGTTCAGCCGGCGATAGACCTTGGCGCGGTCCGAATCCCATGAATCGAACACGGCGCGGATCGCGCCCCACAGCTGTTCGTGCGGGTCCTGCGGGAAATCGCGGCCCAGTTCGCTGCGGACGATGGATTTGTATTCGCTGACAATGTCTTGCCAGTTCTCGGCCTGCATCTCAACATCGGCGTAGAAGCCGTTGTCTTCCTTGGCGATCTCAAGCACGTCCTCGAACAGGTGGTGGTCGAGGCCGAGCACTACGTCGGAATACATCTGGATGAAGCGGCGATAGCTGTCCCAGGCGAAACGCGCATCGCCCGAGGCGCTGGCGAGGCCCTGAACGGTTTCGTCATTGAGGCCGAGGTTAAGCACGGTGTCCATCATGCCGGGCATAGAAACCCGGGCGCCCGAGCGGACGGAGACGAGCAGCGGATCGGCGGCATCGCCGAATTTCTTGCCGGCGGTCGCCTCGATATGACGGAGCGCTTCTGCGACTTCACCCTTCAGTTCGGGCGAGAAATCCGCGCCCAGAGCGAGGTAGCGGACGCATTCCTCGGTCGTGATCGTGAAACCCGGAGGCACCGGCAGGCCGATGCCCGCCATTTCCGCCAGGTTCGCGCCCTTGCCGCCGACAATCGTCTTGTCGCGGCTGCGCGGATCATCGCTGCGGACCGTACCACCGAAGGGATAGACGCTAGAAGTCATGGAAAACCGCCATTTCCTGAACCGACGAATCGTGTGCCGGTGTGATCGCGGGCCTAACCTCTGCCCGTCGGTAAGTCAGGGAAATTTTGCGATGCAGCATGAAATGCCTGCTTTGCGCGGGGCGCAATAGCCTTGCCCGCGCAGGGTGACAGGGTGTCACCCTGCCTGTTACCCATAAATAACACACAAAATCAATGCTTTGTTCCCTGAATGACAGGGTGACACCTGTTCCGTCGGCGCTACCCTTCGATGCGCGAGAAATCAGCCACGCCGTGCACGGCATCGCGCAGCTGCGCGAGCAGCGAGAGGCGATAGGCGCGCTTGGCGGGGTCGGCATCGTTGACGGTCACCTGGTCAAAAAACGCATCGATCGGCCCGCGCAGGCTTGCGAGCGCCGCCATGGCCCCCGCAAAGTCCTCTGCCGCGACCGCTGCCGACGCTTTCGGCCCGGCAGCGTCAAGCGCGTCGATCAGGGTCTTTTCCGCCGTTTCGGGCGTGTAGGACAGCGAAATGTCCGACGCCGCTTCGACGCCTTCCTTTTTGAGGATATTCGCCGCGCGCTTGTAGCCGGAGAGGAGGTTGGTGCCGTCCTCGGTGCCGACAAAGGCCTGAAGTGCATGGACACGGGCGAGCAGGCGGACGAGATCGTCCTCGCCGCCGAGCGCGAACACAGCGTCGATCAGGTCGTGGCGGACGCCGGCTTCCTTCTGCTGGACCTTCAGGCGGTCAGCGAAGAAGGCGAGGACTTCACCTTCAGCCACTCCGAACCTCAGTCCATTTGTCGTGATGATCTGAATGATGCCTAGAGCTGCGCGACGAAGCGCAAAGGGGTCTTTCGATCCCGTCGGCCTTTCGTCAATGCCAAAGAAGCTACGAATCGTATCCAGCTTATCCGCCAGCGCCACGGCCACGGTTACCGGCGCGGTCGGCACGTCATCGCCCTGCCCGACCGGCTTGTAGTGACCGGCAATGGCATCGGCCACGGCGTCAGGCAGGCCTTCGGCGCGGGCGTAGTAGCCGCCCATCAGGCCCTGCAATTCGGGAAACTCACCGACCATTTCAGTGACGAGGTCGGCCTTGCAAAGCTCCGCCGCCTGCCGCGCGAGGGCGGGATCACAGTTCGGAACAATACCTTCACTCGCCAGCCATTCGGCTAGCTTGGCAACGCGCTCGACCTTGTCGGCAACGGCGCCCAGCTTCTCGTGGAAGGTAATCCGCGAGAGCTTCTTTGCCTGCTCCGCCAGCTTAGTCTTGCGGTCCTGCTGCCAGAAGAAACGCGCATCGCTGAGCCGTGCCGCCAGCACCTTGCGGTTGCCCGCCACGATACCCGCGCCGCCGTCCGTCGCCTCGATATTGGCCGTGCAGACGAAGGCGTTGGCGAGCTTTCCATCGCTTTCGCAGACGAAATACTTCTGGTTGGTGCGCGCGGTCAGCTGGATCACTTCGGGCGGAACTTCGAGGTATTCCTCGTCAAAGCGGCCGAGCAACGGCACCGGCCATTCGGTGAGGCCGGCGTTCTCGATCACCAGTCCCTCATCCTCGACGAGGGTTAGCCCGGCAGCTTCTGCAGCCGCCTTGGCGCGCGAACGGATCAGGTCCTGCCGGTCGGCGTGATCGACGATGACGTGGCAGGCGCGGAGTTTTTCCTGATAGTCGGAAACGCTGCCGATGGTGATTTTGCCCGGGCAGTGGAAGCGGTGGCCCCGGGTGGCATAGCCCGAGGCGATGCCGCCGACTTCGCAGGCGACAAGCGCTTCGCCAAAGATCGCGACGATGCCCGAAAGCGGGCGGACCCAGCGCATGGATTCGGTGCTGATCGAGGCGGCGCCCCAGCGCTGCGACTTGGGCCATGGGAAAGCGCGGACGATCGCGGGGATGGCCTCAGCCAGCACTTCGCTGGTAGCCCGACCCGGTTTTTCGCTGATGGCAAAGAGCACGCCGTCACGCTCAGTCAACTGGTCTTCGGTCAGCCCGGTCTTGCGCAGGAAGCCTTCGAGCGCCTGCGGCGGGGCGCCAACACGCGGGCCCTTCACTTCTTCCGAAACGGCGGCTGTCGCCTCCGGCAGGTTGCGGGCGATCAGGGCAAGGCGGCGCGGGGTCGACCAGACGGTGACTTCGCCCACGGCAACACCGGCGGCGCTCATTTCCTTGCGGAACAGCTTTTCGAGGTCAGCGCGCGCGCCGGCCTGCATGCGGGCGGGAATCTCTTCCGAGCGCAATTCGAGGAGGAAATCGCTCATACGGTCCACCCTGGATACTTCGCTTCCCACTGGGCGCGGTTCTTTTCGATCCATGCCTGGCACGATCCCTTGGCGAGATCGCGCACGCGGCCGATGTAGCTGGCGCGTTCCTGCACCGAGATCACGCCGCGCGCCTGCAGCAGGTTGAACAGGTGGCTCGCCTCGATGGCCTGATCATAGGCGGCGAGTGGGATTTCCGCCTCGATGCAGCGCTTGCACTCGGCCTCGGCGTGCTGGAAGCCCTTGAACAGGGCCTCGGTGTCGGCAATCTCGAAGTTGTATTTCGAAAGCTGCTGCTCGTTTGCGAGGAAGACGTCGCCGTAGCTCACGCCCTCATTGTTGAAGCGCAGGTCATAGACGTTGTCGACGCCCTGGATGTACATCGCGAGGCGTTCGAGCCCGTAAGTCAGCTCGCCCGCCACCGGCTTGCAATCGAACCCGCCGACCTGCTGGAAATAGGTGAACTGGGTGACTTCCATGCCGTCGCACCAGACTTCCCAGCCAAGGCCCCAGGCACCGAGCGTCGGGCTTTCCCAGTCATCCTCGACAAAGCGGATGTCGTGCGCCAACGGATCGACGCCAATCTCGGCGAGGCTCTGCAGGTACAGCTCCTGCAGGTTTTCCGGGTTCGGCTTCAGGATCACCTGATACTGGTAATAGTGCTGCAGCCGGTTCGGGTTCTCGCCATAGCGGCCATCGGTCGGGCGGCGGCTCGGCTGCACATAGGCGGCCTTCCACGGCTCCGGCCCAAGTGCGCGCAGCGTGGTCGCGGGATGGAACGTCCCTGCCCCCATGCGCATGTCATAAGGTTGCAGGATCAGGCAGCCCTGCGCGCTCCAGAACGAATGGAGACGCAGGATCATGTCCTGGAAGGAAAGCGGTGCAGAAACCTCGGCCATGCGCGGCCCTTTGGCCGATGGAGGGGCGCAAATCAACCTTCGGATGGTGATGTGTCAGGTTGTCTTGACACTGTCAGCGAATCGCGACATATAGTCATGTACACCTGACATAAGGACAGGTCTTAATGACATGAACAACAAGCTCAAGGTGCTGCGCGCGATGCGCAACTGGAGTCAGGCGGATCTTGCCGAACACCTCGACGTGTCCCGCCAGGCGGTGAACGCGATCGAGACGGGCAAGCACGATCCCTCGCTTCCGCTCGCTTTCCGTATTGCGCGGCTGTTTGAACTTTCGATCGAGGAGATCTTCGATGACCAACACTGATGATATCCGCAGCGAGGGAATGTCGCCGCTCAAGCGCGCGGCGCTGGTGATCGGCGGGGTGCTGATCGCCGTATTCGCGCTGGGTGTAATGGCCGGATATACCAAGGCGGCGCTTGAGGGCGGCTCGTTCGGCTGGAAGTCTCTTGTGGTTTACTTGGTGGCTGCTGGATTGCTGCTGGGTGGCACCTGGATGGTCCGCCGGGGCGTAACGAAGTTCGCGCTCTCTAAATCACCAAAGATGCGCGAGTACCAGTTGGTCGTGCTGGGCACCTGCCTGCTTGGCGCGGTGCTGGGCGGATTGATGCAGCTGGGCGCGCCCGCCGGCAGTGAGGCCGGGCTGAACATTCTGTCCTATAACGCGCCGATCAGCCCGGCAGTTGCGGCAGTCATGCTTGCTTCGCTGCCGCTGCTCGCCTGGCTCTATTACCGCTGGCACAAGACTGCCGACGAGCACGAGCAGGCCGCCTACAATTTTGGCGCAGTCCTTGGCATCTACACCTATTTCTTCGCTTCGATCGGCTGGTGGGTCGCCTGGCGCGGCGGGCTACTGCCCGAACCCGATGGCCTCGCGATTTTCTGGGCGGTGATCATCGTCTGGTCGATTGGCTGGATATGGCATCGCTTCCGCTGAATTTATCCCCTTTTCTCAAAGCTGTTTCGCCTTAAGGAGTCCCCCATGAAATTCATCTCGAAATCCTTCGCTTGCGCCGCCGCGCTTGCCATCACATTCGCCGGCGCACCTGTGTTCGCCAAAACGGCCAAGCCCGCCGCCGCAATGCCGTCCGCGGCCAAGCCGGCTCTGTGGAAGCTGTCGGATCCTGACACGACGATTTACCTGTTCGGCACGATCCACGTTCTGCCCAAGGGCATAACCTGGCTCGAAGGCCCGGTCGCCACGGCGCTTGACCGCTCGGACATGCTGGTCACCGAAATTCCCGAAGTTCAGCCAGCATCGATGCAGGCGCTGGTCGGCAAATTGGCAGTGCTGCCCAAGGGTCAGTCGCTGAAGACAATCCTGCCGGCCAAGGATTATGCGCTGGTCAACAAGGCGCTCGCCGATAACGGCATTCCGGCCGGCGCGCTCGATCCGCTTGAGCCGTGGTTCGTTGCAGTCACGCTGTCCACTCTGCCCCTGCTTAAGGAAGGCTATTCTCCGGAAAGCGGCGTCGAAGCGGCGCTGCAGGCGCGTAACAAGGCGGCTAAGCGTCCGCAGATCGGTCTGGAAACGGCTGAATTCCAGCTCGGCATTTTCGATGCCCTGCCGCAGAAGTCGCAGGTTTCCTACCTTCGTGAAGTCATAAAGGGCATGCCCAAGCTTAAGGGCCAGATCGATTCCATGGTCCGCTACTGGGCGGTCGGCAACCATGAGAAGCTGGGCCAGATGATGAATGCCGATCAGACCGATCCGGCGCTGATGAAGGCGCTGCTGACCAACCGCAATCGTGACTGGACCGGCTGGATCAAGCAGCGGCTCGACCAGCCCGGCACGGTGTTCATCGCCGTCGGTGCCGGCCACCTTGCCGGCAAGGACAGCGTGCAGTCGATGCTGAAGAAGCAGGGCTACAAGCTCACACGGGTGCAGTAACAATGCGAAGGCTGCTTGCCGCCCTCACCCTGGTTGCTCTTGCTGCCTGCTCGCGCCTTGATGAGGCGAAGCCGGCGATGTGGGAAGTCACCGGACCGGGCGGCGAGCATGCCTGGCTGTTCGGCACGATCCACATGCTGCCGCGCGCAGCGGAATGGCGATCGCGCGATATCGATCAGGCGCTGGCGAGCGCCGATATGATCGTGCTGGAAATTGCCAATATTGAAGACACGGGCGGCATGGGTGCGGTCTTTACCGAACTGGCCAATAGCCCCGGGCTGCCGCCGCTGAGCGAACGGGTCGATCCAACGGTTCGCCCGGCGCTGCAAAAGCTCTACACCGAAACCAAGGCGCAAGACGCTACCTTTGCCAATGTCGAGACATGGGCTGCGGCGCTCACTCTGGCGCAACTGGCTAACAAGACCGCGCAGTCAGATCACGGCATCGACCTCGCGCTGGTCAAGGCCGTTCCCGGCAAGCCGCGCGGCGAACTGGAAGGCACGCGGCGGCAACTGGCGATCTTCGATACCCTGCCGGAAAAGGAACAGCGCGACCTGCTTAATGCCGCGCTTCGCGATGACCGCGACGAGGCTGGCGAAGTGGAACTCGCTGAGGCATGGCGCAAGGGCGACATGGCGCTGATCGCCCGCGAAACCCGCACCGGCATCCTTGCCGACCCTGAACTGCGGCAGGCGCTCTATTCGAACCGCAATTCCGCCTGGATCGTCCAGATCGAGGACATGCTGCGCAAGGGGCATCGCCCGTTCGTGGCCGTGGGCGCGGCGCACCTTGCCGCCGATGATGGCCTGCCCGCGCTGATGCAGAAGCGGGGCTGGAAGGTGAAGCGGGTTCAATAGCCCACGCCGGCCCCGCACTGCTGCTGCCGTCATTCCTTGCATTTCCCACGCAACCCCGCTAACGGCGCGCCCTTCCCGTCATGGTCATCCCTGGAGGCGTGACGGAGAAGTTGTACAATTTTTCGTTTTTCGAAAGGCTAGTCATATGAGCGATACTCTGACCCTGCCGGCCGAGACGCGTGATCGGGCAGG
>NZ_JANPGP010000036.1:0-26352 GCF_031424035.1 Novosphingobium sp.
AACTTCATGCTGCACTATAACTTCCCGCCCTATTCGGTTGGCGAAGTTGGTCGTTTCGGTGCTCCTTCGCGTCGTGACACCGGCCATGGCAAGCTCGCATGGCGCGCGCTGCAGGCTGTTCTGCCCAGCAAGGAAGAGTTCCCCTACACGATCCGCGTTGTCTCGGACATTACCGAGTCGAACGGTTCCTCGTCGATGGCCACCGTTTGCGGCGGCGCACTTTCGATGATGGATGCCGGTGTGCCGATCAAGCGTCCGGTTTCCGGTATCGCGATGGGCCTGATCCTCGAAGGCGATGACTTCACCGTGCTGTCCGACATCCTTGGTGACGAAGATCACCTTGGCGACATGGACTTCAAGGTGGCTGGTACGTCTGAGGGCATCACCACGATGCAGATGGACATCAAGGTTGCCGGAATCACCCGCGAGATCTTCGAAGCTGCGCTGAATCAGGCGAAGGGCGGCCGCGCGCACATCCTGGGTGAGATGCAGAAGGCTCTGGGATCGGCTCGCACCGAACTGTCGGCTCACGCTCCGCGCATCGAGACTCTGCAGATCGACAAGTCGAAGATCCGTGAAGTCATCGGGACCGGCGGCAAGGTCATCCGCGAAATCGTCGCCGAAACCGGCGCGAAGGTGGATATCGACGATGAAGGTCTGATCAAGATCAGCTCGTCCGACCTCGGCCAGATCGAAGCCGCCCGCGCATGGATCCTCGGCATCGTCGAGGAAGCAGAAGTCGGCAAGGTCTACGACGGCAAGGTCGTCAACATCGTCGATTTCGGCGCCTTCGTGAACTTCATGGGTGGCAAGGACGGCCTCGTCCACGTTTCGGAAATGCGCAACGAGCGCGTCGAGAAGCCGACCGATGTCGTTTCGGAAGGTCAGGCCGTGAAGGTCAAGGTCCTCGAAATCGATCCGCGGGGCAAGGTTCGCCTGTCCATGCGCGTTGTCGATCAGGAAACCGGCGCTGAGCTGGAAGACACTCGCCCGCCCCGCGAACCCCGCGAACCGCGCGGTGATCGTGGTGATCGTGGTGGCGACCGTCGCCCCGGTGGCGATCGCGGTCGTGGCCCGCGCCGCGATGGCGGTGGTGACCGTGGTCCCCGCCGTGAAGGCGGCGATCGTGGCCCCCGTCGCGAAGAAGGTGGCAACCCCGATCACATGCCGGCGTTCCTCAAGAACGACGACTGATCGGCGTGGTCCCGGCGAAAGCAGGGACGACGAAACTATCAAGGGGAAGGGGCTGCTGCGGCGGCCCCTTTTCTTTTGTGCTGCCCCCGGATCTGGCAGGCGTTCAGGAGGTGACGGCGATCCGCACCGGTTTTTCATGGCTGGCAGAGCGGCTTCCGGCTTGTTCGACGCGGTTCTTGCCGGCGCGTTTGGCGCGGAACAGCGCGGCGTCGGCCAGCGGGATCAGGTCCGATGCCGTGCTTGAAGTGGTAGGCACTGCAGCAATGCCGATCGACGCGGAAACCCGGGCCTGATGCGACTCAGACAGCGATTCAATTCGGCTGCGGATCTGTTCGCCCTTGGTCGCGGCATCTTCGATCGGGCAGTTGGGCAGGATGATAAGGAATTCCTCTCCGCCATAGCGGCAAACCACGTCCGATGGACGCAGCGCGCCGATCATCTGCCCGGCGACATCGCGCAGCACGGCATCGCCCTTGGCATGCCCATGCTCGTCGTTGAGCTTCTTGAAATCGTCGAGGTCGATCATCAGCACCGACGTCGCATTGCCTGAACGTTCGGCCAGGCTGAGATAGCGCTCCAGAGCGTCTTCCATGTAACGGCGGTTGTAGAGTCCGGTCAGCGGATCGCGCATCGACTGGGTGCGCAGCTTTTCGCGTAGCGAGATGTTCGACAGCGCCAGCGACATCGAATCGGCCAGCGCGCGGCCCAGCCGGCGCACATCGAGCAGGCGGGCGAAGGCGTCCGGCGCGTCGCAGGCAATCACGAACAGCCCGTGGACCACGCCGCGCGCCATCATCGGAATTTCCACCGTGCCCACTCGGGAGGCGTGATGGCTGCAGCACAGCGTGCCGGTCTGCGGATCGTTGATATGGGGCTTGCCCCGCTTCAGCGCCCAGCAATTGGCCGGGGCTAGCGTTTCGGGCACGTGGTATTCGCCCGGCATGTTCCACGATCCGGCCAGATCGAGCCGGTCGCGAGAATTGTTGAACACATACAGCGCGGCACCGAACTGCGGCAGAAGACGCAACGAGCTGGCTTGCAGCACGGCGGTGGCATCTTCGTAATTGTCGGCGCTTTGCAGCATGTCCGTCATGGCGAAGAGCTCGTCGGTCTGCTCTTTCGCGCGTGTCGCATCAATCAGCAGATCGGCACGGCTGTGCAACTCGCGGCGGCCATAGACGGCAATGAATGCTTCAAGCGTGAAAGCCGTCGCGGCCAGCAGTCCGGCAGCAAAGGGTCCAGCAGGGCCCCAGGCCAGCGCCTGGCTCACAGCGAGCACGCTGACGCAGCCCAGCATCGAGGCCATGGCCACGCCTGAGGTCGCGCCGATGACCAGCAGGTGCTTCCGGTCGCTTGCAGCCTTCCAGTCAAAGAATTTGCGCGCCATCCGGTCGGTGTCTCCTATCCTGTCCGCTGCTAACGTAAGGGGATTATCAACCAGTTAAGTCGCTGATCACCATCGCCAGAAGTCCCAAACCAACCATTGGTTTAGCCTGTCATCCACTCATGCCGGGTACCGCCAGTTCGATACGGTTGCGGCCGTGTTCCTTGGCCTGGTAAAGCGCTTCGTCAGCCGCCTTCAGCGCGGCGCGGGTATCCGGATAGGCAAAGACATCGGCCACCCCGGCGGAAAAGCTGACAGTCCCGAAGGGGGTGTCGGTCGCCCGGTTGACCAGCTTGCGCGAGCATAGCGATTCGCGGGTCTCGTCCAGCGTCTGCATCGCCTCACGCGCGGTCTTGCCGCGAAAGGCGACGACGAATTCCTCGCCCCCGTGGCGAGCGACATGGCAGCGGTCGTCGGAAATTTCCGACAGGATGCGCGCCACCAACTTGAGCACGCGGTCGCCGGCGTCGTGGCCGTGCACGTCATTGATCAGTTTGAACTTGTCGATGTCGCAAAAGGCCACGCTCAGCGCATCGCGCGAACGCTTGGCCTCGGCATATTCCTTTTCGAGCACGCCTTCGAAGGCGCGACGGTTGGGCAGGCCTGTCAGATGGTCGACTTCGGCCGAGCGCTTCGCTTCTTCAAGGCGGCGCTGCAACTGGCGGGTTTCGCGCTCGGATCGCGCCATGCGGTCTTCAATGTCGCGGGTGCGGTCAAGCATGGCCTTGGCCACGTTGGCGAGTTCGGTGATGACTTCGCCGGCCTTGTTGACGGCGCTCAGCTCATCGACGTGCACCTGCAGCACGCTCTGGTAATCGCTGGTGGCGCTGCGTGCATCGCGGGTGGTCTTGGAGAATTCGTGGATCGATTTTTCCAACCGCTCGCGCAGGGTGGCGATCGAACGGCTGTCGTCGTCGCGGGCGGTCTTCCGGGTCTGTTCGATCCAGGCGGCGTCGATCAGAAATTGTTCTCGCAGGCGCCGGTTGACAAGGCCGGCCAGCCGAGGATCGCTGCCGGTGATGAAGTCATATGCGAAGGCAAGGCTGTCTGAAGATACTGCCAGACCGTGGGCGTGGTGAAATTCGGTGATTTCGTCGATCAGTCCGACATTGGCGAGCGAGGGTGGAGCCGGCGCGGTCAGTGCCTCAGTGTAATCGCCGTCGAGTCCAGTTTCGGTTTGGCCATCGTAGCCCAGCCAACCGCGCATGCGCGTCAAGATGTTTGCATCTGCCATGCTCATGGTTAACGGCGGGTCGAAGCGGTTTTTAAGAGCAGCATGCAGGCTCAGCAGGAATATACTGTTGCGGTGGGGGACGGGTTGTAGATCTGGCTGAGATCGCGGTCATCACGCACATAAAGCGCGGCTTGGCGGTAGATGGTGATGGTAGCGCCAGGCAGGGTGACGGGCCGGTAATCGTAATAGACCTCGGCAAACATGATCGCCGATCCGCTTTCGGCAGTCACGACTGAAGTGACCGGCCCCATCCCGGCGAGAACGGTGCCGACCGCTCCGGTCCCCTGAGTCCCATATTTCGAGCCTACGACTTTTGAGCCCCGGCACCGCTGCCAGTGAATCCACTGGCCGCCGGTGGCATTGGTTTCCAGGCTGGACAGCACCACCCGGCCATTGTTGAATATCGCCATTCCCGGATAAGCGAGATCAGCCGCGCGAAAGGTTTCGCTCACATCGTATTCGCGAAACTGGGCTGCTCCTGAAACCGAAGTCAGTTTGGCCCGGCTGGCGTTGTCGGCGATCTGGATGGCAATCTGGTTGACGCGCAGGTTGGCCAGAGCGAAGCTGGCAAGTTCCAACCCACCCATTGACACGGTTACCAGCAGCGGCAAGGCAACGGCCAGTTCCACCACCGCCACGCCGCTCCGGCATGCGGTCCAGGTTCGCAGGAAACCGCTCAGGTGCATATCTGCACCGCTGTGCGGCTGGTCTGCGATGAAAACGGCTGGTTGCGCAGCGTGGTTGATGAGGTCAGGCGCTGCACCGGCGACAAGCCAAGGCCCGCGACCGGCAGGGTTGAGGTGTACGTGACGGTGGCGGTATAGAGAACGACATCATTGGCGCCGCCCTGACCGCTTTTCGAGCGATCGGAATCCCAGCGTCGATTGTCATTCAGATCGACGTAGCATTCGCCGCTGTCATAGCGGCCATTGGCGTTGCTGTCGGTGAAATCCTCGGGCGCGCTGACATCGCTGAAGGTGGAATAATTGCTCCGCGCAAATTCGACCGATGCCCCCGGAAAGACGGCCTGGACCTGCGCGCGGACGAAGGCGTCGATCTGGCCTTGCGAGGCCGGTCCGCTTTGCAGGCTGGAATTGCGGCCTGCCTGCTGCATTGCGCCTTCCAGCACGGAACGCAGATATTGCGCGAGGCCGAGTTCGAACGATCCCAGCACCAGCATCAACAGCACCGGCAGGATCAGCGCAAATTCCACTGCGGTCGCGCCGCGCCTATCGTGGCTCAGGCGGCAGATCACCGGTTGATCCTGAGGTCGGCAACTTCGCCGGCGATGAACTTGAACGTGGTCTTGAGCGTCGCGGTATCGCTTGAGGCATAGGCTCGGCCGCCGCTGGCGCAGGCGCGCATCTGGTCGGTCAGCGCAACGCCGAAGCCTATCACCCAGACCGTGTAGCCCTTGGCCTTTGCGGCGGAACAGGCGGCAAGATAGCGGGCATTATGATAGGATGTAAGCGTCGAGACATCGCTGCTCACTGGCGCGATCCGGTTGTCGTACCATTCCATCCCATAGGCCGAATAGGCGGTCAGGTGAGGTTCCATGATGCCGTCAGTCAGGAAGATGATGTGCCGGCTGGGCGAGCGGTTACCTTCGTTGACGTTGGACGCCATGATGCCGTCCGGATTGGCCAATCGTGCGCCCCAGACCATGCCGATGTCATGATAGGTGGCGCCCCGGGCGACGAGATTGGTGACATAGGTGTCCAGCCATGAAGGCACTGTCGCCGGGTTGGTGGTGTCAACCTCGGTAAATTTCTTCATGGGCGAGGGGCAGTATTCAGTCGATCCGCTGAGGTTGGTCGTCGAATTGACCGAGGTGTAATAATTGTTTCGATAGAACTCCATCGCCCCCCAATAGGGTTTCCAGCGCGTCGCGTCGGACGAAGGGGCGCTGGCGATGTCAAGGTCGGTTGCGCCGGCTGGCACCGGGTTCATCGTGGCATCGTTGACCGTTTCGCGCTCTTCCAGACAGCCGTCCCAGGTGTCGGACGAGCGGGTCAGTCCCGACGTGCCGGCCATCGCTGCAAGGGTGACCATGTCATAGGTCCCCGACGTCGGTACCGTGGCCGAGGATGAGATCGAGGAGACATAGCTGACCGATCCGAAACTCTTGTAGCTATCAGTCGGCACTGTGCCCTTGCGGTAGACGTAATACGAGAAGCGATAGCTGCTGCCCGTGGCCCAGGTCGTGGTGACGACGGACTTGTTGCGCTTGCAGGTTCCGGTTGCCCACCAGCTGCTTCCGGACGTTTTGGTCCAGGAGTTGTTGGAATAAGTGGTCGTGGTGGTATTTGCCGGAGAGGTGCCGCTGGTCGTGGGATTGTTGCCGTAGGACGGGTAGTCGTTGTTGCCATAGTCATTGCAGTCATTCTGCGAGATGGCATAGGAATAGGTTTCCACCGAATTGGACGGGGCACTGTCGGTCCCGGTGTATTCGGGCGTCCCGAAATAGGCGAGCTTGGTCTGGTACGAATGGCTGTCGGCAATGTAGGACGTCGGCATGGCGCCGGTGGTCAAAAGCTCGCTGGCATTCACCGTCATTGAATAGGGCACGAAGCCGAACCTGATGCGCGTGGTGTTCTTGTCGATCACTGCCGTTGCAACGGTCTTGTAGAAGTCTTTCACCGCCTCGCGCAGGCCCTGGATCTTCGAGCTGGAGCCCGAAGTGCAATCGCTCCCGTCCGGGCGGCAGGCCATCGATCCTGTGGTGTCGAGCACGAACATCACGTCGGCACTGGCAAGCTGCAGTTCGGCGCCGCAATTGACGGTGATGGCATATTGCGACCAGCCGAAAAGCCGCATCAACGTGGCGGGAATCTGCGTGCTGGCCGATCCGGTGACCTCTCCGGCGGCATTGGCCACCGGCGTAAAGCTGGTATTCCCCGCTTGCACCTGGCCGCCGGTGAAGTTGAAATTGAACATCGACTGCGCCTTGGCCGTCTCGGCCGTGCTGAACACGCCGGACTTGCTCATCGCCCGGCGCCCGGCAAGCACGCCCGCGTCGCAGGCGTTCTGCAGGCTGGTACGGGCCATATAGGAACGGCTCATATCGATGCCGCCGCCGATCATCAGCAGCAGCGCAGGCAAGGCCAGCGCGACAATCGACAGGACATTGCCGCCCCGCGCCCCGGCAAGCCGGAGCAGGAGGCGGACAATTCGCATAAAGGCGGGACGTTGGTTCATGGTTGCGCAGGACGGTTACCGACCGCGCAACGATTACCCCCACACGCTTAAGCGGTGGGTGTCAGCACCTTACGTAGTTGCCCGAGGTTCGAACAGGCGCGTATTAGCGGACGCGCGGACCGCCGAAGGGCAGCGGCGGGGGCGGACGGCGATGGCCGCGCGGCAGCTGCGCCTGGTAGGCACGGCCGCAATGGTCCACGCAGTAAGGAAAACCGGGGTTCACCTTTTCACCGCAGAAGTGGAAGTCCGGCTCGCCCGGGTGACCCATCGGCCACCGGCAGATGCGATCGTTGAGATCGAGTAGCGTCGTCTTGCCCTGAATTTCGGCGCTGGGCTTGGCCGGAACCAGACGGCGGGGCGGGGCTGGCGGGATCGGCGCCTGCTGGTCGCCGGGGCCCTGGCGCAGGAATCCGCCCGGGCCGACGGAGACGATGCGCGGCTGTGGCGTGCTGGGCGCGGCGTTCGCTGCAGGTGCGGCAACCGGCGCGCGCGGCGGCGGAGCGAGGCGCGGGGCCGGCTCCGACGGAATCTTCGCCGCCTTGGGCTCGGCCGGCTTGGCGACCTTGGGCGCAGGCGCGGCCTTGGGCGCAGCCTCGTCCTTGTCGTTCGCCTTGACCGGGGAAGGGCGTGCCTTCAACCCGAGGCGATGCGCCTTGCCGATGACCGCGTTGCGCGAAACACCGCCGAGTTCGTCGGCGATCTGGCTGGCTGTTGAGCCGCCTTCCCACATCTTGGTCAGTCGTTCGATACGTTCGTCGGTCCAGCTCATCGCAATTCCTGTTCACGGCTTTCACGCGCGCAGTCGCGCACATGTCTTGCCTTCGTTGCAGCCAGCCGATAGTCGCCCGGGGATGGCCGATCAACCCACATCTCTTGTCGCCGGATCGAAGGCAGTACCCAGGCAGTTTCCGGCCCAGGGCGAACCCGTGATCCACCGCGTCAACAAATTGGGGCTGTGGACCCTCTATATCAAGGAAGTGCGCCGATTTATCAAGGTCCAGACCCAGACTATCTGGGCCCCGGCAATCACAACCCTGCTTCAATTGGTCATTTTCACCGTTGCGCTGGGCCGTGAAGGCCGAGAAGTGCTTGGCGTCTCCTTTGCCACATTCGTTGCGCCGGGCCTGATCGTCATGGGCATGATGAACAATGCCTTCGCCAATTCGAGCTTCAACTTCCTCTCAGGCAAGATGCAAGGGACCATCGTCGACTACCTGATGCCGCCGCTGTCCGAGATTGAATTGATGCTCGGACTGATCGGTGCTGCTGTGACCCGCGCGGTGCTGGTTGGACTGGCGCTCGCCGGTGCCATGTGGCTCTATCCCGGCGTTCACCTCGGCGTACCGCACCTCTGGGCCATCGTGTGGTTCGCACTGATGGGCTCGATGCTTCTGGCCTTCGTTGGGCTCCTGTCATCGATGTGGGCCGAGAAATTCGATCACAACGCCGCGATCACCAACTTCGTCATCATGCCGCTGACGATGCTTTCGGGCACTTTCTATGTCATCGACAACCTTGCGCCCGCTTTCCAGACGATCAGCCGACTCAACCCGATCTTCTACGTCATTTCCGGCTTCCGCTTCGGCTTCCTTGGCCAGAGCGATATTGGCAGCACAAACGAGGCGGTTCTGCACGGCGCGATCGGGCTGGGTGTGCTGAACCTCGTGGTGGGCACAGTGTGCTTCCTCCTGCTCAAGCGCGGCTGGAAGCTGAAAAGCTGACCGGAACTTGCCCGCTCAGTGGGTGAGGCTGGCCCGCAGGTGGTAACGGCCATCGGCAAAGTCCTGAAACAGCTCATCGACCGATGGATGATCGACTGGCCCGGCTTCACCGTCGCCGGTCAGGTTCTGCTGGCTGACATAGGCTATGTAGCTCGATTCACCGTTCTCGGCGAGCAGGTGGTAATACGGCTGCTCGCGCGTGGGGCGCACTTCCTTGGGAATCGATTCGTACCATTCATCGCTGTTGGCGAACACCGGATCGATATCGAAGATCACCCCGCGAAAGTCATGGGTGCGGTGGCGCACGACATCGCCAATGGCAAAGCGCGCGCGCGAATGGCTCGGCGCCTCGACCAGGCGTCCGGCCTGCGGTGAGTAGAAATGGGCGCGTTCGATGCGGTTCATGGTCCCAATATATTCTTGTGCACCTGCGAAACAAGCAGCGGACCGAATAACTTCCCCGAAATTCGTTCAATGCAGGGCTTGGCAAGCGCCCCGCGCTGCGCTAACCGCGCCGTTCTTCGACCGGACGGCCCCCGCGCCGCCCGCAGGCGATCTCACGGAGAGGTGGCAGAGTGGTCGAATGCGCCGCACTCGAAATGCGGTTTACGGGTAACCGTAACGTGGGTTCGAATCCCACCCTCTCCGCCATAACCCCATGATAACAAAGCGAACTGCAAGATCGTTCCCAAGGCGCTGCAATCGTGCGCGGCCTGCTGACCTATGAATGCGACGTCGTGGCCATGCTCGGACAGCGGTATTGCATTGCGCTGGTAGTTGGCGAATGGGTTGCCCATGAGCAAGAAGCGCCGGTATCTCACTGCGACCATGCCCGATGGCTATATTAAAACCATCGGCCCGACAGCGGACGGTTTTACGCACTATTGGCGCATTGTCGCAGACCTTGAAGGCGGCAAGACCGAGGTGTTCTGGGGCCACACCCGCTCGCTTGCCGAGGCGCGCCGCAAGCGGGCGCCGGCTGAACAGGCGGCGCGGACCCGGGGATGGAAGAGCTTTTCGTTTGAAATCGCCGAGCTTGTCGAAACGCCGGCCAACTAGCGCCGCCAGACTGCATCGGCCCGCAGATGGCGACCGAGATCGCGGCGGCTCCACATGTTGAGCAGCGCAATCGTGACTTTCAGTTGAACCCGTGCAGTTTCATTCGCGGTGAATACGGGATCGTAGCGATCCGCCGCCTCCGCCGGGTCGGGCACTTCGCGCAGGATGGCAGGCGGGGCTGTCGTCATGTGCAGGGCTGACAGCATCACGTGCATTTCCACGTGCTGCGCAAGCTCGCCTCGATCGAGTATTGGCGCGCCTGCCTGCGCATATTCGGCGACGAAGAGATCAATAAGGCCGTCGAAATGCCGGTCATGCGTTTCTGGCTCCGCCGCGCCCAGGCAACCCCAGATCGACTGGGCCACTGACATCTGCCCGACACTGCCCCAGTCGATCAGTCCAGACCGCAGCGCGCCCTCCGGTTCGCGCCAGAACCACGCATTGTCGATGTTCGCGTTCATGTGACAAAGCGCGATCATCTCTGGCCGGGCAAGCAGGTAGCGCAGGATCTGCGTCTGTTGTCCGGCCGCGATCGGGGCGGCGGCGCAGAAGGCATCCAGAAAGCCCCGGTCGGCGATATGCGCGGGGAAAAGGTGCGGATATCGCAGGATGAATTCGGCGAGGCGGTTGATCCGCTTGGCCAGCAACTGCAGGTCAAATGGTGGACGTCGCGCGATCAGCCGGTCGGCATCGAACGGGAAATCGCGCTCGACAATGTCGCCAAGCTGGCCCGATTTGTGCGCGCCAGATAGCCGCGCCAGATTGGTGATCAGTGCCCGGTAGTGCGGCAACGGATCGGGCAACAGGTGGTCCATGCATTTCGGGTGATGCGGCTCGATCGCGCCTTGGCCATAGGCAATCCGTTCCGTGATCAGGATGCCCGTCAGCGTGTCCTGCTGAATATCGGCAAAGTAGCATTGCGGCACGTCGACCGGAAAGCCGGCCGTGCGCGAAAGCTTCGCCAACCGCACTTCGGACGGCATGTGATAGCTGCCACTGTCGCGCACCTTGTCGTGGAAATTGCGCGAGAATTTCACGAACAGATTGCGCGCCAAGACGGGCCCGTCGCGTTCATAGGCTACCGAAAGCAGCGCCTTGACGCCGGTGCCGCCCAGCATCCATTCGTCAAGACCGGTGATCGCCGTAACGCGGTTATCCGCCCCCAGCGCGCCGCTGGCGCGAAAGGCGCGCGTCAGGAATTCCGGCCCGCCGGATCTGAGCGCTTCGGGATGGGCGGGGAAATCGAGGCTGAACAGGTCGCCGCGTGCCCAGTCGATGATCGCCGTCTCTGTCATGGCGAGCGGCTAGCACGATGCGGCAGGCGCACAAGAGCGTTTGCGGCGGTTACCAGACTGTCGATTGCGTCTGCGACCGGCTGGCGACTTGCGGAAAATCCGGTTAGCGGCAGCCCATGAGCATCATTGCAACGATCATGAATTCGGCGACTGGCCGACCCATCCAGAAGATGACCTTCAACCGGATGCCCAAGCCATGGGCGAGCTTCAACCTTGCCTCCGGAGAACTGGTGGTTGCCGAGCGCGTCGACGTGGGCAAGCCGGCGCCCGGCAAGTTTGCCGCGCCGGTCGATATCTGGGTGAAGCTGAAGCCTGCGGACTGAGCCGGGAAGGGCACCATGGACTCTCCCGATCTTGCCATTCGTCTGCGCCGCGCCGCCTTCAATCGCGCGATTGCGGACGCGGATCTTGCGGCCATCGGCCAATTTCTGACGAACGATGTCGTGCTGGTCGCCGGAACAGACAGTGCGCTGCTGACCGGGCGCAAAGCGCAGCTGCTGGCGTGGAAGCGCGAATTCGCGAGCGCCAATCGCACGGTCTACGCGCGCCTTCCTCACAGGATCGAGTTTTCGGCAGTTGCGCCGATTGCGATGGAGCATGGCGAGTGGCAGGGCGTGACCCTCTCCGGGACAAATCTGGCATCGGGCACCTACGCCGCCAAGTGGCGAAAAGCCGGCGGGGAATGGATGCTTGAGGCTGAGATTTTTCTCACTCTGGCGTGAACTGGCGGAACAGATGACAGGAATGATGGCGATGATTGAGCCGGGTGCGACGTTCAAGGATAACCTGCAGCAATTGCCGCCTGTATCGGGCGTGCAGCGCATCGACCTCGTTGACGCCAATGGCCGGGTGGTTGCCAGCATCGAGAATCAACCGGGCAAGCAGGGCTCGGTGGCCGTCTATAACTACCTGAAGCAGGCCTTTGGCACGTTGGACAGTGCGACGGCCGAGCATGGCCTGCTCGTGTTTGGCGAGCACACGGCGGATGCCCGCGCGCGTCCCGGCGCTCATCCGAATGTCGATCGGCTGCTGGCGATTGCGGCGGGCGGCGCTGCGCTGGACATTCAAGTTACCGCCGATAGCGATTGACCGGCGGCGCTTAATCCAGCGCGATCCAGTCGTGAAGGTCGGGGGCTTCTCCCAGCAGGGCGAGGCCATGGGCGATCGAGGTCATCTCATTGCCGCTGGCGATCCTGTCCGGCCCAAAGCGCTGTTCAAACACGCGGCGCACGGCGGGGATCAATGACGAGCCGCCCGTCAGGAACACCTGATCGATCTGGCTGGCATCCAGCCCGGCATTGGCCAGCGCCGCGTCAAGCGTTTCGCCGATCCGGACCAAGTCTGGCGCGATCCAGCTTTCGAAATCGCTGCGGCTGACCTCGGCATCGATCACGAGTCCGGGACCTTCGAAGTGGAAATGGCCATGGGTTTCGTTCGACAGGCTGCGCTTGAGCTGACCCACGGCTTCATACAGGGCATAGCCCAGTTCGTTTTCTACCACCGCGATCATCCGGGCAATGGCGGCGGGGTCGGTGGCGCTGCGCTCCAGCTGCGCCAATTGGGCGAGCGTCCGGCGGTTGCGCATCAGGGCGAGGCGCGACCAGTCGCCGAATTCGGTAAAATGCCCGGCCGGAATGTCCAGTACCTTGCCGAAGGAATTATACGTGCCGCCCTTGCCCAGCAGGGGGAGCACAAGCTTGTCCATGATCCGGCTGTCGAACCTGTCCCCGGCAATGCCGATGCCGGCCGATCCAAGCGGCACGCAGCGCTGTGCCGCGCCCGGCGGGCCAACCTTCACGATTGAAAAGTCACTGGTGCCGCCGCCGAAATCCGCCACCAGCAGCGTGGCCGGGTCGGAAAGGCCCGTGGCAAAGCCATAGGCTGCTCCCAGTGGCTCGTAGACATAGTGGATTTCCCGGCCGAGCAGCGCAAACATCGCATCGTAGCGGCGGCGCGCAAGTGCCGGATCGGGCTGCGCACCGACATAACGCACGGGCCGCCCCACCACGATGCGTTCGGGCAGATTGCGCAGCGCCTCCTCGCCGTGGGCCAGCAGGTGCTTCAGGAAAATCTGGCCCAGATCCTCAAAGCGCAGCCGCTTTTCGAACAGGTTGGCATGTTCGAACGTGGCCCGGGCGGCGACCGACTTGAAGCTTTGCAGCAAGCGCGACCCCTGCGGGAAATCGAGGAATTCGGCGATCGCCCATGGGCCGGCTTCGTGCGCCAGCCCGCCCGCAGCGCTGTCCTCCGGCCAGAAGCACAAGGCCGACCGGAAGACCGAACTGGTGCCACCAGGCGCGTCAAATTCAACCAGTTCGGCAGTCCCGGTGCCCGATGCCATGGCGATAACCGAATTGGTCGTGCCAAAGTCGATGCCGACCGCGCGGGCGGGGGAAATGCTGGCCGGCATGAATAAAGCGTCCTCGAAAGCGGTCGGCGCCTATGGCAGCGCGGCCGCGATCCGGCAATCGCTTTGCCCTTCGTCTTTCGTAAATCGCCCTTTAACGGACGTCTTCGCCACTGGCATACGCACGCAGGAAGTCTGTGGTTACTGCCTTGGCTTCGGCCTCTATGTCTTCTGGCGTTGCACGGAAGCCCAGCAGCAGCGTGCGCTGGTGCAGATCGCCAAGGCACATGCTCAGTATCATTTGCGCGGCACGCTTAGGATCCGAGGGGCGCATTGTGCCAACTTCAATTTGAGTCTGGAAATAATGGGCCAGCAGTTGTCCGACAGGTTCACGGCCGCGGCTGGAGAAAATCCTGCCGACTTCAGGAAAGCGGCCGCTTTCAGCCGCGACCAAGCGATAGAGCCCGCAGCCATCGTGCGATGTGACCTTGGTGATGAACCTTCGGCAGAAGGCCAGGACAGTCTCGGCAAAGGCCCCTTTGTGCGTGAGCACGTCATCCAATTGTGCGCGAAACTCGGCCGTCGCATCGTCCATGACGGCTGCGAACAGGTCTTCCTTGGAGGGAAAGTAGCCCCAAAGCGTGCTTTTTGATCCGCCGAGTTCGGTGGCGATTGCTGACATCGAAGTGCCAGCATAGCCGCGTTCCATGAACGACAGGGCGGCGATTTCGACGATGGCCTGACGCCGACCAAGCTTGTTGGCCTCGCGTTTGCCCAAGGTTTTTACATCCAGTCCCATAGACGTACTATAGGGTACAGTTTTGTGTTGACAAGTCCGGATTGCGCGACCATCTGAAAGCCGTACCCAATAGTACGGTAATTCCAATGCGCGATTCCCCCCGCCACGTTCACTTTGCTCTGCTGACACTCCCCTTGCTGCTTGCCGGTTGCGCCTCTGTGCCGCAGCTCGGCGAGCGGCCCGAGATGCGCGAGGCCTCAGCGATTGCTGCGAGTCGTTCGCTCGCGTCTGACAATGGGACTTCTGCTTGGCCTGCAGGTGCTTGGTGGAGCGTCTATGGCGATGCGCAGCTCAGCAAGCTGATTACCGAGGGACTCAGCGGTTCGCCTGATCTTGTCGCCGCCGCCGCGCGTTTGCGGGCCGCCGAAGGCTATGCCCAGCAGGCTGGGGCCGCCCGGCAGCCGCAAGTGGGTGTCGAAGCCAGCGGTGCGGCCAGCAAGCAGAGTTACAATAACGGCATCCCGCCTGCCTTCGTGCCGCAGGGCTGGAACGATAGTGGGCGCGTCGCTGCGACTTTCGGATTCGACCTCGACCTATGGGGCAAGAACCGCGCCGCGCTGGCCGCTGCGACGTCCGATGCCGATGCCGCGCGGATCGAGGTTGCACAGGCGCGCCTCGTGCTCTCGACCAGCATCGCCGCTGCTTACGCCGATCTGGCGCGCTTTGCAGCCGAGCGTTTGGTTCAGGATCAGGCGCTGGCGGTTCGTCTGCAGACGCAGAAGCTGGTCGCGGACCGGGTCGCAGTCGGGCTCGACACCCGGGCGGAACTAGAACAGGCGAGCGGCGCCGTGCCGCTGGCGCGCGCTGAACTGGCTGCGACGGACGAAGCCATCGGGCTGACCCGCAATCGCATCGCCGCGCTTGTCGGAGCAGGGCCCGATCGCGGTCTGTCCATCGCGTTGCCGTTCAAGCTGGGAAGCTCGGCAATGATCCCCGCGACTGTCACCACCGATCTTGTCGGCCGCCGACCGGACATTGCCTCAGCCCGCGCCCGGGTCGAAGCAGCCGCCAGCCGGATCAAGGTTGCCCGCGCCGATTTCTATCCGGCAGTCAATCTGAGCGCGATGATCGGCTTCCAGTCGTTAGGTCTTGGCAACTTGCTCAGCAGCGGATCGACGTTCGGCACCGCTGGCCCGGCGATCAGCCTGCCGATCTTTCGCGGCGGGCAGCTGGCCGGTCAGTACAAGGGCGCGCGTGCAAGCTATGATGCGGCCGTCGCTGCCTATGACGGTACGGTGCTGAGCGCATACCGCGAGGTCGCCGATGCGGTGACCAGCCGTAACGCACTGGCGACGCGGCTAGCCCAGAGCCGGGCAGCGCTCGGCAATTCCGAACAGGCCTATTCGATTGCGCGCCAGCGTTTCGAAGGCGGCCTTTCGACCTATCTCCACGTGCTCAGCGCCGAGGAGAAACTGCTTCAGACCCGCATGATCGTTGCCGATCTCGAAGCGCGGGCCTTCACCCTCGACGTTGCCCTGGTGCGCGCGCTGGGCGGCGGCTTTTCAACAACTCCCGAAAATGCGGCGGTTGCCGTGCCCAGGAACAAGACCAATGGCTGAAGCCGATCCCGGAATCCTCGAAGGGCTTGAACTCGAAACTGCGGACGCGGGACGCAAGGCCCGCCGCAACAAGCTGCTGTCGATCATCGGGATCGCGGTTCTCGCCGCGCTGCTGATCTATGGCGCGTGGTATTTTCTGGTCGGCAGCCGCACGATCAGCACCGACAATGCCTATGTCGGGGCCGATACCGCCAGTGTCACCCCGATGGTTTCGGGTCAGGTGATCGAGGTTGCCGTGGCCGATACCCAGGTGGTCCGCAAAGGCGACGTGCTGGTGCGGCTCGATGATAGCGAGGCGCGGATCGCGCTTGCCCAGGCGGAGGCCGATCTTGCCAAGGCCCGGCGCCAGTTCGGCCAGGCCGCGGCAACGAGCAGCGCACTATCCGCACAGGTGCAGGCCCGCTCGGCTGAGGAAGGTCGCGCCCGCGCCCAGCTTTCGGCGGCGCAGGCGGAATTTGCCAAGGCCAGCGTTGATCTTGATCGTCGGCGCAAACTTGCCCCCGGCGGTGCGGTGTCGGGCGACGAGCTGTCTTCGGCTACCAGTGCCTATGCGGCCGCTCGTGCCAACCTTGATCTGGCCCGCGCCGGCATCTCGCAGGCCGGGGCGATCCGCAATGCGGCGAGCAGCGAACTTGCGGCCAACAATGCCTTGATCAGCGGCACCACGGCGGGCTCCTCGCCCGATGTTCTGGCGGCGCAGGCGCGGCTTGATCTGGCGCGGCTCAATCTGGAGCGCACGGTCGTCCGCGCGCCGATCGCTGGCGTGATCACTCGCCGCAGCGTGCAGACCGGACAGCGAGTCGGCTCGGGCGCGCCGCTGATGCTGATCGTTCCGGTCGAACAGGTCTATGTCGATGCCAATTTCAAGGAAGCGCAGCTGCGGCGGCTTAAGATTGGCCAACCCGTGACGCTGACATCTGACCTCTATGGCAGCGGAGTTGAATTCCACGGCAAGGTTGTCGGGATGTCGGGCGGTACCGGTTCGTCCTTTGCGCTTATCCCCGCGCAGAATGCCACTGGTAACTGGATCAAGGTGGTCCAGCGGCTTCCGGTGAGGGTCGCCCTCGACCCGCGCGAATTGCGCGCCCATCCGCTGCGGGTTGGCTTGTCGATGGAAGCGGTAATCGACGTCTCGGCGCAGTAGGGAGCCGGCCCATGACAGCGAACGAGGCGGCATCGGCGCCGTTCACCGGCAAGAAGCTGCTGATGGCGGGCATGGTCCTGGCGCTCGCCAATTTCATGATCGTCCTCGATACGACGATCGCCAATGTCTCGGTGCAGCACATCGCTGGCAGCCTTGGTATATCGCCAAGTCAGGGTGTCTGGGTGATCACGTCCTACGCCGTCGCCGAAGCGATCAGTGTGCCGCTGACCGGCTGGCTAGCTGGCCGCTACGGAGCTGTGCTAACCTTCACCGTCGGCATGTTCGGCTTCGGGCTGTTCTCGGTGCTGTGCGGAATGTCGACGTCACTGACGATGCTCGTCGCCTGCCGGATCGGCCAAGGGCTGTGCGGCGGGCCGCTGATGCCGCTCACGCAGACGCTGCTCCTGCGTATCTTCCGCAAGGATCAAGAAGCGCAAGCCATGGCGCTGTGGGCCATGACCACGCTGGTTGCTCCGATCATCGGCCCGATTCTGGGCGGATCGATCAGCGACAACTTGTCGTGGAACTGGATCTTCCTGATCAACTTGCCCGTTGCCTTGCTCTGCGGCTTTGGCGCGATGCGCTTGTTGCGCCCGATCGAGACCCCGGGGCAGCCGCTCAAGGTGGATCGGACGGGGCTGTTCCTCATGGTGTTGTGGATTGCCGCGCTGCAAATTCTGCTCGATCTGGGCCGCGAACATGACTGGTTCAATGACACGTCGATGGTCGTGCTCGGCCTTACCGCTCTGATCGGCTTTGCCGTCTTCATCGCTTGGGAACTGGGGGAGAGGCAGCCGATCGTCGACATCCGGGTGTTCCGGCACCGGGGCTTTACGGTCGCGGTTACGGCGCTGTCGTTCTCGTTCGCGGCGTTCTTTTCGACCATGGTGATCGTGCCGCAGTGGCTGCAGGCGAGTCTTGGCTACACCGCAACCTATGCTGGCTATGCCACCGCTTTCACCGGCGTGGCCGCAATTGTCATGGCGCCGGTCGTGGCCAAGCTTTCCACCCGCGTCGATCCGCGCCTGCTGGTCTGTTTCGGGATCCTCTGGCTCGGCATGACCGCGCTGCTGCGTTCGCAGTGGAACAGTCAGGCCGATTTCTGGACACTGGCCATGCCGCAGCTGATCATGGGCTTTGGTATGCCGTTCTTCTTCGTGCCTTTGACCACGCTTGCCTTGGCCGCAGTCGAGCCTGAGGAAACTGCCTCGGCGGCGGGCGTGATGAATTTCCTGCGGACCATGGCAGGCGCGATCGGAACGTCGATTTCAGCCACCATTTGGAACGATAATGCTGTGGTTGCGCGAAGCGAAATGACCGGCAGGCTCAACACGCGTGAGGCGCAGGACGCGCTCGCGGCGCAGGGATGGACTGTCGACCAGACACGTGTCGCCGTGGGTCAGCTGGTCGATCAGCAAAGCCTGGCGCTTGCCACCAACCACGTCTTCCAGATTGCCGCGCTGATCTTTGCCGGGGCGGCGATGATCATCTGGCTGGCCCCTCGGCCGCAGCGCGAAGTTGACACGACTGCAGTGCACTAAAGCGCGATGGGCCAGCGGCGTAAAAAGCTGGCCGTTCCATTCAGAAGATGGGCGCGATAGCCAGAACCTCGATCGCGCCGTCCTTGCCCGAGAAATCGAGCAGGTCGCCCGCTTGCGCGCCCATCAGAGCGCGGGCGAGGGGGGCGGAGTAGGATACCAGGCCGCTGGTGGGATCGGCCTCGTCATCGCCAACAATGCCGAGCGTGCGCTCCTTGCCGTTCATGCGGAAGGTGACTCGCGTGCCGATCTCCACGGTTTCGCCCGAGGGCGCCGGGACCAGTTCCGCGGTGATCTGGCGGGTCTGCCAATAGCGCAGGTCGCGCTTGGCGGACTTCAACTGCGGGTCGTCAGCCGCGCGGTCGGCCAGTTCGGCAACCTGCGCCTCGACCGCCGCCACGCGTTCGCCGATCAGGGCCAATCCGCGCGGTGTGACAAGGTTCGGTCCCGGCGGGATCGGGATTTCGAACTTGGGCTCAAGGTGTTCCTCGTCCCCCTCGCGCCGGAAGGCTACGCTCATCGGTGGGCGCTCACGCGGCGAACATTTCGAGCGCTTCGCTGGCTTCGAGCCATGCCGCCTCGGCCGCTTCGATGGCGGTTTCGATTTCGGCGCGGCGCTTCATCAGTTCGGACATGGTCAGCTTGGCAAAAGCTGGTTCGGCGCTCTTGGGGTCGAACATGGCCTGATCGACGGCCTTCAGTTGCTGGGTAAGCTTGGCCAGTTCCGCCTCGGCGTTTTTCGCACGCTTGCGGATTTCCTGGCCCTTCTCGCGCGCGGCGGCAGCGGCCTTGCGCTGTTCCTTCTTGTTCACCCCGCGACTTTCGCCGCCGTTTTCGCCGCCCTTGCGGGCAGAGGCTGGGTCCTTGGCGAGGACGAAGGCGATGTAATCGTCGATTGAACCGTCAAAATCATGCGCCGTGCCCTGATCGACCAGCACCAGCCGGTCGGCGGTCATTTCCAGCATGTGCCGGTCATGGCTGACGATCACCACGGCGCCGGTATAGTCGTTCAGCGCCTGAATCAGGGCTTCACGCGCGTCGACGTCCAAGTGGTTGGTCGGCTCGTCGAGGATCAGCATGTGCGGCGCATCGCGGGTGATCAGCGCCAGCGCGAGGCGCGCGCGTTCGCCGCCCGAGAGCTTGCCGACTTCGGTCATCGCCTTAGGCCCGGCAAAGCCGAAGCGGCCCAATTGCGCGCGTACCGCGCCCGGGCTGGTGCCGGGCATGGCAACTGTCATGTGCTGCAGCGGGGTCTCCGAACGGTCCAGTTCTTCGACCTGATACTGGGTGAAATAGCCGACCCGCATCTTGCCGCTGGCGGCCATCTTGCCTTCCATCGGGGCCAGCTGGGCGGCCAGCAGGCGGGCCAGCGTGGTCTTGCCGTTGCCGTTGCGGCCCAGCAGGGCGATGCGGTCATCTGGATCGATGCGCAGGTTCAACCGCTGCAGCACCGGTGTTTCGCTGTAGCCGACCGAGGCGAGGTCAAGCGTGATGAGCGGCGGGCGCAGTTCGTCGGGTGGCGGGAAATCGAAGCTGAGCGAGGGATCGTCGATCAGTTCGGCAATCGGCTGCAGCTTGGCCAGCGCCTTCTGGCGCGACTGGGCCTGCTTCGCGGTGGACGCGCGGGCGGAGTTCTTTGCGATATATTCCTGCAGGTGATCGCGCTGCGCCTGTTGCTTGGCGCGGGCCGAGGCGATCTGCGCCTGCCGTTCGGCCCGCTGGCGCTCGAACGCGTTGTAGCCGCCGGGATAGAGCGTGAGCTTGCCGCCCGACAGGTGCAGGATGTGATCGACCACGTTGTTGAGGAAATCGCGTTCGTGGCTGACCAGCAGGATCGTGGCCGGATAGGACCGCAGGAAATCCTCAAGCCACAGCACGGCTTCAAGATCGAGGTGGTTTGACGGTTCGTCGAGCAGCAACAGGTCGGGCTGCGAGAACAGCAGCGCAGCCAGCGCCACGCGCATCCGCCAGCCACCGGAAAAGCTTTCGAGCGGCTGGTGCTGGGCCGCTTCGTCAAAACCAAGCCCGACGAGAATTCGCGATGCGCGAGAAGGGGCGGAGTGCGCGTCGATGGCGATCAGCCGGTCATGAACCTCGGCGAGCGCTTGCGGATCGCTGCAATCCTCGCTCTTCAGCATCAGTTCGGCGCGCTCGGTGTCGGCGGCGAGGACGGTCTCGAACGGGGTGGAATCACCGCCGGGCGCTTCCTGCGCGATATAGCCCAGCCGGCTGCCGCGGGGCATGGTGACATCGCCGGCGTCCGCCTCAAGCATGCCGGCGATCACCCGCACAAGCGTGGACTTGCCCGCGCCATTGCGGCCGATGAGGCCAATGCGGCCGTTTGGCGGCAACTTGGCGGTCGCATCGTCGATGATCGTTCGCCCGCCAAGGCGAACCGTGATTCCGGTCAGGTTAAGCATGGCGCGCGCCTAGCACCGCTGCGCGGCGAGCAAAAGCGCGATCAGCTTTCCGAGCGCGAATTGCCTTCGCGCCGGCTGCGGATGGCGGCGATCTTGGCCGCGTCGATGCGGAACGTGCTGACCAGCCAGGCCATCGCTCCGCCGGCCACGACGATCAGGGCGAGGATGAACCACGCCAGCGCCTCAACCTTGCCTTGCGGCATAGCCTCTACTGACAAGCCGACCGGGAAGGCGATCAGGCCGAGGAACGATCCGGCAAGCAGGGCCACCGCGCCGCTGCCCAGTTGCAGCCCGACGAACATCATCGCCGCAACCGTGCCCTGCGCGGGGCGGCCGGTGTTGTATTCGTGTTCGTCGCCGATCTCGTAAGTGACGATGTTGAACGGCACCACGTAAAGCCCGTAGGCCAGTCCGCCAAGGAAGCGCAGCGCCGCGATCAGCACCCCAATGGCGGCGGTGCCGGCTGCCGGGGCGAGGCCGCTGAGGGGCAGGACGACAGCGAGCGCCTGACAGGTGAAGAAGGCGGACAGGCCGATGACCATGGCTCGCCGGCTGCTGAACAACTTGAGGAACAGCGGCGCCATCAGCATGGCGAGGATCGAGCCGAACGTCGCTGCCATCAGCAGGCGGGGCGTCCAGGCCTGGTCGAGTTGCCAGAAGTAGGTCGCCAGATGCAGCGACAGCTGGTTGATTACCGAATTGACGAACAGCACGAGGAAGGCGACCGCAAGCAGCTTGCCGACATTCGGCGTGATGCGGATCGACTGCACCAGCGCGCGCAGGACGGCCAGCGGGCCTGTGCCGGTATTGCCTGCTTCAGGTCCTGCTTCGGGCGAGTGGCGCTCTGCCGCCTCGATCATGCGTGCGCGGCGATAGGTGCCCAGCGCGCCGATCACCATCAGCAGCCCGCCAAGCCCGGCGACGAACAGACCGAAGCCGGGGTAGGGTGCCGGATCAAGTTGTGGCCGGGTAAAGCCGGGCCGATGTGCGAAGAACACGCTGAAAGCAACGGCTGGCACGCTGAGGATAATCGCCTGATTGCCAAGGTTGCGCAGCACCGCGACCAGCCGGCGCTCCTTCTCGCTCGAGGTCAGTTCGCCGCCCAGCGCATAGGCCGGCACCGTCCAGAACGAGATGCCGATGCGCGCCAGCAATCCCCAACCGAGCAGCCAGCTGAGGATCTGCATCTGGCTCATCGCGGCGGGCGGGGCGAAGACCATGGCGATGCCCACGGTAAACGGCAGAATGGCGGCGAACATCAGGCTGTGCCTGCGGCCAAGGCGAGTTCCTGTCAGCCGGTCGGACAATGCGCCGATCCACGGATCGACGAGGGTGTCGAAGACCACGATCACGCTGATGGCGAGGCCGATCAGCCAGCCGTTCAGTCCGACAACTTGGGCATAAAAGAACAGGACGAAGGCGTCCCAAGCGAACGATTTGAGCAGTTCGGGCATGGCGCAGACCATCCACGCCAAGCGTTCCGGCCAGGTCAGGCGCGCGAATGGGGGTGCTCCTTGGGCCATGTCAGCCTCTCCCGGAAGAACGGGCGCTGCATTGGCGCCTCAATTAGAATGATGATTTCTAATTGAGGTCGGGCAAATGTCAATCGGCGTAAAAATAGGCGAGGCACATCCGGCCCAGCTCGCGCTTGAGCAGGCTCCAGTCATAGCCATGGGCAGCCTCGCCCGAAGAGCCCAGGCTCAGCTGCCGGGCCAGAGTGGCAAAGATGATGTGAAACGCTGCCTCAGCCTTGCCCTTGTGATCGCTCCCGCCAAACTGCGCGGAATACTTCATGAAAGCTTCAGTTGCGTCGGCTTCGGCGCGCAGAGCGTTTTCCTTGCCGGGGCCGGAGACCAGCGGATCGAACACGGCGCGTTCCATGGTCATACGCAGCAGCGGGGCGTGGCGGCGCAGCAGTTCGGCATAGCCTTCGACAAACGCGGGGACGAAGCTGTCGAGGTCAGGGCAATCCTTGCCCAGCTTGGCGAGCAAGGCGGTTTCCTCTGCGCGCAGACTGTCGAGCGCTTCGGCGATGACGCCGCGCACCAGATTGTCCTTGCTTTCAAAGCGCAGGTAAATCGATCCGATCGAAACCTGCCCGCGCTCGCTGACTTCCTGAAGGGTAAACTCCTCGCTGCCGCGTTCCAGCATCAGTTCACGCGCGGCCACCAGCATGCGTTCGAGCGAGGCCTTGGAGCGGCCCTGCTGAGGCTTGCGGCTGACGTCTGCGACAGCAAAAGTCTGGGTTGCGCCCTTCTTCTTCAATCCTGTCGACATACGTCTATCCCACCAGCCTGTGCAGTCGCGTCCATGCGCCAGCCATGAGCAAAGATACACCGGGTTTTGCGCTGAATCCAAATCTCAACTCTTATTCTTCCCCTGTTTGCCGATAGAGGCACAGTCAGCGCGGTGCCGGAATGAAGCGGTTGACCGCAAGCCAACGCTCGAAAAGGAAAATCCAGTCATTGCTGGACGTTCCCGCCGACCCGAGGCCAAAGCCGTGTCCGCCGTTCTGCAAGAGATGGAATTCCACCGGTGCTCCGACCTTGCGCCAGCTGTCGACAAGGCCGAAATCGCCCCGTTCGAATAACACGTCGTCACTGGCAATCAGCGCGAACATCGGCGGCGCACCTTGCGGCACGGGACCGGCGCGCTGGTGGCCATAGATCGGCGCGATGAAGGCCGGGCGCGCCGTGGGATCATTGGCATAGGTGACGCTGAGTGTCAGGAAGGCACCTGCGGAAAAACCCATCATGCCGATCCTTGCCGGTTCGACGCCGTACTTGGCCGCATTGGCCCGGACATGGCGCAGCGCAGCCTGTCCATCGGCCAACGTGGTCGCCGGAGTGTCGTCTTGCGGGCGAAAGCTCGCCTTTCCGCCGGATCGCAATGATACCAGTTCGCGGCGGAAAATTGCCGGGTCGGCCGGAGTAGTCAGCAGGCGGTATTTCAGGACGAAAGCAGCAACGCCATGATCGGCCAGCCACTTGGCGACACGGTAGCCCTCCTCTTCGATCGCGAGGCCAAGGAAACCGCCCCCCGGCGCAATGATCACGGCCGCGCCGGTGTTTGCCTTGGGAGATGGTAGGAAGGGCGTAAGCGTTGCCGCGCTGGTGTTGCGGACCTGCAGTGAGCCGTTGATCCGGTACCAATCCTCCACCGGTTCGCCGGGACCGGTGCCGAGCGCCACTTCGCCCGGGTAGTCGGCGCGCGCGGCGTTGGTGAAGGTCAGGCCGCCGTCCTGCGCCTGCGCTTCGATCGGGCAGGCGGCGAGCGCAAGAGCGAAAGCAAACCGCAAGGTCATGAGCGTCTCTTCATGGATAGCAAGGCGAAGGTGCAGAGCGCGCCGCACAGTCCGACTAGCCCGGTTGTCAGGAAAGCCCCCTGCATCGAACCGGCGTGAACATCAAGTGCGTGGACAAGGCGCGGCGACTGCGACTGGGCGAGGAAAAACGCCGCCGTCCAGATGCCCATGCCGCGGCCACGGTGCTGGAAATCGAACTTGGTCTGCGCCCAGCCAATAAGGGTCGGTACGGTCATCCCGGCGGCGGTTTGCTGCACGATCAGCGCGGCGGCCATCATCGCTGGCGTCGTCGCCAAACCGATGCCAGCCAGCCCGCTGCCCAGCAAGGCGAGAACAACGCCGATCTGCAGTTTGTAGCTACGGTGCGCGATCAGACGGAACAGGACCGCGCCGGCAAGGATGAAGAGCTGCGGCACAAAGATGATTGCCGCATAGGCGCGGGAATCCGTGACTCCAACTTCGGCAAAGACCAGCGAACCATTGATGATGAACACGTAGTACAGCATCGAAAAGAAGAAGGTGACGGTGGCGATTGTCAGGGCCGCTTGCCACGGAAACGGCGTTTTGGCTGGCACCTTCAAGGAGGCTCCCACACTGTCATGGGCCAACGCCTTGTTCGGCTCGAAGATCCAAAAGACCATCGCTACCCAGATCGGCAATGCGATGAGGTAAACGTAAAACACCCCGTTCCATTGCAGTTTGGTGGCATAGCCGACAATGAGCGCGACAATCCCGGCGATGAACGGCCCAAGCAGGCCTTGCAGGAACAGCCAGTTCTTGCGTCCCTTATCGTCCCAGTAATCGCCGATCAGCGTATTGACGACGGTGAGGATGATGCCTTCCGATACGCCCAGCAGCAGGCGGGAGGCATAGATGTGATCAAGGCTGTCGAGCAGTAGCGGTGCCGCGCCGAACACGCCATAGGACAGCGTGCCTGCCAGCAGCAGAGGTCGCCGCCCGAACTTGTCGACCAGTAATCCGGCGAACGGCGCAAGAAGCGCCATTGTCAGCCCCGGAGCGCCGATCATCGCCGGAATGCGCGCGCGCGCTTCGGGATCGCTGGCGAAGTGGGCGATCATCGCCGGAACTGCAGGTCCCATCGCGACAATGGCAATGATCGGCAGGAAGGCCGCGATGACAACAACCATGCCTTGCCGCTTCAACGTCAGGTCATGGAAAAAGGCACGCATCGCGTTCATTCAGACTCTCCCCGGCGGCAGCATTGCGCGCTTCCGCACTTGATTTTCACCCGCCTATCAGACTAGAACTATCATTTCAAATAGAAGATCGGGAGAGTGCTTGGTGACCTTCGTTCGCAATGCCTGGTACCTTGCTGCATGGAGCGATGAAGTGCCTTCGGAAGGCTGGCTTACCCGGCGCCTGCTTGGCCAGCCGTGGCTGCTGATGCGCCGTGCGGACGGCAGCGCGGCTATGGTGGCTGACCGCTGTCCGCACCGCTTCGTGCCGCTGAGCAAAGGCCGGCGCGATGGCGATCGCCTGTTCTGCGGCTATCACGGGCTGGGTTTCGATCTCTTCGGCAAATGCGTGCACAACCCCTTCGGGGGCGAACCGCCCGCAGCTGCAAAGTTGGACGCACCGCGCGTGGAGGAACGGCATGGCGGCCTGTGGTTCTGGGCGGGAGGAGCGGAGGACGCCGATCCTGCGCTGATCCCCGATTTTGCCTTTATCGACGAAGGCAGTCCTTGCGAACGGGCGGTCTATACCATGGCCGTCAATTACGAGCTGATCGCGGATAACCTCCTCGATCTCAGCCACGCGGAATATCTCCATGTCGATAGCTTCGGCACCAATGGCTCGCTGCTGACCCACGGCAAGCAGACGGTGAAGCAGGACAAAGACGGCGCCGTCTGGAACCTCTGGGATATCACCGATGCCGTGCCACCGGGCTGGGCCATGCCAATGCTGGGCGAGGGCGAGCGGGTCGATCAGTGGCTGCACATCCGCTGGCACGCCCCGGCCAGCCTTGCACTGTTCATCGGCATCGCGCGCGCCGGAACGCAGCTTGACCCACTGGTGCCGCCGATGGCCAACCCGCACATCCTGACACCCGAGACCGAGACGTCGACGCATTACTTCTTCACGCACCCGCCGGGTGAGGAAGAGGCGAGGCAGGCGCGGCGGGTGTTCCTTGAAGA
>NZ_JANPGP010000037.1:0-2047 GCF_031424035.1 Novosphingobium sp.
TATGAAGCCGAAATGCTCAGCTTCATGCGCGACAAGCATGCCGATACGCTCAAGCTGATCCGCGACACCCGCGATTTCGGTGACGATGCGAAGAAGCAGACGGTGGCGGCACTCGCCGCTTTCGGCAAGCAGTTCGCCTGAGCCCCATCGAGCTAACTAGGGAGCCGTCATGGCCTCGCTGAAGGAACTCAAGGGCCGGATCAACTCGGTCAAGTCGACCCAGAAGATCACCAAGGCCAAGCAGATGGTCGCGGCCGCAAAACTGCGTAAGGCGCAGGCCGCTGCCGAGGCTGCGCGCCCCTATGCCGGGCGTCTGGCTGCGGTGATGGCCTCGATCGCCGGCAAGGTGTCGGGCGATAGCGCGCCGAAGCTGCTCGCCGGCACCGGCAAGGACCAGGTGCACCTGCTCGTCGTCGCCAACAGCGACAAGGGCCTGTGCGGCGCGTTCAACGCCAACATCGTCAAGGCTGCCCGCCTCAAGGCCAAGGCCCTGCAGGACGACGGCAAGACCGTGCTGTTCTACCTCGTCGGCAAGAAGGGCCGCGCGGTTATCCGCCGCGAGTACCCGAAGGACGTTGCCGCCATGTTCGACACCTCCGAGGTGCGCGAGCCCGGCTTCAACGAAGCCAGCGCCGTGGTCGAAGAGCTGATGGCAATGTACGAGGCCGGCAAGTTCGACGTCGCCCACCTGTTCTACGCCAAGTTCAAGTCGGCGCTGGTTCAGGAACCGACCGAACAGCAGATCATCCCCGTCCCCGCCCCAAAGGTCGAGGTTTCGACTTCGGTCGGGGCATCGGTCGAATATGAACCGGGCGAAGCGGAAATCCTCGCTGAACTGCTGCCGCGCTACCTGCGCACCCAGCTGTTCGGCGCGCTGCTGGAAAATCAGGCCTCTGAACAGGGTGCATCGATGACCGCGATGGACAACGCCACGCGCAACGCGGGCGACCTGATCAACAAGCTGACCATCCAGTACAACCGCAGCCGCCAGGCCGCGATCACGACCGAACTGATCGAAATTATCGCTGGCGCCGAAGCGCTCTAAAGCATTCAAGGCAAGGAACTAGACATGGCAACCGCAGCCAAGACCAAGACCCCAGCAGCCAAGGCACCCGCCAAGGCTCCGGCCAAGAAGGCCGCCGCTCCCAAGATGGCTCTCGTCGCCACCGGCAAGATCAGCCAGGTCATCGGCGCCGTCGTCGACGTGACCTTCACCGGCGAGCTGCCGGCGATCCTTTCGGCGCTCGAAACCGACAACAACGGCAACCGCCTCGTCCTCGAAGTGGCGCAGCACCTTGGTGAAAACACCGTGCGCACCATCGCCATGGACGCGACCGACGGCCTGACCCGCGGCCAGCCGGTGACCAGCACCGGCGCGCAGATCTCGGTCCCCGTTGGCCCGATGACGCTCGGCCGCATTCTCAACGTTATCGGCGAGCCGATCGACGAGCGCGGCCCGGTGGGTGAAGCCAAGCGCAACCCGATCCACGCCGAGGCCCCTGCCTTCATCGATCAGTCGACCGAAGCCGCGATCCTCGTGACCGGCATCAAGGTGATCGATCTCATCGCGCCTTATGCAAAGGGCGGCAAGATCGGCCTGTTCGGCGGCGCCGGCGTGGGCAAGACCGTGCTTATTCAGGAACTGATCAACAACATCGCCAAGGGCCACGGCGGCGTTTCGGTCTTCGCAGGCGTTGGTGAACGCACCCGCGAAGGCAACGATCTCTATCACGAATTCCTCGACGCCGGCGTTATCGCCAAGGACGCGGACGGCAACCCGACGCCTGAAGGTTCGAAGGTTGCTCTCGTGTTCGGCCAGATGAACGAGCCTCCGGGCGCCCGTGCCCGCGTCGCGCTTTCGGGCCTTACCATGGCTGAATACTTCCGCGATGAAGAAGGCCAGGATGTGCTGTTCTTCGTCGACAACATCTTCCGCTTCACGCAGGCGGGTTCGGAAGTGTCGGCTCTGCTCGGCCGTATTCCTTCGGCCGTGGGCTACCAGCCGACCCTGTCGACCGACATGGGCCAGCTGCAGGAACGCATCACC
>NZ_JANPGP010000038.1:0-32909 GCF_031424035.1 Novosphingobium sp.
TCTTCAACGGTAACGCGCGCCATGGGGGCACTCCAGCAAACGAGAATCTCGGAAAGGCCGGCAGCTAGTAACGCGGGGGCGAAAAGTCAAGGAAATCGCTTGCCGCCCTGCCAGCACCCGCCAATATCGCCGCATAACGACGGACGGGGATGAGATGATCGAGCAAGGCGAATTCCGCCGCAACTGGCGGCCCTTGGCGGGTGCCTTCCTTGGCATCGGCACGGCGCTGTCGCTGAATTCCTTCATCCTCTCGATCTTCGCGCCCTATTTCCTCAAGGAATTCGGCTGGACGAAGGAAGAATGGTCGTGGGTTTCGACCGTGCAACTGCTGGTTATCTTCTCGATTCCGGTCTCGGGCCGTCTGGCCGACCGGTTCGGCGTCTGGCGCATCGCTGCGATCGGGGCGATCAGCTTTCCGTTGTTTCTCGTCGCCATCGCGCTGATGGACGGCAGCCTGACGACCTATTTCTGGCTCTACGTTGCCCAGACCCTCGTCTGCTCGACCACCACCTCGACGGTCTACACCCGGGTGGTCGCGCAGACTTTCACGAAAAACCGGGGGCTGGCCATGGGCCTCGCAGGGGCCAGCGCGCCGCTGTTCGGAGCGCTGGCAGCGCCGTTGGTCAGCGAATTCGTGCGGACGCAAGGGTTCACGGCCGGCTACCTTCTGGTCGCTGCCTTCTGCCTCGTTGGCGCCGTGGCGACGCTGTGGCTGCTGTGGGGGGTCGAGCAGCGCCGGCCTGAAAGCGAACGCGCCCGCCGGGGCGAAGGCTGGCGCGATTACCGAGCGATCATTTCTACCCCGGCGTTCTGGGTCATGCTGCTGGCGACATACCTCGTAAACCTGCCGTTTGCCCTCGCGACGACCCAGACCAAGCTGCTGGCCGCCGAACAGGGGCTGGGCGATGCGTCGGCGGCGCTGATGATCTCGGCGCTGGGCCTGTCCTCGGTCGCGGGGCGCTTCATCTTCGGCGCGGCAGTTGACCGCCTCTCGCCGCCGCGCGTTGCGGCCTTCGGCTTTGCCCTGCCGGCCATCGGCCTGTTGCTTCTCGCCTCGCCGTTTGACGGGATGCCGGTGGTCTTCGTCGCGTTCATGCTGATCGGGCTGGCTTTCGGCAGCGAGGCGGACGTCATCCCGGTGCTGGTCGTGCGCCAGTTCGGTATCCGCCTGTTCGGCACCGTGCTTGGCCTGCTGACCGCAGCGATGGGCGCGGCGATGGGCGGCGGACATGCAATGGTGGCACTGGTCCAACGCGCGACTGGCAGCTTCGACGCGTTTCTCTACATCGCGGCGGGCGCTTCACTGGTTGGCAGCGCGATGTTCCTGCTGCTCCACCGGGGGCGGTTTGCTCCCTCCGTGGAAGTGCCGCTTCACTCGTAGCTGTAGGACTGGTCCGCCAGCTCTTCGGGCGCGAGGTCGGAGAAGCGGGTGATCCGCGCTTCGAAGCGCAGCCGCACCTTGCCGGTGGCGCCGTGGCGCTGTTTGGCGACGATCAGTTCGGCAAGTCCGGTGACCTGCTCCATCTTCTGGACCCACTTTTCCCACTTGTCGCGCACGTCGGGCGTATCGCCATCGGCGGGCATCTTGGGCTCGGTCATCTTCATGTAGTAGTCTTCGCGGAAGACGAACCAGACCATGTCGGCGTCCTGCTCGATCGAGCCTGATTCGCGAAGGTCGGACAGCATCGGCTTCTTGTCCTCGCGGCTTTCGACCGCGCGGCTAAGCTGTGACAGTGCGATCACCGGCAGGTGCAGCTCCTTGGCCAGCGTCTTGAGGCCGCGGCTGATTTCAGAGATTTCATTGACGCGGTTGTCGCTGGCGCGGCCGGTGCCCTGCAGCAGTTGCAGGTAGTCGACGATGATCATGCCGATGTTGTGCTTGCGCTTCAGGCGGCGGGCACGGGCGCGGAGCGCAGCGATGGTCAGCGCCGGGGTATCGTCGATGAACAGCGGCAATTCGGCGAGCCGCTGGCTGGCGAAAGACAGCTGCTGGAAGTCCTCGCGGCTGATCCGGCCGGTGCGCAGAGATTCAGAACTGATGCCCGAGTTTTCTGCAAGGATACGGGTGGCGAGCTGGTCGGCGCTCATTTCCAGGCTGAAGAAGGCGACGGCCGAGCCGACCGAGGCGCTCTCTTCGATCCCCGCCTGAATGTCGGTCAGCAGGCGATTGGCGGCGTTGAAGGCAATGTTGGTGGCGAGCGAGGTCTTGCCCATGCCCGGACGGCCGGCAAGGATGATAAGGTCGGAATCGTGCAAGCCGCCGATGCGCTCATTGATCGAGGTGAAGCCGGTGGTCTTGCCAGCGATATGCCCGCCGGAGTTCAGCGCCTTTTCGATCGCGGTGATGGCGACGCGGGTGGCATCGCCGAAGCTGGAGGCTTGGCTCTGGCTCGATGCCCCTTCGGCCACGGCATAAAGCGCGGCTTCGGCCAGATTGATCTGTTCGAGCGGATCGACGCTTTCCGACGTATCCATCGCCTTGGTAACGAGGTCGCGCCCGACCGTGACCAGTTCGCGCAGCAGCGCCAGTTCATAGATCTGCTCGGCCAGTTCCTTGGGCGCGAGCAGGCCCTGCCCATCAGCTGTGAGCCGCGCGAGATAGGTGACGCCGCCGACCGCCTTCAGCGCTTCGTCCGCCTCGAAATAGGGGCGCAGCGTGACGGGCGTGACTACGGCCTTGCGGTCCAGCAATTGCACGACACGCTCGTAAATGCGGGCGTGGATCGGCTCGAAGAAGTGGTCGGGGCGCAGCGGTGTCGCCAGTTCCTCGATCACGCGGTTATCGATCAGCACCGCGCCCAGAAACGCGGCCTCGGCCTCGAGATTCGAGGGCAGGGTGCGGATGGGGGTTTCGTCGGGACGCAGGGGAATCGCTTGTTCGGCCATGGAACAGGGCAATGCGCGCAGACCCCGCGCGCCGCAAGGGGGGCAGCGATGGTCTGCCTTGTGGATAGCGGGGATGGTTATTCCCTTGCCCGCAATTGCTGCGTCTGCGAAATAATCACAATGGCCGCACCGCGCATCTCTGCGATCGATTTTGACGAAAGCTCGCTCGTGCGCCGCAGCGACGAGATCGAGCAGGAGCGCCGGGTCGCGATGTTCGACCTGATCGAGGACAACGTGTTCAAGCCAATCCGCTCTTTCGCGGCAGGGCACGAAGGGCCTTATCGGCTGCTGATGGCGGTGCATGACGGTCGGCTGCAGCTTGACGTATTTGCCGATGGCGGCACCGAACTGCTCGAAAGTTTCATGCTGGGCATGGCGAAATTCCGGCGGCCGGTGCGCGAATATTATTCGATCTGTGAAAGCTACAACAAGGCCGTGCGCCGCGCCTCGCCGCACGAGATCGAGACGATCGACATGGCCCGTCGCGGCGTGCACGACCGGGCGGCGGAAATGCTGCTCGAAAGGCTCGATGGCAAGGTCGAGACCGACTTCGCCACGGCACGCCGGCTCTTTACCTTGATCTGCGTCCTCCATATCAGGGCATGACACGGGAACCGGGACGCATCTGAAATGGCTAAAAAGGGAGCGAGCCGCTGGCGGCTGCGATTCGCCGCGCTGGCAATTCTGCTCGCGCTGGCGGGCGGTGCCGCGCTGTGGTGGCATTTGCGCGGCTGGCAGCCTTCGCGTCAGCAGTGGCCGGTGCAGGGAATCGAGGTCGGCGCTGAGGACGGCACGATCGACTGGACCGCGATGAAGACCATCGGCGTCGATTTTGCCTATGTCGATGCCTCGGCCAGCGTCTTTGCCCGCGATGCCAATTTCACCGCCAATCTTGAAGGTGCGCGCGCCGTGGGTATGCAGGTTGGCGCGGTGCACGAATATGATCCGTGCCAGCCGGCGGACAAGCAGGCGGCGAACTTCGTCACGGTCGTCCCGCGCGATTCGCGGCTGCTGCCCAGCGCCGTCTCGCTTGACCGGCTGGCTGAGAACTGCCCCGGCAAGGTGACCGAGGCGGGTGTCGAGAGCGAGCTCACCACCTTCCTCAACCAGGTCGAGACCCATACCGGCAAGCCGGTGATCCTGAAGCTCAGCGCGCAGTTCCAGGACCGTTACCGCGTGGCTTCGGCGGTAAACCGCAACCTTTGGCTGGTCCGGACGAGGCTCGAACCAGACTATGCCGGCCGGCCGTGGACGCTGTGGACGGCCAATGGCGGGCTCCAGACCGAAGCCACGGAAAAGCCGCTTCGCTGGCTGGCCGTCCAGCGCTAGGGTGGCGTGATGATTGACCGCGATACCCTGATCGAAGCCGCGCGCTCTGCAGCCACCCGCGCCTATGCGCCCTATTCGAACTTCCATGTCGGCGCGGCGCTGGCCTTTGCCGATGGCTCGGTGCTGACCGGCGCCAATGTCGAGAACGCCAGCTACGGCATGACGCTGTGTGCCGAGACAGTCGCCGTTGGCAAGGCGCTATCCGAAGACTGGCGCGGGCAGCTTGAGGCCGTCGCGGTGATCGGCGGCAAGGCGGGGGCAGTCGGTTCCGGCGATCCCGTTACCCCCTGTGGTCGCTGCCGCCAGATGCTCAACGAACTCGCCTCACTTGGCGGCAATGACCCGCTCGTGTGGTGCGCCGGGGAGGCCGAAGTGCTCGAAATGCGGCTGTCGGACTTGCTTCCACACGCATTCGGGCCGGGGGCTCTTGAATAGCGACGACTTCCAAAGCACAATGAAACCCGAACGTCGCATTAAGCGGCGCCGGGAGAAGGCATGACCGACATCGCAGGCAAGGCCGCCGTGGTCACGGGCGGCGGATCGGGCATCGGCATGGGTCTGGCGAAGGAGCTTGGCCGCCAGGGCGCCCGCGTCGCCGTCGCCGATATCCAGCTCGCCAAGGCCGAGGCGGTCGCCGCAGCCATCCGCGATGCCGGGGGCGAGGCGATTGCCATTGCCTGCGACGTCACCGAACGCGCCTCGATCAACGCCATGCGCGATGCCGCCATCGCCGCGCTCGGCCCGGTCAGTCTGGTCTTCGCCAATGCCGGCGCAACCAGCTTCACCCCGCTTGTCGACATGACCGACGCCGACGTTGACTGGATCGTCCAGGTCAACCTGATGGGCGTGATGAACAGCACCCGCGCCTTTCTCCCCGGCATGATCGCGGCGGGCGGCGGACACATCTGCGCCACTTCTTCGATGGCCGGGCTGCTGCCCGGCTGGATGCCGGTCCACGTGCCCTATTCGGCGGCGAAGATGGGCATCATCGGCATGATGATGAACCTCGCCATCGAACTGCGACCCCACAATGTCTTCACCACCATCTACTGCCCCGGCGGCGTGGCATCAGGCATGAAGGCCAACAACGGCGCTTACCGGCCTGACAAGTTCGGCGGACCCGAGCCTGTCGCCGAAGTCCAGTTTTCCGGCACCGACAAGACGCACAGCTCGATGGCCTTCTTCCTCCCCGAAGACGTCGCGCCGATGGTGCTGAACGCGGTCAGCGACAATCGCCCCTTCGTTTTCGATCACGCCGACCAGCGCCGCCTCTTTGCCGAAACCTACGCCTCGGTGGTCGAGGCTTGCTACGACGACCTTGACCAATGGCACGCCCGCCACGGCGTTCCGCAAGGCAATCCGACGGGTGCCGACCTGATCGACTAGGTGTCGTCCTTTATCCTGCCGTTAACCATTCAAGCCTAAACGAAAATCCGAAATCCGGCGCTCTTGCCGGGGGTGCTCCTGTAGGCAGGACTGGCAAGCCAACGCATGATCCGGACGAAGACAACGCTGATCGTCGGGGCCGGTGCGAGCCAGGAAATCCACTTGCCCTCCAGCCTCGAGGTGCTTGAACGCTCCGCCTCGGCTTACGACTTCTACCGCTTTGGCGGTGAGCAGATGACCAAGGATTCGTCGGTGCTGCTGCGCCACCTGAACAAGCTGGCCGAACGCCCGGGCAACAGCCTGGAAAAGCTTTATGAAGCCACCGAGCGCCTGCGCATCTCTGCCCGGATGAGCAAGATGATCGACAGCGTGATCGAACAGAACGACGACAATCCGCTCGTCACACTGACCGGCAAGCTCGCCATCGCGCACTTCATCTGCCAGGGCGAGGCGCGGTCCAACCTTCGCCCCGCGCCCAAGAACCCCGGTGAACTGCCGCTGCAGGCCGGCGATTTCTGGCTGCTCGAACTGGGCAAGCTGATGACCACCGGCGTGCCGCGCAGCAAGGTCCATCAGTGCTTCGAGAACCTGTCGATCATCTCGTTCAATTACGATCGGTCGATCGAACATTTCCTGCCCTACGTGCTGATCACCGCCTATGGCATGACCCTGCCCGAGGCACAGCGCACGGTCTCCGAACACCTCAAGATCGTCCACCCCTATGGCACGATCGGCCGCCTGCCATGGCAAAAGGGTGAAGGCGCCGACGTTGAATGGGGCAACGAAAACCCCTGGAACATGATCAACCTCGTCCACAACATCCGCACGCCCGGCGAGCTGGCGCGCGATAACCGGGCCATGATGGAACTGCGCAACGCGATGCTCAAATCGCAGCGGCTGGTGTTCACCGGCTTTGGCTATCACCCGCAGAACATCGACTTGCTGGTCGATTCCACCTTCTCGCACAACCCGGAGGTGCTCTGCGGCATCCACGGGCTGACCGGCCCGGCGCAGACCACGGTGGTGCGCATGATGCGCCGCAAGCTGAACCTCGACAAGGACGACCGCCTGATGGTGATCAACGCCAAGTGCTTCGACCTGTTCCGCGACTACGGGATGATGCTGGAAAGCTGATCCACTTGCGTCAAATGCAAGTTGACGAAACACATCCGCAGTGCTGCGCGTGAATTTGTCATAAGGCGAGGCCCAGATGCGCAAAAGCCGCGCTGGTGGCGCGGCTTTAGGGAGAGCATTGCTGATGCGGAGCGCGCTCATCGCGCGGTCGCTGGTCGGTGGGGCATGAGGGCGAGGATCGCAGATCAGGCCCGTGTAGGAAAGGCTTCACTTGGCTGGGACAATCTCCGGCGCCCGATGCCGGACACCCCAAACCCAACCCGTCACCCCCGCGAAGGCGGGGGTCCATCCGCACTTGCGTAAAAGGGCGAGGTCAGTGCGACCGGCAACAGCCGATGGATCCCCGCCTTCGCGGGGATGACGAGGGGTATTGCGGGGATGACGAGGGGTATTGCGCCGATGACGGGCGGTATTGCGCCGATGACGGGGGTCGAATTCGGGCGAGGGTCAGGGCCTGGAGAGCACCCATTCCCCCAGCGCCGCCATGCAATCCCGCCCCAGCAGCGCTGACCTCTCCGGGCTCCAGCCCTGAGCTGCACAGGGCAGATCGTCGTTGTCCTTGAACGGCATTTCCAGCGTCATCGATACCGCGCCGTAACGCTCGGCGAGCTGGTTGGTTGACATCGTCAGGTTGGCCTTGCCCGCCGGGGCCTTGGGATAGCCATGGCGGGTCTGGAAATCGGGGGTGCGGCGCTCAAGGATGGCCTTGTAGCGGTCAAGCGCCTCGACCTGTCCGGGCTTCATGCCCGGGATGCCCTCAAAGCCGGCGATGAACACGTGGGGGATTGCCTCGTCGCCGTGAACGTCCATCGCCACATCGACGCCGGTTTCGTCCATGGCATGGCGGATCGCCAGCACTTCGGGCGAGCGTTCCGCCGTGGGTTCGTGCCATTCGCGGTTGAGGTTCACGCCCACTGCGTTGGTCCGCAGATGCCCACGCCGTGACCCGTCGGGGCAGAGGTTCGGCACGACATGCAGCGTGCACTTCTGGCGCAGGGTGCGGCCCCAGGGATCGGCGGGATCGGTCAGGCATTCCAGCGCGCCTGCCATCCACCATTCGGCCATGGTTTCGCCGGGATGCTGGCGGGCATAGAGCCAGACCTGCAAGGGGCCTTCGCCCATGTCGAGGCAGTCGATCGGCTGGCCATCGAGGCTGGTGCCGAGCGTGCGGTGAGTGACGCCGTCCATCAGCGCGGCGCGGGCAATCAGGTCGTGGTGGCGCTCCATCGAATAAGGCGCGAAATAGGCAAACCAGGCGAAGTCGCCCGCGGGCGTGTGGCCGATGGTCAGGGTGCCCCCATCTTCGCCGGCGTCCCAGCTGGTGTCGGTGCGGCCCCAGAACTCGCGGTCCTCGGAAAAGGCGGCGCGGTAATTCGGCCAGCCGCCGGGATAGGCGCTCTTGCCCAGCCCGGTGATCTTGAGTTCGAGCGCGCGCCCTTTTGCGCCGGAAACGCGGAAGTGGAACCACTGGAAGAATTCGCTGTCCTTGTCCTGCCGGATGGCAAGGCGGGCGGTGTTGCCGTCGATGGACAGGACTTCGATGTTCCCGGAATCAAAGTCCGAGTGAATCTGGATGTTGGTCATGGAGGCAGACTAGGCGTGGGGGGCGGGGTGGTGCAAGTTTGGTTCGCGCAAAGGCCGCAAAGAGCGCGAAGAGGTCGTGCGAGCCAAAGGCTCCTCCTGAAGTTCAAAGCTTGCGGCTGGATCGCTGCTGGAAGATGGAGGCGGCTTGCGCCGCAAGCGCATACTCTTTGCGGTCTCTGCGCGAACCCTGAACCCTTACTTCACCAAAACCGTCTCACCCGAATTGCCGGGGAAGCCCGCAAACAGCGCAGCGGCCATCATTGGTGCGCCAAGCTGGGTCGAGGCGAGCGGTGAGCTGGCCTTTACCGTGAAGCTGGCGCGGCCTTCCCACAGGACCTTGTCGGTCTTGCGGTCGCGGATCGCCACGGCCAGTTCGGTTTCGATCTGCTCTGGCGGCGGGCCGGACAGGTTGAGCCCGATGCCTACACCCAGCCCCGAGCCATAGGAGCCGGTCGATCCGCCGACGCCCACGCTCACCGGGCCGCCGCCGCTGCGGGCGGGCTGGAAACGCTGGCGGGCAAGGCGGACGATGGCCACCTGGCCGCCGCTGCCGGCTGCTGCATCGCCGTAACCCAGCCGCTGCAATTCGGTCCGCACCGCGCCCATGAAGCTTTGCACTTCAAGCGAATTGCCGTCTGTACCGGTGCCGGGTTCAACCGCGATATTGCCCTTGGCCAGCAGAGACGTGTCGGGAACGTGGAAACGGGTAACCTCGATCGGGCCGGTCGGCGCGATGCAGCCGGTGACCAGCGCCAGAAGGCCAAGCGGGGCGAGCAATTTCAAGCGCATGGGTGCTAAACTCCTGTGCTGCCGAAGTTGCTCCCGGCGCGGCCGCTTTGCAAGCATCACCGCTGCGAAAGGTGCGTTTCGCCGGGCTTGCCGGGGAACTTGTCAAACAGGGCGCCGGCCAGCTTGGTTGCCACCGCGCCTTCGGTCCACTTGTCGCTGCCGTCGCGGCTGATCATGTCGGCGCGGCCTTCCCACAGGGTCTTGCCGCTGGCGACGTCCTTGATTCGCGCTTCAAGCCGGGTCGAGACGAGCGCCTTGCGCGGCTTTGACAGGTCGATGTTCAGCCCCAGACCCATCATCGTGCCGCGATTGGAAACGCCGACTTCCATTTCGCCACTGACCGGGTTGCGCTTGCCTTCCTCGGGCATCACGACATCGCGGGTGACGCGCAATTCGACGACTTGTCCGGCGGCGGCGGCAGTGGTGGCGGTCTGATAGCCAAGGCTGGCCAGCCGGTCATCGACCGCGGCGGCATAGGGGCGCAGTTCGCTGTCCGCAAAGCCGGAGCCCGAGGGCGAGGGGATGGAAACCGCGCTGCCCTTTCCCAGCAATTCGGCGCCGCCATCTTCTGCGACGAAGCGCGTCACTTCGACCTTGCCTTCGGCCGGGCCGCTGTTGCTGCGCAGGCGCTGGTCCGATGGCCAGCGGTTGGCATAAGGATCGTCACGCCATCCTGTACCCATGCCCATGCCCATGCCAAAGCCCGGGCGGGCAGCCGCCGGGGCGGCGAGACCGCCCAGCACGATGGCGATCAGCGCGGCACGGGTTGCGGGGTGGCGATTGGTCATCCGGGGAGGCTCCTGAGGCAAGGTGGGGAAGGCCTAGCCCCCTTGCGCTAGGCGGTGCAATCTTTCCGCCGGATGAACCGCAGGTCACCACGCTTGTCGCATTGCGGTTACAGGAGTAACCTTATGCCATAAACAGGCGGGGAATGGGCATGGCTACGCAGGGGAAGGCGGTCGCTGACGCGACTGCTGGCAGCGATCGCATTGAAATCCTTGATGCCTTGCGCGGGTTCGCGCTGCTCGGCATTCTGATCGCCAACCTGCCGGTGTTCACCGGGTGGTACATGATGCCGCCCGATCGGCAGGCCGCCATGGCCGGTCCGGGCGCGGCACTGCTTTATGACCAGCTCATCAAGTTCTTCGTCGACGGCAAGTTCTACACCATTTTCTCGCTGCTGTTCGGCATCGGTTTCACGTTGCAGCTCGACCGGCTGGAAAAGCGCGGCGCGGCGGGGATCGCGGTGTTTCGCCGCCGGATGCTGGTGCTGCTGGCAATCGGCTTCGTCCATATGTGCTTCGTCTGGCAAGGCGATATCCTGACTCTTTACGCCGCACTCGGCCTGTTGCTGCCGCTGTTCCGGCCGTGGAAGGAGCGGTCACTGCTGATCCTGTCGGTAGTCCTGCTGGCCCTGCCGCTGGTGCTGGTGCCGCTTTGCGCCTGGGCAGGCATCGACCTTGGTCACTGGCTCGAGGAGATCGGCTTGCAGATCGTTCAGGCGGTTGGCGGACCCTTGCTCGGTTCGCCTATCGATTACATGGAAAGCCGCGACTGGAGCGCCTTTGCCGCCTGGCAATTGTCGGGCCTGCCGTTCCGCATCGAGCATCTGCTGGTGACATGGCGCATTCCCAAGGTGCTTGGCATCATGCTGCTGGGCATGGTGCTAGGCCGCCGCCTGATCGCGGGAACGCTGCTGACGGATCGCAAGCTGCTGCTGCGCGCGCTGGTGTTCGGCCTGCTGATCGGAATACCCGCCAGCCTCGTCTTTGCGCTCGATCCGAAGGTCTATCAGGAACACTGGTCGTCCGTCCTCGGCACGGTGCCGCTGGCGCTGGCCTATGCCGCCGGTTTCGTGCTCGCATGGCCCAAGGCGAAGGGCGTACTCGGCGTCATGGCGCCGGTGGGGCGCATGGCGCTGACCAATTACCTCACCCACACGCTGCTGGGCGTGCTGATGCTCGGGGTGTTTTTCGGCATCGCTGGCAAGCTCGGGCCGTTGGAGACCACGCTGGTCGCGCTGCCAATCATCGTGTTCCAGATCGTCTTTTCGCGCTGGTGGCTGGCGCGACACGATCAGGGCCCGATGGAGCGGCTGTGGCGCTGGGGAACCTATGGCTCGGTAAAGACACGGTAATCGTTTGGCGCTAGGAGTCTGCAGGCCAATCGCTGGCTGAAGGAGTCGCATGTCCCCGGTCCCCTCTCATAAAACCGTACCTGTTCTCGTTACTGGGGGCGCCGGCTATATCGGCAGCCACGCCGTGCTCGCCTTGCTTGATGCGGGCTGGCCGGTCGCGGTGATTGACAACCTGACCACCGGCTTCCGCTTTGCCGTGCCCGATGGCGTGCCGTTCTATGAAGGCGATATCGAGGACGCCGACCTCCTCGCGCGCATCTTTGCCGAACAGGGCACGCAAGCGATCATGCATTTCGCCGGGTCGATCATCGTGCCGGAATCGGTTGAGAACCCGCTCAAGTATTATCACAACAACACCGCGAAGAGCCGCGCGCTGGTCGCAGCAGCCGTCACCGCCGGGGTGCCGCACTTCATCTTCAGCTCCACCGCCGCGACCTATGGCGAGCCGGAGGTTTCCCCCGTTCGCGAGGATTGCCCGCAGATCCCGATCAATCCCTATGGCATGTCCAAGCTGATGACCGAGGTCATGCTCAAGGACACCGCCGCTGCCCATCCGATCAACTACTGCGCCCTGCGCTACTTCAACGTGGCCGGGGCCGATCCGCAGGCGCGTTCGGGCCAGTCGACCGCCGGAGCCACGCACCTGATCAAGGTTGCAGTCGAAGCCGCGCTCGGCAAACGCGGCCATGTCGGTGTGTTCGGCACCGATTTCGACACGCCCGACGGCACCGGCGTGCGCGATTACATCCACGTTTCCGACCTCGCCGCCGCGCATGTGCTGGCACTCGCAGCACTGATTGCCGAGCCGAAGCGTTCGCTGACGATGAACTGCGGCTATGGCCGGGGCTTCTCGGTGATGGAAGTGCTCGACGCGGTCGACCGGGTGACGAACCTGACCATCGAACGCCAGATGCAGCCGCGCCGCGCCGGCGATCCCGCCGCGCTGGTCTCGGACAATTCGCGGATCAAGGCGACCTTGCCGTGGGTGCCCAAACACGCCGAGCTTGATACCATCGTCGCCCATGCGCTGGCGTGGGAGCGCAAGCTGGCGGACCTGCGCGACTAGTTCAGCCTGATTCCCTGGCTGGCTACTGGGCCATCCCGGCAATCGAGCGCTTTTCGCGTTCTTCCCAATGTCCGTCGCAATATTCCGGATCGGCTGGCCCGGCCACCTCGGGGCAGCGCGGTGATCCCGGAGCAAGGTTGACCGTCCAGCCGCTTGGCCAGCCTTCCAGCTTGTAAGTGGGGTCCGCGCGCCACTTGGCCACTTCGTCGGCCCATTTCGGCCCCTCGGTCATCTCTGCCTTCGGGCCGGAGAAGAATGCCACCGCGACGACGACTTCGATGGCCACCAGCGCGCTGAACAGGCGCGAGCCGAGCCCGCGTGTGGTGCTGGCCAGGGCGATCAGCGACAGGCCGACCAGCACGTTCGGGACAAATGAATAGCGCTCACCAACCAGCGGCAGCAGCATCGCCGCCGGCGTGGCAATCGCACCAAAATAGCTGACGCAGGCGAGCAGCAGGCCGGGGATGACCAGCCAGGCCGCCGGCTGCCGCCAGTGCCGCAAGGCGAAGACGATCAGCGCGCCGAACAACAGCACACTCGCCAGCACGACCGTCAGCCCGACACCGCCCGTGGGCAATTGCTGGAAGATGGCAAAACCGGCGTCCTTGGCAGCAAAGGGTCCGGCCAGCGGCAGCACCGCCTGCCGCACCAGCAGCAGGGCGGAGAGCATGGCCGGATCGAAGCTGTGGCCGCGCACCATGACCGGATAATAGAACACCAGCATCTGCACCGCCGCGCCGATGCCCAGGGCAAAGACCTGCGCCCAGCGGCCGCGCGTGCGTTCGATCAGCGCCTTCAGTCCGAAGAACGGCAGGAAGACAATCGCCGCCGGTCCGCACAGCGGGGCAAGGGCGAGGATGGCGAGATAGAGCGCCCGCCCGCGCCGGCTCTCCGGCACCTTGCAGGCCAGCGCCAGCGCCACGCAAAGCGTCAAGTGGAACTGGCTGTGCAGCGAATGCAGCCACACCTCATGCGCCATCGGTGCGGCGGCGATCAGCGCCAGTGCAGCCGGCTTGGCGAGGCGCGGTGCCAGCCAGGCATCGCGCGCGGTGATGATCAGCACGGCCGGCAGCATCTGGAAGGCCAGCGCGATCAGCGAGGTCACCCAGGGCGCAGCCTCAAGCGGGATCACTCCCCAGCCAACCAGTTGCCGCGCCAGCAAGGTGCCGCCCGAGGCAATGACGTTGATATAGCCGCCGAGCGGATGGAACAGCGCCTCCCACCATTCCATGTGCCAGGCATAGGCAAAGAAATAACTGCCTTCCTCGCCAAAGAAGCGGCCCTGCAGCAGGACGTTGGGTATGCGCAGGATCACGACAGTCGCGAACAGGGCGAGCAGCATGCCCTTGCCCAGCAGCGGGGCCTCGGGGTTCTTGGCCATGGCTGGATTATCGTTGGCCATCAGCGCTCGCCCGGTTGCCGGACGGTATGGCCGAGCAGCGGGCCTATCGGCTCGGACGGGGCGCTGGCGATGTCATAGCCGATGAAGGCCAGCATGAATTGCAGCCCCATCAGGATCGGCAGGACCGCCAGCATGACCGTGCCGATGGGGGTGGCAACTCCCGCCTGCATGTTGATGATCCAGGTTGTCCCGCCAAACAGCAGGCCGAACAGCAGCATCAGCGATCCCACCACCAGTTCGATCGAGGCGACCGAGAAATCGCGCAGGAAATAGCTGTAGGTGATGCGCTTGAAGGTGTTCACCGTATGACGGCCGAAGAAGTGCGGCACCATCTTCACCGGATTGAGGCTGGAATTCTCGCCATCGTATACCGCGCGCATCGGCAGGTCGATCACGCGGGCGCGCAGCGTGCCGAGGCGGAACAGCATGTCGCTTTCGAAGAAATAGCGCCGCGCGATCTTGTCGAACGGCAGGTACGCCGCCACCCGCGCATCGATCGCTACATAGCCGTTGTTGGGATCGAACAATTGCCAGTACCCGGTCGACAGCTTGGTCATGAACGACAACGCCAGATTGCCCAGCAAGCGGCCTCGAGGCATGCCGCGCGCGTCTTCAGGGCTGAAGAAGCGGTTGCCCTTCACATAATCGGCGCGGCCTGCGGCAATCGGTGCGGTGAACAGCGGGATCAGCGCCGGGTCCATCTGCCCGTCACCGTCGATCTTGATGATGATGTCGGCCCCGTCCGCCAACGCCGCGCGCATGCCGGTCAGCACCGCACCGCCCACGCCCTGATTGGCATCGTGGCGCAGCACCTGCACGCGCGGGTCGGCGCAGTCGGCAGCAATCCGGTCGCCCGACTGTTCCGGGCAGCAATCGTCGACCGCATAGATCGCGCTGCATTCCGGCCCGATCCGGGCGATCACGCCCAGCACCTTGTCGGCCACGCGGTAGCACGGCAGCACTGCGGCAATACGCAGGCCGGATGCCGCGCCCGTCATACGACGGCGTTCATGCAGTAGATCAGGTTGAAATCGGGCGAGGCGAAGCCCAGCGGCCACCATGCTTCCTTGCGGTTGGGCAAGTGATAGCGGAGGAGCTGGCGCAGGTTGTAGATCGAATTCACATGCTCGCGCGCCATGTAATAGTCGTAGTCGAGGCCGGCTGCCTGCGCGCGGCGGCGCGGGCCGAAGTGACGGCCCAGCCGCCATGCCAGACCCGGATCGCACGGCAGGATGAGGGACAGCGTGCCGCCGGGTTTCAGCACCCGCACCCATTCGGCCAGAGCCAGATGCGGCTCGGGAATATGTTCGAGCACGTGGGTCGCGATCAGCCGGTCAAAGGTGCCATCGGCAAAGGGCAGGGCCCCGCCTTCGAGCCGTTGCAGTTCCACCCCTTCACGCAAAGGCCGGCGCGCCGCTGCGGCGATCAGATCGGCGTTCATGTCGGAGGCAATGTAGGAATCGAACCTGTGGCGGATGGATTGCAGGTGCACCATGGTGCCGGCCCCCACCTCAAGCACCTTGCCGAAATGGCGATCCGGGCCGAAATCGCGCTCCAACAGCGCGTGGCTGCGCATCAGGACCGATCCGGCCATATTGGCATCGTAATTGGACTGGTCGTAATTGCCCGCCCAGGCAGCCGTCATCGCCCCGAAATCGGGAAGCGGGACGAAGCCGTTCCTTGTTGTTCCTGAGGACTGTTCGCCCTTCGCGTCGCTCACCTTGCGCTTCCGCTTTCCCGCCTGCCAACCATGGCCCGGGCATCTACCTGTTTGGTTAACTTTCTGCAAATGCGCGAGACCTTTTGGACCGCGCCGGCCCTGCTGGTTGGGGCTAAGTCCGCCGGGCCTATCGACTTGGTGCTCGGCATGAGCCATCAGCGCGAAGCACCGCAGACGGCAAAAATGAGGGCCAGAGCATGACGAACAACCAAGTGGCGGCGCTGCTCGGCATTTCGGCACTGCTGGCGGCAGGGCAAACGCTGTTCAAGTTCGCCGCGATGAGGCTGAAAGGCGCTGGCGAGGCGAGTTCGAACCTTTTTGGCCTCGCCTTGATCCCCAGCTTCTGGCTCGCGCTGGTGCTTTATGGCCTCGGCACCCTGCTGTGGATTTATATCCTGCAGACCGTGCCGCTCAGCCGGGCCTATCCGTTCATGGCCCTGGCCTTTGTCATGGTGCCGCTGCTCGCCGTGCTGTTGTTCTCCGAGCGGCTCAACCTGACCTATGCCTTTGGCGCGCTGCTGATCGTTGCTGGCGTGGTGGTAACCGCACGTGCCTGAGAAAGAACGGGCGCAGGGGGAAAGCCACCGGCTGGCCTTCCGGTTTTACGTCCTGTTCGCACCGCTGCTCTACCTGTTGTTCGCGCTGCTGACTCCGCCGTTCCAGACCCCTGACGAGCAGCAACACCTCTACCGCGCCTATCAACTGAGCACGCTGCAACTGTTTGGTGAGCGCAGCGGCACTATGTCCGGCGGGCACCTTCCTCCAGGCCTCGCCGTGGCCGCCGCGAAGGAACTGCGGACGGTGCAGTTGCATGATCGCAAGCTGGTTCACGCCTCAAGCTGGGCCGATCATTTCACCCGCGCCACGCCGATCGGGCAGGGCGAGCCGGCGGTGTTCACCAACTTCCTCGGCTCGGCATCCTATTCGCCGGCGGGCTATGTGCCGCAGGTCGTGGCGGTGTGGATCGGCCGGGCGCTTGACCTGCCGGTGGAATGGATCGTGCGGCTGGGGCGGGTGTTCAATGCCGCACTGGCCTTTGCGCTGCTTTGTGCGGCGTTCCGGGCCTTGCCGGTGGGACGCCCGGTCCTGTTGGTGGTCGGCCTGCTGCCGATGACCGCCGCCTGCGCCGGATCGTTCGGGCAGGACGGGCTGATCATCGGCGCCTCCGCGTGGATCGCCGCGCTGAGCCTGCGGGCGCTGCTGGCCGGATCGTGGACCAACAGTGACGGACGACGACTGGCTGTGCTCGCCGCGGCGGTGACGCTCGCCAAGTTCGTCTATCTGCCGCTGGCAGGATTGGCGTTGTTCCTGCGCGATTCCGGTGGACGCCTCCGCCTTGCCCGCGCGTCGATGGTTGCCATTGCGGTGGCCGGGGTGGCGGTGACCGCCTGGGTTCTGCTCAACACCGGACTGGTCGTCCCGGGGACACCCGACCTGCCGTCCCCCGGCACGCAACTGGCCTATGTGCTGGCGCACCCTTCCGCTTTTCCCACGGCGCTGGCGAACCGGTTCAGCGGCGCCGGGCTGGATGAGCTGGTCAATACCCTGTTCCTGTTCGGCTGGCTCAATGTCGGTCCGGTCTATCTGGCGATGTGGGCGAGTGCGTTGGCGCTGGTGCTGGCGATTGCCCAAGGCGATGCCTTGTCCGCGCGGCTGAGACCCGGCTGGCGGGTTTGGGCGGCGCTGGTCTCCATCGGGATCGTCCTCGCGATCTGCCTGATCATGTACCTCGCCGCATCGCCGCTCGGCGCGCGGATGCTCTATGGGGTGCAAGGGCGCTACCTGATCCCGCTGATCCTGCCGCTGGGTCTGGCAGTCATTCCCCGCCAACGGCGCGGCGATGCCTTGCTGGTCAAGGCGGCGGCGGGGCTGATGGTCTTCGCCTGTGTCATCGCACTTAACGACATCTGCAAGGCCTTCTATATCTAGCTTTCGGGCGTTGAAGACCTTGACTCGGCTGCGACCCGCCACTAACGGCGCTGCTTCCAATTTCGCGGGTTCATGCTCGCACCAACCAGATTCGCGGGCTCGACCGCACCCGAGGAAACCATGAAGATTCGCAACAGCCTCAAGTCGCTCAAGGGCCGCCACCGGGACAACCGCGTGATTCGCCGCCGTGGCCGCACCTATGTGATCAACAAGACCAACCGCCGCTTCAAGGCGCGCCAGGGTTAATTCCCTGCGGGTCGGGGGCATCCCCGGCCGGTTCGTCAACGGCCCGCCTCCCAGCCGGAGCGCGGGCCGCTGTCATGTCTGGAGTGCGTGAATTGTCTGGTCATCCCGCACCTGTCAAAGCGGTCGTCTTCGATGTTGGCCGCGTCCTGTTCGAATGGGACCTGCGCTACCTTTTCGCCAAGTTGATTGCCGATCCGGCGGAGCTGGAATGGTTCTGCACCACGGTTGTCACGCCCGAATGGCACTTCCAGCATGACGAGGGCGTGCCGCTGTCGGTCATGGTGCCGGCGCGCAAGGTGGAATATCCGGGCCACGCCCACCTGATAGACGCCTATGCCGCGCGCTTTGGCGAATCGATCCCCGGGCCGGTCCCCGGCTCGATCGAGATCGTCGATGAACTGGCCGCGCGCGGCGTGCCGCTGTTCGCCATCACCAATTTCGGCGCCGAATTCTGGCCCGACTTCCGCGCGCGCGAACCGGTATTCCGGCACTTCCACGATGTCGTCGTCTCAGGCGACGAGAAGCTCGCGAAGCCTGATCCCGCAATCTACCACCTCGCCGAACGCCGCTTCGGCGTGCCGCGCGAAGCCATGCTGTTCATTGACGACAACGCCGCCAACATTGCGTCGGCGGCGCGTCTGGGGTGGCAGGTCCACCACTTCACCGGGGGGGCAGAGAGGCTCGCGGCGGACCTGCGGTCTAGGGGTTTGATCGGGTAAGAGTCCTTGTGGGAGCGGGAGCGGGCCGGTGCCGCATCCAGCCGTCAGGCTGGACAAAAGCCAATTATTTCCCGTTGCACTTGGCCAGATCGTCGGCCGAGAATTCCTTGGCGCCCGATGCAAAGCGCGACACTTCGCCGAATTCCTTCGCCACGCGCTGGCAGGTGAGCACCGGGCGGCCGCCGGAGTTGGCCGCCGTGCAGCGATCGCCCGCGCACTTCCACAGGACATCGCCCAGGATCTGCTGCTTCGGCGCGGCAAGCGGCTGGGCGAGTGTGGCGACATTGCCGCCGCTGGCCGCAAAGGCCGGGGCAGCGGCAAACGAAGCGGCGGCGACATGGGCGAAAATGGCAAGCGGGATTGCCCGCGAAAGCACGGTCTTCATCTCGGTTCTCCTGTTGCAATCGCGTCCGGGGAGGAGCGCGCAGATTTAAGTTGCGAATCGATACCTATAATGGTTAGTTGCGATATGCAACCCATTTCCGACAATATTTCCCTTGCGGCCGACAACGCGATACACAGCCCTATGGGCAAAGTGCGCGAACAGCTCGACGATCAGGATTGCGGACTTCCGCTAGCGCTTGAGGCGATGGGCGATCGCTGGTGCTTCATGATCCTGCGCGCCGCATTGAACGGCGTTCACCACTTCGAGGATTTCCTCAGCGCCACCGGCATCGCGCGCAACATCCTGTCCAACCGCCTGCTGCGGCTGGTGGAAAGCGGCATCCTTCAACGCCAGCAGATGGAGGACGATCGCCGCAAGGTGCTCTACCGGCTGACTGACAAGGGGATGGACCTGCTCCCCGCCATGCTCGCGCTGCGCCAGTGGGGCGAGAAGTATGGCCTGGGCGTGCCGTCGAACCCGGTGCTGGTCGACAAGCGCGATTGCCTGCCGATCCAGCCGATCGCCGTTCACGCCCACGATGGCCGCGTGCTGGCGAAAGAAGACCTGCAGTGGCTCGACAAGGCGAACCTCGGCAAGCCCGAGCAGCCATGTTCGGGACCATCGGAAGCCGACCTGCCCGGTTGGCGGGGCGACATGCTCTGCTAGGATAAGGCGCATGAACCGCCGATTCGTCCTCATCGCCGCGCCGCTCCTGCTGGCGCTCACCGCTGCCGCCCCGGCCAAGCGCCGCGCTCCGCCTCCGCCGCCTCCGATCGCTGACTATGTGACGATCAACCTCGTCACCACGCTCGGCACGATCCAGATCGAACTCGATCACAAGCACGCGCCGCTGACCACCGAGAACATCCTGCGCTACGTCGATCAGCGCCGGCTCGACAATTCCTCGTTCTACCGCTCGATGCGCCTTGCCTGGGGCACGCCGCCCAATGGGCTGATTCAGGGCGGGGTGCAGATGGACCCCAAGCGCACACTGAAGCCGGTGGCACACGAACCGACCACGCAGACGGGCCTCAAGCACAAGGCCGGCGCAGTCAGCCTCGCGCGCAATGCACCGGGCACCGGCATGGCCGAATTCTCGATCCTGCTGTCCGATCTCGAATCGCTCGACGCCGATCCGAAGGGCACGACGCCCGATGCTCAGGCCGGTTTTGCGGTGTTCGGCAAGGTCACCAGCGGCATGGACGTGGTCCGCAAGATCTGGGATTCGCCGCTCAGTGCCACGAAAGGGCAGGGCTCGATGAAAGGCTCGATGATCGACGTGCCGGTGAAGATCCTCACCGTGCGGCGAGCAGCGGTTGCGCCGGTGCCTGCGCCAGCCCTGCCAAAGCCCTAAAGCTCCAGCACCACCGTCACTGCGTCGCCCTCGCCGATCCCCTCGGCCTTGCGGACGGCTGCCTTCACCGGCAGCATCCAGCCCTCGCTTTTCGACGGGAAGACCGAGGTGCGAAAGGCGCTGTCACCAATCGTTGCGAGCACCTTGAGCGACCCAAATCCGCGCGACAGCCCTTCCAACCGCCGCATCAGCGCCGTGGCCGACAGCGCCTCGCCCGCCTCGCCATCGATGGTGAGGAAATGCCAGGAGCCGCCGTTGCCCCCGGTCCAGCGCCAGAGAGGGCCGGTGTGAGTGATGTGTTCAGACATTTTGATTCACGCGGAGGCGCGGAGGCGCGGAGAAGGAAAAAAGGAAGCGATGCTCGCGCAAAGACCGCAAAGGTCGCAAAGAGTGTTGCGCTTGCGGCGAAGCCGCCTTTAATCCGGCAAGCTCTCCACCTGTTGCTGCAATTGCCTGCGGCGCATGAACCTTTGCGACCTTTGCGGTCTCTGCGCGAGAAACCCTCTTCTTCTCCGCGCCTTCGCGCCTTCGCGTGAAAATCACTTCACCGAAACCCGCCGCACCGGCACCGGAATGTTGCACACATCCGCGCCGCCCGCTGGCCGGATAAAAAAGGCATCGCGCCGATTGGCCCGTGCATCGGCATAGGCGGCGAAGCTGCCGCTCTCGGTGGAGAGGAATTCATAACCGGGAAGGCCGGTCACCTCGTTGCCCAAGCGGACCGATCGGATTTTCGTCCGTTCCTTCGCCGTCCTGTAGAACCCCAGCGCCTCGGTCCCACGCGGCAGCGAGGACAAGTGCTCGATCCCCTCGATTACCCGCCCGACCACCGCGATGTTGCGGTCAAGGTGCCGCGGGGCGTGGCCGATCACGGTGTAGAGTTCTGCGCCCGTGCCGGTGTCGGGGGACAGGTTCCGGCCGACGCCGACCATGCCGTAGCAGTGGACGGGCCAGACACCGTCCTCGAAAAATGCGACAGGCCAGCCCATTATTGGCATGGCGTAGTCAGCATAGGAATCGTGCACGGATTCGTTGTCCACCTCTACCCGAAACGGAAACCTTCGTGGATCGCTGACCAGATACTCACTCTCCGGCACCGTCGCCAAACCGGCTGGCAGCGCCTTCTTCTCGGTCGCATCGCCCCACTGCACGACATAATTGTCCTGCACCCGGTTCACGCTCGTCCCGTCCCAGAACCGCGCTGCGGCGAGCTTACGGATATTGCCGATCCACCCTTGCGAGAACGGCGGCGGCATCAGCTGGATCACCACGCGGCGAGGGCGGCCCTTGGCATCGGGGGCAATGTCCATGACCAGCAGGTCGGACGGCGCAATTGCCGTCCAGTCCGTCTTAGGCGCAGCGGCGACGATTTCCGAGGGCGCGAGCGGCGCGGCGGGCTTGTCCTGCGCCCCGATAGGTGCGGCGGCGATCAGGGCAAGGGTGAGGGCGGTGAGGGTTTTTTGCATGGGCCGCATCCTGCCAGCTAATCCCGCAGAATCAATCGTCATCCCGGCGCACGCCGGGATCGCAGGCCTCATCGGCGCAAACTTGCATCCATTCGCCAGCGGTCCCGGATCAGGTCCGGGACGACGCTACCGCGAACTTTCCTCCAGCCCGTGCATGTCCGCATCCGACAGGCCAAAATGATGCCCGACCTCGTGAATCAGTACGTGGGACACCAGATGCTCCAGCGTCTCATCGCCGCGCGCCACCCATTCATCGAGGATGGGGGAGCGGAACAGCCGGATGCGGTCCGGCATCACGCCGCTGGCAGCGAGGAACTTCTCGCCCACCGGCACGCCTTCGTAGATCCCGGTCAGGTCATAGGGATCATCAACGCCCAGCCCCGCCAGCGTCGCCTCGTCAGGAAAGTCCTCCACCACCAGCCGTACCCCGTTCAGGTGGGCGCGAAAGGGATCGGGCAGGTCCTCGATGGCCTTACGGGCGATGGCATCGATCTCGTCCAGCGAGGGCGGCAGGGCAAAGGTCCGGTTCATGGCTCAAAGATAGGAAGCAAAGCCCCCACCGCAACGCTTGCGCATCGCCCGCCCGCAAGCTAGGGCGCGCCTTCCAGTGCATGCGGAGCGGTGGCCGAGTGGTCGAAGGCGCTCGCCTGGAAAGTGAGTATACGTCAAAAGCGTATCGAGGGTTCGAATCCCTCCCGCTCCGCCACCTAGTCTTAACATATTGAACTTGCAGAGAATGTTGTCAATTTTGGCGCGAAACTGCGCCGTCTCAGTTTATTTCGGTACAGCAGAGAGTCCATTGCGAACCGGCAATACGGAATCTCACGGCGTTTTCTCCGTTGCCATTCGATCCAGTACCGAAATGGATTTCGCGGGTTTTCAGCCCGTCATCAAAGCCACTTCGCTCGCGCTTCTTTCCCTGCCAATGGCCGTTTGACAGCGTAATTGCGCCAAAAGGCCCTGTCAAAGCAATTGCACCCGCTGGCGATGAGGGGCTCGTTAGAATAGGGAAAGGCTATGCCCCGCCCTCGAAAGCCCGCCGATCCGTTTCGCTATTTCCACTCCTCGCCGGAGGTTATCCGGCTTGTGGTGATGCTGTACGTCCGCTTCCCGCTGTCGTTGCGGAACGTCGAGGACCTGCTGTTTGAGCGCGGCATCGACCTGTGCCACGAGACGGTGCGGCTGTGGTGGAACCGGTTCGGTCCGCTGTTTGCGGCCGATATCCGGCGCCAACGGGTAAGCCGTATGCGGGGCTTCAGGCAGTGGAAGTGGCATCTCGACGAGATGTACGTGAAGCTGGGTGGCGAGATGGTCTACTTGTGGCGGGCGGTCGACCATGAGGGCGAGATCCTGGAGAGTTTCGTCACGACGAAACGGGACAAATCCGCGGCTCTCGCCTTCATGAAGAAGGCACTGAAACGCCACGGTCGGCCCGAGGAGCTCGTCACCGACGGACTGCGTTCATACCCCGCTGCCATGTGTGAGCTCGGCAACGTCGACCGGCGCCAGGTCGGTCGCTGGAAGAACAATCGGGTGGAAAACAGTCACCTGCCGTTCCGACGACGAGAACGCGCGATGCTGCGGTTCCGACAAATGAAGACGCTGCAGAAATTCGCCTCAGTCCATGCCAGTATGCACAACCACTTTAATTCGGAACGCCACCTCGTCGATCGTCAAACCTACAAGCTGCGACGCTCGACCGCACTGGCCGAGTGGCAATCGCTTGCCATCTGAAGCTGGTCGTTTCCGGCCCTACCGCGCCAACCGGAGACAAGTTGCGATCCGACTGACAGCACCCGAAAACCCGTTAGACCATTTCGCTATTTCAACTTCTCACCCGAGGTGATCCGCTTGGTCGTGCTCATTTACGTGCGCTTCCGGCTATCGCTGTGCAATGTCGAGAACCTGCTGTTCGAGCGCGAGATCAACCTCTGCCACGAGACAGTACGACACTGGTGGAACCGGTTCGGGCCATTGTTTGCCGCAGATTTACGGCGCCAGCGAGTGAGCCGGATTAAGGGCTTCCGTCAGTAGCGATGGCACGTGGACGAGGTCTACGTTAAGAACAACGGCGAGATGGACTACCTCTGGCGCGCGGTCGACCGGGAGGATGAAATCCTCGAGAGTTTCGCAATCAAAAGGCGGGACAAGGAAGCGGCCCTGTCCTTCATGAAGAAGGCACTGAAGCGCCATGGTTCACCCGAGGCGATCACCACCGATGGGCTGGCTTCCTCCAAGGCTGCGATGAAGGTTCTGGGCAACACCGACAAGCACGAGATCGGCCGTCGGGTAAACAACCGGGTCGAGAACAGTTACTTGCCGTTCCGACGACGAGAGCGGGTATTGCTCCGGTTTCGGCAGATGAAGTCGTTACAGAAGTTCGCCTCGGGCCACGCCGGGCTCCACAACCATTTCAACTCGGAACGCCACCTCATCGATCGACAAACCTACAAGTTTCGTCGTTCGGCTGCACTGGCCGAGTGGCAGACGCTCATGAGCTGAGCCGTCGTCGCCAAAGCCAAGGCTGCCCGAAGCTGAGACGAGTTGCGATTAAACTGACAGCGCCCTTGCGTGCATGGTTTGCTGTGGGGAATTTGCGATGGTAGCGGCTGTTGCGGGTGCCGGTCATGGTTTGCCGCGAACGTCTGGCTTTGTACTGGGTGGTGCAGAGCAGCTTGGCGGGACTAGACTGGGGAGCGCTGTTCCGGTGCGCTGGCCGCGTGCGGTTCATGCGGTCCGTAAACGGACGATGGGGGATCCGGGCCAGAGCGAATCCCCCACCGGCACCTCATTGCCTGCCCGCCTTACGCGGCAGGGAACAATTCGGCTTCAGCCTGCCAGACGATCAGGCGGCGCGCGTCATCGGCAAGGGTCCGGGGTAGCAGATGGATGTCCACATGCTGGCTGGCCCACGACCATCCCGCAGTTACCAGGGCGGGAAGATCAGCGAAAGGCAGCCTCTGGCGGTAGGGGCTTAGTGGGTGGGGACGGCCGCGTTTGCCATGGTCATGCCGCGCAATCAGCATCAGCAGTTTGCGGGCATATTCGCGCGGTGCTCCCGGTTCGGAGGGAATCGCGAAACATACCGTGGGTGCGCCTTCCAGTTCGATCAGATGATTGATGATCTCGTCGTGAAGGTCGAGTGCGTTGCTTCCAGCGGCGTGATCCCGCTGAAAAGTCGCCAAGGCAGGGTTGATCGGACGGCGCGGATTGTCGTCAGACCCGTGCCCGTCCCCGCCTGACGACCAGGTGCGCGCACGCCCCATTTCGCCGAGCACGATCAATGCGGTCATGATGAATTCGATCAGGCTCGGAAACAGCAGCGGAATATAGTCGCTGTCCTGAACCAGTTCATCGTCTTTGCCGAAGGGCAACAGGCGGGCGAAGCTCAGCATCACCCCTTCGGTGTTGGAAAGCTGGGTCACCCGGGGCGGGTTGGCGGGCACTTTGGGCAGGGCTTCAAGGCTGGCTGCAGCAACGTCGAGCAAGCGTACCATCTTGGGATCTGCACAGGCGATTGCCGCGCCATTGATGGGGAAGCCGCCAGCAAAACCGGCGCGCTGCTCGCCAATCCATTGCCGCGCCATGCCGACAGCCGGGTTACCCAACGTATCGCTGGCTTCGCGATAGGCGCTGGCGAGCCCCTGGTTGTTGAACGCGCCCATGGCCCCCAGCGAACGGGCCAGCGAACCGTTCAACGTCTGCAGCGAAGCAGAGTGGCTGGCGGCCTCACCCTTCTGGCGTTCGCGCAGGTGGAAACGATCACCCTTGCCACTGCCCGCAACATAGCCACACGATGTGCCGTCACGCGCTTCGATGGTCATCATTGCATCCGCATGGCGGGAAACCTCGCCAAGCGACAGGGTTGCGGTAGCAAATCGGCTGCGGGCATTTTCAAGCGGCACAATGGCTGCGTTGACAGTCTGTTCGGTGGCACGCTGCTCATAGCTTTGGCTCGACATGGCGTTCCAATAGCTGCCGTAGGATGCGCCGACGGTTATCGACCACATCAGGAGAACAACCGTACCAGCCAGCAGCGCCCGCACGGGATTGCGGCGCAAATCACGCACGATCAGCTTGATGCAGCTGATGATCACGATCTGCAGCATGATACCGATGAAAGCCGCCAGGGGGATCAGCAGCAATTTGTAGCTAAGGGAATCGCGAGCAAGACCGGCGCCGAAATTGTAGATCCCGATTGTTGAAGTCAGGGCGATGACCAGTGCGATGACGTGCCCGGAAAGGGCGAGCCATTCCCCAGGTGACATCGCCCCGGCCTTGCGGATGGTCGGCAGGCTGAGCGTCACGGCGCGGCGCAGCGCGCCGGCAACCGCGGAAAGGAAGGATGAAAAGGTCATTTCAGGACTCCGGCTGCAGGGTGGCGATGATGATTTCGGCGATGTCGGCTGAGCTCATGACCCCTGAGCCGGCAAGCGCGGCCGAATCCGAGCTGCTGATCTCGGCGAAGACGATCCGGGTCTGTCCCTCCGGATCGATCAGCTCCATGATGATGTGTTTCCCACGTTCATCGGAATCGAAGCCGGCTTCCGACGTTCCGCTTTTGGCCCAGACCACAGTGTAGCCGGCCGCCTTGAGCCGGCCGGCCGCCGCGTGGACCGTGCCGCCTGGTTTGGTCGGCTCGCTCAGCAACTGGCGGGTGCGGGCGCTGTCAGCGGCCGAAATCAGCGACGAAAGATCGACCTGGGCACTGCCCGCTTCGACGATGAAATGCGGCGTGGGGCCGACCCGTGCGGGGCTGGTGACAGCAACGTAATCGCGCATCAGCACCTGCGTGGCGGCAGGGCGATTGCCCAGCACCAGGTCGCGCAGATTTTGCTGCCGCAGGCCCAGGGCGTCACGATAGAGCGCCAGCCGACCCTGGTCGGTGTGCGCTAGGGCGTAAACAAATGGCTGATTCAGCGATGTTTTTACCGCGTATGCCGGAGGGGTCAGCTCGTCCGCTCGGCAATCGTGATCGACACCAGCTACGCCGTCAGCGTCTTTGAGGTCGGGAAAATCGAATCGGCAGAACAGGTTGTCGGCCAGGATCGGCAAGAGAATCCCTTTGCCAACGCTACCACGCCCTGGGAGGTCACCCGTCTGGCTCTCTGCCAGAGCTGACGCGGCCCCGGCGCCGATCGCTATCATGCGGTGGACCGATCCGTTGGGATTGATCGCGATCACCCGCACCTGCGCGCGGTCGACCGGCCCCTTTTCAGGACAGATGTTCAGGCGAATGGCTTTGCGATCGGCAATCGCGCAGGCCGTGTTGCCCACGCGCTGGATGGCCGCTTCGTTGGCCATGGCATCGAATTGGGCTGTCAGTTGGACAGTGCCGGGGTTCCGGGCGCGATAGGCGAAGGCCTCGGCGATGATCTGCGGAGCGGCGCTGCCGAAGGCCCGGGTCATGTCTCCGGCCGGATTGCGAAAGCGGCGATTGAGCAGTGCCGGCAGCGTGGCAAAGCATGCCTCGTCGCTTGCGTTCAGGCCTTGGCCTTCGCGCTTGCGCAGCGCAGTCAGGCCTCGCTTTGCGCGATCGGCCAGGTTGACCAATCGGTCCGCGGCGATCCGCTGCGATGAGGGGCTCTCGCCGGGGGCATAGAACGGCTGATTGACGGCCGCGGCCAGGACGGACAGGTGGCAATCCCGATCAATCTTGCTGAAATCTTTCGAGAATAGTCGCCACGAGGCCAAGGTCACCCCCTGTGTATCGGCGCCGCCACCGATGATCAGGGCCGCGTTGTCCAGCATCATGCCGGCCTGGGCCTGGGTATCGCCGCGGGTCTCGGCTTCCAGGCGCGCCGCACAGACGTGCTCATTGAACTTGGCCTTGATCTTGGCGATCAGCCCGCTTGGCATCGCCATGGAGTTTAACGAGATGGAACAGGTGGTGACCGGCACGGTTGAGCCTCCACGGCGCTTGGTCTTGCGCCAGACCAGCACTGCGAACTGGCTCCATCCCGCCCGCATCAACGCCAGGGTATCGGTGCCGTGAACGCGCATGATCCCTTCGAGCGACAAAGCCGGAGCGAAGGCGCGTTTGTCTTCAAGCGCAGTTGCCATGAAGGTTGCCTTCTCGAAGTTGGCGCTCTTGCGCGCGGCTTCGGGCAGATGGGCCCGGCTGGGATCGTCCGGACGTGCCTCCGGCGGGCGGGCGAAGACCGGGCGCGTGCCGCTTCCTATGATCATGATCCCAGCCTTGTTCGCAAGCGCATCGGACACCGACGTCCCCTCACCGTAGGCGGCGGCGGCTAGCGGTTCAGTGAGATTGCCGATGCCGTAAACCAGCAGGCATCCGTAACCGAGCGACTTGCTCGAGAAGCGGGCGACGCGGTGCATGCGCGAACGCCGCGGACGCTGGCGGGCGCGTTCGCGTCGCTGTGCCGCGGCTGCTTTTTGGCGGGCCCACCAACCGGGGCCCGGCGGCTGCGGGGGTGCGCGCTCGGCCGCGTCGATTTGCAGCGTGCCGCCCTCATCCCCGGGGGCGGTCGCGATCTGCAGACCTTCCGGTGCAGGGGTGTCGAGCACCAGCTGCGCTGCCGCCAAGGGTTCGGCCATGATCGGTTCCTCCGGCCCTTGTCCGGCGGTACTTGCATCCTGATCCTCGTCGTTCACCGCCGCGATCAGGGCGGGGACGAGAACAGCTGCGCACTGCGTCTGAGTGGTGGTGGCCGCCTGCTGCTCCTGAGTGGCCGGCTGGGGCACCGCATCCGGCGCGCCCCATCCGGCGGCATAGTGAGGGGGCTGCGCCGCGCCGGCTTTCAGCAAGGCGCGCAGGCGCGCCACAAACCAGCCGAAGGTGAAGGGGCCGGTGCGCTCCGAATGGATGCGAAGCGCGGTATAGAAGTCCGCGATCTGCTGCTGACGCTCGTCGTGCCAATTGGGGTCCAAGGTCATCGTCTGTCTCCCTCTGCTGATAGGAGAATAATAACCATTTCCGTGCGGATGGCATTAACGATTGCGATCTATGCTATTGTTTTTATATGTAAAAACTCCACTCTGGCTCTCACCCTTTTCGGAAAAAGGCACGGCAGGAGGCACCGCCACGCGTCCGGGCGGCGTTTTATCGAAAACCAGTCCGGCTCCGCGATGGGTTTTTCGCAAAAGCCGGGGTTATTCTAAAAAAGTTAGTTGAGAGTCGCTGCGATTTGTAAGAACCCCGAATCAGGGGGCGGACATGAGCGACGCGGAGGCAGAGCAAAAGAAGGATGGCGGGTCAACCCGGCTCAGGCACAGGCCCGACATTCGCGGTCCAGACGGCTGCGCGGACAAGCTGTGGCGGGCTGCGCTGGCCAAGGGCAAAGAAACTGACGAAACTTTCTGGTTTGCGGACGGCAAACCTGGCGATCAGCGACCATCCGACTGGACGATCATCTTTGCCTTGAAGCAGATCATGGTTATGCCAGATTTTCTGAGGGTAAACCTTGGCTTGGATGACACGATCGAGAGGTATAGCGCACCAGATATCTTTAGGCTTGTCACGGACAAGGTTGGTGAGTCTAACCAGACGATGGGCAATTACAGCTACGAGTATGTCAAGGCCGTATTGTCACGGCCTGGTCAGAAAAAGGCAGCTAAAGCACTGGCATCTTTAGGGGCGCATCGCGCCGCCTATCGGAACCAGATTACCTGCGTGCTGAACGCCTGGCGCGTGCGGGCCAAAGGCCTAGGTAACCTGACGGCCGACATGCTGTTCGACGAGGGCCGCACCGGCGTGGAAGCGATAAGCCAGCTTCGCGCAGTTGCCGTCGCTGGTTTGATGGACGAAATTGTCAGCTATGCCCGCCTGAACAGTGATCCCGCGAATATAGGCAGAAAGGACGATCCGAACTGGCTCGAAGAGCCCGATAGCCTTGAGGGCAAATTTGCCTTCGCGGTGGATGGTGGGCGAAGCCCGCGCGCCAATCAGTTGAACGAGGCAGCCGAGTTCCTGTTTGGCACCGGAAATGGCCAGGCTCTGCTGAATTGTCACTCCGAAGCAATGCGCGGCGGACTGACCGCGTTGGTGGCCGAACTTTTCAAGCCGCAGCACCGCATCGAACATGGTTGCTATCTGCCGATGCTCTATATCCCGCTGCATGGCCGCAGCTGCCGCAAGCCGGACGATAGCCTGGGCAGCCTGATTCTGCGGATCCGGAATTTCTATGCAAGTCTGGCGCTGGAAAACGACGAGCCGTCACCCACTGAGCAGGGCGGCAAGCCGGCGCGGATGAATGCCGATCGGATGAACCAGCTGATCGCGGAGACGCGCGATCTCATGACGCGTTATCCGGCCATTCTGGTGTTCGATGGCTATCGCACCCAGCGCCACAGTCCGGCCGCGCGTGATTATTCGCTGTATCATCTGCGCGCAGCGATTGCCGCGGATCATGTCTTCGATCTGATCGAGCAGTTGCTGCTGATCCCCACGCCCGAGGGAGGCTGCTCGATCGACGTGGAGACCTTCCGCAATACACGGTTTCTGATCACCTCCGATTTCCCCCTATGTAACATCGATGACAAAGTTCTTCATCCCCACCCGGTGCTGAGGCTGATCACCTGCAAATCCATCGCTATTGGCTTGCCGCCGGCTTCAGCCTTTCCCGGCATCCTGCCCAAGTTCGGCAATCAAAGCCCGTCACAGCGGGTTCTGATCCGCGAGGAAATTCTCGGTGAGAAGAAGCTCTCCGTAGATCAGTTTCAAGACGAATTCGCGGCGCACACAAAGCTGCTGGTCGAACGCGCACAAGACATCTTTGGCGATCTGCCCGGATCGGAGGCACGTTTTGGGGTGCTCAGCACCTTGCTGGAGCTGGGCCTTGCCCCGCCTTACCCCAGTCTGGGCACAGTCACCGAACACGACGCTCTTCAGGAACTGATCGCCAAAAGGCTTTTGCCCCTTCTGCAAGATAAGCACCCGGATTGGCTGGTCTTGCTGCATTTCATCGCGATTGCGCCTGGTGGGCTGCGGCCGCGCACGCTGGCCCGGGTCTATGAGGACTACCGTGAAGTCTGTGGCGAGCGTCTGGATTCCAGCCAGAGGCGCGGCCTCAAGACGACGATTGCGGCGATGCTGCAGGCCTGCAATGGCCTGATCGGGCTTTGCCGATCGGATGATGTCGAGGCCCTCGATGACCGCGATCTGCCGCTGCTCCACCGCGATCGCTTTGGTTTTGGGCGTGAGGAGATCGCGAGCGAACGTGCTATTATGTTCGCGCTCAATCCGATCCGCGAATTGTTCATCGCACACGCGTGCGCGTGCAATGACGGGCGGTACGTTTCCTTGCTGCACCTGCTTCTGGCGGAGGAAGCGTTTGACCAGTGCCTTCAGCTCAGCCGGTATGATGATCTGCATGTCGATGACTCGCTGTTGCGGCATACCCGGCTGCTGACCGGACTGTATCATGGGGCGGCCAGCCTGATCGACGACAAGATGGCGACTGCACCCCTTCATCCCGGGGCGGGCCGTTTCCTGCCAGACAATCCTGAGCAACGCTGGATCAAGCTCTACACGTTCGGGTTTCGCAAGATGCTGGATCGTCCGCCGCTGCATGCCCTGATCCGGCATTATGATGCCGCGGGGCTGAAGCTTGATCTGTTGCTGCTGTTGCTAAAGCCGCAATTGTGGCGCTGGCAAGAAAGTCGATCGGAATTGACGCATCTGGCACCGCCCCTATCCAAGGCGGTTCTCGGTCATGAACAGATCGAGCGAAATTTTCGTGCTGATATCCTCAAAGCCTCCAGCAAGACACTAGTAAGATTGGATATATCGACAGAATTGCATGCCTTTCCGGGCAGTGACTATGCGTTCAGAGACTGGGTTGAACGCAAGATCATCGACATGCCGACCAGGGACGACAACCGGTCTAAAGATGTCGGCGAAATCCCGCTATCCATTCTCGCCCGGCTCAATGACGATTTGGCCAAAGGCCAAGAGACCATCGAACAGATCGAAGCATTGGCCAGGCTGGCGCAGGAGCTGGTCAAAGGCAAGGATTGCGCGGGCGAACTTGAAACGCTGGCCGATGGCTATGCTCAGCGGATTGCGACGAAGCGAAACACCAAACAGCTGAAGATCCTGGCCGATCTCATCAATCTCTATGCCGATGCAACCGGGGTCGAGGCGGACCGGCTGCATGGTGATGTACAGGTCGCGAAATCAGGCGGCTATGACTATACGGTTACCGAAGCGTTCTCTCGATCTTTCGCCGCATTCTATCTTGGCGAAGCGATCCGGATGCGGATTTTCCAGCAAGATCCCACCAAAGTCCGCGATACCATCGGCGGCAGCGCTGGGCGCGGCTTCATTCGGGTCTGCCTCAAGCTAGAACGGCAGCGGCAAGGTTGGCGCTTGAACCAGGGCTTTAGAAGCAAGGGCTGGTTCTGGATCCAGGCCCAGAAGATCTCGGCCGAATTGACCCGTTATCTCTCGGCTTACCCCCGCGAGCGGGCGGGAATGCTGATCCTAGATTCCGCGCTTGCCCGCCATTGTGCCCCGGTCGTGGTGCGCGCGGATGATGATGAAAACCAGACCTATTTGCGCATGGCTCTGGCAAGCTTGCGCAAGTGTGAGCCGATTATCCAGAAGCTGTCCAAGCACAGCCGACTGCGTCAGCGCTTCGCCTTGGAGCGCAGCAAGGTGATGGAAGCCATGGCACGCTTGTACCAGGCAGCAAACGGCGATCTGGCGCTTCAGTACACCGACCTAGCCATAGCCGATATCAATTCTGTCAGTAAGCTGGCGCCGCCCCAGAACCAGTTATGGCAAAGCATCGCGGCGTCGCAGCAAGTGCAGTTGCAAGAGTTACGGCAGACGCTTCTCGAACTACGCAGACCCGGCACAGCGGCATAGACGGCTCTGTCAGGGCAATGTGGCACGCGGTGCATTGTGCTGATATCCAGCGCGCATGAGCCGCAAATCCAGAGCCAAGCCGCTTAGCCCGTTCCGGTGTTTCAACTCGTCGCCTGAGGTGATCCGCCTCGTGGTCATGATGTAGGTTCGCTTTCCGCTATCGCTGCGCAATGTCGAAGACCTGCTGTTCGAACGAGGCATCGACCTGTGCCATGAGACGGTGCGGATGTGGTGGAACCGGTTTGGTCCCATGTTCGCCGGCGACATCCGCAGACAGCGGGTGAGCCGGATGCGCGGCTTCCGGCAGTGGCGCTGGCACCTCGACGAGATGTACGTGAAACTGAATGGCGAGATGGTCTACCTGTGGCGCGCGGTCGACCAGGAAGGCGAGATCCTCGAGAGTTTCATCACCAGGGCCCGCGACAAGGAGGCGGCGCTCACCTTCATGAAGAAGGCGCTGAAGCGCCACGGTTCGCCTGAGAAGATCACTACCGACGGGCTGCGCTCATACCGGGCCGCCATGAACGAGCTCGGCAATGCCGAGAA
>NZ_JANPGP010000039.1:0-35299 GCF_031424035.1 Novosphingobium sp.
TTTCGCATCATGATTGCATTTTGGCGCCAGATTTCAAACACGATATGTTTCCAATATCGCCCAGTTCGTTACGCACCGCGCAGGGCCTTGCCGCCCATTCATCGTTCTTAGGAATTAACGTTTGATGGGCAGCAAGGCCGGGCGCTAAGCGCCCGGCTTCTCCTTGGCCGCGTCGTCGAGCGGCATGCGCAGGACGATCCGGCCGTTGATCGGCACGACCTCAAGCTGGAGCGAAATGCCCTTGTGGTCGCGGTGGAACCAGGCGGCTCCGACCTTGGTCCAGAATGCCTTTTCGCCCTTGTTGGCGACGTGCCAAGCGATGAAATCCGGGGCCTTGGCCTCTGGAGCGGGTGTCGAATTGTTGCGGGCCATGGAATCGTCCTTTCGTGTCTGGTGGCTCGTTGCACCAAACCGAGAGGCCGCACGGCCAAGGACAGCTGTCATGCCCAACACGGGTGAGCATTCTGCGAACCGGCGCGGGCCGGGCATTGACGGCTGAACGCGTGCGGCCAGGTCAGGTTCTGAAAACGCGCCAACCGGACAGAAATGCGATTGTGCCAGGCTTGAAATCACGCAGTTCCCAAGCTCCTTGCGCCGTTGGCCTACCTCGCCCAAAAGATCGCCATGGGGGACGAAGGCATCATTCGGAAACGCTGGAGCGAAGAGGAGACGGTTCTCGCGCTCTACCTCTATTTCCAGTTGCCGTTCGGAAAGTTGCATTCGGGCAACCCGGAAATCCAGCAACTCGCCGCCGCGATCGGTCGGTCGAACAGCTCGGTCGCGATGAAGCTTTGCAACTTCGCCAGCCTTGACCCTAAGATCACCGAGAGCGGACGTAAGGGCCTCGCCGGGGCATCGCAGCTCGACCGGACAACCTATGCCGAGTTCGGCCAGGACTGGACCCGCCTCGTCGCGCGCGCCGAATACATGTGGACAACACAAGTCGAACAGGGCGAGCCCGCGCTCGCCCCGAACCGCCTCAGGGACAAACCCAGCGAGTTCCGGTTCGAGCCCTATCAGGGCGCATCGACTACGCAGGAGTTGGTCAATCAGCGCGTCGGCCAGGACTTCTTCCGCCGGGCGGTCCTGGCCAATTACGAAGAAACCTGCTGCATCACCGGCATCGCCGATCCGCGCTTGCTGACGGCGAGCCATATCAAACCATGGGGCAAGGATACCGAGAATCGGCACAATCCGGCCAACGGCCTGCTTCTGTCAGCAACGCTCGACCGCGCCTTCGATCGCGGCCTGATCACCGTCGATCACAATCGCCGTATCCATGTCTCGCGGCACCTGCGCGAAAACCAGAGCCGCGAGACCCGCGACTTTTTTCAGAAATTCGAGCAAGCACCGCTTCGGTCAGCGATCCGGTTCGATCCTGATCCGGCATTTCTCGATTGGCACAACAGCCACTGCTTCATCGATCAACGCCCAGCCTGACGTGTCAGGCTGGGCGCCGCGCGCTACCAATCGAAATTGGGCGACAGCTCCAGCCGCCAATTTCCCTTGGCGGCGCGGAAGGCGGCCAAGAGCGCGGATGCCTCGCCCCACACCACGGCCGCTTCGGCCATTTTGCTTTCTTCGCGAAAGCCCTCGAACATGTGCCAAGCATGGTCGTCTTCGGTCGGTCCGCCGCCGTCCTCGAACAAGGCTGGATAGAGCGGAGGTACGCCGATCTGCTCGGCAACGAAGAATTCACTGCCATCCAAGCATTCGACCACTTCGGTGCGCTCTGCCTCGGTCAAGATGCCGGTCAGCCAGACCGAGCCGAAAGTCTTGTAGTTGCTGGCATCGCGATAGAGGTAGTCGAAGACCATCCACCCGCCTGCCGTAGCTGAATTTGAGTCCTGCGCGCTCATTGCAACCGCTCCCCATGCCCTTCGCAGAATTCCACCAAACGCCCAAAATCCTCGGCCTCGCCATAGCGGTCGGCGGCCCGCTGCACGTCGGCCAGCGGCAAGCCGTTGTCACAGGCCAAGAGGCGCAACCAGTCCTCGCGGCACTCGGCTCCACAGGCCCGATAGGTCAAAGTGAGATCGTCCATGCTTTCCTCCTTCCGGCAAAGCCGCATTCGACATGCGACATGCGGCCTGCCCTCCGGCGAGGATGGGAGGGGGAGGGAAAACCGGAATCGATGCCCTGGCGCGGGCCAGCGGGCGAAGCCCGCCACTCGGGGGTGTCTATTCCGGTTTGGGGAACGAGAGGGCAAAGCCCTTGGCGTTCCAGCCCGGATCGCCATGCGATCCAGAAGGCAACGGCACCCTTGCAACGGTGCGAAGCCGCCGGATGTCCTGCGCGCGCGTCAGTGCGCCTGCGGGCGTCCGGCAATGAGAGAGGCAAGAGTGCCTGCGGGTCAGGACAGAAAATGCCGCACCCTCAGGAGCGCGCAGCGCGGGACAGAGTGCGTCTGGAAAAATCCCGCTCTGCTTACATCTGCTCCTGATCGTAACCCGGATGGGCCGGGACTACAGGCCCGGTCCGCGCCAGCAGATAGAGCAGGTCGACCGAAGGGCAGCCAGACATCTTTGCCGCCCACCGCCATTGAAAATATGGTTTGAAACACTTCTTACCAAAAAACTTGCAATCGAACGCGAATCCACCTATATGGCTCGACATGAAACGGCTCAGCGACATTTCCGAGATTAGCATGGGCGCCACGCCCTCGCAGGAAGGCGGCGGTACTCAATACTTGCGCCTAGGTAACGTCGTAGCAGGTCAGATTGTGGGCGAAGTCGTCGATGGCGGGCCGCCGCTCAAGGGAAGCGACACTCGCTTGCAGGTTGATGACATTCTGGTCCGTGGCCGGGGCCCCGACCTTACCGCAGCGGTTGTTGGCGAACGCCACGCCGGGAGCCTCCCGACCGTTGAGCTGTTCCTTGTCCGCGTTAACAAGGCGGTGGCCGAGCCTGCATACATCGTTGCCTATATCAACCAGCCACATATCCAAGCTGACTTGGCACAAGCCGCGCAAGGCACCGGCTTCGTCCGCCTCAATCGCCCAACGCTCGCCGATCTCGAAATCCCGCTGCCATCGCTGATCGAACAGAGGATGATCGGTTCGCTGGCGCTCGAAGCGCAGCAAGAACAGTCGATCCTTCAAGAAATTGCGGAGCGCAAAAAGCAGCTCCACTCTGAACTTCTCCATCTCGCGATGGCGAAGGCCCGTGCCGGGGAAATTCATCCCCAACACGAGCGCAACACCGGGTTGAACGACGCTGTAACGTCCTCAGCCCTTCCTTCCGTACCGAAACAGAAAGTACCCTAATATGAGCCTTCTCTCCCAAATCAGCAACCGGCTTCGCGCCGTCCATGTCACCTGGCACTTTTTGCCGGGCGAGTGGCAGGTCAAGGAAGCCGGCAGCAGCACGGTGCTGTACCGCTCGACGAGCAAGCCGCCCGCGATCACCTATGGCCGCAGTTATGCCATCGCGATCAAGGGCGAGCTGATCGTCCACAACATGGACGGGACCATTGCCGAGCGCGATAGCCACGGCCACGATCCGTTCCCGCCGCGCGGGTGATTTGACCGGTGGGGCGGTCGCTGGCCGCCCCACCACCACATTCGAGAAATGAGACCATCATGACAAAGAAGCTCGATCAGGACGAACTCAACAACGCGGTGTGGGCGGCTTGCGATACCTTTCGCGGGGCAGTGGATGCGACGCGTTACAAGGATCTAATCCTTGCGGTGCTGTTCTGGAAATATCTGTCGGACCATGCCGAATGGCAGCGGATCGACCTGGCCAAGAAATACGGCCCTAACGATCCCCGGGTCGAACGGCAAATGAAGCGCGCGCGCTTCGTGCTGCCCGAAGGCACCGATTTCCAGACGATCCACGCCAAGCGCCAGGCCGACAATCTCGGTGAACTGATCAACAAGGCGCTAGAAAAGATCGAACTGGAGAACGAGGCCAAGCTCAAAGACGTGTTCCGCCCGATCGATTTTAACTCCGAAACACTGCTTGGCGCGACCAAAGAGCGCAACCGCCTGCTCAAGCTGCTGCTTGAAGATTTTGCCAAGCCGTCGCTGGCGCTCACTCCCGACAAGGTCAGCGAAGATGCGATTGGCGAAGCCTACATCTACCTGATCAGCAAGTTCGCTGCCGATGGCGGCAAGAAGGCCGGAGAATATTACACCCCGCGCAAAATTTCAGAGATTGTCGCCCAGCTTGCTAACACAAAGCCTGGCATGACAATCTGCGATCCCGCCTGCGGATCGGGTGCGCTGCTAATCCGCGCGGGCGAAGCGACGGGTTCAGACGATCACCGGTTGTTTGGGCAGGAAGTCAACGGCTCCACCCACGCGCTTGCGCGGATGAACATGTTTCTCCACGGTGAGGACAATGCCCTGATCGAATGGTGCAACACTCTCACCTCGCCCGCACTGATCGAAGACGACCGGCTGATGCAATTCGACCGGGTGGTCGCCAATCCGCCGTTCAGTCTCGACAAATGGGGCGCGGATGTCGCCGAAACCGATCCCTACAAGCGATTCAAGCCGGTGATCCCGCCCAAGAGCCGGGGCGACTATGCCTTCATCCTGCACATGCTGGCGATCGCCAAGCGTGGCGAAGGGCGGGTCGTATGCATTGCGCCGCACGGCGTGCTGTTTCGCGGCGCGGCGGAAGGCCGCATCCGCGAAGACCTGGTCCGCCGCAACCTGCTCGACGCAGTGGTCGGCCTGCCCGCGCAACTCTTCCCCTCAACCGGTATTCCGGTGTGCTTGCTGGTGTTTGATCGGGCACGCGAGGAAGGCGGCGCGCGGGCTGCTGTCAAGGACGTGGTGTTCGTCGATGCCAGCCGCGAATTCGTCCCCGGCAAGCGCCAGAACGCACTCGGCGACCAACAGGTCGAACATATCGTCGGGGCTGTGATGGAGCGCCGCGCGGAAGAGAAGTATTCCAGCGTGGTCACCTTCGCGGAGATGGAAGCCAATGGCTTCAACCTCAACATCCCGCGCTATGTCGATACTTACGAGCCCGAGCCCGAAATCGACGTCGCCGCGCTGCAAAAGGATATCGAGCGGCTGGAAGGCGAGTTGATCGAAACCCGCAAACGCATCAAGCTGCATCTGGCGGAGCTTGGGATCGATGGCTGATCCCACTCCCTGGTTGCGCGGCAAGCTCGGCGATTTCTTCACGATCAGCCGGGAGAAGGGCGAGGAAGATTTGCCGATGCTGTCGGTGACGATGCGCAACGGCCTTGTTCGCCGGGACTCAATCGACCGCAAGATGGACAGCGAATTGGAGGATGGCGATCATCTTCGCGTCCGACCCGGTGACATTGCCTATAACATGATGCGTATGTGGCAGGGTGCTTCGGGCCTTGCAACGGGGGACGGAATCGTCAGTCCCGCCTATGTCGTGGTGCGCCCGAAAAAGACCGTCGATCCGCTGTTCGCGTCCTATTGGTTCAAGTCCGAGCGGATGATCTACCTGTTCTGGGCCTACTCCTACGGCCTGACCAACGATCGCCTCAGACTCTACGGCAAAGACTTCACGCAAATTCCTGTTGAACTGCCCTCGTTGCCTGAACAGCAGTGGATTGCGGAAATCATCTCCGATTTCGACCGCGCCATCGATATCACCGACGCGCTGGTCGGACTCAAGCAAAGTGGCAAGCGAGCGTTGATGCAGCAGGTGTTTGCCGCCACCGCCGACCTAGCTGCTTCTGTCCCCTCGGGATGGACACGCATGAGGTGCGATAAGCTGGCCAAGATAGTCGGCGGATCGACGCCTGACACTGCTAAACCCGAACATTGGGGAGGCGACATTCCGTGGTGCACCCCAACGGATATCACCGGACTTTCATCCCGCTACATCACCTCGACAGCGCGCAGCTTGACGCAATCTGGCGTTTCCGCCTGTTCGACTACCATCCTCCCCGCAGGAAGCATCGTATTGTGCAGCCGCGCAAGCGTTGGAGAATCTGCGATCAATACCGTGCCCATGTGCACCAATCAGGGCTTCCAAAGCCTCGTCCCCAATGAACCCGGCGACCTCCTGTTTCTCTACTATATGTTGCGCGCCTGCCAGCGTCGGCTGATCCGCTTTTCCGCCGGCAGCACTTTCCTCGAGTTTCCCGGGCACGAATTGGCAAAGATGCAAGTCGCCGTACCGGGCCCAAACATGCGTGAGAAAATTGGGAGGGTCTTCGCGACGCTGGATGATGAGATCGACCTGCTGAGGGCCCAAGCAACTGCACTCCGCGATCAAAGGCGTGGCGCAATGAAGAAATTGCTCGCGGGAGATGTCACTGAACAATGTCAAATTATTGAGGAAGCCGCGACATGAACCAGCTTGCCGACGCACTTCGTCCGATAATCGGACAGCCGATGCAATCGGCAACCCAGGTCCGCCCCGTTAGCCGGATCAGCTTTTCCCTGACGGATACAGATGCCTTCGATAAGTCGGCGCAGTTCGCGGTCGATTGGATGGCGACCAAGGTTGGCGGTGCACTGCCCGAAGAAGCACGTGCGCTCGCCAGTTTCGATACGCGCGGCTTGGGCGGGCTGCACCCGTGCCATGCCGCTCGGCTCGATGATCAAACCGGCAGTATCTGGGCTGCTCGCATTGACGAGCCTGGGTCCAATCTCAGCGCGGGTGAGACCTGGTCGACTGAGCTGTTTGTCGAGCGGCCAGTGGGCGGGATGGTCCGCTTTGGTGCTCAACTGATGCTTCGTCGCCCAGCGGGCGGCTCGGACGTGAGACCAAGTCGCCCGCGACTGGTATACGATCTGCTGCGCACCCTTTCCGCCGAAGCGGATGGTGAGACGATCGGCGACGCGCCAATAGCATTGTCCACGCACGACGATGCCGACACTCTGGCAAATCTCATCTACCGCCCTGGTCGGCGGTTGCCGGTGGTCGTCGCATCAACCGACTACGACGGTGGGGCACAGCTTAACCTGCATCAGCTTGGCGTCCGGCTTTCCGGCGCTGCACACCTTTTTGCTGCTGGTCCGGAGACCAGTTGGGAACTGACGCGGCTGATTGGCAAGCGCATGTCCACCTTTAATGGCGGCGTTCGCATCTACATGCCAGGCATCGTCGAGGAAGAGGAAGACCCCTTTCAGCACCCGCTTTGGCTGGTTCCCAATTCAGGCCAGAATTCAAACCTGATCAACCAGCTCGCCCAACGCATCCTGCCGCTCGGATTCCAGGACAACGACGGCGAAACGCGCTTCTGGCACATTGGCCAGCTTCGCAAGGCCGCTTCGGCGACTGTGGCGCTGGATGCGATTGGCAGCGAAGCCGACCAGCTTGACGCGCAAGTTACGGCGCTGCGGGACGAGGTCACCGACCTGAAGGAACAGTTGGAAGTGGCGGCAGGTCTTGAGCGAATTGCCTCCGATGCTGAGAAAGCGGCTCAGCAAGATGTGCAGCGTATGCAAGACGAAATTAGCCGACTGAAAGCGGAAAACTACCGGCTGCGGAACGCGGTGCCTTCTGGAACTGCCGCTGAGGATAAGCCTGCCGAGCGCGCACTGAGGAGTTATGACGACTTGGAGGAATGGGCCGAAGAAGTGCTTGGCCCCCACATCTTCATTCACAATAGAGCGGTAAGGGAGTGCCGCAAGAACGGCCATCCCGACATGCTGGATCGGATCGCCAATACCCTGGTAGCAATCCGGGATCACTGGATTCCCTTCAAGCTAGAAGGTGGCCTTGAACGGAAAGAGGCTGCCGAGAAGGCTTTGGCAACTCTAGGTGTTGAAGATGAAGGCTGTTTCACGCGCCGCGAAAAAGCCAGCGAGAAGCCAGAATACTCGGTTCGGGAAGGCACCATCACCTGGGTCTTGTATGACCACTTCAAGTACGGGAACTCTCGACAGAATTCCGAGCAGTTCCGGATCTATTATGCCTGGGACGATGAAGGTCGCCGCCTGATCATCGGCAAGATGCCTTCGCACTTGCCCAACGACCAGTCATGAGCAGTTCACCTGAATTCGCGACTTCGGAAAGCGGTGGCGTCCAGCTTCAGGTGCTTACGACTCTCGCCAACATGGGCTGGCGCTATCGCACCCGTGCCGAAGTCGATGCGCTGCGTGGCGGCCGACGCAGCTCGGTAGTGCTCACGTCGCTGGCGCATGGGGCGCTGGCGGCAATAAACAGGTTCGATCAGGACGGCGCCGATCACCCCTTTACCTCCCAAGCTATCGAGGAAGGCCTCTCACGCCTACGCGATCTGCGCTTCGACGGGCTTCTGCGCACCAACGAGCTGGCGAGCGATTACCTCCAGCTAGGCACGGCCGTTCCCCAGACGATCAAGGGGCTGACCCGCGAGCGGCAATTGCGTTTCGTCGCCTGGGGTGCGGACTGGGCCAGCAACAGCTTCGACATGACGGCGGAATTCACCGTCGATGGCAAGCGGGAGTCCATCCGCACCGATATCGCATTGTTCGTCAACGGCATTCCCTGGGCAGTAATCGAACTCAAGCGCTCTGGCGAAAAGACCGCGCAGGGCATCAGTCAGTCGATCCGCAATCAGGGCCAGGCCGAAGGCGCGCCGCAGCTGTTCGTGCCCGTGCAACTGCTAATCGCGGGCAATCCCGCCGAACCGCGCTATGGCACGGTGGGCACGCCAGCCAAATTCTGGTCCGCGTGGCGTGAACCGGCGCATGGCGGAATGAGCGAGGCAGAGATTGCCGCACTGGTCAACGCCGAGCCGCCTGATGATGTGATGGCGGCAATCCATTCCGATTTCGCCTCGCACGCACGACGCCACAACGCGCTACGCGAGGCCGGGCATCGCTGGGTGACCGAACTCGATAAGGCGATTGCCGGCCTATGCCGCCCCGACCGGCTGCTCGATCTTGCCCGCCGCTTCACCCTGTTCGACAAGGGTGCGAAGAAGGTCGCGCGCTATCCGCAGGTTTCCGCCGTCTATCGCATCCTCGAGCGGATCGAGGAACGCGACGAAGCGGGACGGCGCAAGGGCGGCGTGATCTGGCACACCCAGGGCTCGGGCAAGTCGCTAACTATGGTCATGCTGGCGCGAGCGCTGGCCTTCCATCTGAAGGACTCTAGTCCACGCATAGTGATTGTCACCGACCGGCGCGATCTCGATCGGCAAATCAAGAAGACCTTTGCAGCGACCGGATTCGAACCGGCCCAGGCGCGCACCGGCGAGCATCTACTCAAGTTGATCGAGGACGGCGCGCCGCTTGTCACCACGCTGGTCAACAAATTCCGCTCCGGCGTGCGGAAGAAGGCGCTGGTGTCCGAAAGCAAGGACATCTTCGTCCTCGTCGATGAAAGCCATCGCAGCCAGTACGGCAACGACGATTCGATGCACGAGGACATGCGCCGCGTGTTGCCCAACGCCTGCTACATCGGCTTCACAGGCACGCCACTGTTCAAGGACAAGGCGCGTAACACCTTCCTCAAATTCGGCGAGCTTATCGATTCGTACCCGATCTCGCGCGCGGTCAAGGACAAGGCCGTGGTGCCGCTGCTATATGAGGGGCGCGTGGTCGCGGAGACGCTCGATGCCGCCGCGCTCGATGCCTGGTTCGAGCGATCAAGCGAAGGCCTGACGCCCGAACAAAAGGCCGAGCTCAAGCGGCGCATGAGCGCACCGGGGGTAATCCAGACGGTCGAGGCGCGGCTCAAGGCCATCGCCTGGGACATCCGCCAGCACTATCTGCAAGGCTTCAAGGGAACCGGGCTGAAAGGGCAAGTCGTCGCGCCAGACAAGCAATCGGCGGTGATCCTCAGGACGCTATTCGAGGCGCTCAACGACGGCCAGACCGATCAAGTTACAGCTGAAGTGATCATCTCCGCTCCCGACAAGCGCGAAGGCCATGACCAGGTCGGTGTTGCACCCAAGAAGGAAGTAAAGCGCTTCTGGGCCGAGATGATGGCGCGCTTCAAGACCGAGGACGACTATAACGAAGCCATCGTGGCTGACTTCGATTCCCCCGGAAGCCCCGACCTGCTGATCGTGGTCAGCAAGCTGCTGACCGGGTTCGACGTACCGCGCAATACGGTGCTGTACCTGACGCGAGTCATCAAGGAACACGATCTGTTGCAGGCCATTGCCCGCGTCAACCGTGTGTTCGACGATGACGAAGCGCCGCCCAAGCCTTTCGGGTACATCGTCGATTACTGCGGCATTCTGGGCGAACTCAACGAAGCGCTGGAAAGCTACGATGCGCTGACCGGCTTCGACGATGCTGACATCAACAGCGCGCTCTTCGCAATCCGGACTGAATCCGAAAAGCTGCCAGGGCTGCATTCGGAATTGCTCGATCTCTTTGCAGGCGTGGCCAACCGCTACGACCAGGAAGCCTATGCGCAGGCCCTGGCCGATGAAGCCTTGCGCGACCTGTTTCACCGCAAGCTCTCGGCATTCGCTTCCACACTCAATGTCGCCTTGTCCTCGCGCCAATTCGTCGAAACCACACCGCGCGACCGGCTCGACCGCTGGAAGGCCGATCTCAAGCGCTTCGAACTGCTACGCCAGGACGTGCGCCGCCGCTACGCCGACACCATCGACTGGGCGCAATACGAAGGCCGCGTCCGTAAGCTGCTCGCAGAACACATCACCGCACATCGGGTCGATACCGTAGTTGATCCCTTCAACATCTTCGATGAGGGCGCTATCACTGAGCAAATGGCCGGTGGGCGCAGCGCCGCCTCGGTCGCCGATGAAATCACCAGCCAGATCAGCCGCACCATCACCGAAAACTGGGACGACGACCCGACCTTCTACGAGGCCTTCTCCAAACTGGTGCAGGACACAATCGACAGTTTCCGGCAAAAACGGATCGGCGAGCAGGAGTACCTGAAGAAAGCGCGCGGGCTGAAGGATCAGGCGCATGCCCGTGCAGAATCGAAGGAAGTGCCAGAGGCCGTGCGTGGCAATGGCCATGCCGTCGCCTTCTGGGGCGTGATCGCTAAGGAGCTCGGTGACCTGTCGCCGGAAGCTGCGGGACATGCTCCCGACATCGCGTTGGCCCTGCTGGATATCGTCGAAAAGCATCGCCGCGTCGGCTGGCAGGATGATCGCGATCAGCAAAACCGGATGCGCGCCGCTGCCGATGACTTCTTTTTCGACACCGCGCCAGAGCAATTCGGGCTTTCTCTCGATCCCGAACGGATCGACGGAATGGTCGATCAAATCCTGACCATCGCCCGCGAGCGGCTGCCCAAATGAGCGAGGAAGGCATTGCGGCGTGGGGCGGCCGGGCGATTCAGTTCTCGGTCATCCGATCCGAACGCAAGACAATGTCAATCACCGTCAATCCTCAGGGCGAAGTCGTCGTTCGAGTCCCAAATTGTGCTGACATGCAGCAAGTGACTGAACGAGTTTCAAAGCGAGGCGGCTGGATAAGCTATCACCAGGCGCAAGCTGAGCGCTGGCGACCGCGCACGCCGCCACGCACATATGAGGTTGGGGAAACACACCTCTTTCTGGGTCGACAGTACCGGCTGTCTGCTGAAATTGGATTGGCGCAGTCGGTCAGTACTTCGGGTGACCGCATTGTCTTAACAATGCATCGACCGAGCCGAATAGAAGAGCGCAAGGCGTTGCTCACTGGTTGGTATCTGGCAGAGGCCCGAGGGATCATCGGCAAGCGCCTAGAGAAAGTATTCGAGCCGTTCGCGATTCTTGGCCACACACTTCCGCGCTTAATCGTCAGGGACCTAACTCATCGTTGGGGAAGCCTGACCTCACGAGGGAATCTCGTCGTTAGCCGACACATCATCCGCGCGCCTCGACAATGCATAGACTACGTTCTCGTCCACGAATTGTGTCACCTACAACATCAAAACCATGGAGCAGAATTCTGGAGCTTACTTGATCGGATGATGCCGGATCATGTTAAGCGAAAAACCAAGCTAGAGCGAATTCTACTCTGAATATCACCCACCCTGACATTGCAGCCAGTCCGCCGCCTTCGCCGCCGCACTGGCGGCGGTGAAGATCGCCCGATTGTCGGCCTTGAGCACCTTGAGCCAGCTGGCGAGATAACGAGCGTGATCGGGGCGCGGCTTGGACGACAGACCAAGGTCGCCGCACAGGAATGCGGAACCAAGCTCGGCGACCAGTTCTTCCATCGCATAGGCGTCGTCGCCGAATCGCTTGCCGAAAGTTCGCGCAAGCCGGTGCTCAGCTCCTGACCAATGAACGAGTTCATGCAAGAGCGTGGCGTACCAGTTCTGCCCAGCGCTACCGGATTCAGTCGCGAAGAACAATTGCCGGTCCGGCATGGTGATGGTGTCGGTGGAGGGGGTATAGTGGGCACTATCGCCCAGGATGCGGACAGCTGCGCCGGTTGCGGTAACAAAGGCATCCGCGCTCGGGATCGGATCGAAGTCTGCGGGCTCAGGGACTTCCGGCATCGAAAAGCCGTCCACCTGACCAACATTGAAGACATGCGAAGCCTGCGCGAAGATCCGGGCCGAACTCTCCCGTTCCTCAGCCTCCCCGCCATCGACCTTGTCGAAAACCTTGTAGAACATGATCGGTGAGGCCTTCTCGCCCTTGCGGACCTGGGCCCCGAGCGACTGCCACTGGCGATAGGTCGCCCAGAGGCCATGCCCGAAGTCCTGTGCTTCGGCAGAGGCCCAGAGCGCGAGCACGTTGACACCGCGATAGGATTTCTGGGTCACGGCGTTCGTCGGGCGGGTTAGCGAGGTGTTGCTGCGATGCCAGGGGAGCGAGAACTTTCCGGCTCCGAGTTCAAGCAAGGCGATGATCTGGTTGGTTATCGTGTCATAGATGCTGGCGGTTTGTGCGTTAGCCATGGGATAAGTCCTTCGTCCTGTCGTTGGGAACGCGGATGAAGGGACGGGCCGGATTGGCCGGGCGGGTCAGCGGCATCGCGGAACAGTCAACACGGGAGGGCAAAGCCCGAATGGAGCGGACAGGCTGTTGATCCCGCCCGGTACGGCCTGTCGAAGAGGAGCAGTTCATTCTAACAGCAGGACGAAGGGCGCCATGGCCGCAACGCCAACGGCATCGCTATCAGCCGATACCTGCCCCCATCGCCCTGGACTTGCCAGCATCGGGCAGCGTCGCTGCCATGGCGGTCTGCTTCTCACCCGCCCGCTCGGTGATCGCCCGGACCAGCCGCTCCCGGTCATCGGTAACAACGACGGCCTCGCCTCTTGCCCGCGACAGCGCGACATAGAGCATCTTCTGGTCGACCAGATTGGTCGAGCGGCTGTCGGCGTGGATCAGGACCCGATCGGCGGTCTGGCCCTGCGCAGCGTGTGCGGTCTGGACATAGGCATGGCGCAAATGGGTGTCGCGAGGCTCTGAGAGGTCGAGCCGCTGCTCGCGCCCGTTTGCCAGTTTCAGTGTGGCCTGACGGCAAGATGGATCGATGCCGGTCACGGTGCCGCCAAGCCCGTTGATCCGTCCGACCTCGCGGTCGTTGCGGGTAAACTGTACCCGGTCACCTTTGCGCAGCTCCATGGGCCTGGCCTCGAACACCTCGACCTTGCCTGCACCCCATTGCCGGGGATGCCAGTCAATCGACCGGCCATCGCGGCTCGCAAGGGCAATACGGCCCCGTTCAGAATCGATGCTGCTGACGGTCAGAAATTCCCCACGGCGGACGTCCTTGGCGGCATAGTCGCGGTTGAAGCGGACCAGATCGCCGATGGCATAGCTGGCCGCTTCGTGCGCTTCTGCGCGGGTCATGCCCTTGGCCTCCAACGCGGCAAATTGCAGGCGGTCTGCCGACAACTCGCCGCGCGAAGCCAGGTGCTCGCGGATCATGCCGGTGAGAGTGTCACGGCCTTCGCGCGAAGGCTCGATGACCAGCGTCCGCGCCCGCTCGGCGGGTGACAGCGCCAGGTAATGCCGCGCCATGGCCGCGAAGCGATCATTTTGCGTGGTGGCTTCGATCACCCGCCCACCGCCGCGATCCAGCGCGGCGAGCGCCTTCCCGGCATGGCCCTCAATCGATGCCATGACCGCTTCGCGGGTCCCGGCATTGATCTGGCGAACGACTTCGGCCAGTTTGGTCGTTGCCATTCCGGCGGCCTGCAACTGCGCGAAGGCCGCGCCAGCACCAACTGATCCGAGCTGCTTAACGTCACCGACCAGGACAAGCCGGGCGCCCGCCCTGTCAGCGCTGGCCATCAGCCTGGCCATGTCGTGCGCCGATAGCATCGAGGCCTCATCGACAATCCAGACGGCATCCTTGCCCGACATTCGCGGGTCGGGGGCAAGCAGATGCCGGGCAACGGTATCGCCACGCAAGCCGAGCGCTTCACCCAGAACGGCTGCCGCCGATGCGGTTGGGGCAAGTGCTGTCACTGCAAGCCCGCGCCGCTCGGCTTCGCGGGCATAGGTCGCCAGCACCGTGGTGGTCTTGGCGGTCCCGGCATAGCCCTGAACCGCGGAAAGGCGGTCCCGCGAAGCCAGCAGGTCGGCGGTCGCGCGCTTCTGGTCCTGGGTCCAGGCATAGCCTGACCGCGCCGACTGCCTAGCGGCACGCTCGACCGTTCGCGCTGCCGCCACGGGATTGGCCAGCGCTTCAGCCATCCCGCGTCCGGCAACTTCAAGCCGCAACATGGTGCGCTCGGTCGCGATGGCCTGCGGGGTGGTGAACCCGGCAAACTCCGCGCCGCGCCGGTCCGAAAACGTCCGGGGCACGAGCTCGCCGCGCTGCTCGGCACCGGCAATGGCGGTGCTGATTTGGCCATGCCCGACCTTGCCAAAGGCAAAATCTCCTGCCTCACGCGCCAGCATACTGGCCGAAAACACTGCCTCGCGCTCGGAAAGCTTGGCGGCGGCGAAGGCGACTGCCCGTTGCGCCAGTAAATCCTGCCCGGATGCCACCTCGATGCCTTGGGCCCGACCCTGCGCCTCCGCAACCAGCCTTTCTCGCGCGCTAGCGCCGAACCCATTGGCATCGGCGGTGGCGCTCCAGTCTGCGCGCAACTCGCGAATATCGACGTGGCTCTTGGCCTCGCGGGTGTCGAGCGCGGCAATCTGCTTCTCGGCGGCGCTTGCCTCCTCCCGGCTCGTGCCGCGCTCGGCCAAGCGGGCATCGATTGCTGCCGTGCGCTGGCTCAGCGCCTCGATGACCTTGTCGGGCACGCCTGCGATCTCGAACATGGCATCTTTGCCCGGCTCGATCCGGTAGCCGAGCTCGGCAATACCGTGCGCCAGCTCTTGCCGGTAGATCGCGCCGATCTCCTTCTGGAGCTGGTAGAAGGCGCGGGGTTCGAGACTGCGCCATTGGCCATCCCTGTCCTGCGTCGCGTTTATCACGACGGCATGGGTGTGGAGCTGCGGGTCCTGCGCCCGGCTCGTCGCGTGGCGAAAGGTGGCAATCGCGAGATTGCCGGTGGCCTCGCGCCGGACCTCGCCATCGTCGCGGACGCGTGTCGCAGCCATGTGCTTTTCGACATGGGCCAGCGCCACTTTGGCCGCTGCGCCGTGCGCCGAGATCAACCGCTTGTCGCCAGCGACCTCGGCCATGATCGAAACCGATTTGGGCGCGGACAGGGTTATGTCCCAACCCGGCCGATGCTCGATCTTGCCGTCGCGGGTGGTGCCAAGCTGCTTCCCGCCGATCTGCCCCTCCAGCAGCGCGGCGAACTGCTCGCGGTCAACTTCGCCGTCCAGGCCCAATGCCCCGGCTGCCTCGCCGAACCATTCGGACGGGGCTAGGCCGCCTTCGGCATAGTAGTCGTCGGCCTCGTAGTAGCTCGCCGCCTGACTGGCGCTGGACAGGGCCGAAACCGAGGCAACCATCACACCGGGCCGGGCTTGGCGTCCGTCGCGGCGGCTGCGGCGATCTCACCGACCTTGCTCCACAGCGTGCCGGCGGGATCGCCGGGAACGTAGGCCGGTTCGCGCGGGCTCCCGCGCCGCGCGATGTGATCGGCAGTGAGAGCAATCCGCGCGACCGGCAGGCCATCGGGCAACAGCAAATAGCCCTGGTGCGGGGGAAGTCGCAGCTCGCTTTCGAGCACGGCAGCGCGGAACTGGCGCTGGGTGGCAATGGTGGTGCGGGGCACCTCTTTGCCGATCGGCAGGGTATCACTGGCAACCCGCATTTCGACTTCGCATTCGCCGATGGTCTCGCTCGCCCATTGCCGGGTTTCACGATCAACGATCTGCAGGAACAGCTTGGTGTTGCAGCAGGCCAGCATGGCCTCGGCGATGTTGTCGCCGTAGCGGTTGCGCATCTGCCCCAGTGCCTGGAAAGTGAGCACGATTGCTGCGCCGAACTTGCGCCCTTCGGGGAGAAGCCGCGCAAGGTTTTCGACGCGCGGCAGGTCGGCCAGCTCATCGAGCACGAACCAGATGCGCCGCTCGGGCGAAGACGCCAGACCCAGCACCGCGCTGGCCGCACATTCGAGCCAGCAGGCCATGAGCGGCTTGGCCGCCTCGAAATAGTCTTCCTTGCGCGGAACGAAGATCCAGGGTTTCGCGCCCGGATTCTTGTCGAGCCCGGCGATGAAGTCGCGGAAGGCAAAGTGCTCGGCGCCCTTGTCCTCGACCTTGAGGAACTGGATCAGGTTTGCCGCCTTGGCGAGCATGAACAGGACGCTGCCGGTGGCGCGGTCGGCGTCGTCGGCGAAGGTCCGCGCCGATGAGGTATGGCCGAGCCAGTGCTTGAGCTGCTCCTTACTCTTGACCTGCAGGGCTTCAAGCAGCGCCTCAAGGCTGCAGTTCTTTTCGGCCCACAGCTTGCGCAGCATGTTGGCGACAAGAATGCGACTCGTTTCCAGCCAGACATCGTCGTCCTGGCTGCCGGTTTCGGAGACGAGCTGGCGGGCAATCCGGTCGGCATCGGCAGGGTGTGAAATCTCGTCGAACGGCGACCAGAACGCGCAGCGGCCATCGAACGGATTGAGGATGATGTCGCCGCGCGCGGCGCAGTAATAGTGGGCAATGAATTCCCCGCTGGTGTCATAGACCAGTGCCGGTTCACCGCGCGCCTCGATGTCATCGAGCATCTGGCGAAGCACCGTGGTCTTGCCGCTGCCGGTGGTCCCGATGAGGGCGAAGTGGCGGGTCTCGTTGCGGCGCGGGATCGGCACCGGGCCGATCTTCAAGGCCCCCTTGCCAGCCAGGTGCGAAAGCTGCGCTACGGCTTCATCCGCGCTCACCACGCGGGTGCCGCCGAGGACCCGGTCGGCCAGCGTGTCTTCGCCCTGGACCAGCATTGTGCGCTGGATCAGCCAGATGACCAGAATGCCGAGCGCGAGCCCCATCGCTGCGCCGAGCAGCAGGGCAACGATGACGGCCTGGAGCGCGTCGGTGAACAGCGGATCGCTGGCAACGAAATGGGCCGAAACCGTCCGGTGATAGTCGCCCAGTCCGACGTTCATCTTGATGTCGCGGTTGCCGAGACTGCCGATCAAATCGAGCCCTTTGCCGCCAAGACATTGCAGTGCAACCGTCCACGCGTAGCCAGGCAGGGTGAACTGCGACCAGAGGAGCGCACCACACCCGGTGCAGACCAGCAGGAGCTGCCAAAAGAAGCGCAGGCGCTCCTGCAATCGGGCCATGCGGACGCGCCACAGCGAGTGGGCACGGGCGACAAAATCGGTGTTGCGGGTCATGGTTCAAACTCCAGGGCGAGCGAGCGTTGCCGCTCGAAGGCGGCGCGCGCTTCGGCGGCAATCACCTCGTCGGGTTTGCGGGTTCCGAGTGCGGCATGGCGGGCGTAGGCATAGGCCGCACAGGCGGTGAACAGGGCGCGGTCGAGCACTCGTTCGGCCTCGGCCAGGCGCTCCGACATGGCACCGATCTCGCGCGCCATTGCGGCAAGATCGGCCTCCCGGTCGGTGCCGTGAAGCATGGCAAGGAAGCCCGCTTCGACCACCCTGGCGAGCATGGCGTATTCGCTCATGCCGCGCTTTCTGGCGAGTCCGGCCAGCACCCGGTATTGCGACGGATTGAGGCGCACCGTCTGTGCCCGCGCGCTCACCGGCCTGCTCCCGCCGCGATGCGATCCGCCATCTCAGGAAATGGCGGAATTGCGCGGTTCATCCGAAGATGAACTTGCCGCGATGCTATCCGCATCCCGTCAAACCCGCGGAACTGCTCGCTGCACGCGTGCGTGGGGTGTGTAGTCAGAATCCGGGCCCGATGCATCGCATCGTGGCCCTTGATTCTACCGGTTGATTGCGCCCTATTGATCATGGGAGCCTTGCTCCTCGGGCCAGTCGGACCAGGTCTGGAGCGCAACCATATGGCGAGCGGTGTCGTCATCGTGCGACCGGTCGCGGAGCCGTCGCGGATCGAATTTGTAGGCAGCGCTGGGATGCTGATCGGCCCAGCGACGCAGCACGCCATCGATCGCGCTGCGCAGTTCGCTCGCGATTTCTTTGGTCTCGGCGGGATAGATAATGAACCAGCGCGAACCGTCGAAAAGCTGGCTGCCGAGCGCATAGCCTCGGCCATCATTCATGTAGCAAGGGCCTTCGACTTCGAGCGAGGTATCGTGCCCGGCAAAGCGCTCGACGACCGGGCGTTCGCCGCTTCGCCAATGGCGCAGGGCATAGCGGAGCGCGCTGCCGTCCTGGTTTCGCTGACAGATCAGATCGACGAGTTCGCCGATGCGTTTGGCGTCGGCGGGGCGGACGGTCTTTATGATCAGGCCGTGCCCAAGCAGGGCCGACTTGATCCGTGAACAGATGGACATGGAGGGGACTTTCTGCGAGCCACTGCCCGCCAAACGGGGGTCAATAGCGGCGCAGCGGCAGGCCGCTGATCCATTCGGAAATGTCGGAAGCGCGCCAGCGGATACGGCCAGCGCCAAGATCGACGGGCGAGGGAAACTTGCCCGTCTGGATGCGCCGCCAGATGGTCGTGCGGCTCCGTATGCCAGTGAGGTGAAGCACCTCCTGGCAGGTCAGCAATTCGGGGGTATTCATAACACGGTCCTTGGGAGGGAGGGGTGTCACAGGAACCGGTTTGTCCGGTCACGAGGAAGCTTGCGGGCCTCGCGGTCCCGCCGAATCTGGAAGGCGGGACAGCGACTTTCCTCGAAACAGGAACTCCCCGTTCCCTGTGACACTCCGATTCGTATGTTGGATTCGTTCTGTAGGAAAGAACAAAATAGGAACTTATGGCGTCCCGAACCAAGGCCGACACCTTATGGGAACGTCCGGGAACACATGCGGACAATGGCGGACATGAAAAAAGTTTGGCAGTGAGGCCAATTGAACGGCCAACGGCAAATCACACTGCATTGATTGCGCGCTTTTTGCGCGGCAGTGGCGCAAATTTGCGCGACTCGTCTTGCCGAGTCGCTCCGCACAGGAGCGGAATGGTCAGGCCATAGGACTAAAGCCTTGGTCTATTGGCACCGGCGCTCTGGTCCAGCCTGAGCTCTTATCCTTCATTTTCGCGAATGCCGAATTCGCGGGATAAATCACGACCTGGAGCGGATGCCGATCAGAGCCGGAATTGCCGCGAAGATCAGCTGACCGGCCAGGCCGACGAGCCCAATTGGTGCGGCGACGGTCGCCGCCCATTCGCCTGCGCTTTGCCCCCGCATCAATGCGGAAAGCACCACCTCGCTGGCGATAGTAAACACGAAAGCAATGGTTCCGACCGCGATGCGCTGGGGCAAAGCCAGGTCCCGATCACGCAGCAACCGGCGCGCGATGACCCAGCTCGCCGCCAGCAGGAGCGGCACTTCCAGCAGTACTGCAGCCGTTGCGCCAATGCGCGGTGCAATGACAAGGGTACGGGCAACGCCCATTGCAAAAGCGAATGCGAAGACGGCCGAAAAATAGGCAAGTGCTGTGCGGATGACTGCCATGGGCCTCAATAGCATGATTGCCCGAAGCGATCGAACTTGTACTGGCGATGGCCAGATCAGAGGTCGTCGCTTGCGAGGCGGAAGCACGTTGCAAAGCGGCCCTGGTCGGCAGCGCTCACCCCGGCTTGTGCGAAGTGCTCCGCCCAGCCTTTAGCCACACGCGCGCGCATATCCTCAACGATGGCCGTGGCCTGATCGGGGCCAAGATCAAAACCCGCCGCCCCCGCAAGCGCATTGGCAATCGTCGCGTCCCGACCATGAGGGCCGACGCCAAGCACAAGCCGTCGTTCAAGCCCGACCTGCGGCTTGGGCACAACATCGTAGAGCGGCGACAGCCGCCAGCCCTTACCGTCAAACAGGAAACCGTGGTTGCGCAGGTGATCGTCGTCGTTGGTGACGAGGATGTTGAACACCATACGCCGGAACAGCTCGTGGAGGTCACGGCGGACCTCGGTGCCATGCTGGCGAAGCGCGGCGGCCAGGTCGGCATAGCTGTAGCGGCTCACTTCGCTTTCGTGCGCGCCGAGCATGGTCAGACCGGAGGCGAAGGGCCGCCGCTCCAGCCAGTTGCTGTGCGACACCCGATCGAACCGCTCGATCAGATAGATGTCGCGTTCGAGAACCCGTTTGAAGTCGAGCGCCGGCACATCGAGGCCGCAAGTTGCAGCAAGGCGCATGGTGGCAAGCTCGACCCGGCATTCGGGAAAACTGTCATTGCGCGCCTGGAACTTGGCGATCCATGGCTGGCCATCGATCTCGGTCGCTGCCTTCGGACGCGCACCACCGAGCGACGATCCGGCGGTCAGCAAGCGGCGCAGGTTCTCGTCGAGCTGATCGACCTGCTGCGCGCGCTCGGCGGCTTCTGCCAGTTCTTCGAGGGTGAAGTGCTCGCCCGGCGCATCGCTTGGCCCCCATGGCGTTATGCGCTGCGGTCGTTCGGGTGTCGGACCGAACGCCAGTGCGCCAACCCGGTAGTCGCCCGATGCGAGGATCATATCGATGTCGTTGGGGGTGCGATCGCCCATGGCCTTGTACATCAGATACTGGCCCCAGCCATCGGGGGCAGCATCCCGAATTCCGCCGAAGACGCCAAAACCCTCTTCGGTCCGGAAGGTAAGCTCGGTTCCGGCATCGTGCAGAGGCAGCGCCACGGGATCGACGGGCACGCGATCTGCGCGCTCGAGGTAGCGACGCCCGTATGCGAAAGTCGCAAATTGGTTGCGCGGCTCGGCGGTCATCGTCAGCAGCCCTGCCGGGACAGGGCCGTCTGGGAGATGGACAAAGATGTAGGTGCGCGCCGTTGCCATGACCGGTCAGAAGTCCAGCTCGTCGCTGCTGACGGCATGCGTTGTCTTGGGCAGCCGGGCGAGATCTTCGCTGATTCCGGCACGGTCCGTATCGGGGGCGACAAGCTCGGCCAGGCGCTGGGTCATGCCGAATACATGGAGCGCGCTGGCAAGAACGGCCAGGCCTACGGTCGGATCACCGGCCTCAAGGCGCTGCACCGTCTGCACCGAAACCAGCATGCGCTCGGCCATCAACCGCTGCGGCAGCTTGCGGCGGCGGCGGGCAATCGAAATGTCCTTGCCCAGCTGCGCGATTGCGCGCTGGCTCTGGGGCGGCAGGCCGCTGGCAGCTCTGGTAGCGCGTGACATGGGATTTACATGCCATATCATGCGAAAAATGTCAATTAGACATGATATGTCACTTAAATTTCTGTGCAAGCCGCCCTGAAGCCGGGCAGTTCAGGTTTCCGGTGAAGCGGCAAGCGAGCCGGAAAATGACGATGGTACGGCTTTCGTCCGCACGAAGAGTGCCAGGAGCAGGGTATCGACCACGAGGAATGCTCCCAGATAGCCCGCGATGCCGATGTCGCGCAGCACCATGTTGCCGAATGCCACGCCCGCGAGACCTGCGAACGCGAGAGCGCCGCTGATGATCATGGCCGCACGGATGGTACGGCCCAAGCGACTGCCACCAAACACCGGAGCCGCGAGCAGCATCGACAGGGCGAAGAATACATCCCATCCAAGAATATCGAGAGCGTAGACCACCGACGGCCATTTGAAGGCGAGAAACACGTCCATGCTGTCCTGCCCGGCATAGCCCGGCTGATGCTTGAGCGTCAGAATCACAAAATGGACACACGACGTCTCGGTCGCCAGCATCACCATCATGCAGACCGCAGCGAGACTTAACCCGCGTAGCTTGCGCGGCGTCCATGCATGTACCGCTGCCATCAGTAACACCATCGCTGGTGCCAGGACGAGAATGAGCAGCTCAAGGATTGTGAAATACGGATTGCCGATCGGCTGTGCCGGCGAGGCAAGCGACGCAAAACCAAGTGCCAGCGTGACCCCATAGGCAAGCGCGGCGATCAGAATGATCGCTGCGGCGACAATGCCCATCAACCGCACGGGACCTGAAAATTCATCACCCATGATGTTTCATAGGCGCTTTCAGGTTAGAACGCGAAAACGCGACCTCAAGGCCCGGCTTGATGGCGATCGGCTTTGTCGTAGGCGTCCGTTTAAGCCCAAAGGGAAATGCATAACTGAATGGACAATTTGAAACGCAATGAAATAAAGAGAATCATATTTGAAGTCTAAATCGCCTCATTTTTTGCTTGATCGGTGTTTCGAACCGTTGTAAGATAGTCTGCGCGAGGCAATAAACGAGCCATATCCGAAACTGTAAGCTAAGTATCAGATTTTATATTAATTTGTTACTCGGGATAATCAGGTTCTCTTCTGGGCACCAAACTATTGTAATCATTGAATACTTGCCCGCAAGGGCGCACTTCGGAGCGTCTTTGCTACACAAATCTGCTACATCAACAATCCCAAACAGCAACCCGATCATCGTAGGAAACCGTCATTTCCCGACCGCGCGGGTGCTATGTCGAACTGCGACGTTTATGCCCAAGGGCAAACAGCTCGAATGCCGCATTGCTGCGGCGGGTCACGATGAGGCGATATCCGTCGATAGGCCAGCAGTTCAACCTTCCTCGGCAATCGTGACACTGCCAAGGTTGAGAAGCGCGGCGATGAGCGTGATTGTGGTTTGCGTCCTCAGCTCGGAGGACGCGATTGTGACGTGATCCTGCGCACACAAGCGTTCGGCGAAATGCGCAGTCTTGTCCGAACACGCATAAGCGTGGCCGTCAACGAACAGCATTACGGACTGGGCACTGTCACGAACGAAGGCAAATCGACTTGCCGGGTTACGGAGCAACGAAGATCGTGCCGAGATCATCGCGCGAAGGCCTGCAGCGGCGACCGGGACTTCGGGTGTCCAATCAATATCGAGGTCCTTGGGGGAGGAGTTGTACTGGCCGAACCACTGCGCGAATGCGTGCCGGTCCAGAAGTTTTTCCGTGAGCATGGCATGCAAGCCGTCAAGCGCTGTCGCTGTGATCTCGCCCGGGTTCTCCTGCAAGGCCAGGGCGGGATCGGCGTAACGATCGCCGTCACCGGATTGCTCAACCAGATGTTCCGCCCATTGGCCGATCAATTCATTGCGTGAAGGCGCTCGAAAGCCGATCGAATACGTCATGCAATCGTCGCCGATGGCGATGCCGTTGTGGGCAACCCCGGGCGGGACGTAGAGAACGTCGCCAGGTTCGAGAACCCACTCCTGCGTCGGTTCGAACTGGGCGAGCAATCGCAATTCATCGTGCGGGAGAAGTTCGGTCGCAGCATTGCACGGTGCGCCGACCTGCCACCGCCGCCTGCCGAGACCCTGGACCAGGAACACGTCGTACTGATCGAAGTGCGGGCCCACACCGCCCTGGTCCACGGCGTAGCTCACCATGACATCGTCGATGCGCCAGTTGGGAATGAAGCGGAAAGAATTGAGCAATACGCTCACGTCCGGCACGTGATGGTCGACCGCGTTGACGAGGAGTGTCCATGGCTCATGGCCAAGCCTGTCGAAACGGGTCTCGGCAAAAGGTCCGTGTTCGACGGCCAGGGTGCCTGAGGTTTGCATGACGAGGCGGGCTTCGACGCCGTCTTCGCAAGCAAGGCCTGCCAGTTCGTCAGGCTCAAGCGGGTTGCTCCACGAAGTCCACATGTTCCTGATCAGCAGCGGCTTTTTCTGCCAGCAGTCGCGCAGAAAATCGTTGGCCTGAAAATTACGAACTTGCACGGCGTCATAGCCTCCAGGAATTGCCGAGCATGCCGCACGATTGCAGCGGGAACCGGCCTGACCAAGATCCCGCTATGGCGAACGGGAGCTTGCACAACAACGTGGATCGCTGAAACCGTGAGAGATCACGACAAGCCAGCATCCGCTGACTGCCCTCATGATTGCAGGGCGGCCTGGCCTCGATCTTGCCCATGAAGCCGAATAATCGGTTATTCCAGGGGCGCCGCTTGTGCACCGCAGGATCAAGGTCCGAACGCCCCAATGTCGGTCTCCAAATAGCCTGAATGGACAATCAGAATTTAGCGCTGCGCACCAAGCGTTTAGCGGCAGGGCTCGGGATCGCTCTCCCAACGCGTCGCAGGCACTTTGATTTTCCAGTCATTTGCACGCCTTCATCGCGTCTTGCAGCGGCACGACAATATCCGCCTTGTCGGAATCGGTCAGTCCAAACTGCTTGCCAAAAGCCTGCCAGGCGGCAAGTGCATCCCGGTTGCCCCTGCAGCCTGCCGCCTTGCCGGAAACCAGAGCGAGCAGTTCGGCGCGGGTGGCCAGAGCTCTTGCCCGGCTGCGTGCAACCATCAGATCATCAGGAAAGCGGCGAGCATATTCATCGTTCTGCCGGGTGATGTCATCTGACAGGGCAAGCGCCTCGGGCTTTCTGCCCGCAGATGCCAGAGTGACCGCCCGGTCGCCTTCAAGCGAGAGCAGGTTGACGTAGGTTCCGGTATCCTCGGGATCGCGCAGCACGAACCGGCGATAAATGGTGCTTCCTTCAGTCAACAGCTTCAGGGCCAGGTCATAGTCCTTCGGTTCGTTGCTGCTGGCCTGTGCGGTGATCATCAGCGCTGCGACATAGGAGCGAGCGAACCGCATGCTGTCAGGATCCTTGACGGTGAGCGGCCGGATCACGTCCATCGCCATCTGGCCATAGATCGCCGATTGCCGGAAATCGTTGTCATAGAACGCCGCTTCGGCAAGCAGGCGGTGAGCCAGCCCCAGTTCCCGGACGAGATCATCATTCGCCGGTTGCTTTGCTATCCGCGCCTTTGCGGCTGCGATTTCCGATGTCAGCAGGACGATGGCCTGCTTGGGTTTGTTGAGCCAGGTATAGGCATCGGCTCGGCAGTCACGGGCAAACCACAGAATGTCCCGCGCTTCGCCGACTGCCTCGCCCGCGATCAAAGTCTCGACCGTCTGCGCAAAATCGACGGCGCGTTCCACGCCGCGATCGGTGTAGATGCTGTGCGAACAGCGATGGGCGCGCAGGCTGGCGAGCGCGAGGCGGATGTCCTGATGAACAGGGAATCGCTGCATCGCGTCACTGAGAACGTCATCGGCCCGGGCAAGGTTCTCGCCCGCCAGCTTGCTCAATCGCAGGTTGGGACCGCCGCGCCTGCCGCCCTGAACCACCGCCAGCCGGGTGAAACCCTCACCGATATCCAGCGCGAGGTCTGCTGACGGGTCTTTTCCTGCAGCCAGACTGGTGAGATAGGACTGGCTCTTGTCGAGCAGCGCCAGCCTGACCTTGAGCGTTCCGGGGACCTTCTCCAGCCCGTCATACTGGTCGTACAGCATATAGCGCGCCAGACTGCGAACTTCGGCAAAGCGGTGTTCCGCCTCGGCCTGGGCGCGCTCAGCGCGGATGTAGAGGACAGTCGTTGCCAGTGCGGTAATGGCCAGCAGCGCCACGCCCAGAGCCAGCGCCCGGTTGCGGCGCAGCAGCATCGTGAAGGCGCGCATACGCCCCGGCAGATTGGCGCTAACCGGTTCATGTTGCCGCCAGTGATCCAGATCGGCGATCAGTTCGCTTACCGCTCCGTAGCGTTCAGACGCATCATCTTGCGCAGCCTTGGCGGCGACGGCGTGCAGATCCTCGTCGGTGCCGTCCACACCCTCGATCAGCTTGCCCATCAGCACGCCAAGCGCAAAGACGTCATCAGTAGGCGTGGACCTCTCGCCCGAGAGACGCGATGGGCTGGAGTAGCCGGGAGTATGCGCAGACCCTGCCTTGCCGCCGTCCTCGCCCACCAGCCGGGCGATGCCGAAATCGAGCAGCTTCACGCCGAACCCTTCGGCCACAACCACATTGCTCGGCTTCACATCGGCATGGACCACCAGTTCGCGGTGGGCATATTCCAGCGCCTCGCAGGCGTCGCGAAACAGGGCAAGTCGTGCGGCCAGATCCAGGCCTTCTGCCGCCGCATGATCGGTGATCGGCACGCCTTTGATCAGTTCCATGATGATATAAGGCGCGCCGTCCTCGCTGACCCCGCCGTCGAGCAGGTGGGCGATATGCGGATGATGCAGCCGGGCGAGGATGCGGCGTTCGGTGGCGAATTGTTCGTGCGTGGTAGCGGAAAAGATGTTCCGCCGGATCACCTTGATCGCCACTTGCTGATCGAACAGGCCATCGTCGCGCGCGGCGCGATAGACGAGGCCCATGCCGCCACGGCCGATCTCTTCGACGATGCGGTAATTGCCGATCCGCTCGGGCGGCGGCAGTTCCTCTTCGGGCCCCGCAGGTTCAGGCGGCTGAGTGGGGATCAGCGCCGCAGAGCGATCGGCGCGCAGCATGGCGAGCACTTCGGTCAGCACGTCCGGTTCAACGGCAAGAAGCGCGCGCAGCCGCTCCTCACGCGCGGCCTCGGGCCAGTCGAGCGCTTCCTCGAACAGACGCAGGACGCGGCGTTCGTGTTCTATATCCATCTGGAATTGTCCATCAGGCGACCTGCATTTCTTTGAGCAGCCACGCCCGCGCGGTCTGCCAGCGGCGGTGCACGGTGCGTTCGGACAAGTCCATGGCAGCCGCGATTTCCGGCATGGTCAGGCCAGTATAGAACCGCAGCTCGACAATCCGCGCGGCGTCCTCATCCACTCGCGCCAGCCGGCCGAGCGTGTCGTCAAACCGCTCGATGTCCAGTTCTGCTGCCTCGTCGACAAAGTCGGTCATCAGGGTCAACACGTCCCCGCCGCGCTTGGCGGCCTTGTGGCGCCGCACTTCGTCGATCAGCGTGGTCCGCATCACCCGCGCGGCGAGCGCGAGGAAGTGGCGCTGGTCACCCGCGGCCAGCCCGCTCGAATGGATCATGCGGATCGCCGCTTCGTGGACCAGATCAGTCGGTTGCAAGTGCATCCGCCCGGAATCGCCGTTCAGCACCCGGCGGGCGATGATGCGGAATTCCTCATAGTACAGCCCAAGCAACCGCTCGCGCGCAGGAGCCTCGCCCCGCGAAAATGCCTGCCACAACTGATCAAGATCATCGGCTGCCATGACCCGCAGAGTGGCACGGGGAGAGGCCCGGAAAAAGACGAAAGATCAATCGCCAAAATAAAACGAAATATAGTTGGCAGGTTTTTCCGCCGCTTTGCGTTTTGAAGATTGGAGGCCCTGCACCCGCGATCCGCGCATGAGATCGGGACGGAGCTTTAGCCGCGCTGGACGTGCTCTGAACTACGGGGAATCAAGCCATGAACCGCACCAGAACCATCATGCTATCCATAGCATTCGCGCTGTTCGGCGGCGCGCAGCCCGCCGCTGCGGCCAATTGCAATCCGCCGCGCCCCAATCTGGAATACCCCGCCTGGTATCAGGAATGTCAGGGCGTGCTGCAGGCCCGCTGGCGAGACAGCAACCCCTATGGCCTGCCCTACAGCGAATACGTCCGCATGCTCTGGCAGATGTACGAGGTTCGCTACCACACGGAACGGCACCCCGGCCTGATCGGCTCGGCCTGCTCGCCCGAGGGATCGGGATACATGAACCAGTCGGGCCATGCGCAACTGTGCCGGAATGGCCGCTGGACCGTCAAATGACGGTGAGGCTGCAAGACGTCCGAATGCAACACATCACAGGGAAAACTGCCATGAACCGCATCAAATCGATCTTGCTCACCGGAGTTGCCTTGGCCCTGTTTGCCGCACCTCAGGTGGCGAGCGCGCAGAGTGCGGCGGGGGACGTTACGTTCCTTCCGCCGGCAACCGGCACGCCCGCAGCTGGCACCTTCAGCACCAATCCGGGTGACACCTATGCGGGAGACATCAGCGCTGATGGCAACATAGTGATAGGCGCTGGCGCCACCGGAGCGGTTCGCTGGATAAACGGCACGCCAACGACAGTTGCGAACTACAAAGTTCATCTTCGGTCCATCAAGGTGAGCGGTGACGGGGCAACGGTTCTGAGCAACACCGTGTATTCACCTTTTGCCCCCGTGGTGCCCAGTGCCCAAATCAGGACTTATCTGTGGAGCCAATCGGGCGGCTACCGTGAAATACCGCTCAGATCAGCCAACGAAGATTTCGTTCCCGATTTCGATATCGACACGGCAGGTCATTATGTGACGGTCAGTACCGTTGAAAGTCGAATATTTCCTGATTCCAATGGTTTTTCGACAGGCTACGAGCAGGATCGGTATCGGGCCTATCGCTGGACCGAAGCGGGCGGCTACCAAAGCCTGGGCGAGTTTGCGGTGCCCGCTGACGATCGCAGCCATTTCACCGAGTGGGGCATCATGGCGCGGGCCATCAGCGGCAACGGCGGCACGATTGCAGGCGATACGCTGGACACCAAATACAATGTCGACCCGGTCACATTTGTGCGAAATTTCGACGCGCCGGTTTTCGAGAACTTCGGTGGGTTCGTCTGGACCGAGGCGCTTGGACTGCAGCGCCTGCCGGATCTTTCGGCCAGCAAGTATTCGTTTGTCAGCGGAATCAGCCGCGACGGCGGGACTGTTGTCGGCGCCTCGCGCGGGGCGGATGGCCATGTTCAGGCGGTCTATTGGCGCGGCGGCAGCGTGGTTGGACTGGGATATTTGCCAGGCTCACTCCAACCCATTTCGGCAACGACGGGCGCTGAAAATTCAACCTTTGCCCTTGCGGCAAGTTCAGACGGTTCGTTCATAGTAGGCCGCGCCAATGGTGTAACATTCCGTACAGACAAAGCATGGCGGTGGAGCGCTGCGACAGGGATGCAGGACCTGAATGTATTCGCCCAGAATGCCGGTCTGAATCTGAATGGCTTTGTCTTGAACGACGCTGTGGGCGTGTCTGACAACGGCCAGAAAATCACCGGCAATTCCTTCAACACCGCACAAAACCTGTCGCTCGGCTACGTCCTCTCCATCGCCGCTGCTCCGCCTCCCCCCACCACGCTCACCACCTCTGCCCGCCTTATCGTTTCACTCATCCTGCCGGGCGTCACCCAGACCTCGATCGTCAACCAGACCTTCTCCACGCAGGTCGATGCCAGGCTCAACGGTGCGACGGTGTTCACCCGCACGGTGGGCGATCAGGTGACGGGCACGCTTGGCGTTACCGCGTTGGCCGATGCCCGCACCGCACTGCAAGCAAGCAGCGGCCTGCGCCGCGTGGTGATCGGCGCGCCGGTGCTGATCTCCAACACCACCACGGTGCTCAGCAGTTCGAGCAACACGGTGAACGTCGCCAGCGGAACGCAGGTAACAACCGCGGCCGTCATCACCAACGGTCCAGCCACGGTCGCAACAGGCGATCTCGGCACCTGCGCCACTGCGGCTACGGACGGGGTCAACCCCACCGGTTGCTCGCTGCCTGGAACGCCGGTGGCGGTGAACGCGAATGTGATCAACACCAACACCTTCACAAACACGATCAACAGCGTCACCCCGACGACCACGACGACGGTCAACCAGTTGATCTCCGCCAAGTGGCAAGTCAGCGCCACCGCAGGCAATCAGTTCGGCACCGTCCATGCGCTGGTCGGCCCTGCCGCTTTCGATCGCGGGGACCGGCTGATCGGGCAGTTGCTCGGCATGGGAGGCAGCGGCGGACAGGGAGAGAGCGCCAACCGCCTGTCCCGCACGGCCATGCCCGTCAGCGATGCCAGCGGCTTTGGCAGCGCTGATGGCGCGCTGATCATGTTCGGCGGCTACTTCGGCAACTGGCAGCACACCGATGCTGACCCTTCCGTACCGGTCGCCGATCTAAAGGGCTCCACCAACGGCTTCGTGCTGGGGCTGGAAAAGAGCTTTGGCGCTGGCCGGGTAGGCTTTGCAGTCGATCACGGCACGTCGAACTTTACCGTGCGCGATGCCACCTATCCCGAAACGCTCCGCTTCAAGCACACGCAGGTGGCGCTGTTCGCCGGCTGGCAGAGCGGCGGGTTTTCGCTCGGCGGCGCGGCGGCCTATGGCTTCGGCGCGGCGCGGACATCGCTGGTCACGCCGACATCGCCCGCCACAGCAGCCCGCGATGTGAAGGGCTGGTCGCTGGGCGCTCAGGCGGGCTACACCGTGGCTCTGGGCAAGTCCGCCTCGGTGGAACTGGTCGGCGGGGTGCGGCATGTCTCGGTCGATCTCAAGGCCTTCACCGAAAGCGGCGGCCCCAGCCCGCTGCAGGGCGGCGACCAGACCGTCCACCGCACCCGCGCCTATGCCGGGTTCGAGGCGCAGGCAGCAGTCGCGCTGGGCAGCGTCACGCTCACTCCGCGCCTCCACGCCCGCTACGCCCATGACAGCGGCGCAGCCAGCGGCACGGCAGACCTGGTCTTCGCCAGCGCGCCGAATGGTCCGGTGATGCAGGCGCTCGGCCCCGGCCTGGGGCGTGATGCGGCAGAGCTGGGCGGATCGCTCGACGCGGCGGTGGGCGGCAATGTCCACGTCTGGGCAGGCTACGACGGCACGTTCCGCAAGGGCGCGCAGGCCCATGCGGCGAAGGCGGGAATTACCGTGGTATGGTGAGCGGCATCGTTCTATGAGCTCAAAGGCGCGATAGGTGGCTTCGGCGCAATTGAGCTATACCTATTTCGCGGGGCGGCTTTGGCAGGAGCGGACTGAAATAGCTGCCATTCCGGCTCGTCCACCGCAGCAGTCGTTGATCAATCCAGGCGAATGTCTGCCTCCCCCAACAGAGCTGAACTTGGCGCGTGCCTTCAGAAGCACAAGTTCGCTTTCCCAAGCGAAGCCGCTTTCCAACTTATCTTCATGATTTTCTGAAGGAAAGTGATGGTGCCGCTTAGAGGATTCGAACCTCTGACCCCATCATTACGAAAACGATCGATAAATGGCGGAAAAGCGATAGTTTTCTTCAGATTTCGCACCAAATCGGTCCATGACGGCATCCATACCCAAGCAGAACCCAAGCGCACTAGAGATACAAACTCAGAATTTGCCTATTGAAAGTGCCCTAGCTCAGCCGTCAAGCTTGAAACGACCCTTCGAAAACCCCGAGAACGTGCCGGGAGGCGATGCACGCTAGCCGAGCAATTGGTCCGCTTTGAAACCGGCAGCTCCGAGTCTTGCTTCTGCTCCCTGGACCACGTCTTCGTCGAAATCCTGAGCGTGCCGCAATGCGACTGCTTCGAAGGTCAGCTCAGGCATGTTCCGATCGACTAGCATTCGGAATCCATCCGAAACCTTGCCGGAAACTAGATCGGCGACCGTCTTATGCTCGCCATCACGAGCGATCTTCTGGCGAGTTCGGGCCAACAGGGTTGTCTTGTTTCTTTCCGCCTTTAGTGCGCCCTCCAAGGCATAGATGCTGCGCCATACATCGTATTCCAGCGTGCCCGGCTTCGCTGCAGGCAGGATGTCGTATAGACGAAGCTCCGCCGCATGCCGGACCCTGTGCTGACCCTGCTTTATTGCATTGGCGGCAATCTGCCTCAGATCCTTTGGCTCATTGCATTGTGCGATCCGGGCGAGCGCCCGTTCGACGAGATCATCTGCCATATCGAGTTCCCTAGATTAATTGACAGGTACGAACATGGTGCCAGTGACACTCGGCATTGCTGCCTTGTCAGTCGATTGCCAAACGAAGGTCAGATCGATCTCGATTCCAAGGCTTGAGGCTAGGGTATAAGTCTGACGCCATGCAGAGTTGGCATCTTGCCCCTGAATTGAGATTCCAGCCGCTTCGACAAATTTGAAACCGCTGTCTTCGCGGCATCCGAGCTGACTATTGACGGTCACCAAGTCCAAAATGTCCTGAGGCGACGTCTTCATGGCGGCGGCTTCGTTGATAACGTGCAGCAGGACCGCATTCCAGTTGGTGTCCGCCTTGCGCAGCACCTTGCCGTTGATCTGGGCCTTGAGCACCGAAGTGAATTTGAGGTCGGGAGGTGCTGAAGGGTTGAAAGTTCGGAGGCTTGAAGGCCCGGACGTCGGCGTTTCATCACCGGCTTCGAGTGCCCGGAGTGCGCGCTCGATTACTGACAGCGGTGTATCAATCAATGGCACCGCGTGTCGCTGCAGCTTAGAAAAAAGCTCGTCTGGAATTTCGAGGGTGTAGCCCATGACTTGTCTCCTTTGATCCTGCGAATCGTCCTACATCTGTATATGATGTCTGTAAAGCCTATAGGACCTATAGCCAGTATGAGGCCTGCGAGAGCCGCTTGGAGGTTTAGCAAGCGCGCTGCCGCCGATACCCGTCGGGGTCCGCTAGAGAACAGCCGCACAAAAAATTGGGATAGAAAAATCCCCGGACCTGAACAGCCTGAGCTGCCCAAATCCGGGGTGGTGTAAGGTTAGGGTGCAGTGGACCAGTTCAGGTTGATTTTGGCCGCACCGGCCTCAACCGCCTGCATCAAGAGCCCCGGTGAGCAATGCGCGTAGCGCTGGGTACTCTGGTGGTCGGCATGGCCCAGAATTCTCCCGACCGCATAGAGGTCGATCCCGGCTTCGATCATGAACGAAGCCGCCGAATGCCGCAGGTCATGGATCCTGAGGCCGGGTAGGCCCGCTTCATCCCGCGCCCGGTCCCAGGCCCTCTTAATATCGGTATAGGGCAGCCGGGTTTCAGGGTTCGGGATCAACCAGGGACACTTGTCCCATCGGGGCAAACCGTCGAGGATGTCCATTGACGCCTGGCTGAGCGGCACTCTGCGAGGCTTCCCAGTCTTAGTGGTTGGGATATCGATGATGATGACCACCCCATCGCAGCAGTCTTCGGCAATCATGGTCGCCAAATCCTGTGCGAGCTTGGGAGGGGTAAACCCGCCGAATCCCGGCACCAGAGTATGCACGCCGATTTCATCCAGGAAGCTTAGCTTTTCAGCGATTCCTTGGCTGTTGTCGTCCGCGTTGATGTAGAACGTCTGGGCTGGGATGATTGTCCCCAACCGGACCCCTTCGATAACCAGAGATAGGACGATGATCGTCTTGCCGGTGTTGGGCGCACCATAGAGGATCGAGGCCTGCGACAGGAGAAGAGCTTTGCCGCTGATCGGCTTTGATTGGCGCGATCGGGCTTCGATCTCGGAAGCCTGCCCCAGCAAGCTGTACTTCGACAACGGCACTTTGAAAGGGTCAGGTTTCTGAAAATCTGCATCGGCTGTTCCCGGTGGATCAGCCAGATTGTTGATCGAACTGATTTCCGTGAAGTCTTCGAGGCAGGCTGCATCAATGTCCTCAGGGTCGAACCAATCGCCGGTCGGCAAAGGAAACAGCCCTCCCGCACAAACAATCCGGACCTTTGGCCCGACTTGAGCTTGCAGCAGTTGCGGTGAGATTGCCGACGCAAGGGCAAAGACCGCAATCTTTGTAGCCTTTGATGTGGCAGCCCACATCGAAGGAGGCAGACCGATCGCCTGTAGTCCTTTTTGTTGTGCGATAAGCGCCTCAGCGCCTTCGGCGACAAAGACGACAAAGCCATCGGGTACCAGATTGCCGCAACCGAGCGCATCCTCTGGAAGATCAAGAGCTCGCACCATGCGAAGACCTGGAGCAAGCCGGAAGGCGGCGGCTAAGCGGTCCAAATTATGCGTGGGTTTGGCCAGCCCCAACCCAAAACGACCCAAGCTGGACCCAGTTTGGCACCTTCATGCTTCTAGCTGGACTGAACGCTCCTTTCGCCCGATCCGCAGCGCGCTTCCGGTCAGAGGCTTCTTCTAACTCAATGATTCTCGCAGACAATCTGATCGCCCTTTCACCCGTCAAATGGGTCTGGCGCGGGTCAGGGGCGATTCTAAGCTGAAAGTGCCTTAAACAGCACAAATTCGCCTTCCCAAGCGAAAGCGCCTTCCAGATTATCTTTCTGATTTTCTTTGTGAAAGTGGTGGTGCCGCTTACAGGATTCGAACCTGTGACCCCATCATTACGAACATGGGGTATCCACGGAAAACTGCGCCATTTCTGGCAACGTCCGTACTTATTTCGCCAATATGTGCCGTTTTCGTTCGCGTTTTGGTACGGGGTAAAGTACAACAGTACATCGGCCCGATGCGAGACGCCAATCTCAGCACCGGGCCTGACCACCAACGCATAGGAGTGCGTAATGGCTGATCCCCTGATAGCCCTTGGCAGGCGCATTGCCAATATGAAGCCCCTCGTCGAAGGTCCTGTGGTCGAATGGCACCATGGGCATGATGAGCGCGGCGGCTTGCCGACCTGCATCCCGCCCTTCTACATCGAAGATGATCGTGACGACGAGCGCAACAAACTCGGCACATTCAGCGTTCGCGTGATCGTCAAAGGAGGCGGTGACCCGGCGGTGTTTGCTGGCGTTCCTGACTTCTATGACGCCTTCCACAAGATGGCCGACGCCGTGCGGGCGTGGTTTCCGCACCGACCGATTGAGCGCGTCTATTTCATCGGCAAGGAACTGCGCCGGGGTGAACTGATCAAGGTCGGGTTTAGCCGAGATCCGCAGGCAAGGTTGAAGGCGCTCCAAACTGCCAGCGGCGACCGGTTGCATATCTTCGCAACCGTTGAAGGCGGTGCCGACCTTGAGGCCAAGTACCATCGTCGCTGGAGTGCTCGCCGGCGCTCCGGTGAATGGTTCACGATTGGCGACTGCATCCTAGCCGAGATCGCCCGCCTCAAATCTTCCCCCTCACATACCGAAGGAGCCGCGTGACATGGCGGAAGAAACAACTGGCAGCAAAGCCGAAGCTATCGTGCTGGTGCGCGCTGATGATCCCGACAAGAAGCCAATCATCTACGCATGCCCGAAGTGCGGCGGATTGAACTCGCCCGCGATCTATCTCGCCACGGAAGATCGGAAACATCAGGCGGCGCGTGAGGCAGCGGAGAACTGCTACACCTGCCGAACCCATAACACCTGCGACACCTGCGAATGTGAAACGCCGAAGGGCTGGACGCGGTGCGAGTCCTGCCAATTCAAGGCAAAGATAGAAGCTGCCGAGGAAGTGCCAGACGATGGCGGGCCGTATTGCGCCTTCAACGGTGACGAATATTTCCAAGAGCTTGATCAAGCCGCCGACGCTGGCCTTGAATGGGTAAGCCCCTGCCACATCACTTATCCGCGCATCGATCCGGCTGGCATTTACGACAGCCTGCTGTCCGACATGCACGAAGACGCCAGCATTGATGACCTGAACGCAACTGCGGCGCTCGATGCCGCGATTGATGCATTCAACAAGGCGCAGACGCAGCAGTCATGGTTTGGCGACGTGAAGCGCAA